>DIYH01000041.1 GCA_002435755.1 Flammeovirgaceae bacterium UBA6059
CTGCTCAGTATAATAGCTGCTGCGTCATCATTAGTCAGAGTTATTGTTGCATCATCTGTGATGCCTACCGGCAGAGTAGTACTGAGATTGGACAGGCTCACTGTCAGGTTCTCATCCGGCTCAACTTTATTATCTGCACTACCGGTAAGAGCAATGGTCTGTATCTCCGCGGCATCTCCGATAAAGGTGAGCATTTCATTCACCAGTGGAGTATAATCCATATCTGCCTCTAGTGCCGTACCATCTGCTGTGGAAACTTCTACAATGAAGCCACCTTGAACTGCATTATCCAGTACAACTGGAATCAGGATCTCATCTGCATCCTCTTCTATGGTGATATTGTCAATGGTGATGGAGGCCCGATCGTTATCGTTGATGGTATAGGTGTGTACTGTATTGGTGCCCAAATTGGCGTTGATAGGTTCTGATAGTGTCACTATTACTGTCTCATTGGCTTCCAGTATAGCATCATCCACGATATCAGCGATGGTAATGGTTTCACTGGTACTGCCCGGGTCGAAGGTCAAGATCCCATCCGCTAGGGTGTAGTCTGTACCCCCTCCGGTAGCTGTACCAGTCAAGGTATAGGCGACCTCTACTTTAAGAGCGCTTTCGACAGTCATATCTACCTGGAGTTCAGTTGATAGTTGATCCTCGCCCCCCGAAGAGGAGGTTGTTGCAAAAGCGACACCAGGGGTATCATCATCCAGGATGCTGATCGTCTGCCGCTGCTCTCCATCTTCTGAGCCATTAGAAACTCCTGTCACCTCCACAACAATAGTCTCATTAGTCTCGGGATTCCCATCATCAATAGAGGTGATGATCACTATGGCATCTCCTGAGAGTTGACCTGCCTCAACAGTAATCATATTGCTGGCATTACCATCATAGTCTGTACCTCTTACAGCCGTGCCGGAATAGCTCAAACTCACTGTGACGGGGTTAATAGATAAGTTGGATAAAGTTGCAGTCAGTGTAGCTTCACCCCCGTTTTCAACAATGCTGCTCTCATCTACACTCAATGTCACTGTCGGTTCAGTGTCATCGTTATTGATTGTAACTGTTGCTTCATCGGTAATGTCAATAGCACCGGAAGCTACCTTGGCCGGCACTAGATTATCCATAGAGATAGTCAACGTTTCATCATTTTCGAACTTGGTGTCATTTCCAATGGTAACAACAACAGTCTCGGATTCGTCAGCAGTTCCTGAAAATGACTTAACAACAGAGTTGATCGCTTCATAATCCGCATCGGCTATAGTCGCTGTACCATCTATTGTACTTACAGCTACATTAAAACCACCATCCACTGAATTGTCAAGTATAAGAACGACTGCAGCCGTTCCGTCATCTTCGTTTACAGTGACGTCAGCTATAGTTACACTGGCTTGGTCCTCATTGGTGATGACTCCTATTCCTTCAGAATCTTCGATAGCAATGTTGAAACCTACAGGATCAGTTAACTCAAGAATGATAGTCTCATTCGATTCAACAATCGATTCGCCCAATACAGTAACTTCAATAGGCTTGGCAACTTCTCCGGCCTCAAAAGTCACTGTACCTGATAGCGCAGTGTAGTCTAATCCGGAAGTGGCTGTTCCATCAGAAGTTGTGTAGTTAACCGTAACACCACCATCCGGAGCAGGCTCTGATAAAGAAACGGTATAGCTTAAGGTTACATTTCCAACCGTGCTTTCATCGACCGAGGGGTTATTTATTGATATTTTAGGTGCTATTGGTTCACCAAACAAGATATTGTCAATAAAGAATTCTGACAATGCTCGATCACTTTCAATGAGAACAGAGTCGACCTCAGCAAAAATATCAATCCTACTAAGGTTCAGTGAACTCCAGCTTCCATTACCGAAAACACTCTCAAAAAGATGCTCTCCTCTCAAATCGCCGTTTTTATACCCTTTAAAAGTAAGATCGCTTTGGTTTTCGTCATAAGCCACATCTACGGCCTTTAACTGAAATTCATCTCCGTTACATGAAGCTATAGAAAAGGAGTTGCCATCTTGGGCCTGCAAATAGAAGTTGTCCGTATTATCTTCTCGTCTCAAGCCTGGTGGGTTCAGATTGCCGAAGTTATAACCTGAATTACCGAAATTCCTTCCTGAGGCATTAACCGAAAATGGGAAGTCCAAAAGGCCTGTAAATGGTTCAGCGCAATCCAGCAGATAATACCAGTTAGTAACGATCGAATTGAACCCGGCTACAAACCCACTTGCAGTCAGGTTAAGCCTGAACAGCATTGAGGTTGTATTTATATTCCCAACTTCGGATTGGTCTACATTCATACTGATAAATCTTACAGTGGCAAATCGCTTTTCCAAGCTATCCAATTCATAATTATGATCAGTACCCGCTATGCAGACACCTGATACTCTGACAGCAAATTCATATTGATTGGTGGTCGGATTGAGCACTGAAAATGAAGCTGTATAGCCTATTTCAGCGTTGTCATCAGTCATAAAACCCTGGAGATGATCAATACGATTATCCATTTCTACTTCCATCTGTACTGGTTGACTACTACCATAGAATGTGATCAGCCCGGGAAATAAAAGTCCCAAGCTACCAGTATTGAGCTTGAACGGTATTTGAGCTGGTACATCACCTGGTTTGAGCATTAACCTTGTTGGGCTGGCGCCTTCATACCTTTTTTCAGTAAGGAAGACTTCTCCTTGCGCTGTGCCGGTAAAAATATTACCAGTCAAATCCTCGACCTCTCCTATAAAATCCAATCTCAACTCCCCTTGATTTGTGTTTAACGTACCGACAATACCTACCTCAACACGAATAACCCGACCGGTATCGGCACTTATGGAATTAACAATACCGGCCCCTGATCCGGCAATCGTGTTCACGGTAAAATCCAAAATTGAAGCATTTTTGATCGCTTCACTAAAAGCGATATCATAATAGATCAAATCGCTTATAGAAGACGGATTGTCGACTAAAGTAATACTCTCGACGGTAGGAGGGGTTAGATCGACTGTGAGAGTAGCTGTCACCATATTGCTGGTGTTATCGTTATCATCAGTTGCCGTAGCACTGATGGTGTAACTTCCTTCGACTAAAATGCTCAATGCATCATCGGCAAGTGTCCACGTACCATCGCCATTGTTAGCAGCGGCCAGGGTCTGACCAGCCACTGTGATACTGATAGTGGCGGTGTGATCATCAATCGTACCTGACAATGCAGGGCTAGGATCGCTAGTGATCAGATCGTCTACCGAAATGATCGGAGCAATCTCGTCAAGATCATTTACGTCTACTGTGACTGTCTCACTGGCAGAAGTGGCCGTACCATCGCTTACCGTGACGGTCAGGGTGTGACTACTGCTCGTTTCAAAATCAAGGCTAGTGTTGTCACTTACGGTGAGTTCGCCTGTCTCTGAGTCGATGGCAAATATACCATCGTCATTCCCGTCAGTGATCATCCAGTTGGACAAGTCATCATCATCTGCATCGCTAGCTGCTACAGTACCTATCACCGTGCCATTGTCGGCATTTTCGTCTATGCTAAAAATTTGAGTAGCCGCTATGACTGGAGTGGTGTTATCAATACAAGTAGGTATATACCATTCTATATTCGTTATCTCTACTGTGCCGCCAGTAGAGGCAGTTGTAACAAGTAATACATCAGCCTCATCTTCATCAAAGCTGAATGTCTTACCAGAAGGTGACGATAAAGTTAAAGATACTGAAGTTTTAAATGCTTGTGCTATCTCAAGTTTAAGATCCCCGGTTACTTGGCCAAAAGTGATACTCTTGAGATAATAAGGGTTGGAACCAATAGCTGATTGACTAGTAATTGTAGCTGTACCAGTAGGGTTTGCGCTTGAAAAACTGCTAAAGCCACCTGTTAAGACAACACTGGACGGTATACACTGAGCAAACAAGTGCGTACTCACCGTCATTACTAAAAGACATGTTAAAACGAACACCAATAAACTTGTTAGTGGGATTAAATGCCTTGCCACTTTTTCTTCCATAGCCTTGTAAATCATTCTCGGATACACCACGATCCGAAACACCCCTTAAGTATACCTTTCCATAGCTACACTGGACCAAAATTCGTAGCGACAAAAACACGACATTGCCGTTGAAATGGATGAAACAAAGATTTAAGAAACAGGCATCAAAGAAGATTTAGCCAGCTAATACGTTAACGATCATAACTAGGAATAGTCAAATTATTACATACGACCCGCGATGACCTGCTGTTCTGGCTTGGTGCAAGTGTTGAACACCTTTGAAATTGATCGAAGAAACTTCTAATTTTTGAGCAATGTATGTCCTGACCATTATCGTCATTTTCCTTTCGTTCGTTCTTCCGGTCTCAGCGGATGAAGTGACCATTGATAAGGGTTCGACCGGCTACATCAATCTTAAAGATCATCTTCAGATATTTACCTCTCAGTCAGATGATAAAGACCCTCTGTCTTCCCAAAGTTATGTCCCCTACGAATCACACCTACTCAGTCAGAGTAGCCAATCACATTGGTTCAGGATCCGATTGATCAATCAAAGTAAGGAGTCGATTGAGCTAAAGGTGAGCACCTTTTTTATGGATAGTGTGGTGGTATATCGCCAAAGTAGTGACTCGACTCAAATGCTATCAGCAAACAACGGATATCTGGTACCTGTAGCAGATCGTGCTTTCCCGTTTTATCAAACCAGTATTGTCCCAATTACTATACCTACACTTTCTAGAGACTACTACTACTTTCATGTGATCAACCATACAACATCCGGAAAAAATGTACTAAAATCCTCTATAAGAATGGGTTTCGTGGGTTATACGGATATCTCGTTCAAAAAATGGTACGACTGGGGTTTATCGTTCAACTACTTCACGGCAGGTATGATGCTATTCATTGCTGCATTGAACTTCTTACTTTATTTCACCACATCCGCTCGAAACTACTTTTTTTTGGCCGTAAATAATTTAGGGTATTTGACATGGATAGTCATATTCGGTGGGATGCTCATCAATTTTGAGGTCCTTACCGACTTGACTTTAGAACGTGAGGTGAGACTACTTCTTCCACCCCCATTGATCACCCTGACTTATTCTATCTATGCCGTAGACTTTCTGGACTTAAGACAACATTTTCCAGTATTCTTTAAAATCTTCATTAGTGTTCTTATCATACATTCGGCGATGATGGTACTTCACATTGTCGGGTTTCATGAAATAGCATACTTAGTGTCACAGTTGTTCGCACCTTTCATCTATTTTTCTGTCCTGATATGTGCCTATATATTGTGGAAAAGGGGATATGATCTCATCAAATACTTTTTTCTTGCCTGCCTTGTATTCACGATAGGTGTGGTGGTCTTTCTGATAGCCTACAACGTCCCCAATATCAATTATTTGATCGGCCATTATTTTGCCCAAGCCTGTTTTATTCTGGAAGTCCTTTTGTTTTCAGCAGTGACGTTTCAAAAGTTCATCAATATGCAGTCAGAGAACATAGCCATAAAGACAAGAGAAACTGTACTCGAAAATGAGCTCAATCATAAGAATAGACAGATCACATCTATGATTGCATTGAAGATCAACAAAAACAACAAATTGGTTGACTTGAAAAGAAGATTGGATGGACACAATATGGATCGTCAACTGGTGGCTTCTTTCAAAAAAGATATTGATGATATGCTCAGTTTTGATACGAGCTGGGAAGACTTCAAAGTTCATTTTGAAGGGGTTCACCCTACCTTTTTTGATAAACTACAATCGGCCTTTGGTCCTATGACCACCAATGAACTCAGGCTGGCAGCTTTTATCAAAATGAATTTAAAAAACAAGGAAATAGCAAGTATTACAGCCATAAGTCTCAGAAGCGTCGAAAAGGCAAAAGAACGGCTAAAGAAGAAAATGAATGTAGAAAAGATCTCCCAAACGATAAAGCATATTTAGGGACGACATCTTCTACCAGGCAGCAATATTTTGCATGGCCTTATCTTATATCGATCAGTGACAATCATATCGAAGAGAAGGCAGAACTGTGCAAAAATCATCTCGTCAACAAAATGATTATTCTCGTTTTTGTGTTGAACGCTGATTTTGCCAACCGTGGCGATTTGATTTTTAGGTCAGGTTGAAGACAACTAATCTTTCTCCCTAAAAATACCTCCTGCTACCCACCTGAGCCATTTCATCGCTTCCTTTGGGTTTGAACAGGTGGAAGCGGTAGCTCACCAGTAGCTCATGGGATGATGTGGTTGCGTCGGATAGTGTCGGGTCAATGATGTAGTCGTAGGCATAGCCTGCACTCAGGTTCTCATTGATGTTGAACTCTACCAGGAAGTTGATCGACTCGGGTGGGCGGTAGGAGACGCCTAACCACAGCAGTTCTTTGAACAGCATATTGACGTTGTAGTCGACTGATAGTGGTGCCCCGTCTACGGCCTTGATCAGCAGGTTGGGCTTGATCTTCACATTTTCCGATAGGTTAAACAGATAGCCGCCTGTTAAGAAATAATGTCTCCGCTGGGTGATGATCGTCTCTCCGCCACTCTTGATCTCCGTATTGAGCATAAGTGGTGCAGATAGCCCTGCATAGTATCTGTCTGTGGAGTAGAATAGCCCAAAGCCGAAGTTGGGCCGTGAGGCGGAGATACTCTCTGCAAAGTTAGGGTCGGTACCGATAACAAATAGGTCCGTGAGGTCAGAGTTGAAGCGCTGATAGCCGCCCTGTACTCCCATGCGTAGCTCGCCTGGCCCTACCGGAATCATGTACGAGTAGCCCAGGAATACGCTCGTCTGGCTCGTCACTGCGATCTCGTCGTGGGTGATCTGGAGTCCCAGTCCGATGTTTTTGTCAGGTACTCCCGTATGCATGGCAAGCGTCTGTGTGCGTGGGGCTCCTTCTATACCCGTCCACTGCCACCTGCCTAGTGCTGAGACATTCATCAGACCCTGGCTACCTATGTAGCCAGGGTTGATGGCCATAGGGTTGAACATATATTGAGTAAACGTGACTTGCTGCTGTGCTTGGGCCACCATCGCAACAAACATCACTACTATTACAATTGCTAGTCTCTTCATTTTCATTACGCTGGCCTTTATCGCTTAAGTATTACAAAACCTGATTTCGTATCGATATCCGTACCCGGAAACTCGATCACATAGAAGTAGGTACCATCTGGCAATGAGGCGGCACCAAATATGCCATCAACATTGGCCTGGCTGTCCCAGGCATTGCTTTGATTATCATAATTGGTGGTTTCCCACACCTTGGTGCCGTACCTGTTGAATATCGTCACAACGTTGTTGGGCAGGTCTTCTATCCCTGGTATGACCCATGTGTCTCCTATCCCATCTCCATCAGGGCTGAATCCTTGTGGGATATCCTGCATTGTATCTTTTTTGATCGTGCTGGTGACCGGATCACTCACATTGCCTGCTTCATCTGTCACCGTGACCTCAATCTCTAAGTTGCCGTCGGGTAGTGAGGAGACGTCTATGTTCGAGATGACTGCTTGACCATTCACCAATGTGCCTGTCCCTTCGACTGTTGTACCATTAGACCCTGTCACTACATAGGTAAATGTGCCTTCAGTGCCAACACCTGCGTCTACTGTGATGTCGAGTGATTCTTCATTGAGTGAATTCACTGCCTGGGCATCTATCTCTACATCATTCACGGTAGGTGTGGTCAGATCAACTTCCCATGTGATCGATGCTGATGGGTTTTCATTGCCTGCCGGATCTGTCACTGCACCTTGCTGTAGTGTTAGGTTTACTACGCCTTCGGTTACAGAAAGTCCGAGGGTATAGGCGGCATCAGCTCCTGTTAAGCTCGTGATCTGTGCATTCGACAGGCTAAAGTCATCCTCTGTCAGGCCTGACACCATCTCTGGAAAGTCAATCTGTACCGTAGCGGTCGACTCCTTCGATAATGGAACAGCTGTGCTGCTTAATGTGGCCACTGGTGCTGTAGCATCATAGAAGAACATGATCGGTGCTGTGGCGGAAGTCGCATTGCCCGCTGCGTCTGCCGCTACTCCCTCTGCCACTGACACCTGGACCATGCCGTCTGCTCCTGGTGTTACCACAAATGTGTAGGTGATATCATTAGCTGTGCTAAAGTTGGATACTGCGCCATTGGTGACTGTCATATCTGTTGCTTCCAGTCCGATCAGCACTTCACTTGCTGTAAGTGTAAACTCAATCGGTGACTGATTCGTGATCTCTCCTACTTCACTGGTCAGTGTAATTGTGGGTACAGAAGCATCTTGCACTTCTATCGTCATCATGGCTGGTTCGCTCGTATTAGTGCCATCTGATACGGTGACGGTAAGCGTGTAGGTCGGTGAATTGACGAAATCCAGGAGTGTGCTGTTAGCAACAGTGATAGCTCCACTGGTACCATCCAGACTAAAAACGTCATCATCATTCCCTGATACTATCGTCCAATCTGCGAAGGTCGTGCCTGCATCTTCGTCTGTTGCTTCGATCGTACCTACTGGTGCTCCATCCACGGCATCTTCATCGATAGTGAAAGTCTGGTCCACTGTGATTACCGGTAAGTGATCATCGTCTATGATCGTGACATCTGCTTGTTGATCTGCACCTCGAATGACGGCATCCGTACTGATCATGTCCAGCGATACCGTGACAGTCTCGTCTGGCTCTACTGTGTTATCGTCGAGCACAACTACAGTTATGGTCAACTCTGTAGTTCTCAGTGGCAAGAGGTAGTCTGTATCTAGTGTCTCATAGTCGACTCCTGCTACTGCATCTCCCGTGACAGTGATGCTAAGTGCGACATCCTGATCGATAGGCTTATCACTGCTAATGGTCAGCAGTCCATTGGTGGCATCCTCCTGGGCGTCCATCGTCGTGGTGATGGATACCCTGGCGGTATCATCATTGACCAATGTCACCATTGCCTGGTCATCAATGGTCACATCCAGGTTGGTCTCATCCAGATTGACCATAGTGATGGTCAGTGTCTCTGACAGCTCTACAATGTCATCGGAGGTAGGTGATAGTTCAAAACTGATGGCCTCTCCTGCTGTACCTGCGAAGGCTAATGTTTGTGATAGAGATGTATAATCATCGTCCATGCTGGTAGCTGTACCATCTATGCTGACCACATCGACTTCAAAGCCTCCTTCTACCTCATTATCCAGTATTGCGGTAAGTGTAATGGGGCCATCATCTTCTTTAGCGCTAACGTCTTCTATCGTAACATTAGCCTCATCGTCATTACGGATTGTAATAATGCCAACGCTTGAAATACTTACCGGAAGTGCATTTCCAGTGAGTCC
>DIYH01000018.1 GCA_002435755.1 Flammeovirgaceae bacterium UBA6059
GCTCTCTCCGGGGGATTAGCTCAGTTGGCTAGAGCGCTACACTGGCAGTGTAGAGGTCACCGGTTCGAATCCGGTATTCTCCACAGTTTAGGCCGACAATTGTCGGCCTTTTTCATAATCTCAGATTCTGCGGCTGGTTCATCAATAAAGGCAATAAATCAACTGACATATCATGAGTGATGTAATTCAGGAACTAAAAGGTTTTCTAAAGAAAGAGAAGTTCACCAGCTCAGAATGGGAAAGAAGAGGACTAAATCCATCATCTCCTGAACAGTGTCACAAAATGGCTGATCTTATAAATAAATGCTGTGAGCGACTAATAGTACACTGTGCCAATAATAAAGCGACTTCTATCCTCAAAAAGGAACTTAAAGCTGGGATTGCATCATTTAATAAGTCGGAATACGATACGGAGGAAAAAGAATTCATAGGTCATCACTTCCTTGAATTAGGCGGTATTGTAGATATCGACTTTAATGATGACTTGGATAAGTGGCTATATGGTTCTTTTATGAATGGCATACTGAAGCTAACTTCAGCCCTTAAAGGGAAGATTAAAAAAGTTGAGCCCCTTTCTCAAAACTGTACCAATTGTGAAGTCAAACTTGAGACGTTTGTTACTAAGCGACAAGCTGGGATAACGAATTACCCATTTTATATTGTCAGATGTAATGCTTGCGGTGAATATAACATGATTGATCATGGTCCAAATGTTCACAGTATAAGATTCGGAGAATATGAACTTGTAGATCAACTTCCGAATAGTGAATACAATGAAGAACAGGCTAGAATCCGGCTGGAACAATTAAAGCACTGGAGGAAGCATTAGTCTAGAAACAACCTTGAATTACTAAGCCAACTTAGAAAGGTTCAGAGGCCTGTACTTTTAATTGAAGGGTTTCGGTTCGATGCAGCATTCTCAGGCAAAAAAGGTTGGCCTAGGTTGATCTTTTTTGTTTTACAGCACCCTTCTCGCCTGAATAAAAATCTTCTGATAGTAATCTGACATCAGGTTGGCTTCTACTACGCCTAATTTGGTAGAGGCATGGATAAAGCGCACATCATCCTTTCCTCGCACATCAGTCACCATGCCCACATGTGTCACTTTTCGCCTCCTCTTGCCAGCCGCAAAAAAGACTAAGTCTCCTTTCTTGAGCTTATTGACAGATACTTTCTCCCCGGTCTTTGACTGTTCCTTTGAAGTTCGTGGGATAGGCATATCTATAGCCTCGAAACTTCTCATGAGTAAACCCGAGCAATCCATCCCCGCTCGGGAAGTGCCTCCATATTGATATTTCACCCCAGTATAGGATCGGGCAGTTCTCACCAAGACATCTGCAGGATCTACCATCGCCTTGCGGCTCGACTTGCATGAAACAACCAACAAGGCAAGCACAACAATGAATAGGCTTAAATACGATCTCTGCATAGAATAAAATTAGACTGAGTTCAATCAATCAACAATCCAAAATCAAACCAAATTATCATGCCGAAATTCATCGAGGTATCTTATTAATTTGACTGACCATATAGTTCAAGTAACAATATCTCTTAATCATAAGATTTCTCCTTTGGTCGAAAAGACAATTTGGTTTGATTTTGGATTCACATCAGGGTAAAAACTCCGATAGGTCTTCGCAAATCACTATCATATCATTAAAATAGCTGCAAAGATCAGACTATGTGCGGGATCACCGGAGTTATGGCATTCAATGAGATCGGAAGGATACATCTGATCCATCTCTCCAATGCCACCTCTAGGCTACAACACCGCGGGCCTGACTTTCAAAACACAGTACTGTTTCATAACGTCGGTTTAGGGCATACCCGTCTATCGATCATCGATACAAGTGCAGAATCCAATCAGCCATTTACTGATGATTCCTGTAAGTACCACCTCGTCTTCAACGGTGAGATTTATAACTATCTCGAAATCCGTAAGCAGTTGAAGCAGCTAGGACATCAATTCCGGACTTCTGGTGATACTGAGGTTTTGATCAAAGCGTTCATCCAGTGGGATAAAGACTGCCTTGAGAAACTCAATGGCTTTTTTGCTTTCGCCATTTACGATAATGAGAAGGAGGAAGTATTCATCGCCAGGGATCGATTGGGCATTAAGCCCTTGCTCTATTTCCAGGATGAAGATAAGTTCATCTTTGGCTCTGAACTCAAGGCCGTTTTGGCCTATGGTATCCCAAAAACCATCGATCAAACTGCTTTATTCACCTACCTGCAGCTCAACTATACACCAGCACCTTTGACGATGATCGAAGGTGTCAAAAAGCTTGCCCCTGGACATTACATTCGGGTACGAAAAGGGGATGTCAACATCTCAAGATACTACACACTACCCTCTCCTACCGGAACAATCAACAATTACGAGCAAGCCAAAACCGAGCTCTTTTCACTGCTCGAGGAAAGTGTAAAAACAAGACTTGTATCTGATGTTCCCATTGGATCGTTCCTCAGTGGAGGAATCGATTCGTCGATCATTGCTGGGTTGGCTAGTCGGCATAAATCGGACCTCAACACCTTCTCTATTGGCTTTAAGGATCAGCCCTATTTTGATGAGACTTCCTATGCCCAATTAGTTGCGGATCACTATGGTACTGAGCATCACGTATTCTCGATTACCTCCAATGAAATGCTCTCGGCAGTTGATGACATACTCAATGCCATTGATGAGCCTTTTGCGGACTCTTCGGCCATCCCGGTTCACATTCTCTGTAAGGAGACCAAGGAGTTGTCAACCGTGGCATTATCCGGTGATGGTGCTGACGAGATCTTCTCGGGGTACAATAAGCACGCTGCGTGGATCAGGTCGTTGAGTTCCAACCCAACGAATGGTCTGATTTCTGCGCTACTGCCCATATGGAAGGTAATGCCAAAGTCAAGGTCTGGGACGCTCGGCAATCTCTTTAGGCAATTAGAGCGATTCGGCACTGGCTTGAAGTTCAATCCAAAAGAGCGCTATTGGCGATGGGCATCCATAACTGATGCTAGCACAGTCTCAAACTGGCTGGCACTTCAGTTGGAGAATGAGAACCGTTTCCATGAAATAAAGAATGTCTATCTATCGGCCCTCGATCAGCCGGACATTGGGCATTTCTTACATACGGACGCTCGACTTGTCCTCCCCAATGATATGCTGACTAAAGTCGACATGATGTCTATGGCCAACAGCCTCGAAGTGCGCGTGCCGTTCCTTGATCATCGGGTCGTCGATTTCGCATTTCAACTCTCCGACGATTTTAAGATCAATGGAAACATGCGCAAGCGTATTCTTCAAGATACATTTAGAGATTTCCTACCGGAAAAACTATACAAGCGTCCCAAGAAAGGATTCGAAGTACCGCTACTGTCGTGGCTAAGAAATGACCTCAATGCTACCGTCAGCAAAGCATTATTCGATAAGGAGTTTCTTGAAGAACAAGGTCTTTTCAATCCAAGTGCCATCATGCAATTGGGCAAAAAAATAAAATCCCACAACCCGGGCGATAGTCACGCTCAGGTGTGGGCGTTATTTGTTTTTCAGCACTGGTATCGAAGAGTAATAGCCTGACTCTACTTCAACCACGCATTGTACATCCACAGTGTTTTCTCCTGCTCGTCGATGAAGTCAGACATTAAATCCTCAGTGCCGTCATCTCCTGCTGACGAAGCTTCTTCTTTAATCTCTTTCTCCAGATTGATCAAGTGTGAAAGTGTAGCACTTATTGACTTGACAGCCGACTCACCATTATGTACGTTTTTCACAACATCCACTTGAGTCTGATCTAGATAATCTTGAAAAGAATGGAGCGGTGTACCTCCTATTGTTAAAATGCGCTCTGCGACCTCATCTACCTTTACAGCAGCGTCCGTGTACAGTTCTTCAAATTTCGCATGTAATTCGAAGAAATTGCGACCTTGAATATTCCAATGAAACCCTCTAAGATTTTGATAAAAAATCTGATAGTCGCTTAAAAGTGTATTTAATTTTTCTGCTAAGTGTGACATCTTCTTTTTTCTTTAATAAACGTCCACCGCAGCTATTTGTGCCGTTTTGGCAATGAGTATTAGTTATACCCCAATAAGTTAATTATATCATTTGGTCAGGATGCAGAAGAGATCTAGGTTCTCTTCATTCTGATCCCTCAAGAGATAATCCTCATGGGTGATACTTGCCACCAAAGTGTCATTGGTCTTCTCTAATGAATTACGGTTCAAACGATTCAGGATGTCATAAGGTACACGAAGAACTGGTGCTGGCAAGCGATACTGCAAGTTGAAGATATCCCATCGGGTGATCTTTTGAACAGATGCCCGGTTGCGATTATGGTACTCCATGATCTTGTCATTCCCAGCAATTCCCTTCATGTCCACATCCGAGAAGTAGTTTTGCGCAAGCTTCTTTAGCTCATCAGCAGTATACTCTCGCTCATGCCAGGGATTTCTGGTAAGGGTCATTTTAATGTTTGGAGTGCTCAATATGGCTCGGCCTCCAGGCTTAAGCACGCGCTGAATCTCTTGAAGATAGAGCTTGTCATCTTTGATATGCTCGATCACCTGGAAGGAAACTATAGTGTCGTAAGTGTTATCAGCAATATCTGAGAAAGGCGGAAATACCGCCTGTTTAAATGTCGCATTAGGGTACTTGGCAGTCAGCTTGTCAATGACCTCCTGAATTTTGTCCAAGCCAGTGAAATCCTCGGCTTGCTCCATGAGTAGCTCCACACCACGACCTTCTCCACAACCCAACTCCAAGACGCTCCCTTTGATATAGTGCAACACCGCCACATAGGCCTTCAATAGGCGCTGGTGGATCGGGTTGTCTGATGTGATCTGATCAGAAGCTATTTCAGTGGTATATACCGCCATTTTTAATTTTTCAGCAAAAATAAGCGAAATTGTCGATCAGCGACTCATCTGAAGCATGATCCGAATTACTCTACTTTTTTTCTGCATAGTCTCGACATCCTCACTGCTTGCAGTAGACCTTACTAAGTTCAATCTCAACTATCAGATCAATCCCTACTCAAGCATAGAGGTCCAACTGCATGCGCGAGCTGATCAGGACAGTACCTACCTCGTACATAGGATCATACTTGGTCCTCAGCAGAAGTTTGACAACCTTGAGCTGCGCTATCTGGCCCAACCTACCCTGGATACCAAAGATCATCGTGATATTACTGCACAAGTGAGTCCAAGGCTAATCAGACAGCTCTTTCGTGGGCAGTTGACTGAGGTCGCCATTCCCAATTATGCCCGTGATAGCCTGGTAATACTTGAGGTATATGACAAAAGGGTGGGGATTGCCTATTTCTTTGATACACCCGTACTATCCGAGTACAATTTTCCCTTGCCGACATTGATGCT
Organism: Flammeovirgaceae bacterium UBA6059; assembly: GCA_002435755.1. Lineage (GTDB taxonomy): Bacteria > Bacteroidota > Bacteroidia > Cytophagales > Cyclobacteriaceae > UBA6059. Next base: position 5,359 of record DIYH01000018.1, read on the forward strand.
ACAATCCGGTTATGATACTCCATTAATATCAAACTACTCGTCAACCAAAGATACTTTACGGCTATCCGGGCCCAACGAAAATGCTTATGCCTACTACTACAGCTACAAGTTTCCCCCTGCTTCGCCTCCCATGTCCAAGGAAAAGTTTCAACGGGTTGGCAAGTTTCAGATTGATTCTGTGTTTGACCTATCTAATGGTGAGCTATTTCAGCTGAGCAGGCCTGGCCTTTACTTTTTTCAAAGCGATTCAAGTTCACTTACAGGCAGGGCACATCTGGTACACGATGCTGCGTTCCCAAGATATCGTGATTTGGAGTCTTTGATAGCATGTACCCGATACATTACAACAGCCGATGAGTTCAAAAATCTACAACGAAACCCGAGCAAGCGGACCTTTGATGCGTTATGGCTTGATCTAGCTGGTGATGCCTCCAAAGCCAGAGCATTGATCCGGCGCTACTATAATCGAATAGAGGAGGCAAACACTTTTTTCACAAGTTATAAGGAAGGGTGGAAAACAGACCAGGGCATCATCTACACAGTCTATGGCACTCCTGACAAACTAGTGAAGGGTAAAAACTTTCAACAGTGGTATTATGATCGAGATGAATTTACATCTAACATGACCTTTACCTTTGTCAAGGTAAAAGACCTTTTTAGTAGGGAGCACTATGAACTCTTGCGAAATGAAAAATATGCAGGTATGTGGTTTAGATCAATAGAAAAATGGAGAACAGGAAGGTAGGCAAGGGCCGGCCCAATACCGCCAACATGGTATACGGTACCAGGGCTATCATAGAGAGCCTTGATGCGGACCGTGAGATCGAGCGGGTATTGATCCAAAAGGGAATTCAGAATGATCTACTCACTGAGCTTGCCAGAAGTCTGTCTTCACGAGGAATCCCTTTTAACAGGGTACCCCTGGAAAAGCTCAATCGACTTACAAAAAAGAATCATCAGGGAGCCATCGCCTTCATCTCTCCGATAGTCTATCAAAACCTTGATAATATCATCACTCAGGCATTCGAGTCTGGTCGTAATCCACTAGTGCTTGTACTGGATAGGGTCACCGATGTACGCAATTTTGGAGCAATTGCACGTACAGCCGAGTGTGCCGGTGTAGATGCTATAGTTATTCCTGCTAAGGGAGGTGCCCAAATCAATGCTGATGCCGTCAAAACCTCTGCAGGTGGTCTTAACCACATTCCCGTATGTAGAGAGGACAACCTGAAGCAGGCTATCGACTATCTAAAGCAAAGTGGGCTGACCATAATAGCATGCACCGAGAAAGCAGACAGAAGTATTTATGAGACAGACTTAACAGAACCTCTAGCGATCTTGATGGGGTCTGAAGAAGATGGTATATCTCCAGCCTATCTTGAAAAATCAAGCAGGCAAGTGAACATCCCGATGTTTGGTAAGATTGATAGCCTCAATGTTTCCGTGTCCTCAGCGGTCATCCTTTACGAAGCAATCCGCCAGCGAACTACATAAACTTTTCACCTTTCTTTGATTTTACATCCGCAAAGAACTCTCGAAACTTCGAGTCCTGGTCCTTCTTGCAGACGATCAGCACATCATCAAAGTCAGCCACCAAGTAGCCATCAAGGTCTTGGAGCACCATGACCTTATCACCAGGCCCTTTGACGAAGCTGTTCTTGCAATCGTAAAGCAAGGCATTTCCTTCTACCACGTTATTGTCTTCATCTTTATCTCTTACCTCATGCAGAGAAGCCCAAGAGCCTAAGTCTGACCAAACGAATTCGCCCATGACCATATAGACATTATCGGCTTTCTCCATGATGCCATAGTCAACAGAGATGCTCTTGCTATGCATGTAAGTCTTATTGACAAAGGCTTGCTCTTGATCTGTATAATAGACGTTATTCCCTTCTTCGAAGAGCTCGCTGATTTCCGGTAGGTTCTCTTCAAATGATTTGATGATAGAAGCCACCGACCAAACGAAAATGCCTGCGTTCCAGACGAAATCACCACTCTCGATGAATTTCTTAGCAAGATCAAGCTGTGGCTTTTCTGTGAACGTCTTTACCTGCTTGACAGGGGCATCATCATTATTGAGGTATTGAATGTACCCATACCCGGTCTCAGGGCGGTTAGGTTTAATACCTATTGTGATCAGCTTGTCTTCCCTGGCACCCTCCGAAGCAGTATTTACGCTTTCGATAAAAAGATTTTCATTGAATATGGTATGATCAGCCGGTGTTACCACCATGACGGCATTGGGGTCTTTCTTTCTAATCTTATAGGCCGCATAAGCTATACATGGAGCTGTATTTCTCCGTTCCGGCTCCAGCAATATTTGATCTTTGGACAGCTCTGGTAGTTGATCTGCCACCAGTTCTCCATATTGCTCATTTGTTACCACAAATACCCTATCAGCCCTCGATACTGACATAAACCGATCATAGGTCATTTGCAACAATGTCCGACCAGTACCAAGTACATCGAGAAATTGTTTGGGTTGGGAATTGCGACTGTAAGGCCAAAAGCGGCTACCAATGCCGCCTGCCATTATTACTATATATCTGTCTTTTTCCATAGTGTTATTTTCGGTGTTGTAGTGACACAAATATATAATAATTGGTCTCAGACTTTTCGTTGATAATCAAGGGCGATAGAAAGAAGAAGTGACAACTGAACTTGACCAAAAAAGGCCAAATAGTTATGTCTATTACTATCGAATTTTGCTAAATTCATTAAGTGCTTATTCTGATAAGCCAACCCCCACATAAGAAACATATGATTGAGAATCAAGAGGTCATGTTGAAGTCAAAACTCAAAGAAGTATTTGGCTTTGACAACTATAGAGGGAACCAGGAAGCGATCATTCGCAATCTGCTCAACAATCACAATACATTCGTACTCATGCCAACAGGCGCAGGTAAGTCCATGTGCTACCAGTTGCCAGCAATTACAAAAGAAGGTACCGCCATTGTGATATCACCATTGATTGCACTGATGAAAAACCAGGTAGATCAAATGAATGCTTTTGGTATCAATGCCCGGTTTTTGAATTCGACGCTCAACAAGTCAGAGATGACCCAGGTCAAGCGGGAGACACTCAACGGAGAAGTCAAGCTACTTTATGTTGCCCCTGAGTCATTGACCAAAGAAGACAACATCAGTTTTCTTCAAAAAGCCAAGATATCTTTTGTAGCCATAGATGAGGCCCATTGTATTTCCGAATGGGGCCATGATTTCAGACCTGAGTACCGCAAGATCAAGTCGATCATCAACCAGCTTGACAGTGGTATTCCTCTTATTGCTCTTACTGCCACAGCCACACCTAAAGTACAGCAAGATATTCAGCGCAACCTCAATATGGAGGATGCGGACGTATTCATTAGTTCTTTTAACAGGGTGAACCTATACTATGAAGTACGTCCGAAAGAACATGCTAAGAAGCAACTCATCAAGTTTGTCAAAGACCACAAGGGGAAGTCTGGGATCATATACTGCCTTAGCAGGAAAAAGGTTGAAGAGATCGCAGAGTTCTTGAAAGTCAATGATGTCAGGGCCGCTCCATATCATGCAGGCCTTGAAGCATCAGTTCGCATGAAAAATCAAGATGATTTTCTGAATGAAGATGTGGACGTGATCGTAGCAACGATAGCATTTGGGATGGGTATTGACAAACCAGATGTGCGATTCGTGGTGCATTATGATGCACCAAAGTCAATCGAGGGCTACTACCAGGAAACAGGCAGGGCCGGAAGAGACGGACTTGAGGGTAAGTGCCTCATGTACTACAGCTACAATGATATATTGAAGCTGGAAAAGTTTAATAAAGATAAAAGCGTCACAGAAAGAGAGAACGCAAGACTCCTACTTGACGAAATGGCTGCTTATGCAGAGTCTTCAGTCTGTCGCAGGAGGCAACTGCTCCATTATTTTGGTGAGGAGTTTGAGAAAGACTGTGGATTTTGTGATAACTGTGTCCATCCCAAAGAGAAGTTTGAAGGTAAGCAGCAGGTGCAATATGTCTTGGAAGCGGTTGTACAAACAGAGCAAAGGTTTGACATCAAACATATAGTAGATGTAGTGGCCGGAAGCGAGACTGCTCATGTCAAAAGCTATGGTCATGATAAGCTTGATGCTTATGGAAAAGGCGGTGATGAGACTACTACATTTTGGAGGTCAGTGGTCCGGCAGACACTACTGATGGGCTATTTGAACAAGGATATTGAAAATGTTGGGGTCCTATTGATGACAGATAAAGGAAGATCCTTCCTCAAAAACCCCTATGATGTGACTCTATCAAGAGACCATGAGTATAAAACAAATGGCGTAGAGGAAGAAGAATCTGAGAAGACATCTGTCAAAATGGAAGCAGCGGACGAAGCGCTGTTTGAACTGCTCAAAGGGCTAAGAAAAAAGGTTGCTAAAGAAAAAGGGCTTCCTCCTTATGTCATTTTTCAAGATCCATCCCTTGAAGAGATGGCTACCGTTTATCCCCAATCGATTGACGATCTCAAAAAGATCATTGGGGTGGGTGAAAGTAAAGCCAAAAAATTTGGTAAGCCTTTCCTGGATTTAATCGATGAGTATGTCAGGGACAATGAGATCATGACCGCCTCAGACGTACTTGTCAAGTCTACCGGATTCAAGTCTAAAAATAAGATTTTCATTATCTCGCAGATCGACCGTAAGATCGACCTGGAAGAAATCGCTGAGACTAAGGGCATGGCCCTGGACACTTTGATCGAGGAAATAGAAAACATCTGCTACTCAGGCACAAGTCTTAATCTCGACTACTACATAGACCATATGATGGATACCGACCGAACTGATGAGATCTATGATTATTTCATGACTGCCGAATCGGACGATATTGATCTGGCTTTGGATGAGTTAGGTGATGATGAGTTCTCGGAAGATGAAATTCGTTTGGTTCGCATCAAGTTCATGTCAGAGCACGCCCATTAGTTTTTCGCTTTGTGGTGGATTGTCCTTAACATTGGCGCTCAATTAAAATCCCCATAATTATATGAATATATTGGTCGTAGGTGCTGGAGGTAGAGAGCATGCCATAGGTTGGAAAATCAACGAAAGTCCAAAATGCGATGAGCTCTTTTTTGCACCTGGCAATGCCGGCACTAGCGAAATCGGAATAAACCTGGACATCAAAGTGGATGACTTCAACGGACTGAAAGAGGCCATCGTTAGCAATAACATTAAGATGGTTGTGGTTGGACCTGAAGACCCGTTGGTGAAAGGTTTGATAGATTTCATTGAAGAAGACGAAGAGCTTAAGGGGTGCATGACCATTGGTCCTCGCAAGAGTGGGGCAATGTTGGAAGGTAGCAAGGATTTTTCTAAAGCCTTTATGGCGAGGCATGGGGTACCAACAGCCAAATCAAAGACGATCGATAAGGATAACCTTGATGAAGGTTTCTCTTTTTTGGATGGTCTCTCGTCCCCTTACGTGCTCAAAGCAGATGGACTTGCTGCAGGAAAAGGTGTAATCATTACCAGTGATCTGGGTGAAGCTAAGAATACACTCAAGGATATGATCCTCGATCAAAAGTTTGGTGCTGCCAGTGCTAAGGTCGTTATAGAAGAGTTCTTATCCGGAATCGAGCTCTCAGTGTTCGTGCTAACTGATGGTCACAACTACAAAATACTACCCGAAGCAAAGGACTATAAGCGTATAGGAGAAGGTGACAAAGGTCCGAACACAGGTGGTATGGGTGCCATCTCGCCAGTGCCTTTTGCCCATGACGGTTTCTTACAAAAGGTGGAAGATAAAGTAGTTTACCCAACACTGAAGGGTTTGGAAGAAGATGGTATATTTTACCAAGGATTCATATTTATTGGATTGATGAACGTGGATGGCGAACCTTATGTTATTGAATACAATGTGCGCATGGGTGACCCTGAAACTGAGGTTGTAATGCCGCGCATCAAGTCTGATCTGGTTGAACTACTCGAAGCTACTGCCACTGGTCAGTTAGATTCTATAGATCTTCATATTGACGAGCGGACTGCTGCTACAGTAATGTTAGTAAGTGAGGGATACCCCGGTAGCTATGCAAAAGGTCATAGTATTTCAGGATTAGATATGACGAAGGATACTGTGGTATTTCATGCTGGCACCAAGGTAGTTGACGGTCAAACTACAACCAATGGCGGCCGTGTGATTGCATGTACCGGCTTGGGTGTTGATATGAAGGAGGCGCTTAAAAAGAGCTATGCTGCTGTAAAAACTATTGATTGGCCTGGTAAAAACTACCGGTCCGACATTGGATTTGATCTTTAGATTGATTCAGTCCCCTTCCGCAAATGATGTGCATTGATGTAGTTATATTAGTAGCTGGTATAATTTGAACAACAGTAACTTAACATAGAATGGGGTGTAGTACTTGTGCTACCAAAGCCGATGGAAGTGTGTCCGGTTGTAACAACAATGGAGCTTGTGGTACCGGAGGCTGTAATAAAATGAATGTCTTCGACTGGTTATCAAATATGGACTTACCAGTAGTTGATGAGTTTGATATAGTAGAGGTGCGGTTTAAGAATGGTCGCAAAGATTTCTTTCGCAATAACAATAATCTTGATCTGACTACTGGAGAGGCAGTAGTCGTGGATGTCCCTAATGGACATCATGTTGGATATATTTCTTTGCAAGGCGAATTGGTACGCCTCCAGATGCAAAAGAAAAAAATCTCTGCTGATGATGATATCAGAGGTATTTATAGAATCGCCACGATCAAGGATCTGGAAAAATTCGAATCAGTTCAAAATCGCGAGATGCCAACACTGTTTCGTACAAGAGAAATCATCCAACAATTGAAACTTGGTATGAAGCTTACTGATGTAGAATATCAGGCGGATAATACAAAAGCTACTTTTTATTATTCTGCAGAGGACCGGGTCGACTTTCGTGAACTCATAAAAGTACTTGCAGGCGAATTCAAGATACGGGTAGAGATGCGTCAAATAAGTTTGCGTCAGGAAGCAGGAAGGCTGGGAGGTATAGGGAGTTGTGGTCGAGAGCTCTGTTGCTCTACGTGGCTTAGCGATTTCAAAACTGTCTCAACGAGTGCTGCCAGGTATCAGAACCTCTCGTTAAATCCAAGTAAGCTTTCAGGTCAGTGTGGAAGGCTGAAGTGTTGTCTTAACTATGAGCTTGAAACCTACATGGATGCACTTAAGGGCATACCTAAGGCAGACGCTGTTGAAACTGATAAGGGGAAAGCGAGACTCCAAAAAACTGACATCTTCAAGAAGATCATGTGGTATGGCTACAGCAATGAAAACACATGGCACCCTGTAGAGGCTTCTCGGGTACAGGAGATCGTCACCATGAACAAAAACGGGAAGAAGCCTGCCACTTTATATGAAGATGAGCTAGGTACCGAGCAGGCTGAAGTCCAAACGCTCAACAGTGATCTGGAGCGACTAGACAAGAAGTTTAAAGGCAAGTCCAAAAACAAGAACAAGAAGCGACGCAACAAAAGGAGAGGTCGTGATAATCGTTCTAATAATGCTAATTCACAGCAAGCACCTAAGAACCAAAGGAACAAGTCAAGGAAATAGCATGCACTACGTTAGGCAATCTATCGGATCATTTTTTTTCTTACTCTTGTTGATGTCGGCCTGTGATTTCGATAAAATATATGATGACTATGTCGATATGGACAATCAGGTGTGGCATGTTGATACACTACCACATTTTCAATTCGAAGTGCTAGACAACAGCTTACCCTATCAAATAGATTATAAAATCAGATATGCATTGGGGTACCCTTACCAGAACCTCTATGTGACTTACTATTTGGAAGATGAGGAGGAAAATCTAGTGTCCTCTGATCTCCAGGAAATTGTACTCTTTGATTCGAAGACGGGTGAACCTCGCGGCAGTGGTCTTGGGGATATATTTGATTATGAGGTGACAGGACTTTCAGAAGTGACGTTCCCCAATGCCGGAAAGTATCATTTCAGGCTGAAACAGTTCATGCGTCAGGAGGAGTTACCTTTTGTTATGTCTGTCGGCATAGCTGTGAGACCCGTCACACAAGAGTAGAGATGAACCTGTCAAGGCGCTCTTTGATAGCTTCACGGTCCATCCAGTACTCTCGGCTAAAGAAACCGCGAAACTTCCAGTTCTTCTTACTAAGCGTAAGCGGTTTATAAACATGGACCTCCTTAACAGAAATGGCATTGTGATAGAGCTCATCATCTGTGATGATCAAGCCTTGATACCCCGCGTTCACCTTCACCGATAGGTCTGCAAAGGGCAACTCCCTGGTCATATTCACATGTTCAAAACTATTTAGCGGTAGCTGCGACAGCTTCGTCGAAAGGTGCCAATCGGGACTGGAATCCACCAACCCTCCTCCAATTTTCAACTTCCCTTGTGATACTTTGTATGCATATTCCAGATAGCGCTTCAGCAGTTTTGGTCCCTCATTTTTAGCATTATCTATAGCCAGTTGGTTCGGTTTTATACTGGTTACCACAATGACCTGCTCTCGTGCCCTGGTCACTGCCACATTCAACCTATTCTCACCACCAGGTACATTCAGAGAGCCAAACTTCATATTGAACCGGCCTTCTGAGTCGGGGGCATAACCAATAGAGAAAATGATAATGTCTTTCTCATCTCCCTGCACGTTCTCTATGTTTTTGACAAACAGGTTTTCCGGTAGGATAAGGTCACGGTCATTTGCGGCCTGGTCAAGCAGGTCCAGTATCAGTCCTTGTTGCCTAGCGTTGAAAGTTACCACTCCTATGCTCTTGTGAGGTTCGCTTTCAGTAAGGTTAGTTACTAAAGAAGCAACCTTTTCTGCCTCCTTAACATTCGTATTATCTTCCCATTCCCCATTTACTTTCAAATATTTAATGGGTTGTTGACCATCGTTAATCTCACGATGATCAGGTAGTAGCATGAGGTTGCCTTTATAAAAGTGCTGATTGGAGAATTCAATTAGCTCGAGTGACTTACTGCGATAGTGCCCTTTTAAAAAGAGTTGCATCAAGTATTGATTAGCAAGGCCCAACAATGAGTCGATTTCTAACTCGGGTACATCTTCATCATTGTCGTCTTCCCACCGCACCTTGTACAGGTCATTCGGCATCAACTGCTTGTCATCACCGGTAATTACGACTTGCTTCCCCCGGTACATAGCAGGTATTCCTTTTTCAGCGAAACATTGAGAAGCTTCATCAAATATGACCAGATCAAACACTTCTTCCATTTGAAAAATCGCGGATGCTGATTCGGGAGAAGCCATCCAGCATGGTATCAGACTAAATACTTCGTCAGGATAATTCTTGATCAGTTTTCGTACAGGCCATATACGACGTTTTTTAGTCACCTGATGATAGAGATCGCGATAGGTCACACGGTTATTCAACCTGTTAAACTCTAAATCATGATAGGTCCTTTCCCGCGCTTTCATCAGCAGTATGTCATTGCTGATCTTCATTTTCTCGATGACGCACTGTTGCAACGTCTTCTCTTGTTCTACGAGCTTCTGACTCGAAACACTTCGAAGTACTGGATACTTGGTTTCTATATGATCAATCCAAGCCAGGGAAATACTATTGTCCAATAACTGCTGGATACTTTCTGTATCAACCTCCTTTGACTCCTCTACCAAGCGATCGATCAACTCCAGTTCCGAGGTAGAAAAGTCCTTTTTGAGCTTGTCAAATTCGCATAGTGAATCAAAATCCTGCTTTAGTGCCTTCTGGATTTGATCCGTTTGTTCGGGAGATGTTGCTATCGTATGTATCTGGTTTTTAGTAAGAAAACGACTCCAGTCTTCCATTTTCTCAGGTATGGTCGCATAGATCTCCAGCAACTGCGTGAAACGGTCTCTTAGCTCTTCATAGAACATACGATTGACTGGCAAAAAGGACTTGAAGTTCCGCAATGATCCGAAGATTAATGCTGCTGAAACTGCCTGTTTTTGAAAGTAAAACCAGTTCTGTACTTCTATTTTACGGTAGTTAGCCGGGAAGTCCTGCAGCCATTTTTGGCCTTTGATCTTAGAGAGGTTGTGCTCAAGGTTTAGCCGGTTATCGACTTTTTCGATGAGCATATTGAAACTGTCTTTAGAGCTATTCTTCAAGCCGTTGGCAACCAGGACACGCGTTATAAATACCTTATCTTTGGAAAAAAGGCGCCAGTAAAACCACTTAAAGACACTTTTTCTTGTTTTTATGGCTCGTTCCAGTACTTCTTGGAACCTCCCCAATGCTTCCTTAGGCAAGCTACTTTCGGGTCCTACACCTTTATAACATTGCATCACAAGACGTTCCATATTTGATATCCAAAGTGGATCAGGTGTAATATCTACCTCCACCATATGGCGGAAGTATTGGTACACTGTCTTGTCCTTAAGTATGGCCAGTAGCTCCTCTACTTTTGATTTTTTCTCCAGTACCTCCTCCGCTTCCTCCAAAGTGACTGTTTGATGAGTAAGCTCCACCGTCCTGTTAGAAATTCCTTGTCTGTAACCCGGAATTTCGTTCAGACATCTTTTGATCTCATTGAACTCGTGAACCCCAAAATCAGCAAATGACTTGCGATTACTCAATACGTATTCAGGGCTAAAAAAACGCTTGCCATAGTTGATATATTGGCTGAGTTTTGATTTGAATTCATCGATCTTATCATACGACAAGTCATTGTAGTATTGCTTGACATTGATCGATACAGCATGCGGATCAGAGGTCAGATATAGCTCCTTGACTGTTTTACCACACTCTGACTCATCAAACAAAGCAAACTTGAACTCCTCCAATTCTTCGTTAAGTCTGTCAATCTCTCGGCTTACTTTAAGAAACTGCCGTTCTAAGTGAATGGTATCAAGAGAGTTGTTTCTATTCTCATAGTCTTGGATACGATCAATCTGGTCTGCCAACTGTTCATAGATGCTTTTACGATCATTTTTAAAATCGTGCATCAAACCTACAAACTGGTCTATCCCAATCTCTTTGAGGCGCTTAAACACTACGTCTAATGCTGCCTTCTTTTGGCACACAAGCAGTACGCTTTTGCCTCTGGCGATATAGTCAGAGATTAGATTGCAAATCAATTGTGACTTGCCGGTACCTGGTGGGCCCTGGACCACAACAGAATTTCCTTTTTTTATAGCCTTGATAGCATTTTCCTGATAGGCATCCAGCTTAAATGGCGTAAACGTTTGTTCTTCCTTGACCTTGTCTAAAAACCGGTAAGCCTCAGAATGTCTACTTAGATCTACCTCCTCCTTGTCTATGGTTCGGCTGGTAAAAAACTCCTCAAGACTGGTAACACTCGCTTGCTCTATGAGCTTGACATAATCCGGAACCAGATAAGAACCAGCTTGCGGGAAAATCCCAAGAACGGCCTCTGGCATGAGCTTAAGCGTACCTTCCTTGTAGGCTTTGTCAAACTCTGCCTTTTTAAAAGGCTTGAAACTCTCCAAACGATCAGCAAAAAGGTCCTGGTTAAAATTGATCTCAAGACTACTCTCCTTCATCAGGTCATAGAGTTCAGTTCTGAATACCCTGGCTTCCTTGTCAAAATCATCAAATACTCGCTCTATAAGGTCTTCGTCCAGCTTTACACTATTAAAATGAGCATAGGCAAGTAAAAAAGTCTTATTCAGTGTTAGGTTGACATCCTTTCTTAGGTTAAGCACCCATTCATTACTCTTCTCCTCTATTCCTACCGGAAAAAATAGCAGAGGGCATCTAATCTGTGTGCCGTCAGAAAGCTTGCCATGAATAAAGGGCCAACCAACATACAAATCTTTGGCGCCTCGTTCCTCAAAGATGAGTCGTTCTATCCTTTGCAGCTTCTTGAGTCGCTGGCCCAACTTGTTAGAAGAGGCATCACGCGGGTCAATACTCGGGCACAACTTGATATCCTTTTTTTGACCTATGACCGCTGAGATAAGCTGAAAAGAGCTATCGCCAGAAGCAAAATCAAAATCATGAATATCAAGAAACTGATCTGAGATCAGTCGGAGTAAAAAAAGTGATCTATTATTGCCAGAGAGGTTGGTCAACCGTCTCAGGTAGGACTTGAGTATGTCTTGTACCAAATCAACTTATTAGTTGAATTTAAGATAAGGAAGGATTTTTTGAAATGTACTATCGTCTAAAATTTTAATGGCCCGCAGATCGTCAAAGTTATTATAGTGGCCATGTTGTATGCGATATTGTTCGATAGCATTTGATAGGTTGTAGTCAATGTAAGGATGCTTTCTCAGTTCTTCTGACTTTAAGAGATTCACTTCTAAGTACTCTACGCCACTAGTGTCTACCATAAAGTACCTGCTTAACTCATCGACTAACTCAGGATTTAACCCATACACCTCTTTGACTTGGTTAAAAGAGACATAACCGCCAAGTAGATCCCGATATTTTATGATGCGCTCTGACAAAACTGATCCAATACCTCGAATAAAGACAAGTTCTTCGGCTACAGCATTGTTCAAATCTTTGACTGCTACTACTTCCTCAGAAGTAAGCTTGTCATAATCAGTATCATCTTCACTAAATTCATATTTACTATCATTTTGTAGAGCTTCTTCCATAGGCGGTATATCCACGAAAGGCCCTATCATTTCCAGGTGATCCAGTGAAATACCATATATTTTCTGTAAGTCTTGGGCATCTTTAAAACTACCACCCGCACTACGATACTTTACAATCCTCTCGGCTATCCAAGGTTTAAAACCAAGGTCAGTTAGTTCCTCAGTACTAGCAGAATTAGGGTCAAAACGATGAAGTATTCCACCAGATTCATTGGTCGCTGTTACAGTAGGTTCTTCTTTTTCTTCAATAGAGGCTTCTGATGCAGCTACCCACTCCTGGAACTCTTTCAAGTATTCCTCGGTCGGCACCTCTCTAACAGGATAGATATATTTAAACCAAAGTGGGGCTGAAATAACAATAAACAAAACGGGAATTAGAACTATGAACCCAATAGCCTCTCCCTTGGAAACCCCATAGAATGATATGAAATATCTTATAACCTTACCTAACACCTTACCGAAAACCCACAGCTGTGTAAAAATAAGGAAATAACTAACACATTATGCCAAAAAACTATTGGAGTCAGACTATCCTTATTTAAATAGATTCCAAATTAAAGCGCGGGTGATCTTGGTCATGACTATTGGCTCCAAACGAACTAATTTTGTTGATCGCCAATTTAACTATGCATGCAGCAACAGTTTAAAGCAATCAGTCTTTCGTATAAGAGTGCACCTCTTGATATCAGGGAGCTCGTGTCGTTTGACGAAAAAGCCTGCAAACGACTACTGAATTACTTTAAAGAGTTCACCCCCATTTCTGAAGCTCTTGTTCTGTCTACATGCAATAGGACAGAGGTGTACTACGTGGCAGAAGAAAGCTGTCATGAAGAGGTTATAAAGCTTATAGGACTTGAAAGGCGCATCGATAATATTGGTGCATATGCTGACTATTTTCGGCAGATTAATCAGCCAGAAGATGCTGTAAAGCACCTTTTCAGAGTTTCTTTGGGACTTGAAGCTCAAGTGGTCGGTGATATGCAGATCAGCAATCAGGTGAAGAATGCATATCAATGGGCAGCAGACGAAGATATGGCAGGTCCTTTTCTTCATCGCATGATGCACACGGTGTTCTTTACCAATAAAAGAGTTGTGCAGGAAACTCCATTCAGAGATGGGGCTGCCTCAGTTAGTTATGCAGCGGTCGAATTGATCGAGGAACTAACAGTCTCTTTTAGCAAACCTAAAGTCATGGTCCTTGGCTTGGGTGAGATTGGTGAAGATGTATGCAAAAATCTAGCAGATCATAGCAAAGCAGAGGTGTACATTGTTAATCGCACACTCGAAAAATCACTAACGTTAGCCAGCGAATGTGGCTTCTCTACAATTCCCTTTGAGTCGTTCAAGGATAAGATAGCAGAAATGGATGTGGTGATTTCATCGGTTATGATGGATAAGCCCTTACTCACTAAAAAGTTAATCAGTCAATCAGAGATATTAAGTCATAAAATACTTGTGGACCTTTCTGTTCCGAGAAGTATTGAAAACAGTGTTGAGGATATACCAGGAGTATTGTTGTACAACATTGACAATATCCACAGTAAGGCCAATGCCACTCTGGAGAGGCGTGTGTCAGCAATTCCTCAAGTAGAAGGTATCGTCAATGAAGCAATCGCTGAATTCAGTGACTGGTCGAGAGAAATGGAAGTCTCTCCCACAATCAAAAAACTAAAGAATGCGCTAGAGCAGATCAGGCAGGAGGAGCTAGCTCGTTACCTCAAATCATTGAACGATAAGGAGTCCGAAGTACTCGATAAGGCTACCAAAAGCATGATGCAAAAAATCATTAAATTGCCCGTCCTTCAATTAAAAGCTGCCTGTAAACGTGGTGAGGCAGAGACTTTGATAGATGTGCTCAATGATCTTTTTGATCTGGAAAAAGATCAAGTCAAAGCCGAGTAACACTTGACTCCAAGACAGACCACTGCTAATAATCTCTTCTACAAGAGGGTGTATGTTATGTAGTTTTGCCCTGCGATGAGCCTGCTACTTTATCTGGTCTTATGGCTGTCTCTTGGCCAAACCTCCGAACCAAAACTATTCAAAGAGAATGGTAAGGTCGGTATGATCAATGCTTCTGGTGAGGTGATCATTCCTGCAATGTATGATGAGATCGGCTGGTCTTCGGGCGACCCAACACCGATCGACGGTGTGATAGCATTTAGGCAACAAGGCTTGTGGGGCCTAATTTCTGTCCAGAACAAAGTGGTATCTGAGGCCAAGTACGTCCATATTAACAAACTTGAAAAGAAATATTTATTAGCGGGACTCAAGAGTAGATATTCCAATAAGGTCAACTATGGATTGCTGACAACAGATGGGTCCGCCACAGTAGGGTTTCAGTACTCAAGCATATCACCTATCGGTGAATATTTGATCGTTAGTCAAATGGATAATCGACAGAATCGATATGGAATAATCGATTACAAAGAACGGACGACCCTTCAATTCAAGTACGATTATATTCAGTCAGTCAACGACAAGGTACTTGTGGTAACACATGACCAAAAATCTGCACTATACCAGACCACAGGTCGTCCAATCACACCCTTTTTTATAGATGAATACAAGGCCTCACAAAACGATTATCACCCATTCAGCTCACTAGGGCAATGGGGTGTTTTTGACGGAGAGGGCAATATAACGCTACCCCCAGTATATCGATCAGTTAGTTTAAATGATCCAGCAATAGTCGAAGTTGAAGAATATAGTCAGTGGAAAGCCTTCAACCATGAAAAGGAAGTACAATTTGAAGTTGCAACTGATACAATCCTAGGAATATCCAAAAATCTACTACTTAGCAATCAGAGAGGAAATGCAAGGCTATTCTCAAGCAAAGGACACTTCATCGATAGTCTATTGTATGAACAGGTAGTACCTCTGGATAGTACAATGCTGCTTATCCAGCAAGACGGAAAGTATGGTGTCCGCAAAATTGGTGGTGGATATGTTCTGGATCCAATACACGACTATATAGAATATCAAAATCCCTTCTTTTATACTCTCACAGACAAAGGTTGGCATATCTACAACAAGTTTGGACGAAAACTGACATCTCGCCCTTTGTTAGAAGTAGTACCGGGTGGAGAAACCCTGGTAGCAGCCAAAAGAGATCGCTACTGGGGTTATGTAGACTATACAGGCAAGCTGGCGATCAGCTACAAATATGACCTAGCTCAGCCTTTTCAAGGAGAGTATGCCATAGTCAAGTATCTCAATGGTTATGGGGTCATCAATACTTTCGGGCAGTGGATTCTCCAGCCTGACCATGAGGAAATCTTAACCATCTCAGACGGACTGTTCCTGGTAAGAAATGACGAGTTTAGGCAACTGATCAATGCTAAGAAGGAAGTTGTTTTTGAGACTTACAATGAAATCATTGAACATCCAATGGGCTTGGTAGAGAAGAATGCAGAAGGCAAGTTTGGGTTTATCGATCCAAAAGGCAGCCCTAGATTAAACCTTGATTATGACTCAATATCAAATGTACTGAACAATGAGTATGTCATTCTGATAAGAAATGGATACTACTCTCTTGTAAATCTTGAAGGCAGGATCATCATTCCGGATTATTCACAGTTTGAGAAGATACTTCCATTTACGGAAGAGCTCGTTGGCATGCAGAAAGATGGAAAATATGGTTACTTCAACCTTGACGAGCAGCTCAGAATAGCTAATCAGTATGAGATGGCAGGAGTCTGGCAGGACGGTAGAGGGCCTGTGATGCTTAAAGGGAAATGGGGATTTGTAGACTTACAAGAGCGACTGGTCATTCAACCCTACTACGATGAGGTTTCTCCGTTTGTGGACGGGGTAAGCATTGCTCGTAAAGGAGACCTATACGGCTTGCTGGATAAGGATGGGAATGAGGTAGTACAGTTCGAGAATGACATGATAACAAGGCTCCCATCCGGCAGTTACCTGATTAGAAAGGGGGATAAATATGGCCTGGCACAGACCAATGGCAGGCATTCGCTTTCCACTATTTATGACTTTTTGGAGGAACTCTCAAGCGGCCTCTATCATGTAAAACGTCGCGGCAAAAGTGGTGTGAAAGACGATAAAAATGTGGATGTCATACCGTTGAGTTACGACAATATTAGCTACGACCCTATCAACAAGCTAATTTTTGCTAAGACGCTCGGAGCGAGAAGAACAGTACCATTGCGATAGACTAGTACCCACCAACGATGACTGTAGAAAAGTTTTCAATCTTGAGATACTTATTAGCCAGTGCAGTCAACATGGTTGCATCTATTGCTTTGACCTGGTCTACATAATTGTCGTAATAGTTGTAGCCCAGACCTTGAAAATGGATGCTCTTGAACTTATCAGCAAGGCTAAACGGTGTATTAATGGAAGAGAGGAAACTACCTAGCATATAGTTTTTAACCGATGAAAGCTCACCATCCGAGATGGGTTGATCTCTCAACTCTTGCATTTCATGGTGGATTTCGTTGATAGTAGCTTTTGTGTATTCTCTATTGACATCCGTTCCGATCATCATCATCTGATCAGAGATGAGGTGTACCAGGGACGAATGGATACCATAGGTGTAGCCTTTATCCTCACGAATATTTTTCATCAATCGACTACCGAAGTAGCCACCAAAAACCTCATTTAGTACTACTAACCCGAAGTAGTCCTCATGATCCTTCGGGATTATTCTTTGGGCAAGGCGTATTGACGACTGTAAGGCCCCATCCTTTTCGATGAGCTCAGTACTGCTACCACTTCTTAGGACCTGCTTTTTACCTCTTTGTAGACTACTGTATGGCAGGGAAGACAAAGACCTATCGATGACCTGTAAGTCATGATCTTTAATACCGCCGCTAACAATGACAGTTGGTTCGTTGAACAAGACAGTACCCTTATAGTCCTGAAGTGACTTTCTTGTAATCAGATCAACATCCTTTTCCTCAAGTGATTTCCCGTAAGGATGATCTTCACCAAATAGCACTTCGCGAATCTTTCGAGAAGCTACAGTACTGGTCTTTTCGAGATTGATCCGGATTGACTGTTTTTTGATCCTCTTTTGTATCTGCAACTCCTTATCAGGGAATGTGGCATTGGTCAACACCTCCGACAAAAGTTGCATAACAGGCTTCAAGTGTTTCGATAGCGTATACAGAACTACGCTCACATGGTCCAACCCCGGGTTGATCTCTATAAATGATCCATAATAGTCAAACTTCGAAGCAATCTGTTGGGAAGTCAGATCCGAAGTGCCTTCCGCAAGCAATTTTGCAGCAAAAAAAGATTGGCCATTAGTATGCTCATAGTAAGCACCAGACTTGAAAATAAGTTCAACCCTTATAACAGGAAGCTGACCAGATGCTATATAGTATAATGGTAAGCCATTGGCCAGTTGAATAGCCTTAGCCTCCTGCAAGTCTACTTTTTCTATCTCCCCTGCAGCCGGAGCAATTGATCTGTTCAACATGTAATTAGTTACTCTGGGTAGGTTCCGGGTCGTCCGTGTTATTGAAATTGAACAAGAGCGTAAATCTCAAAGTTTCAGCTAACGGATGATTTTGTTCTGTCGGAACCAAATAAGAGAAATCTAGCCCAAACACTTGATATCTGAACCCTAGCCCTACTGTAATGAACTGACGAGCACCTTTGTTTGCGTTTTCATAAAAATAGCCCGCTCTCGCTGCAAATACGTCCCTATACCAATACTCTGTACCAAAGGCAATCATGATCTCCTGCATTTCTTCTGAAAAACCATCGGGGGCATCTCCAAACGAGCCAAACATACCACTTAAAAGTGCTCTGTTAGGGTCATCACCTCGGAGTATTCGGTTTTGACCAGTATTTGGATCGATCACAAAATTACCGTTCTCATCAACTTCGTATACTGGGGGTGTAGGTACAAGAAGCTTGTTGAAGTCGAGTGCAAACGTTAAGGAATTATAAGGATCAAGACTCGTGGTGAAAGCTGATCCGAACCTAAGATTGATTGGCAAAAAGTCCTCATTTGATTCGTTGCTGTAGGTAAGTTTTGCCCCAATATTCGAGATAGAAGCACCGAAAGCCAGGTTGGAGTTCTTTCCACTCAGCATCAGGTCTTTGTTATAGTAGAATCCCAAGTCCACGGCAACACTGTTTCCCGGCTTGCCATCCGACCCGTTAGTGATACTTCCTGACAGGTTTGACCAAATATACCTTCCTGTGACACCTATTCCCATATTCTCTGTTAGCTTCCTCGAGTAAGTGCCATCCACGGCTAATTCCCTTGGGTTCTCAAGGCCTATCGGAAATCCTTGGTCGTTGGTCAACTGGATCTCTCCAAGATCAAAGTAACGAAGTGAAACACCTACCGTTTGTACCCGGTCAATTTTCTTAAAGCCAGATAAATAGCTCACCGACATGTCATCAACAATATTACCTAGCCATGGAATGTAGGAAACTGAAAAGCCAATATCATCCTCGATGAAAGCCAACTTAGCATTGTTCCAATGCACGGAGTTGGCGTCCGGACTTGTTGCAACACCAGCTTCGCCCATACCACTTGCCCGAGAATCAGGCGAGAATGTAAGAAAAGGTACTGCGGTGGTAATCGGCCTCCTGGTAGTATCCTGACCTGAGATGATTGCGGAAGTCTGAGCAAATGATGTATAACAGAAAATCGAGAAGATCACTGCAAGCAGAAATCTGGAAAACTTGGCCATTCGGTTGTGATTTGAGCGCGTAAAGATAGTTAATTAGCGATTATAAGCTTTTCGTAGGCTTCACTTTTAGTTCCATCAGAGTTACTGCGTACCAGCAACTTATATATGTATATTCCATTAATCACCTGACTGCCATTGGGGTACCTGCCATCCCACTCTAGCGAGTCAACGACAGGTTCAGTCTCGTCTATTTTAAACTGTTGGCGATAAACAACTTCTCCGTTGAGTGAAATGATCGTGAGCTCAATATCGACTCCCTCTCCCGGCCTGTCGTAACCGAATGAGAAGACCGTGTAGTCTCGCATTGGGTTAGGAAAGTTTTTAAGATTATTGATCTCAATATTAGAGCCGCCACCTACGTAGAATTCAACTGTTTTTTCAGTGGCATTATTGTAAGTATCCCAAACTTTTGTGGTGATGGTGTGTCTCCCTTCCAAAAGACTCCCTAGCGGATATCTGACTGTGCCGGATTGATAAGTATCGATATCTGCTACATAGAAGTCGCTGAGCACTACCGTAATGTCATTATCGATGGTTGCTGTCATTTGTTGACCAATCCCTGTCTTTGACAGTGAGACCCCATTTTCATCTGACAGTTTCATTAACAAAAGCGGATTCTGTCCCACTTTTTGACCATTCACAAAATCTTCCGAGTTAATGAATACATCTACCTTAGGTGGTTCTGTATCAGTGATTGGCGATGTAGTACTACCTCCTACAATGACCTCCGTGATTGCTCCATTAGCATCAGTTAGGCCATCTTCGGCCTGTGCATAAAGGCTGATTTTTCCACGTCCAAACTGATAGCTGATATTTTTTGGCACCACCATTTCGAAACTGAATCTTCCATTCGTTACAGAAGCTTCTCCTCGGAATAGAGATGAAGAACGCACCTCGTAAGTAATAGGCTGGCTCTCGTCCCCTAAGGTGCGTTGATCCACAGGCTTATCAAATACGTTAATCGATACCGTACCATTGAAACCTGTATTCACTGTACCATCCAAGCCTCCTACCGTGCCTTCAAACCGATAAGTACCAAGTGCCCGTAAAGTGTCCATCACATCTGACTGCTGTACAAGACTGACACTATAGTCTGTGTAAGCCAATCTCATTGTTGGGTCACCAAGCAGAGCGAAATTACGATTAACAGATCCTCTAAGGCTGTTGTTTTTAGTCATTCGAATAATGTCACCAAGCCGTGGTTGCTGCCCATCGATCAATTCGAATGCATTGCGATAAAATGCTTCATTAACAGGTCTGTTGGTATGTGCAAATACAGGACGTGTAGTGGTGAGTAGTGCAATAGCACCTCCCTCAGGGTTTAGTAGCATTTGTTCACCACCTGAGAGGCGCAAAGGGTTGTCGTAAGCACCGAACTCACAAGTGGCTGTGACAAGCAGTGGGAGCTTGACCCGATTCTTGAACTGAGGTATCATGGATTCCACGAGCAGGTCCTCCTCAGTCCACTGCCCTTCATTGCCATGACCTGTGAAATTGACAATCAAAGCACCTTCATCAAAGATGTTTTCAACAGCACGTGTGGCTTCTGGAACGGTTTCATTACCTCCGGATTGCTCCTGTCGGTAGGCGTCAACGTATATTTTATTTAAATCAAAGTAGTTGTATGCAGTATCTACAAAGCTTGCCAGGCCCTCGGCATCCTTAAGATGAATATTAAAATCTCCATCATCTGCAAGAAAATAGATCTTGCTGCGCCAGTCACCAAGTCGATTAGCACTTGTTTGATATCTGATCAACTTAGTTACCACTTGCTCAGCCTCCTCTCTAGATTTTACGGGCAGTCGACCTATGCCAATCTCAAGTGTGTGATCACCACCTACACCTTGTTCCTCTTCTGACCAAAAACCTTCTTCCGGTTCGAGAAAACCATAATAGTCATCCGAAGAATAGCTATAAATGCGATGTGTAGAGTTACGACTTTGGTAGACGGGTACGAAGTTATGGTCGACTATCGTACGGTCTTTATAATCAAAAGACCCATCACCAAAGAGTAACAAGTACTTTAATCTTTCTGCCGACTTGTCATACAAATGTTTAACAAAATCCCTTATGGCACTGATATCCTGTCTTCCGGAAGAGAATTCATTATAAACCTGATTTGTGCTAACAACTAATACATCAAGCCCGTCATTAGATCGACGGAAATCTGCTAGTCGTTGTGCCTGATCTAAGAATAAAGGATGAGCGATAAAAAGGGCCTCCGGAGTGTTAGACCCAAGTAAATCCTGATTAGCCACCGGTCCTTCATCAAAAGGACGCTTTGCCTGATCAGCATTAAAAACCACAAGCTCCTGATCTGGAGCTAGTGTTCTCGTTACAATAGCCGTATTGGAGTTGATATCGACAGGAAGACCAATTGGTGACTGGGGTGAAGTTATATCCCATACGATTGTTTGATCCGAAGCATTCTCAATTTCAAATGTTGATGCTCCAACGAAATCACTTTGATTCCTAAAGAAAAGTGGCTCTTCATCAAGACGAAGAGCTCGATCATACTGAATGACAAAATAGTCTAGATGTCCAATACCACTACTAGTGTAGGTATAAGTCAACTGAAGCTCATTACCCTGATTCACATTGATCTCAAACTGACTTTTCACAAACTGACCTTTATCCCCATAGGTCGCATCAGGGTAGGACGGGATCATTTGCTCTCCAATAGGCTGTGACCCGTTTAAGTTTAAACTAAAGTTTCCTCCATCGGGTGATCTTCCTACAACCTGCGAAATCAATCTGACAGTGCCATCAATACGTCCGGGAGTAGGAACTATAAATATATTAGTCCCATTCCCGCCACTCGAGAATGACTCTCCAACCCAGTTTCTACCAGAGCTAATAATATTAGTTTCATCAATCTCATGAGTTATAAACTGTGGAAAGGAACCGATCCTAGTCGTGTTATGTGCCTCAGCGACTACTGTTTCTATCCTTTTCCCCTCTCTCTGACCCGCAGTTAAAAAATAGTAAGCAGAATCCGCATATAGGTTTTTTTGATATGTGATTTCTCCATTGGAAGTGTTAAAAGTTAATTCATCTGGTCCCTGAGCAAAAAACAATATGTAATCTCCTTGATCGAGATTACCATCTTCTTCACCATGGACATATATGGCTTTTTCTGATAAGCCAAGTGGCCGCTCTACACTGTTAGATTGAGGCAGCATACCTCCTCCACTACCATAAATCTGGATCGTTAAGGGATCGATACCTCCCAAATCGAATCCCATTGTAACCAAATCCGTTGGATCAATTCGATAAACCCCTTTTTCTACAACAGCAAGCCTCCGCCAGGTCCCTTGTGATAGGACCGAAGACTGGGCCATCAAATGTTGACCAGTGATCAGGAGAATATAGATAATACTTAAGGTTGGTTTCATAGGTCAAGGTAGATAACGTCCATGAGGGTAGGCATATTGAGTCCTGGGCTAACTTAAGTCGATGGCTTTATTTGGTTAGAAAGTAACGATATGATCAGATATAAGACGATCGACAAAGAAATACCCTCTAAACCAAATAGAATTAACAGCAGTAATGTCGATCCTATGACAATGTATCTAAAGGTGTTGGAGGCAAAAGCATAGCTCTTAAACTTGAGGGCAAGTAAGGGCAGCTCTGATATCAGTAGCAAAGAAAAGGTCATCGCAATTGCTAAAAGTACAGGCATACTGAGCACATTCCAGGAGGCAGGCAGCCATATGAGACCGGTAATAAAGATTGCATTTGCCGGTGTTGGCAAACCAATGAATTGGTCTGATTGTCGATCATCTATGTTGAACTTTGCTAGCCTTAGCGCTGAGCATATGGTAATAAAGAAGCCTCCGAATGCCAGCCATGAAGGATCACTATTTTGCGCTAGCAACTTAAAAACAAAAAAACCCGGCACCACTCCGAAACTGACCATATCAGACAAAGAGTCTAGTTCTTTACCCATGGGTGAGCTCACTTGGAGTAGCCTTGCGGCCAGGCCATCAACAAAATCAAAGAAAGCAGATATCCAAACTAAATAGGGCACCCATTGGAGCTGCTCCATACCGATCATTACAATCGCAATACACCCAGAGAATAGGCTTAGACATGTTAGGAAATTAGGGATATGATGCTTCATCAATTATCAGTCAATCGGGCAAACGGATTAAATCTTATTTCATGCCCAATGGTCGTCTCTGGCCCATGCCCGCAGTAGACAACTGTTTCTGCTGGTAGAGTAAACATCTTACTTCTTATGCTATCAATTAGTGTTGCATGATCACCTCCCGGCAGATCAGTACGACCAATACTTTCCCTGAAAAGCACATCACCATTAATACAAAAGTTCTGTGGCTCGTGATAAAGGGCTATATGGCCAGGAGCATGACCCGGAACAAAAAGAATGTCAAGAGAGCTATTACCAAACTTGATCTGGCCACCTTCATCGATCATAATGTTTGCCGTAGAGGGCTCATAATTTGGGAACCCATAATTAGAAGCATAGACCTCTACGGCTGCCAGAGTAGCTTCGTCTTGGGGATGCAATGCCAGGTCGACTTGATAGTGTCGCTTAACAAAAGCATTACCTAAGACATGGTCGATATGACAATGAGTATTAACAAGTAATACAACTCTCAGTCCTGCATCTTCAATGTATGACTTGAGCTCTTCCTGCTCTGATTTTTCATAACACCCTGGGTCAATAATGATACACTCGTCAGTATCATCACTGAGCACATAAGTGTTTTCTTCAAACGCATTGAAAGTAAAAGTTTTGATGTTAATCATCTGCTGGGATCAAAATAGTAGACAAATTTGATCAATTATTCTCAAAAGGTTGTTGATGAGGTATGATGGTTGATTGTTTGATTGTAGGTCAGGGAATAGCAGGGACAGTTTTAAGCTGGGAACTCCAGAAACTAGGTGCCAGCTTTGTGATCATTGACCGAGAAGACCCTAGATCATCTTCAAGAGTGGCCGCAGGTTTGTACAACCCCATTACCGGTAGGAATATGGTCAAAACCTGGAAAGCTGATGCTATATTCCCAATACTAGAGCCATACTACGAAGAGCTTGACCAAGCTCTCGGCATCAGTAGTCTGCACAATACAGGTATCTATCGACCTTTTTTTAGCAATGAAGAGTGTAACGATTGGCAAGCAAAGTGGTCATCCGACGAATACAGTGCCTTCATAAAGTCGGTGCGCGGGATATCTATTGATCATGAGTCCATCATTGATCCTCTTGGTGGCATCATGCTGCGACAGGCTGGATATGTTGACCTGGACAAGTTGTTGACAGCTTACAAAAAATGGCTAGTCGCTAAGGGAATGTACATTGATGGTTTGTTCACTTTTGACGAGCTTTCAATTTCGGAAGACAGAGTGACTTATCGGGAAATACAGGCCCAGTGCCTGATTCTATGTGAAGGTGTAAATGGAGGTTCACGTTTCTTCGATTGGTTACCATTCACACCAGTAAAAGGAGAATTAATGGATGTTGAGAGCTCTGCTGAATTCGATTTTATTTTGAACAGAGGTGTATTTATGGTGCCCTTGGGTAATGGTAAGTGTCGGGTTGGCTCCACTTACCGAAAAAACAGTGAGATGTACTTTGAAAGTGCCGCTGAAACAGAACTTAAGGAAAAATTATCAGTTATTTACACGGGGGAAATAGGTGTAACAAAGAGAAAGGTGGGCATCCGACCAGCGACGAAAGATAGAAAGCCTTTTATCGGAAGGCACCCAGAGCTTAGAAACATTGCCATTTTTAATGGCTTTGGCTCAAAAGGAGTATCAATGGCTCCCTATTTTGCAAAGGAATTCTCAAAACATTTGATTTTAAATAGGCCTATAGATAAGGAGGTGGATATTCAACGTTATTATTCGTTATCTTCATAGATTCTACTATTGAGCATGATAAGAGCGATAGTCATACTGTTTCTGTTAGTTGTCAGCACTATAGATAGTCCTGTCAATGCCCAGATTATTGGAAGTCGTGAATACGGTAAGAACAGGGTACAATACAAAAACTTCGACTGGTCTTATTACAGCACGGACAACTTTGATGTATACTATTATCGGGGCGGTAAAAACTATGCAAATATTGCCATCAAATATCTTGAAGATGAATTTGATAGGATCACCGATGTGCTTGGATATGCACCTTATGCTAAAACCAAAATCTTTATTTACAACAGTATTACTGATCTACAACAAAGCAACATTGGTATTGACGATGAGGTCTTTACGGTAGGAGGCCAAACTAACTTCGTCAAGTTAAGGACGGAGGTGCCTTTTCCCGGAACAATAGAAGCCTTCAAGCGCGAACTTGTATTGCGCATCTCCAGGATGCTGATCAACGATATGATGTTTGGAGGTAGCCTGGCTGATATGTTCCAAAGTTCATATCTCCTTACACTACCGACATGGTTTATTGAAGGCGCTTCAAGGTACGTAGCAGAAGGGTGGAGTGTAGAGATGGACGATTTTATGCGTGACCTTCTCCAAAACAATACTTTGAAAAAGCTATCTAAGATCCAGGGTAAGGAAGCTGAAATTGCTGGTCAAAGTCTTTGGAACTATATCGCTAGCAAATACGGCAAGAGTAATATTAGCAATGTACTCAATCTTACCAGAATCATCAGAAACGAAGAAAATAGCATTGCCAGCACACTGGGCTTACCGTTCAAGCAATTCTTGATAGACTGGCAACAATATTATATAGACGCTAGCCAACGAATTAACAACAGTTATGTACCCCCAAGTGAGGCGAACATAGCGGTTAATAGTAAGTCTAATGTGATTTATAACCAGGTCAAGTTCAGTCCTGATGGATCTAAACTAGCTTTTTCTGAGAACTATGGTGGTAAGTACACGGTCTTTGTCCAAGATATCGCTACAGGTAAGAAAGAAGGACTCCTGAAGGGTGGATATAGAGTGATCAATCAGGAGGTTGATTATGAAATACCCTTGATCAACTGGATTGACGATGAGAATCTTGGGGTCATACAGGCCTATTATGGTAAGAACTACCTTGTATCAATCAACATAGCATCTAAAAAAATCCAGCGTAAGTCACTTGAGAAGTTTGATCACGTCAAAGATTTTGCTTTCAATAGCAATGGCCGGTTGGCGATATTAAGTGCCGATGTGAATGGTTCTAATGATCTCTATCTGGTGAGTATGCGCAGAAATGCCATCAGGCAGTTGACCCGAGATCGTTGGGATGATATTACACCCAGGTTTCTACCCGGCAGAGACGTACTCATATGGAGTTCTAATCGCACTCAGGACTCCATCAATTTCAAAGTAGATAACATCGAGGAGGTATCTGCTAACTACAATCTATTCTTGTATGACCTGGATACGACCAAGACAATTTACACTCGACTCACCAATACGCTAAGTAAAGACTACCAACCTAAGCCAGATACCTACTACGAAACATTCTATCTCAGCGATCAGAAGGGTATTTTCAATCTATATCACTACAACATTTTTGATAGCACTTTTCATCAAGTGACCAACTTCAGTTCTAGCATCAAGAATTACGACATCCACTTCGATTCAAGATCCATAGTGTTCACTATGCTGCATGAGGGTAGTGATAAGGTCTTTCTCTATAACGGCTACAATCTGGACAATAATATCTTTTCCCCGCAAACCTTTCGCAAAGAGATAGAACAGGCCAAGTACTTGAGAGAACGAATTCAACAAGAAACTCTCAACGCTCCGAAAGTCAAGGAAGACGCTGAAGATGAAACTAAAGAAGAAATAGAGGATAACCCCGAGGATTTTATTGATACGGATAATTATGTTTTCGAGGAAGAACTCGAAAATCGTACCTCTACAAACAACTTTTCATTTCTCTCCAATTATCGAAAGTTGGAGAAAACGACAAGTGTTGTTGGCCCTCTTCCTTACGACACCCGGTTCAGTGCTGACAATGTAGTGACCAGTTTTGTCATTGATCCCATGAGAGGCTTTGGTATTTTGTTAGAAACTTCTATGAATGATATGCTCGAAAATCATAAGTTCTATGGCGGCATATTGGCTATCTCTGACCTGAGGAGTGGTGACATCTTCGGTGAATACAAATTCATCAAATACAGAGTCGACTTTAAAGCACGTTACGACCGGCGTGTGATATTAGAGCAACCTGAAGACATCCTTCAGAAATACTCGATGAACAAGTTTACGCTGGGTGCTAGTCTGCCTATATCCAATTCGCTGAGAGTTGACTTCTCACCCTACATAGCAACTACAAGATATCTCGATCTGCAGTTCAGGACATTGTCTACTACACCACCTAGTTTTGATACTGACAATGTTGTTTCTTTCTTAGGATCAGAATCATCTATTGTTTTTGACAATTCTATTATCCATGGGTTGAACCTTTACGAAGGTACACGGGCGAAGCTAGGGTTTAAACACTTCACAGGCATATCTGACAGTCAGAGAAGCTTCAATAACTTCTATTTAGATGCGAGACATTATCAGAAGATACACCGTGAAATTGTGTTCGCTACTCGTGTATTCTATGGGAAGTTTTTTGGCAACAATACACCCAGCTATCTCTTGGGTGGCATGAATAACTGGCTGTTTAATGATACTGAATCAACTGGTCAGAATGATCCTTTAAGAACAGAAACTGGCATGGACAATAGTAACTTGCTATTCGCCGAATATGTGACTAACCTTCGAGGTTTTGATTACAACAAATTCAATGGCACTGATGTACTTCTATTCAACGCTGAGCTGAGGCTCCCGATATTCAAGTACCTTATCAATGGCCCGATTTCATCCAATTTCTTCAGGAACTTTCAAATGGTCGGCTTCTATGATATCGGATCAGCATGGACCGGTCGATCTCCCTTCAGAAGAGATAATGATGTCAATACTAAGGTCATCGCACCGGAAGGTTCAGTATTTCAGGCTACTCTCAACAATTCGAAAAGCCCATGGCTAGCCAGCTATGGCTTTGGTATTCGTACCGTCCTTTTGGGCTATTATGTTAAGTTCGATGTAGCCAAACCAATAGAAGATTTCACAGTTGGAGACACCCGCTTTTATGTGACACTCGGTTATGATTTTTAATTAGCCCCTGGTAGGGCTATTTTTATTTCATGATCTACTCCATGACAGGCTATGGTTCTGCCCAATACGAAAACAATAAAGCCACATTATCAGTAGAAGTTCGTACGCTCAATTCAAAGTTTCTTGACCTCCAATTGAAACTGCCCAAGGAGTTCAGTGACAAAGAGATTGAGGTTCGAAACACTACGATGGATTCGCTCAAACGCGGCAAAGCTGTAGTTACCGTAGAGATTTCCTCCAAGTCCGAGGGTCAGACTTCTCTGGGTATTAATCAAGCATTGTTTAAAGGCTACTATAATGAGTTAAGCAAGCTGGCTAAAGATTCGCAAGTCACTGATTCGGCGCTCATTTTCAAGCTAGCTCTTGATATGCCCGAAGTACGCAGCAGCACTGAAAACCCTGAGGAACTCATGTCATGGCAAGAAATCAAGTCACAACTACAAGCGGCACTTGACAAATGTATAGAGTTTCGAAAGCAGGAAGGATCAACCCTTGCCAGCAAATTAGAAAGTTATCGTAAATCAATTGCTGAGCAACTTGATCATATAGACATTATTGATCCTGATCGGATATCTAGAATTAAAGATCGAATCAGAGCTAACCTGGAGGAGTTTGTCAGGGCAGAGAACATTGATCAAAATCGTTTAGAGCAAGAATTGATCTACTATATAGAGAAGCTTGATATCAATGAAGAAAAAGTGCGACTCAAAAATCATCTTGATTACTTCTCAGAAGTCATGACAAGAGAAGACTTACCAGGCAAAAAGCTATCTTTTGTATCTCAGGAGATGGGCAGAGAGATCAATACTATAGGCTCAAAGGCCAATGACTCGGCTATCCAACGACATGTTGTGATTATGAAAGAAGAGTTGGAAAAAATAAAAGAGCAGCTGCTCAACATAGTGTAGCAACTGCTCGCAGACACATTAAAAAAGTATCCTTTAGTCCTTAAGCACAAATAGCAAAGGAAGTGTCATATATACCTTAACCGCTCGGCCTCTTTGCTTCCCAGGGTTCCATTTAGGAGCGTTTGACAATACACGAATTGCTTCTTCATCACACCCGTGACCAATCCCCTTCATTACCTCTATACTTCCGAGTGTGCCGTCCTTATCTACAACAAATCTCATATAAACCTTACCCTGGATATTGTTTCGCTTAGCCGCGGCAGGATAGTCTAATTCGCTAGAAACGTATTTGTAAAATTCTTGCATACCTCCCACAGGCTCTGGCCGTTGTTCCACTATCGTAAATATCTCTTCGGCCTCTTCCTCGACTATCTCTACTGGCTCGTAAATAACTTCTTCTACAACTGCAGTTTCTGTCATTTCTGCATCTATGTTAAGTTCTATTTCTTCTAATATGACTTCATCTTCTACCTCTTTGATAATTGGTGCTTGATTGTTCTTCGGAGGAGGAGGTGGTGGTTGCTCAGTCAGCGGAATGTCCAAAGTCTCTTCAAATCTGTTCAGGTCAGAAACTCCTAAGTCAACCATCTCACCATTATCGTAAAACTTCCACTCAAAAGCCGTAATGGTGAATACTAGGCTGAGTACAAGACCCAAAGCGAGGAACATTCTAGACTGGCCCTGCTGAATATCATCTCTATGACGCTTCAAATCCAGTAGAGACTGGTACTCATCAGTGCTATAAGGGGCAGGAGACCCTACGAGCTCTTTAATAACTGGATCAAGGTGATCCAACCCGTTTTCATCAACTCCGCTCCGACGTGGAGTAGAGGATACTTTTTGATCTTTAATTAATGTGTCCATGGTATTTAGCTATTGCTTTTAATACCATGAATTAAGCCTATCCTAGTCAAAATAATTATGACTGAGGCTAGACGCGGCAGTGATTATCATCAGATACAGAAGAGTCAAAAGTCATAACCCAAATCAACTAATATTTTAGTTGATTTGGGTTATAAAAAAGCCAGTCGATTGACTGGCTCTATTTTTATCCCAATTTAAAAGTGATTGGAAGTATCATCCTTACCTTCACAGGACGTCCGCGCTGCTTACCTGGCTTCCACTTAGAAGCGTTACCAATTACACGAACTGCCTCCTCGTCACAACCTGCTCCTATACCTTTCACGGCCTGTACTTCTGTGATTGAACCATCCTTGTCAACAACGAACTGCACAAACACCTTACCTTCTATACCCATTCTGCGTGCTTGTGACGGATACTTCAAGTTCTTAGCAATATACTGATAGAATGCTGACATACCTCCTGGGGGCTCAGGCTGATCCTCCACAATAGTGAATATCTCATCAACTTCTTCTTCTTCAGGAGCTTCTTCAAAAACTATCTCCTCAATCACTGTCTCTTCTGTGATCTCTACATCTAGTTCTATCTCAATTTCTTCCTCTATCTCTTCCTCATCAGGAACTTCGATGATCTCAGGTTGTTGAATGACCGGTGGTGGGGGCGGTGGTTGCTCCGTAGGAGGAATCTCCATCAAATCTTCAAAGTTATCATCTACTGTACCAAGGTCCATCGTAGCACCCTCGTCGTAAAACCGCCACTCGAACGCAGTGATAACCAGCGCTAAGCTTATTACCAGCCCTAAATGCAAGAACATTAAGCTCTTGCTCTCTAGGTCCGCTTTTGGATTCTTTTTCGCTTCCATGAATTGTCTATAATGATTAAAAAGTGTTTTCTACAGTTGAGTAAAGTCAAATATATCGAAAAAAACAGTAAAATCAGGGCATTAATGACCTGATTTGACAAAAAACATGACAATTGTCATAGTACCAAGAACGTTGAAAACAATATCAAGATATTCCCTTTCTCGACCCGGTACCATTGATTGAATCAGCTCGATACCGACACCAATACATATAGGGGTAGCAATTAACGTCAACCAGAAAAATATCCCAGAAATCTTAATTTCCCGGCTGAGTCCCAAACCTAATAGCCAAGTCAACACGAAGTAAAAAACGAAATGGACTACTTTGTCAAGGCCTGGAATTGGTGACGAAACAGGAGTATCAGGAGTAAGCGAGAGGTAGCTTATCAAGGCTAACCATAAGAAAAAAGCAAATGAGTATTTATACTGGATCAAGCACCGATTAATTCCTGATAAGAAGACGCTTCAAGCAATTTATCCACTTCAGTTGTATCAGACATTTTAACTTTGATCATCCAACCTTCCCCATAAGGATCGCTATTCACAAGTTCTGGTTCTGACTCCAGCGCCTCATTGAACGCAATAACCTCACCGGAAACCGGCATGAACAGATCCGATACAGTCTTAACCGCTTCGACTGTTCCGAACACCTCTCCATTATCAATCGTATCACCCACCGTTTCTATTTCTACATAGACAATATCACCAAGTTCACCTTGAGCAAAATCTGTTATTCCAATGGTAGCAACCTCTCCTTCTATTTTGATCCATTCATGATCTTTGGTGTATTTTAAATCATTCGGTGTGTTCATGTGTTCGTAGATTTAATTGGTCTCAAAAATAGCTTTTTTTCAATTAGGCCATACTTCTATTGTGACAAACTGAACCGTAGCTGCATCCCGAAGGCACTCGAAGTTCTTCTATAAGAATTAGTGAGTCGTGGTTCATTGATGTTTCGCTCAAAATACATGGTCAGATTGAGCTTTTGATTAAGGACATAGCTCACTGTAGGCCTTAGTTGGAAGTTGAGGTTGCCATTTGTAATCGCGTTGGTCTCCTCAATTTTGCGTTGGATTGTTCTGGTATCCCGAACGGTAAAACTCATTCTAAATTGGATATCATTCTCAAGGACGATAGTTCGCCCTTGCACCTTAAATGGCAACTTAAATTTATCCTTGGTGAATCCGATATCGAATGACACATCACTACTTCTTAGTTCGGTCACCTGAGCATTAGAAAGATTGAGTGAAAGATTGCGCTCACGCTTATAGTCGATCTTCGCAGTTAGCCGATTTTTTGTTCGGACGTTAACACCAATCAGAGGAGAAAATCGCTCTGTAATGGCCACCTGATTAACTACATATACGGGTACAAGCCCATTCTCGGTAGAGACAGACGCCAGGGGATAGTCGATAATGTCGTTTGTCAGCTCCAGGTCTTGATCATACAATAATGAATTGGCGTAATTGCCAACACTGAATGTTGACTGATAGCTATGGGTTATATTGACCGATGAGAATATCTCCTGTAGCGCTGGTATGTTGGACAGTCCAGCATAGTCTAATCTCCAATTAGGTATTGGTGTCTTTGGGAAAGGGCTCAAATTGACCTCAGAAGCCTCCTGGCCTGAGTAGGCTGCTATAAAAGATGGAATCAGGACATCCTGGCTATTGAGCTGATACTCTCCATTACCGTTAAGGTTATTAAGTCGCTGACGGATGATCTCTCGGTTAGCGATAAACTCATCAAAAGTCGGGTGGATCCACTCTTCCTCGTCAGTATCATTGATGAATGCAGTCCTGAGCGCCATAAAAGAAACAGAGTAACTACCAGTACGTGAAGGTGTAAGCGATACAAAATCATTGATAGAGTCACCATCAAACCTGAAAATCTCTTGAAAATTGCCAGTGGAAGTCTTCCTCGCGTCAAGCTGGATTTTCAAATCCTTAAACGGTTCGACGGTACCTCGTATGTTGAGGTCCTCCGAGCGGGTTTGTGCGAAAGGCATTGTCAGGAAACTACTTCTCGCGAGCCAGTCATTCTCGGCAGCATCAAATCTGATATTCGGATCCTGAGAACCCGTGATGAAGCCCCAACCAGGAGCTGCAAACTCTTCGTCCACACCCAGCAAATACGGTGAAGGTAAGAATCCCGGAAGCGTGGTAGACTCCCTGATACTGTAGGTAAAGTTGACCGATCTGACAGACATCAGGAACCTAAGTAAACCCTTGCCCGCCTTGCCCTGAGATCTCTTAATATCGAGACTATCAACCTTCTGTTGCGGTCCTGCGCCACGAGTCGACCTTCGCCTCGAAGGTGTATTGACTTCTTTTAGTATTGGTATTTTGTTGTACAACTTAATTAGATCAAACTTTCCGTTGAGGTCTCTTGTGCGGTTGTTACTAATTATATTTCCAAGTGTGTCCGCCTGTCCTATGGCACCTGCAAGCCAATCATAGCCAGCAGCGTATCGCACGTCAGCGTTCACCCAATCCATGATTGGAATTTTATCAAGTGGTACCCTGTAGTTGGCAGCAATCGTCTGATTGAAATTCTTCATTCGACCAAGTCGTTTGATATTGTTCCAGATCGAATCTCTCTTGACCTGGGTGTCTATATCTCCTTCTGGTTCGTCGATGATAGCATTGGCCCTAGCGGAATAGTCCAGGCTCAAGCTCTTAAACAGGTTCCAGCGAAGGTTATAATTACGATTAAAAGTGAAGTACTTCTCAAAGAACGGATCAATACCATCAGTAGTCAAGTCTGCATTTCGCAACTGGGTTCTCACAAATCTCCTATCAACATCTCCACGTACGGAAAAATTACTCGGTATGGGATTGATATTAAAGTCCTTGATCAGCTTGAGGTACTTTCCGTCAAGGGCACCAACATTTTTAAACGGTTCTATTGATTTTTCCTGTGGGGCAAAATTATAAGCCACTCCACCTCTATACTGTTTCAATACATAGGATTGTGTGTTGACACTGCTCGTGCGAAGGTCGCTGAAGGAATAATTAAACGCTAGGTTCTCAATGTCCCAGAAATCCTGTCTTGATTCGGGATCAGTACGCTCTTTGCGCACATTTGTAAAGTTGATTGCACGCCGCTCTGATCGATCTTCTACGATCCTTCGATAGTCCGCCGACTCTTCATCAGTATCGAATGCGAGCAATGATGCCTCCAACGGAATATCAGGATCTAATGGGTCAAACCTTGGCGTGATTCGAGACTTCTCGTAACTCACAAACATCGGGATTTTAATGCCATGATTTCCTGGCAGGAGCTTGTCCACTGCTACATTAGCAGAGATATCATACTGTGTGGTCTCCTCTCTGGTGCGTTCAGCAATCCGTTGTTGGATGCTTCCAAAACCGAATGTAGTATGTCTAACCGATCCAGTGACTGTGCCAAGATCTGCCAATTTCGCTGATAAGCGTGCATTAGCCGACCAACCCATCTCTCTATTGAAGTCAGTCACTCTAAGCTCATTGGCCCAGAGGCAGAGTGACTTAGGTGCACGGTCATCACTAGCTGGATTGCGTACTCCTATCATCATCGTCATGACAGTGGTCATATCAGGTCTACCGACTATTGTCAGGTTGTATTGACCATTCTCTGACTTGCCGGTAAATGGTAATTCGACACTATAATCTTCACGATTACGCAACGACTTGAGTGCATACAACTCATCAATTGCCAAGTCAATTTCATTTTGCAAAGGCCAAACCTGTCTGGCTAGCTCATCTCCACTACCGCTAATGTTTTGTGGGGTGACTTTCAACGGCACTTCGATCTCATAATAGTTTTCCGTAAAGTCCGTACCCAATCTGATGAACGCTGTAGTCTCATCATCCTCAACCCTATCCCCAGCATGCGACTGGGCATGAAAAAACATCTTGAGTTGCCCGTAGTTGATCAGGTCAAGGCTCACATTCTTAAACACCGCACGAGCATCTCTGTCCTCAAGGTCCTCCACGCAGATCTGTAAAGATTGCTCGTTGGTACGACGTTGGATTACGGTCGTATTGTCAAAATCTCTATTGATTCCTGGGGGAACAGCATATGGAACTTTCCCCTCCGCGGCGATACTATTCTCTTCGATATTGACCACCGAAACCTCAAAGTCAGACGAATAGGACTCAGGTACTTCGTTAAAACCACGCTCATTTAATGATTCGAGATACTTTCGCCATTGACTTCCCACAAGTTGGAATTTCACCATTCGCATCACGACAGGCTGTTGCCAGCCAGTGAGCATAGTTCTGACAAAACGCATCGATTTAAATCCTGAGATGTTTCCCTGTATACGGTCAGGTGACCTTATGGGGATTCGGAAAAGATACCATGTGGCCTCTCCCGTCTGATCTTGTATCCGATCCACAATATTATTCTTCCCGACCTCTAACTCCCCAGGTCGAAGTGGTATACGATACTCATAGTATTCCTCAAGATCTGAAAGGGTATTATCTCTGTTAAGATCCTCATTGTCAGGAGTCGGTGAGCCTTGGATAGTAAAGTTATTTCCTGTATTGATCGGCGTGTTTGACTCCATACCATTGAAGTTCTTGTATCGTTCAATGATCTTGATATCACTAGCATCTAACTCATCCCCGAGATAGTAGTTGTAGTTGTCAGCCGAGACATCCCTCTGTATACGCTGTAGTGCCTGGCTATTTACCGATAGACGATCAAGAAAGCTCTCTCTGAAGTACTCTGGCTCATCTTCGCTTTTAAGACCATCCAAACCAACATCCTGATTGACACGGCTATTAGCATTGTTATCAAAAAAATCATTAAGATATGATTGATCGGTCACTCTCCCCCATTCATTCTGAACGGTTCGTTCCGGATCATAATCTGGCGGCAATCCGTTCTCAAATGCATGTCTCCCATCTCTTTGAACATCCTCAGAGATATTACCCAGGTGAAAAACTAAATCACCTCCCGTAGTATTATTCTGGTTAAATATGCCATCAAGTACGCGACCATTCTCACCCTCGATGAAAGGGTCCATTAACCAGAACTCAAGGTACTCGACATTGGTCTTATCAAAGTCAACTTCATTAGTAATAGCCTTGGTAATGGCACCATAATTGGATGCGGGATCCGGCAACAGACCATTAGGAGTCAGATCAGGGTTATAATTATATTGACCTCTCTCACTTGGAAAGTAGGCCATATCAAACGTGAAAAGATTGGTATTAACCAGTTGTCTGTCTTGCTGTCGAAATACCTCTTGTGGAGAAATCGCTCGAACATAGTGATTGCGAAGATCATCGCTAGTGATATTCTGAGGTCGATTGGGCCCTGCACTCAAATAGAATACCGGATCAATATTGTACCATGCTAGCTTTGCACGTTTATAGGCGTACCCCAGATTGTCGCTGGTTTGGCTACTCAAGTCGAAACGATCATCTGGTGTCTCAGGAGTACTAGCCAGCATCCATGATATTGGCGCATTGCCCAGATTGATAGGGGTGATAGCTGTCTCAAAATCATCGATGTAAGAGGTGCCTTCTCCATCTATGAGGTTGGAAGTCCCCGGTACAATTTGAGCAAACTCACCAGCAAAATTGATCCTGGATTCCTCTTTTGTACTGATAAAAGGTAGGGCATCTACCATCTTGGTCAGAAGCCGGCTCTCCTTATCAAAATTGACATTAAAGCCATATTTGGTATTCCTGGTGGGCTCATCTCCTACTTTAAACCTTGAGATGCCACCAGCCCGCTCGTTTAAGTGAAGAACAGTGGCACCAATGCCTATGTCATCAGAAACTCTATAGTCAAAATGTGCTCCTGTCAACCATCTAGTTTGAAAATTGAAAAGGTCTGCCTTTTCATAGTTAATTTGGATCTGCTTACCAGAATTGAGGACCCCTTCATTGATGATCCTCACTCGACCTAAGTTGTAATCTACTGTATAGTCCAGCCCTTCGGTCAATGGGGTATTGCCAGCGGTAACCACTACCGAGTTTTCGGCTATATTAATTCCGGGAAGCACAATTTCGCTTGCTGAACCTGACATGAACTGGCCAAGAATGAAGAACTTGTCCTTTGACGCTATTTGTTCCGCATCATTTCGCGTAGTACGATAAAGAGTATCATAGACATACTTGCTGATAAGATTTTGCTCATTAATGGGATCAAAGAATGTCCGCAGTGTTCGCCCAAATGGTTCGAGTACGGGAAATATCACATTACCATTGCGCGGGTCTATAGTGATCCGTTCGATGTAGTCAAAATTACCATCTGGGGCTGGGTCATTGTTTGGGTTGAGCTGGTCCAGGCCTAAAAGTCGTATCAGCGGCTGGTCCTTTGTCAGAGCCCCTTCGTGAAGTGATGGGTTATCGATACCGGTGAGGTCATCCCTGTAGTGAATCCTAAGGGTGAAGCCCTGGCGGTCCACCTGACTTGCGTTGAGGTTGTAGATATTTTTCATCATCAAGTCCCAGGTAGGTACCTGGGTATTGATTCTTGTAGGGCGGAGTAGTTTCAATATGATCGCATCGCTCTCCGGTCTATTCTGATAATCCTCAGTAAGCTCACCCACTTTATATCTGCGTCCGTTATAGGTATACTCATAGGAGACCGCCAACACCTCATCGTTTTGAAGTTTGCGAAGGAGAGTGACGTATCCAAGTTCTGTATTGACAGTAAATTCACGATCATCGAGTCGGCGAGCTGAGGTCACCCTTTCAAAATCGGTTGATTTGCGCAGGTCGTACTCGGTCTCTAACAACTCACTGACCCCATCAATATCCCTTATTCTTGGGTCATCACTGAGTATTTGAAAAAGGTTATTTGCTCCATTGTCATTGGCACCACCAATGCCATTCCCAATGTTAGGATTATCAGGCCTATCGATCACTGTGCCCTCTGCCAGGTCCATCATACCTACAAAGTTTCTCAGCGTCTGTGTGTCATTATTCCTGTTAAGCGAGTAAACCTCAACTCTTGTAATGTTCACACCTGATATGATCTGAGGTAAGCCAGATAGCCACTGCTCATAGTTATCACGGAAAAAATGTCCGAGAAAGAAGTGTCGGTTTTCGTCGTAATTAGAAGCTCTCACTTCAAACTCCCGCCCCTGGAAACCACTCTCAACATTGATCACCTCACTCCGACCTTGCTGCCTGGATGCTACTCCAGTTACAAACAGTTTACCAAACTGCAATTGGGTCTTTACACCAAACAGACTCTGTGCACCTGTGATCAGACTATTGTTCACAGGCATGCTCACATTACCTATCTCGATTTTCTTAATAATGTCCTCCTCAAACCCAGTGAACTCTACCTTGAGGTTGTTTTGAAAGTCAAATGAATTATTATTATCAAAATTGGCTGTAATTGCTAGCTTCTCTCCAACCTTACCTACTACATTCATAGATATCTGCTGGTTGTAGTTGAATCCACCGTTGCGTTGCTGCCTAACGGGAATACTAGGGTTCTCTACCTTCTGCCAACGCCCTCCAAAATCCAGATTGACAAACCCATTAGGTTGAATATCCACATAACTACCACCAAATATCCGATCAAGTACCGGGCTGATGTAGAGCTTTGGGATGAGTCGCCTACCACTCACGGCACTTTCACCATCAAGCCCAGTCGATTTCTCTTTCCAGTAGTCTTTAATGAGCTTCTGGTTTTGATATTCATTAAACTCTTCAAAGCTCATGGTAGATGTAGGACGATAGTTAATGTCACCGATCTTTTCATAGATCGTATAGTTCATCCCGGTATCGATCTCTACGTCGAGCTCTAAGCTGGCAGGGTCTTGTAGGAGTAAAGGGGACGGACTGGTGTAATTAGAAAACGGATCGCCAAACCTATCGTACTCTTCAAACGTTGGTAATGGCGTAGGGGTATACGGCACATCCAGCGTATCGGCAGCTAATGAGTCTGCAGGAATAGTGTCCTGCACCACCTGAAATTGGTACTCAAAGGGGAATAAATCGGCGTGAGCACGATGAAGTAACCCGGGAGTGGTCAATAATAGGTTGATGAAAAAAATATAGGTTTTGATACTCCTCAAAACGGTACTCTATGTTCCTTACGTCCTTTTCAATGTTCGTTTTATGAGGTCTTCAATTGTAATATCAGTCCCACTTTCCTTTAAAATTAAATCTACCTGTTTGACAGCCATACTCTTGGATATACCCAAAGTAGACAAGGCGGATAACGCTTCCTCTCTTAAACTATTGCGCGGTTGAGGACTAAACTCAAGGGTCTTGTCAAGCAGGCCTTCTTTCTTCATTTTATCCTTGAGTTCTAATATTACCCGTTGGGCCGTCTTCAGCCCTATACCTTTCACACCCTGAATGGTTTTCACATCTTCCTGCACTATAGCTTGCTGAAGCTCATCTGCTGATAAAGATGAAAGGATCATCAAGCCAGTACTTGGCCCCACACCATTGATAGAAATGAGGTCGAGAAAACGCTTTTTTTCAGATAGATCATAAAAGCCATATAAAGTGTGTGCATCTTCTTTGATATGCAGAAAGGTCTGAAGACGTACTTCTTCCTTGTCTTTGATTGCCGAAAAAGTCGTCAA
Organism: Flammeovirgaceae bacterium UBA6059; assembly: GCA_002435755.1. Classification (GTDB taxonomy): domain Bacteria; phylum Bacteroidota; class Bacteroidia; order Cytophagales; family Cyclobacteriaceae; genus UBA6059. The sequence goes on from DIYH01000018.1 coordinate 44,855, forward strand.
GGAGATTTTAACCTCATATCCGATACCGGCAACATCAATAATGACAAACGTAGGATCTTTATAAGCTAGTTTACCATGAAGGTATGTGATCATAATTGTTCTCTCGAGTCAGCTGTTTGTGCATCTACCACCGCTATGGCCACCATATTAAAGATTTCCCTCACTGTACTACCCACTTGCAAAACATGAACTGATTTTTTCATTCCCATTAGAATAGGGCCAATGGCCTCCGCACCTCCCAATTCCATCAGCAATTTATAGGCAATGTTTCCAGATGCTAGATCAGGGAAAATTAAGGTATTTGCAGGAGTACCGCAAAGGCTACTAAAGGGATAATTCTCCTCTACGATTTCCTTGTTCAAAGCCACATTGGCCTGTATGTCTCCATCGATAATCAGGTCCGGCCATTTGGCCTTGGCCTTTCTCACAGTTTCAGCGGTTTTAATAGGCACCTGGCCCTTTGCAGAACCGAAATTTGAATAGGACAAAACTGCTACTTTCGGCTCATAATCAAAGTACTTGACCACTCTCGTACTGAGGCCTATGATGTCTACCAATTCATCAGCTGTTGGATTAAGATTCACGGTAGTATCCGAGAAGAAAAAGGCACCCTTGGATGTGATCATAATATACATACCAGCCACGCGCTCTACTCCTTCCTCGCGACCGATGATCTGTAAGGCCGGAGAAATTGTCTTTGGATAATCGTTTGACAAGCCGGAAATCAGACAATCTGCCTGGTCCTGATCTAGCATCATAGAACCAAAATAATTGTGATCGTAGATCAGTTGTTTGGCCTGATAAAGGGTCATGCCTTTGCGCTGACGTTTTTCAAACAATAACTGGGCGTATTCTTCTGCTCTCTCCCTGTGCTCCCTGGGGTCGATGATAGTACAATTGCCCAGTTCCAATTCATACTCTTCTATGAGCTGCTGAATCCGAACTTTGTCTCCCAGCAGTATAGGATTGGCGATACGCTCATCTACACACATCTGAGCAGCCTTCAGGATCTTCTCATTCTCAGCCTCTGCAAAAACTACTTTTTTGGGGTCCTTACGCGCTCTTGAGATAAGCCTGCTCATGATGCGTTGATCTATACCGATGCGCTCTTGCAGTTCTGTTTTGTAGGCCTCCCAATCTAAAATATCTATGCGGGTAACGTTAGAATCCATGGCAGCCTTAGCAACTGCCGGCGAGATCGTTGTGATAAGTCTGGGGTCCAGCGGCTTTGGTATAAGATAATTCTTACCAAACTTGATGGGCCGTCCACCATACGCCTTAATCACCAAGTCAGGGACCGGTTCTTTGGCTAACTGTGCCAGCGCATTGACAGCAGCCATTTTCATCTCTTCGTTGATTGTCGTTGCACGTACATCAAGCGCTCCTCTGAAGATGTAAGGAAAGCCTAATACATTATTGACCTGATTAGGATGATCAGACCTACCTGTAGCCATGATAATATCATCTCGGGTAGACATAGCCAGCCCATAGGCAATCTCCGGATCGGGGTTAGCTAGGGCAAAAACAATTGGATCACTTGCCATTTTAAGCAACAGCTCCGGAGAGACAACATCTCCTTTGGACAGGCCCAGAAAAACGTCTGCTCCTTCCATAGCCTCATCGAGCGTATGCAGGTCCAGTTCCGTCGCAAACCGCGCCTTGTCTTCCGGTAGGTTTTCCCTGTCCTTTCGGATACACCCTTTACTATCAAGCATTATGATATTCTGGACTTTAACACCAAGCATGACATAGAGATCGGTACATGCCATGGCTGCTGCTCCTGCTCCATTGACGACTACTTTGATTTCATCGATTTTCTTATTCGCAATCTCCAATGCATTGAGAAGTGCTGCACTTGAGATAATCGCCGTACCATGCTGATCATCGTGCATGACGGGGATATTCATCTCATCCCGAAGCACTCGCTCAATTTTAAAACTCTCAGGTGCCTTGATGTCCTCCAGGTTAACCCCACCGAAGGTAGGTTCGAGGGCCTTGACGATCTCTATGAACTTGTTCGGATCTTTCTCATCAATTTCTATATCGAATACATCAATACCGGCAAATTTCTTAAAAAGCACTCCTTTCCCTTCCATTACGGGCTTGGAGGCTTCTGGTCCAATATCGCCCAAACCCAGCACAGCTGTACCGTTAGAAATAACCCCCACAAGATTGCCTTTGGCGGTATACTTATACACATCATCTTTATAGTTGGCTATTTCCAAACAGGGCTCTGCGACTCCAGGTGAATAGGCCAGAGCAAGGTCGTGCTGTGTTGATAATGGTTTTGTTGGTGTGACGGATATTTTACCCGCAGGAGCATCTGAATGGAAATCAAGTGCTTCCTTCTTTCTGAAATTGGTAGCCATCTTGGGTTAGGTAGTTGGTGTTAGTCAGCTTGAGTCTCGCTTTCAGTCCTTAGCGTCCATAGGATAGTGGACATCTCTCTTACAAGGGGAAACTTATCCATAGAAGGAGCGTAGACATATGCCTCCACGTAATAAAGTCTATTCAACTCCTGGTCAACAAAAGTATATGATACGAATGGGCCTCCACCAGAGATATCACTAAGTTTCCAAAGGCCTCTGGTCTCTAGTGCAAATTTGTCTTTGAAGTTGATCTCTGTCACCTCGAAAGGCAACTGAGGTTGATATGTCATGTAAATCTCTGGCTTCTCTACATCACGCATCAAGGTGCTTGTGATCTTTTCTCTAAAAGCTTCCATGTCCTTAGACTTGAATATTTCATCAGAGGTATACGGCTCATGATAGACGAAAATATTCTTCTCATATTCGGCATCCAGAAAGCGGACCCAGGCAAAATTTTTCAGACTCTTGGCAAGATCATAGCCATAAGGAATACTGAACGATACATTGTGTTCCTCCATGAGCTTACGCTCAATATTGGCTTCACGCCTTCCGAATATTTTGGTAGCTATACGATCTGATTCGATTTGATTGAAGTGATTGACAAGTCGGGACGAATTCGCTGTGATCTTATCAATGAGACTTGCATCATCCTTAGCAAACAAATAGAGTATCTCCTGCCCTCTTGCAAACTCATCCTGTCTGGTTGTCATATAAAGGTTCGGATCGTCCTTGATCCTATTTAGCGACTGAGGAGTGAAATCCTTCCTCATTTCACGTGAATCCTTACTATTGCCTTCAAGCGTCATGACTATCATCACGTTTTTGGCAAACTTCAGCACGCTATTGAACTTACGCGGACTGATGTATTTCAGAGAGTAATACGGCTCATCTTGTGGGAGACCGGGCACGCTTGCGGCAAAAGTCTGCCTTACGGTCTTACCAAGTTCACCTTGCCATTTGGCACTGTCCATCAGTACTAACATCTCCCCGACATTACCTCCGGCTTCTGGCAAGTAATATTTTTTGTCTTTTTCTGATTTCTGATCAGGGGATTCACATGACATGAAGCACATGATCACCAGGACCACAAGAAGTATATTGATAAATATCCGATTAAATCTCATTTCCTAGAACTTTGAGTTTTCTCAACAGACAATTTATTGAGAATCGGAGTGATTTCCCGTTATCGAAAGGCTTAATTAGTGCTGACTAATACGCAATACTTGTCCTTCCTTAATACTGTTTCCGGAAAGGTTATTGAGAGATCTGATTTCTTCAACTGAGACATTGTCATATTTTCGACTGATGCTCCAGAGGGTATCCCCATATTGAACTCTATGGTATCCTGACGGCTGCTTGCTTGAAGCAGTTGGGCTAACCTTAGCCACCATATACTGGTCTTTAGTTTTACTATTGTATGCTGGAAGCACCCAAATGTTCAGTCTCTGACCTACCCTTATCATACTGCTGGACAGGTTGTTCCATTTTTTGATATCTACTACCCGTACTCCGTAGTTTCCTGCGATCTTGCCGAGTACATCTCCACTTCTTACCCGATGAACATGCCTTTCCCTACCATACGTACTTCCAGGGAGATTCCTCGCGAGGTATTCCAGTTCTTTTTTGCCGACTTTGGAGGCACTATCGTAATATGTCGAGCGATTGGCAACAACATCCTGTTTTAACTCCGAAGGTATTCTCAAGGCAAACTCCTTTCTGCCATCAGGGATAGCCCCTCGCTTGACTTGAGGATTGAGTGCAAGCATATCATCAAGACAAACATTGGTCAAATTAGAAAAAGTCTCCAGATGAAAATAGCCTGAAACCAGTATGGTATCATAAGCCGGTATATAGTTTTCTTGCATCCAAAGGTTATGCTCTTCCGCATAGTTGAGGGTGTAGATCATAGCAACAAACTGAGGTACGTATGATCGCGTTTCTCTGGGTAGGTAGCGATAGATCTCCCAAAAACTTTTCTTATATCCTGATCTTCTGATTGCCCGACGTACATTTCCAGGTCCGGTATTGTAAGCCGCTAAAGCCAACTCCCAATCTTTAAACTGTTTGTAAAGTGACTTCAGATACTTACATGCAGCTTCAGTAGAGGCATAGGGGTCCATTCGGTCATCGATATACCAATCGCTCTTAAGCCCAAAGATCCTTCCCGTACTAGGCATAAACTGCCACAGCCCTCCTGCACCTACCCGGGATAAGGCATTCGGATTGAGTCCGCTTTCAATGATGGACAGGTACTTTAACTCATCAGGGAGGTCATATTTCCGCAGGTATTCTTCGAAAATGGGAAAGAAGATGTCTTTCTCAGCAAGGATGTGTCTTGTGTATCCTCTATCCTTAATCGTAAAATAGTCGATGAAAGCTTTTACGCGTTGATTGTAATTTAGTGGGACCTCATCTTCAATCAAGGCTAGCCTATCACCGATCTCGTCATAGGTGAAATCAGGAATGTAGTCATAGTGATCCTCTTCTTCCTCGGGAAACTCCTGAGCAATTCCGATTGTCACTTTGAACAACACTAAGGCTACAAAAATCCAGTAATGCTTCATACTATAGCGTCCTATGATCATTACGCTCTTGGCGAAAAGTTATTGGATACCAGTCTAAAAGTTGTGAAGATTTCCTTGAATAGAAAAACCAGCTGTTAGCTGGTTTGTGATAATGTTAATTCTTGTCAGTCTCTTGACCAGACTATTTCCGAGGTTCGTCTTTGACACCTTCCTCTATTTCGGTCTTGATTTCTTTAGTGGCATCCTTAAACTCTCTGATACCCTTACCAAGTCCTCTCGCAATCTCAGGGATTTTCTTAGCCCCAAAAAATATGATCACAAACAGAATAATTATGATCCACTCCCATCCACCAGGCATCCCAAAGGCTAATACAGTTTGCATATTTTTAAGCTTATCGCGTTACTTTATCAATAAGTAAAGATAGCCAATAATATTAAGCGTTGGTGATCAATCTGTGAATTTCCATCCTTAAAGAGCTGTAGTTTGTCCCGACTATCGCGCAGACAGCCACTTTGCCGGGTCTAGCTTATTGCTACTCTTCCATACCTGAAATTGCACCTCAGAAACTCCCTCAGCATCAGTAAAGACTTCACCAATCTGATCGCCCTTAGCAATGAGCTGACCTTTCTTGACATTGACTTTCTTAAGCTTAGCATATAACGTATAGTAGTCTCCATGCTGCACGATCACCACACTGTTCATACCTGGCACGAAAGCTACAGTCGCCACCTTACCTTCAAACACGGACTTCACCAACGCATCCTTGTTCGTCTGAATATCCACCCCCTGATTATCGACCATGATACCTTTAAGTACCGGGTGTGGCTGTTTCCCGAATCGAGAGGAAATAAAACCGGTCTCTACAGGCCAGCTCAGGTTATTGCGGCTGGATTCGAAAGAGGAAGAAGCTTTCTCTATCTCAGCGACTTGGGCAGAAGACTTAGCAGCAGAGGCTTTTTCTTCTTGCTCTTTCCTGATGAGCTCAGCAATCAGTTTGTCAAGTTCAAGTATGGATCTCCTTCTGTCGGCAACTTCTTTTTTGAGTTCCTCCTCTTTTTCGCCTAGCTCGGCGATCAACTTAGACTGTTTGTCCTTAAGGTTATTCAAATTGCGGTTTTGCCTGATCTGTTCAGTCAAAAGTGCATTTTGTTGTTCCTTCTTAGACTGTACATCCGTTCTTTGCTCTTCTAACGCTTTGGAAACTACCTCGATTTGCTGGACTTGTAACTGACGAGCTTCAGAGTATTGATTGAGGTACTCCAACCTTCTGAACAACTGATTGAATGTCTTTGAAGAGAAAAGAAAAGTAAGCGTCTGATACCCCCAATTAGAACGATAACTGGCATAGATCATTGCCGTGTATTCCTCCTTCAAATTGATCAAATCTTCTTGTAGTGCATTGACGACTATCGTCAAATCACTGATCTCACCATCCAGCAAGCCAATCTCCTGCTTCAATGAAGTGATTAGTGTTTCGCGAGATCTGATCTGTCTGTTGATAGCCGTTAGCTGACCTATCGAAGCTTTTCTTTCAGACTCTGTTTCTTCAAGTATTCGCTCCGTCTCGGCTATTCGCTGGAGGTTCTCTTTGCGGTCCTTTTCGAGCTGGGCTTTAGATTTTTGAGCAAGTGAATCGGAGATAGCAAGGCAGTAGAAGAGGACTAAAATCAACCAATACTTGCTACCTACGCTCATATTTAGAAGAGATATTAAATGGGAATTTAAGTCTTTTTGACTCAATCGCCACTTTGCTGTGATCGAGATTGATAAGCATATTAAGCTTATTGCCGCCTGATGGCGGTAAATAGTTTAGAGATATAACGGATTGATAGGGAAAGTCATATTCATCCAGTTTACCAAAATCTCCGTAGTTGATGGTCATAGCGTTTTTAGTGACCTCATCAATCATCACTACATCCTGGATCTTAAGTGTACTGCCATCTATCCGCTCTTGCACCTTGACAGTACCTGATGTCTGGTCCAGTCTGAAATCACTGCCTTCGCGGTAGGCCTGATCCTTAGAGGATACATTCTGACTAGCATTGCCAAGTATCAGAGATTCTATTAGGTGATAATTAAGATTGAAGTTGAATCTCTTACTCAGGGACTCAAATGAGTAAATCGAGTAAGTCTTCTTAATCCGATCAACCAACACCATAGAGTCTTGCGTGATAATACCTCTAGCTGCTTCAATACCTAACGCAGGAGTCAGTGAAAACCAAATCAAGCTGTCTTTTCGGATCCTTATATTGGCTGTGGCAGCTAATGTTGTACCTTCATTCTGATATTTAAACTTTGTTTTGGCCGATAGGTCATCAAACTCTACATCCGCTATCTCGAACTCATCAAGGTCTACAACATTGCCAGAAGTAAGTGCTGTATTTCTCTTACAAGAGAAAAAGAGAAGTCCCAGCAAGCTCAAAATGAGCAATCTGTTATTCATACAATTTTCGATCGGCGATTTTCTTGTCTAGATTTTCGGAGGCGTCCTCCATGTCCCGGGCTATTTCCCACTGACGTACAGCATTCTCTATTTCACCTAGCTGGTAAAGGACATCTCCATAGTGCTCGATGATGGTACTACTGGCATTTTCGTCCTGAATTGCTCTCTCCAGATAAACCCGCGCTTCTTTGAAGTCCCCACTCACATAGAGCACCCAGGCATGAGTGTCCAGGTATGTGGAGTTATCGGGGTATTTCTCTACGAGCTTGCTCGACATGCCTAGCGCTACTTCGAGGTTCTCTTTTCTCAGTGATAGGAAATAGCTGTAATTGTTAAGCACATGATCATTGTCAGGTTTGATCTCCAGGGCTTTTTCATAAGACTTATCCGAGTTCTCATGATCTTCGATACCATTATAAGCATCACCTAGCTGACCGTAGAACACACTGTGAAGGTCAGGATTGCCCGATACAAACTTGGTGCCTTGCTCAAAAAGCCTGATGGCTTTCCTGTAGTCTTTTTGGATAAGATAAGCGGTACCTCCATAATAGTATAATGCCGACTGATTAGGGAATAGTTCGAGTGCTTCCTCTGCGTGCGCAGCTACCTCTTCATAGAGGTTCATCGACATTTCCAGGTTGAGGACATTCTGCCAAAGTCCAAAGTTGGACTGATCCCGCTCAAGTACCTCATTATACATCTTAAGTGCCTCTTCGTTTTGACCCAACTGGTAGTACAAATCACCGGCTATAGCATATGCGTTAGCCTCATCAGGATGTGCTTCAATAAGCAATTGACTCAAGCTGATCGCCGGCTGCTCCAGGGTCTCATTAGGCAGTTGGGCAATGTAGCCTGCCAACATCTGCACTTTCGCTTCAAAATTGAGAGACTTATCTCCAAAGGCATTTTGAAGCAGTTCCATTGCTTTTTCAGTGTTACCTTCCTTACGATAGATTTCCGATAGGCGAATACCCGCTTGGGAATTGCCCTCATCGTTTTCAAGTACTTCTTCTAGTTTTTCCTTAGCACGATCAAGCTGGTCATTACTGATCAGAATCTCGGCGAGAGAGATCACATATTCATTAATGCCAGGAAATTCAGCAATTAACTCCTCTCCTTCTCTTATGGCCTCCTCCAGCTTGTTCTGGCTCAGGTAGATCTGCTGCTTTTGAACCGTGATCTGCTCCATAGGCCCGTAGGCCTTCTTGGCTCGATCATAGGTTTCCAACGCCTTATCAAGCTGCTTTTCATAGAGGTATATGGCCGCAAGATCAAACAGGTGTTGCTCTGTATTGGGTACGTTAGCCAACAAGTCCTCATAAGTCCGCGCCGCATCCGGCAGGTTGGACATGCTGGAATAAAGATTGGCCAGAAGCAGATAATAGTATTTGTTGTCAGGGTTGAGTTCTACTGCCGATGTGGCATAGCCCAGTGCCTTTACATACTCATTGTTCTTAGTGAGTACATCGGCAATCTTATAATTGATGGCTGCATTTTGAGGCTCCTTTTCATAGGCCATCATATAGTATTCATAGGCCTTAGCAAAGTTGTCTAGCATGAAGTACTTCTCTCCCTCTATGAAGTAGTATTCCGCTTCCAGCTTATCATTATCAGATATCTCTTTTGGAGGCTCTATCGGAGCATCTTTATCCTTTTTCTTTTGTGCCGTTACCACGAATTGACAGAGCATCAGCAATGCTGCTAATCCATAACCGACCAACCCTATCCTACTTTGCTTCCCTTTCATCAAACTTTCATATCTGTATAGTCCCCTACACTCAGGTCTCGGGGAGACATCTTAACGGAAACGAAATTCCCAACCATTGAGTTTTCCAGGTTTACATGATCCAAGCGGCTGTTGCTTTGCACTATACTGTTCTCGATTCTCGAGTTGGCTATAGTGCAGCCATTACCTATGGAAACGTGGGGCCCCACCACCGTATTTTTTAAGACTACATCTTTACCAATAAAAACAGGAGGAATAATTATACTGTTCTCTGAAGTAAGGGATTTATCGACCAATTCGCCGCGATCGAGGAACTCCAGATATCGCTTGTTCGAATCAACAGTTGCATTTTTGTTGCCACAATCTAACCAATCAGTCACCTCACCAGGCTGGAAGCGTACTCCTTTGGATTTAAGGTTGTCCAGCACAGTAGTCAGTTGATACTCTCCCCCGGCCATGATATTGTTATCGATCACGTCAGCAATCTCTTCTTTAAGTTGACTTCCGTTTTTAAAATAATAGATACCAATAATCGCCAGGTCAGAAACAAAAGTGGAAGGCTTTTCCACAAAATCAATGATGCTACCTTCTTGATCCAGCTTCACTACCCCAAAAGCCGAAGGGTCATCCACTTTTTTGACCCAAACAATACCATCTTGGGATACATCCAGTTTGAAGTCTGCTCTAAACAACGTATCAGCGAAAGCAACAATGACATTATCAGTCATGATAGATTTAGCACAGTATACTGCATGTGCTGTCCCTAGCGCCTCTTCCTGATAGAAAATATGGCCTTGTGCCCTCACGGATTGCGCTACCTCCAACAAATGCTCCTCAACTTGTTCACCGAATTGACCAGTTACAAAGCCGATGTGATCAATCTTCTCATTACAAACTGCGGCAATATCCTCCACTAGTCGTTGTACGATAGGCTTCCCTGCAATAGGCACCAATGGCTTAGGTACAGTCAAAGTATGCGGTCTGAGACGTTTGCCCATTCCGGCCATTGGTACTATAATGTTCAATCCCATATGTTGTATGATAAGTCAGACTAAGTCATTGAATATATCAAGACAAAATCTGATTGCTAGATTTTTTAGGCTGGCAAAAATAACTATTTGATACTTAACTTCTTGAATTCAAAATAATATACTCCAATAGCTAATGAAATCAAGATCAAGCCATTCGTAAATGTTTGTATCCACAGATTAGGCCATGAAATCATCTCATATCCTGTGATAATTAATGCCACTCCAACTATATAGGCAAGTGCCTTGCCCACTTTGTAAGGTACTGGATACACCCGTGCTCCCCAGACATAGCTTATGGTGGTCATCGTAGCATAAGACAACACTGTTACCATAGCACTACCCATGTAGCCCAAAATGGGGATCAGGAGCCAGTTAAATACAAGCGTAATTAACGCGCCAACTACTGAAATAATCGCACCGTACCGCGTATTATCAGTCAGCTTATACCATAGAGAGAGGTTGTAATAAATACCTAAAAACAGGCTCCCCATTAACAAGAATGGCACAACAGACAAACCTTCATGATAGGCAGGATTACGCAGAAATACAGCCGCCAGTAGCTCAAGGTTTATACAGACGGCAACAAAAACCAAAGCGCCAAAAACAATGAACTTATCTGTAATCTGACTGAATAGTTTAGGCGAATTCTTATCAGATGCTTGATTGAAGAAAAATGGCTCGGCTGCATACCGAAAGGCCTGAATACCTAAATTCATGAAGATGGAAAGCTTGTAACAAGCTCCAAATATTCCCAATGCATCCAGTTTGGTCTGATTAGCATAGAAGCCTTCAGGAAGCAAATATTTAAGCATGGCCCTTGACAGCATCTCATTAGTAACGGCGGCAAAGCCAATGATGAGCATTGGCCAACCATAAACCAGAAGCTCTCTTAGCAAAGGCTTACTAAGAGTAAGCTTCACATGACTCAACTCTTTCCAAAGCATGGGTACCAAAGCTCCATTGGCTATGAGGTTAGCAAGAAAAACATAGCCTACACCAATTGAGGAAGAATACACCAACCCAAGGGGTTGAGTATCAAGACTGGGCAGGGCCAATAAGAAGAAAAGGTTGAAGAGAATATTCAGGCTGACATTGGCGAGCTTCACAATCGCGAACTTTTTAGCCTTACCTCTTATCCTAAGATGGGCAAATGGAATGGCGACCACACCATCTATCGCCATTATTGCTGATAACCAATAAATATATAGCTCCTGTCCCGGGTACTCGAGTATATTGACAATGATGGTAGCATTCAGAGCTAGTGCACCAGACATTAAAAGAGCGACTATTGCAATAAAGAGGATAGCACTACTGAAGTACTCTTGCTCTCGGTCAGAATGCTTGCTTGCAAAGCGGAAATAGGCCGTTTCAAGTCCGAAAACGTATAGGATATTAAGAAATGCTACATAGGCGTAAAGCTCGGTGACTATACCATATTCACCTGGGAGGAAAACAGAAGTATATAGAGGGACCAGTAAGTAATTAAGCAAGCGGCCGGCAACCGAACTTAGGCCATAGATAGCCGTGTCACTGGCCAGTTTTTTGAGTTGACTCAAATAATCATTTGTTTATTGGCCTTTGAAGTTGGCCTTACGCTTTTCAACAAATGCTGCGGCCCCTTCTTTGAAGTCCTCAGTACCACAGCAGCGTGCAAAGGCATTGGCCTCAGTCTGATAGCCATTTTCTTCCTTATTGTAAACTGCATTGACACAGTCCACAACCAACCCTATAGCTATTGGTGCCTTACCAGCAATTTTAGCGAGCATCTCATGTGCCTTCTCCAGAAGTGTCGCTTTATCAAGAAAGACATGATTGACCAATCCCAGCTCTCTGGCTTCTTCAGCATTGATCATATCAGCGGTCATCATCAGTTCGAGTGCTTTCCCTTTACCCACCAATTGCGTAAGTCGTTGAGTTCCACCGTATCCGGGAATAATCCCCAAATTCACTTCAGGCTGTCCAAATTTTGCGTTGGCGCTTGCCAACCTCATATGACACGCCATTGCCAGCTCACAACCACCACCTAGCGCAAAACCATTCACAGCAGCAATCACAGGTGCATGACAGTTCTCTATAAGGTCAAAGATCTCCTGACCACTTTCTGAGAACTTACGACCATTCACATCATTAACCTCGGCAAACTCTTTGATGTCGGCACCTGCCACAAAAGCCTTTTCACCAGCACCTGTAAGAATTACACCTTTGATGTCTTTATCATCATAAATCGATTGAAAGGTTTCTTTCAATTCGGAGAGTGTATCATGATTTAGAGCGTTGAGTTGGCTTTCACGATCGATAGTAATCGTAAGGATACCATCCTGAAGCGACAGGGTAAGGTTTTTGAGGTCACTCATACTTACTTAGCTGATTCCAGGTTCAAGTATATCTATTATTAGCACGCTAATCAAACCAAATCGTCAAAATGGACGCTCTTGAAGGCAGAAATGAAGCTTATCGCCAAGAATCCACTGTTAATCGAAAACAAGAGGTCACCTATCTATTAGCCTGCCTAACACTTGATATTTATAACTAGCTTTGCTTTATGAGATTGGGAATCGTATTATTTTCATTTTCCTTTTTTTCTCACATCGCTCTTGCACAGTTCGAGACTGTCAATGATGACGTGACCAAACTAAGGGTCTGGAACGATGCTGCTAATTGGCGAAGTGACGCTGGTTTTGCAGGTCAGCCAGGGGGTACATTACCCAATGTAGATGCTAATAGTGAAAGCATCACTATACGAGGATATGTGACAAGAACAGGCAATTTAACATTGGGCAATGATGGAAATGATCCTGGACAAAATTTCACAGTAGTAGATACACTGATCGTTTATGGTGATGTTGATTTTGAGAATAACTCACTGGACCTGGTAGTGAGTGGAGTAATGATAGTTTTTGGGCAGATGCTCATCAAGAATCAGATTGATGTAGGAAATGGAGGTATTCTGTACGTTCGGGATAACTTTACTTTTTCAGGAGGACAAGGCGATTATTCTAATACTGGAGGAGGTGAGCTGTATGTAGGAGGAACGCTGAGTGGAGATGGTGCACCGCCTGCATCAGAAGACTTAGACCTAAGTACTTTAGACAATAATGGTAACGATGGAGACCAGGAACTCTTCAATTTTATAACTGATGGGGGTGGTGACGGAATTCTCCCAGTGGAACTCCTCTTCTTCAACGGTTTTGAGGGAAATAATGGGACAGTCGAATTATCATGGGCAACTGCTACAGAGGAAAACTTCGAATACTTTGAGATAGCCCATTCGTTAGACGGTAAAAATTTTAATGTCATCGCAACGGTACCCGGCAATGGCAACACCACTACAAGACACGACTACAGTTATATTCATGTTGCTGCTTACAGCGGGCTGAATTATTACCAACTCAAGTCAGTGGATTATGATGGATATACAGAGATCTTTCCTTTGGTAGCAGTCCAACTCAATCGGCAACTTGACCCTCAGATATTCCCAAATCCTAGCACAGGCGATCTGCTCCACTTCAGTGGCTTGGATGCCCTCAATCCATTCTCGGTAGAGATAGTCTCACTCAATGGTCAACGTCACTTCTTTCAGGAAGCTATTCTGGATAACAGGCTCAGACTTAATCCCGCATTGAGCCCTGGACTCTACATTGTCAACATCTCTGTTGGAAAAGAGCATTTTTCTCAAAGACTGCTGATCAAATAAGCTGTAGGTCAGTAAGTTGGTTTTACTTTAAGTCTCTTTAGGCCACTGATCAAAACTCTTTTTGTGTCACCGCAACAAAATTCTACTTTTGCGGTTAATAGTATTACTATCATCATAACGAGCATGACGAATAAAAAGAAAATCACAGTAGCACATGGTGACGGCATAGGCCCGGAGATCATGAATGCAACACTCAGGATACTAGAGGCTGCTAACGCTCCTATTGAGCCTGAAATCATCGAGATCGGTGAAAAAGTCTATAAAAGTGGAGAGACGTCTGGTATCGCATCAGAGTCATGGAACTCGCTCAGAGATACTAAGGTCTTTTTGAAGGCACCTATCACTACACCACAAGGTGGAGGCTACAAGAGTCTTAACGTAACCATCCGTAAAACATTAGGACTCTTCGCTAATGTTCGTCCTGTGAATTCTTTACACCCTTTCATTGTGACCAAACATCCAAAAATGGACGTAGTGATCATAAGAGAAAATGAAGAAGATCTATATGCCGGTATCGAGCACCAACAAACTCCAGAGGTGGTGCAATGCCTCAAGCTGATCACCCGCCCTGGTTGTGAAAAAATCGTACGATATGCCTTTGAATATGCCAAAGCACATGGTCGTAAGAAGGTGACATGCTTCTCTAAGGACAATATCATGAAACTCACAGATGGCTTGTTCCATAAGGTATTTAAAGAGATCGGCCAGGAGTATCCTGAGATTGAGCAAGAGCACATGATCATAGATATTGCATCCGCTGTATTGGCTGATCAGCCAGAGCGACTCGATGTAGTGGTCACTCTTAATCTTTACGGTGATATCGTCAGCGATATTGCAGCACAGATTTCAGGCTCTGTTGGCTTGGGTGGCTCAGCTAACATCGGAGAAAACTGCGCGATGTTTGAGGCCATACATGGATCTGCACCTGACATTGCTGGTAAAAGCATCGCCAACCCATCAGGTCTCATCAATGCAGCAGTAATGATGCTCATGCACATCAATGAACCAAAAGTGGCAACACTCATTAAGAATGCTCTGTTGGCAACTTTGGAGGATGGCATCCATACTGCAGATATCTATCGAGAAGAAAAAAGCAGGATGAAAGCAACAACCCAGCAGTTTACGGATGCGATCATCGAAAGACTCGGTCAGCGACCTTCACAGTTGCAGGCTGTTGATTACAAGGAATCTTCCCAACTGCAGACCGCAGTAAAGGATAGCAAGCAGCCTAAGGCTCAAAAGACATTGGTTGGCGTTGATGTATTCATTGACTGGGACGATGCTACCAGAAATCCAGAAGTAATTGGCAAGAAACTGGAATCCATAGGTGGCAATGGTCTCAAACTCAAAATGATCACCAACAGGGGTGTAAAGGTCTATCCTGAGGGAAAACCTGAGACTTTCTGCACCGATCATTGGAGATGTCGATTTGTCAATGATGGTGAAATGCTAACAAATGCACAGATCATAGATCTACTTGGTAAAGTCCAGAGTAGTGACTTTGACTTTATCAAAACCGAAAATCTATACACATTTGATGGTGTGACTGGCTACTCGCTTGGTCAGGGAGAATAAGAGCGAAACCAGCTATATAGAATACGATAACTGCAAGTCAGGGGCTTGCAGTTATTTTTTTGCCCTTTTACTGAGTTGATGCATGATCTCTTCTACCATCCTTTCAAGATTGTATGCTTCTTTCCAACCCCAGTCCTTTCTGGCAGGTGCATCATCCACTATCTGAGGCCATGAATCGGCTATCGCTTGTCTAAAATCTGGTGCATACGAAATCGTGAATTCGGGAGCGAACTTCACTACTTCACGATAAATGTCCGATGGAGTGAAACTCATTGCTCCGACGTTATAGCTGTTCCTTACCAGAATCAAATCCGGATCGGCGGTCATCAGCTCAACTGTCGCACGTATGGCATCATCCATATACATCATGGGTAGCATACTATGTGCACCAAGGAAGCACTTAAAGTGTTGATTATCAGCGGCTTTAAAAAAGATGTCTACCGCGTAATCAGTCGTGCCACCTCCCGGCTTGGCTTTATATCCAATCAGCCCCGGATAACGCAAACTACGAACATCCACCCCAAACTTCTGATGATAGTATTCACACCATTTCTCTCCCGCTAGCTTGCTGATGCCATAGACTGTATTGGGATTCATGATCGTACGCTGAGGAGTATTCACCTTAGGCGTATCAGGACCAAACACCGCAATAGAACTTGGCCAGTATATCTTCTGGATATGTCCTTCACGTGCCAGCTCCAGCACGTGCAGCAGGCTATTCATATTAAGGTCCCAGGCAAACAGCGGGTCACTCTCGCCCTTAGCAGAAAGAATAGCAGCAAGGTGATAGATGTCAGTAATTTGCTCTTTGGTGATAATATCAAAAAGGGCCTTTTTGTCAGTAGCGTCAAGCAGCTCAAAGCGTTGATCAGAATGACCATTATTTTTCCGTACATCAGAGGCTATTACACGGTCCTCTCCGTGCAAACGTCGCAATTCAGCCGTAAGCTCCGACCCCAGCTGGCCATTCGCCCCGATCACTAAGACTTTTGTCATGGGTAGTGTTGTTTAGGCGGCAAAGATAGACACTTCACCCAGCTACCAATGACCACAAATCAAAACTATGGTCATCCATATTTCAGTACCCATGGACACCATCATATATTTGCGTTATGGATTTCGAGGAGTATCTCATTCAGAAGAAAATCAGCAGTGATCTTTTTGCTAAAGGAGATCCAGTCCGATTCGGCGAATTTCAGAAGCTTTTCGATCAAATGCACCCGAATAGCTTTACAGCTCAGAAGCTTTTCCTGATCAATGAGATAAGAAGAAAGTTCCCGATAGGTAAAGAGGCAACTCCCTCCGGTGATACCATCAAGAAAGTTAAACCTCGTCCTAAAATGATAATCCCCAAAAAGAAATAAACAGCATGTACGCATCTACTCAAAAGAGACTCCAGCAGGAAATCGATGATATCAAAACTGCCGGACTATTCAAACAAGAGAGAATCATCACCACCCCACAAGGAGCTGATATACGCACCAAAGACGGTAGAGAAGTGATCAATTTTTGCGCTAACAACTACCTTGGGCTTTCGTCTCACCCCAAAGTCATAGCCGCGGCAAAGGAGGCAATCGACACTCATGGTTTTGGTATGTCATCGGTTCGTTTTATTTGCGGAACCCAGGATATCCACAAGACCTTGGAGGCCAAGCTTTCAGAATTCCTGGGTACAGAAGACACTATCCTCTATGCTGCTGCCTTTGATGCTAATGGAGGTGTTTTTGAGCCAATTCTTGGCCCTGAAGACGCGATCGTATCTGACTCACTTAATCATGCTTCTATCATTGACGGTGTGAGACTCTGTAAAGCCCAGCGATTCAGATATGCACATAATGATATGGGTGATCTGGAAGAGAGGTTGAAAGAGGCATCAGGAGCAAGGTCCAAGATCATCGTGACAGATGGGGTTTTCTCAATGGATGGCACTATTGCTCAGCTGGATCAGATCTGCGATCTGGCAGAGAAGTACGACGCTATGGTCATGACTGATGAGTGTCACTCTACGGGATTTATGGGTAAGACAGGTCGTGGCGTTCATGAGTATCGAGATGTTATGGGACGAGTGGACATCATAACAGGCACACTTGGTAAAGCCATGGGTGGTGCTTCCGGAGGATTTACCAGTGGTCGCAAAGAGATCATTGAATTGCTACGCCAGCGCTCCAGGCCTTATCTATTTTCGAATACTCTGGCTCCTAGTATTACAGGGGCGAGTATCGCTGTGATAGATATGTTGAGTGAGACCACAGAACTGCGAGATAAGCTCGAAAGTAATACACGCTATTTTCGTGAAAAGATGACAGTTGCTGGTTTTGATATCAAACCTGGCGATCACGCCATTGTACCCATAATGCTATACGACGCTGTGCTATCCCAAAAAATGGCGGCCCAACTGTTGGATGAGGGAATCTATGTGATCGGCTTCTACTATCCAGTGGTACCTAAAGGCCAGGCACGCATAAGAGTTCAGATTTCTGCAGTCCATGAACAAGGGCACCTCGACAAAGCAATCAATGCTTTTATCAAAGTTGGGAAGGACCTGAAAGTGATTAAATAGTAATTTTGACCGGGAGGCTCAAACGGCAGATTTGGCCTCCTCTTTCACCTTAGTTAATACCGATTCCTGTAGTGGGGCTTCTACCTCTTGACCATTGTCTTCCTCTTCAGATAAGTATCGGTTGATCGTCTTTCGCATTTCCTGTGTGGATTGATTGTGGTACACGTGACCGTTACGGACACTGGACAACTGGCCCGTTTCTTCCGATACGACAAGGACCAAAGAGTCAGTGACCTCAGACATGCCAATAGCAGCCCTGTGTCTCAAGCCAAACTGTGCTGGCAGATCGTCCTTTTCCGTGACAGGAAGTATACACCTTGCAGCTATGATCTTACCTTCGTAAATGATGACAGCTCCATCATGTAGTGGGCTGTATTTGTTAAATATCGAGATGAGTAGTCGCTTAGAGATCAGTGCGTCCATACGGTCCCCCGATTCGGCGTAAAACTTAAGTTCGGAGTTTTTAGATAGTACGATTAGGGCTCCCGTATTAGAACCTCCAAGTGTTTTCACGGCTTCAATGATCGGGGTAATATTCTTCCAATGTGTATCCTCCTGTCGCACGAAAATACTTTTCAGGCTATTGACAAAGTTTCCTTCATCGAACACTGTGATCTTTCCAATTATCAAAAGGAACTTTCGGATCTCTTGCTGAAAAAGTATGATCACAGCGATCACACCCACTTGCATGAACTGTCCCAGAATGTTCCCCAACAGTTCCATCTCTACAGCATTGACCACAAGGTAAATGAGGTAGATAGATAAAAAGCCAAGGAACACACGGATCGCTACACTGCCGCGCATGAGCTTGTACACATTGTAAATGAGCACACTCACAAGTAGTATGTCGAAAATGTCGACATAGCTAATGTCCAAAAACCCTATCTTAAATAGAAGCGTCACCTTCGAAGTAAGTTATACAATTTCACAGTCTCAAACGCTTCTTTCACATCATGCACGCGTAGTAGACCAGCATCATTCATTAACGCATGCATATGTAATGCGGTTGTACCGTTCAAGGCTTCTTCCTGAGTAATCCCAAGGCTCTTATAGATAAGCGATTTGCGCGACACTCCTACCATGATTGGTGTATCAAGCACACTTAAATAGTTAAGATACTTGAGTACTTCGAAACTTTGTTCTGCCTTTTTAGCAAAGCCAATTCCCGGATCGATAATAACATCTGCAACCCCCATGGCTCTCAGGTCATGAAGCCTCGATTGGAAAAAATCCAAGAGCATATTCATTAGATCATCATATACTGTTAGCTCGGTCATGTTCTCCGGAGTGCCTCGCATGTGCATCATGATGTATGGCACATTCAGTTCTGATACAGTAGCGAACATTTGAGGGTCGAGTTGACCACCGGAAACATCGTTGATAATGTCAGCCCCACTAGCAATGGCAGCCTTTGCTACCTGACTTCTAAACGTATCTACAGACACTATACAGGAAGGGTATTCCTGCTTAATGATCTCAACTGCTTGCACAGTCCGTTTTAATTCTTCTTTAAGCGTAATATTATCTGCGCCCGGTCTGGTAGAGTAACCTCCAACATCAAGAATCGCTGCTCCATCTTCTAGCATTTTTCCGGCTTTGGAGAGTATCATCCCTCTGGACTGTACCCTGCTTCCTGCATAAAAAGAATCAGGAGTCACATTGAGTATACCCATTATCACAGGACTACTCAAATCGAACAACTGGCCTTTGATATTTAGTGACCTTTTAGGATTCCTTTTAGCCGTGAATGACTCCAATATTGGTTAGTTTTATTGCCCTAGAACGATAAATTCAAAGACTTGGTAGACAAGACGATAAGCGAATATACGCAAGTTGTAAAGGCCTGTAAAAATATATTCGAAAAGAAGACCCTTGACTATGGTACTGCCTGGCGCATACTTCGAGTGCCATCAATAACCGATCAGATATTCATAAAGGCACAACGCATTCGGTCTATTCAAGACAAAGGCCACCAGAAGATCGAAGAAGATATTACTTCGGAGTTTGTAGGTATTATCAATTATTGTGTGATCGCAATCATTCAGCTTGACCTATCAGAAAAGGATCCTACCGAGATTGCCTATGAAGTACTCGAGCCGAAGTACGACCAGGCTGTAAACGAGACTCTCGAATTACTCGAAAACAAAAACCACGACTATGGAGAAGCGTGGAGAGATATGCGTGTGAGTTCTATCACTGATATCATATTGATGAAGTTATATCGCGTCAAGCAAATCGAAGATAACGCCGGCAAGACAATCATATCAGAAGGGGTAAAAGCCAATTATCAGGATATGATCAACTATGCCGTTTTTTGTCTCATAAAACTTAATTTCGCCATTGATGAAATGGATAAGTGAGATTTCGAGATTCCTAGTAGGAGGCCTTTTTATTTTCTCAGGTCTGATCAAAGTAAATGACCCTGTAGGCACAGCTATTAAACTGGAAGAGTATTTTCAGGTTTTTGCAGCTGACTTTGCACCATTCTTCGAGTGGTTTGTCCCTGTGGCTTTACCCTTGTCTGTATTCCTATGTGTACTGGAAGTGGTGCTAGGAGTGGCTGTCATTCTCAACTATCGGATGCAGCTTACAGTATGGACGTTAGTTGGCATAATTGTCTTTTTCACATTTCTCACCTTCTATTCTGCCTATTTTAACAAAGTAACTGACTGTGGGTGTTTCGGTGATGCAATCAAACTGACTCCATGGGAATCTTTCACCAAGGATATTGTCCTGATGATACTCATTGGACTCATCTTTATTAGGAAAAATCATTTTCAGTCATCTATAGCCGTCCGAACAAATGATCTCATCATTGGGGGAGTTACTGCGATCAACCTGATCATAGCTATTGTTGCAATAGAGCACTTGCCATTTATCGATTTTAGAGCGTATAAAATTGGCACTCACATACCTACGTCCATGCAGTCTTCAGGAGAGTTAAAGTACGCCTACATTATGGAAAAGGATGGTGAAGAGTTTTCATTTGACCAATACCCAACAGATCAGACTTATGAGTTCAAGGAACTCAAAGTACTTAACCCTGAAGTACAGCCGAAGATCACAGACTATAGCATTTGGAATGACGAAGGAGAGTACACTGATGATAGCTTTGTGGGTAATCGCCTCTACGTTGTGATCTACAATTCAAAAAAGGCTGATGTCGGAGAAGTGAATGCCATAAATGAGCTTGCCGCTGCGCTAGGTGATAAGGTACAAGTGGCAGCACTTACTGCTTCGGATTACGCAAGTTTTGAAGCCTTCAGACATGAAGTTCAACTCGCCGTGCCCTACTACTATGCCGATGCTACCGTCCTTAAGACGATAGTCCGATCCAATCCCGGCTTATGGTTGATGCAGGATGGTACTGTTAAGGGTAAGTGGCATTACAATGATGTGCCTTCGGCTGACGAGATATTGAACCTTCTCTAAACAATGGCACTACCCCAAATCATCGTCCTTGTCGGTATGCCAGGTAGTGGCAAATCTACTTTGGGTAAGCGATTAGCAAGTTTATTGAGCTGTCCTTTTGTCGACTTAGATGAGGTTATTGAGAAGCAGGAGAATAGTCTAATAAAAGACATATTCAGGCATTCAGGGGAAGATCAGTTTAGAATGATAGAGCACTTTGCTTTGGCCAACACACTGGGTAAATATCAAAGAATGGTGCTTGCCACTGGTGGTGGTACACCTTGTTTCCATGATAATATGGATGTGATCAACGGTCGTGGAGTCTCGGTATTTCTGGATACTACCATTAACAAAGTGGTCTCTCGTATCCATGCCAGTAAAGACCGCCCTCTTATCGTTTCTGATAACATTGACGAACTGAGAGCAGAGATGGAGCAGGTGTATAAAGAACGGCTTCCTTATTATCAGATGGCAACTTACACTGCCCATCAGCAAACACCTGAAGCCGTTATGACATTGATCAAAAGTTAAAACCTACACTTACAAGGAATGAAGAAAGTCGGTTGGAGACATCTGCCAACGGTTGACTCCCATCAGAAAGACTATATGGTACATAAAGCTGATTATTGCTTCTATTAACGAAAGCCAGATCAACAAAATAGTCTTTAGTTCGGTACCCCAATCCTGCACTGTAGGTTGTTACTGATCTATCAAACGTACTGTCGTCCACTGGATCAGCCATATAGTTGTAGCCCCCTCTTAACCGGA
This sequence comes from Flammeovirgaceae bacterium UBA6059, assembly GCA_002435755.1. Taxonomy (GTDB): domain Bacteria; phylum Bacteroidota; class Bacteroidia; order Cytophagales; family Cyclobacteriaceae; genus UBA6059. The sequence continues at coordinate 66,958 of DIYH01000018.1, forward strand.
ATGCATTAAGCCTAAGCTCTGCTCCTATCCGGTAGTTGATCACATTGGTATAGAGGTTTTCTATGGTCTCATTATCACCACCAGTAGAGAAATCATTACTGCTAAGCCTTGCACCTGCATAGTTGACAAACTCGATATCTCCTGTAATAAACCCGTTCTTACCAAGGAAAACCGCCGTTCCTACATTTAATCTGCCAGGTAGCGTCAGTGTATAGTTAGATACGATAATCTCTCCTTCAGAAATCAAGCTACCGAGTACGGTATCTTCAGGCACAAAGAGATAGTCATTATAATTAGTAAGCAATGTAGAAGTGCTCTCATCACTCATGCTCATGATCGTAGGAGTAGTGTAGCTAACGCCAATTCTAAACACGTTTACCGGGCGATAGATCAACCCAAACGTACCATTGATTCCTATTCCATCTGAACGTATTGATTCTTCAAGTAACAAGTCATTGATGGCATCATCTTGTATCCATTCACCACTTTCTTCATCGAAGAACTCGAACGTATCTTCTCGGTATAATCTATTGATCGTCTGGCCAATCACTGGTATACCCACTCCTGTACCAAAATATATTCTGTCGCCATAGTTAGCTCCATAAGATGCGCTCAATTGATACTGAGAACCTCTCGACTCAATCACCTCGGATTGCCTTGGAAAACCCAATACGAAAGAATCATATACTCCTGGCTCATCGGGGACAGGATTGATAAGATAATTGTAATACGCCAATGATAAAGCACCACGATTATCGATATCACTCTCTAGAATACCATCTGCCTGTTGCAAGAAGAAGTCCACTATAGAATTAAAATCATTAAATCCTTCATAACTATGGTTGTACTGGAAATCATTTGTTCTGGTAAGCGAAAAACCAAATGAGCCCCCCTTGAACTTATCCTCGGCATAGGGACCTTTGGTTTTCTCGATAACGACCCCAAGATTATTGATATTAAATGATGATCGATTCGAACGGGTCGACTGTTCCAGAAAATTTGATGTCCCGGTTTGAAAGTTCAATCCCGGCGTACCTACAAAAGTTGACTGGTTGAAAAAGCCTAACCCAGCTGGATTCGAATAAGCAGAGCTAATATCACCGCCAAGGGCTGTCTGAGCCCCACCGAGTGCCTGGATCCTTGCAGAACCACCAGGGTTGGTCATACTGTATCTGTTAGCATCTTGGTAATAACCAAATGCCCCTGGCGCCACCTGGCCACTTAGCAGGAGTGGGCAAACCACTCCTGCCAGTAGAAGAACTACTCTATTCAAAGCTCTCATTGTGATCCTAAATTATGGTTTAGTTACCCCTGCGAGATCTACTGGAACCTCCACTGCTTCTTGAGCCACCGGAAGACCGTGAGCCACCAGAACTACGGCTCGGTGAGTATCCACCAGATCTGGAGCCACTACTTCTGCTAGGTGTGTACGAACGGGTGTTTCTGTTCGAGTTATTACTTCTACCAGTGTAGTTGTACGACCTATTGGTACTAGAGCTTCTACCAGAGCGACTTTGATAGCGACTGTTTGTACCAGCGTCACGAGTAGTATACCTTCTTTGAGTATTAGTCGCAGATCGTTCCACGTTAGTCCTGCTGGAAGTACCTGCAGACCTGGATCTACTATTATATGATGGCACACTCGTTCTAGTCTGAGTTCTGCTATTAGTTCGAGCATTCGTGGCACTCGTTCTTGTAGATCGACTGGGGGAGGTAGTAGCTACCCTGCTGTTTCCAGTAGCAGCACGCCGAGATCTATTGTAGTATTCGTTCTGAGTGGCGCTGTAGTCACGCCTTCTTGCATTGGTAGGGCTACTATTTCTAGTCGCGTTTCTGGTGGCGACAGCAGACCTTCTGCCAGCACTCAAGTCAGAGTTTCTATATCGAGTATTTCTACTTGCTACACCATTGTAATATTGGCCAGCTCCTCGGGTCGCCCTACCCCCTCTCACTACATTGCGAGGGTTCACATAGCAGAAGCCGCCTGATCCATACCACAAACCATCGTTAAAGCCTCTGTTGTAGGCCCATCTCCGGCCACCCCAGCCCCAAGGTCGACCAAATGTCCACCCAGGCCTGTACATCCAGGGGTCATTCCAGCCCCAGCCCCAGCCCGGATTCATCCAAGGATCATAGAAAGCCCAGCTGTTGCCCCAGCCCCAGGGGTTAAAGAACGGATCACCCCATCCAAAGCCGATACCAATGTTAAAACCGGTATTCCAACCCCACCAGGGATTAAATCCAGTAGCTAAGCCAACATTGAATCTCGTTTGGCTCCACATTGGATTGTTGAAGTCAGATCCATAGTAATTATTGACTACTGTAGGCTGATCTCTATTGTACAGCGGTTCATTGAAGTCTTCCTGATAGTAGTCAGTGCTACTGTAGGTAGGGTTTTGATAATCCTCCTGATAGTAAGTCATATCGGCTTCCTGGGCCACCGATTGTCGGGCGTCAAGTCTATACTTTTCAATCAACTCGGGATTGACCTCCTTAGCAGAATAAGTACCATTATAGGTATTGTTTGTATAGGCCTTATAAGTAGTAGTAGCTGCATTACTTGCGCTTAGATTATTGGCATACTTTACCGTCTGCCGATCCTGTGAAGTGAAGTACATATCGTCATACTCCTGTCCGTACCCAGCAATGGCTATCACGCTCATCACCGCCATTGTAATCATTGTTTTCAACGCTTTCATTTTAGGCTCCTTTCTTGCTATGTATCCAAATTTAATCAAACGCATTCAACTATATTTGTTGCCTGCTTTCGCAAATAATTAAGCAATATCCATACCAAAAATTACAATGAGTAAAGGGCTACCTACTAGAGAAGAGGATTATTCTGCTTGGTACAACGAATTGGTAAAAAGAGCTGACCTGGCTGAAAACTCTGCGGTAAGAGGTTGTATGGTTATCAAACCATACGGGTTCGCTATCTGGGAAAAAATGCAGGCACAACTTGACCTTATGTTCAAGGAAACTGGTCACCAAAATGCTTATTTCCCCCTTTTTATACCAAAGTCTTATTTGAGTAAAGAGGCTGATCATGTTGAGGGTTTTGCAAAAGAATGTGCTGTCGTAACTCATTACAGACTCAAAAATGACGATGAGGGCGGTGGTGTGGTAGTTGATCCTGAGGCCAAGCTGGAGGAGGAGCTCATTGTCAGACCTACTTCAGAGACAGTGATCTGGAGTAGTTATAAAAACTGGATACAGTCATATAGAGATCTGCCCTTACTTATCAACCAATGGGCCAATGTGGTACGCTGGGAGATGAGAACAAGACTGTTTTTAAGAACAGCCGAATTTCTTTGGCAAGAAGGTCATACTGCCCATGCTACTCGAAGCGAGGCTGAAGCTGAAGCTGAACAGATGCTTCGAGTCTATGCAGATTTTGTGGAAAAGTACATGGGTGTGCCGGTTCTGAGAGGGGTAAAGACTGCAAGCGAAAGGTTTGCTGGTGCCATGGAAACTTACTGCATAGAAGCAATGATGCAGGATGGTAAGGCATTGCAGGCGGGGACTTCCCATTTCTTAGGTCAGAACTTTGCTAAAGCCTTCGATGTGAAGTTTTCGAACAAGGAAGGAAAACTTGACCATGTATGGGGAACTTCCTGGGGAGTGAGCACGCGATTGATGGGAGCATTGATCATGGCCCACTCCGATGACAAGGGACTGGTGCTACCGCCTAATCTAGCTCCAACCCAGGTGGTGATTGTTCCTATCTATAAAGGCGCTGAACAACTAGATGCTATCAGTGAAGTGGCCAATAAGCTGGGAGCCGAACTGAAGGTTCAGGGACTTACATGGAAATTTGACGATAGGGATACACACAAGCCAGGATGGAAATTTGCCGAATATGAGCTTAAAGGGTATCCTATACGAATTGCGATAGGGCCTAAGGACCTAGAAAATGGAACAGTCGAGGTAGCACGTCGTGACACTTTAGAGAAGCAGACGTATGCCCTTGACGATCATCTGCCTCAGACGGTTGCAAGCCTAATCAGTGAAATGCAGCAAAACATCTTCAATAAAGCTGATGCTTTCAAAAGCGAGATGACTTCTAACGCTGATAGCTACGAAGAATTCAAAGAAATATTGGATACGAAAGGAGGGTTTATCTATGCCCACTGGGATGGAAGCTCAGAAACCGAAGAGCGCATCAAGGAAGAGACTAAAGCAACCATTCGTTGTATTCCGCTAAATAACCCACAGGAAGAGGGCACTTGCATGGTCACTGGCAAACCATCCAAAGAACGCGTGGTGTTTGCTAGAGCCTATTAAGCAATTTGTTAGCCAGACTCATCTTTTGTCTTGCTAATATCATTTAACTTCATGGTTAATGGAATGGTTCTTTGTACTCGGACTTATGCTCCTTGGAATTGGGATTATTGTAATAGAAGTGATCTTCATTCCCGGAACAACGATCGTGGGCATACTAGGATTTCTAGTAGGCATTTATGGTGTTTACCTGGGTTATGAATACTTCGGTACCCCAACTGGGCATTTCATTTTTTTTGGAGGCTTTTTAGGAGCCACTATAGCACTTGTAGCTGCTTTTAAATCAGGTGCCTGGGAGCGGTTCTCTCTCAAAGAACGGATGCAGAACAAGGTCAATGAAGACATTGATGTCAAGATCAATGTCGGGGACGAGGGAGAAAGCATTTCTTCACTCAAGCCTATTGGCAAGGCGATATTCAACGATCAGGTCATAGAAGTACGAACCAATGGTGATTATATTCGTGAAAGCAAAAAATTAAAGGTCATCCGTGTAGACGGCCAAAAGATAATTGTAGAACCACTAAACTAGAAACATGTCAGCCTTAGGACCCATATTTATCATATTCTTCGGGATCATTGCCTTTTTTGTGTTCCTGTATTTTGTGCCGGTCAATCTATGGATCACGGCCATATTTTCAGGCGTACGCATTGGCTTGTTTGAGCTTGTGTTTATGCGTATCAGAAAGGTACCTCCCTCAATTATTGTTAATTCCTTGATCACAGCGACGAAGGCAGGACTCACATTGGCTGATGATGTAGATGGACCTAAACGTACTTTGAAGCCATCCGATCTAGAAACACACTATCTCGCTGGTGGTAATGTGCCTCAAGTGATCAAAGCGTTGATCTCGGCTGATAAGGCTAACATCAACCTCACCTTTAAGCAAGCTACCGCAATAGATCTTGCAGGCCGGGACGTATTTGAAGCAGTACAAATCTCAGTAAACCCTAAAGTGATCAATACACCTTCAGTAGCAGCCGTGGCAGCAGATGGTATTCAGTTGGTAGCAAAGGCTCGAGTTACTGTCCGTGCCAACATCCAACAACTGGTTGGCGGTGCTGGAGAGGACACCATCTTGGCTAGAGTAGGTGAAGGTATAGTGACTTCTATTGGTTCTGCAGCATCGCACAAAGACGTACTGGAAAACCCAGATAAGATTTCTAAACTGGTGCTTCAAAGAGGACTTGATGCCGGTACAGCCTTCGAAATCCTGTCAATAGACATAGCCGATGTAGATGTAGGAGCTAACATCGGTGCTAAACTACAAACAGACCAAGCAAGTGCCGACCTCAAAGTTGCTGAGGCAAAAGCGGAAGAGCGAAGAGCAATGGCAGTAGCAGAAGAGCAGGAGATGGTCGCTAAAGCGCAGGAAGCTCGAGCTAAGGTGATCGAAGCTGAAGCCGAAGTACCAAGAGCGCTAGCCGAAGCATTCCGAAGTGGTAACCTTGGTATTATGGATTACTATAAGTTCCAAAACATCCAGGCAGATACCGATATGAGGGAATCCATTGCTGGAACAAAGCCAACAAAAGGAAGTACCAAGAGCACTAAAAAGAAGGACTAAATCAGGAAGTCCGTGCACAAACCCTTCTCTGACCAATTGTCGGGGAAGGGTTTGTTGCTTTTACGATCACAGGCTAATCAATAAGTAACTTCTCTTCGAGAATCTTTTTCTCGTTTTTTGATAGCCTACAGTCCTCTCCAATGATCTTTAATGTAGGCCTACCCAGAGAATAAGCGATCAACGCAAAAACATAGGTCACAATAAAAATCTGCGAGTGAGTCAAGTAAAACATTAGAATGGTGAGAAGAGAGGCTGCTCCGAGAGAGATGTACTTTCGAAGAGATAGCTTGTAGTATAAATCCAGTTTATCTCTAAGGTCAGGAAGATCATTTACTTTCATTATATTATTCCGGTAGGCCTTAAATGAAAAAACAATGATACTACCGACCAGCACTGGTACGAGATAGCTCATGATATCGCTCATCAGTCCTAGGATGGCTGGCTCTTGAGCTGTTCCCCGATCAAGCTCAAGGTACACTATCGCAAATGGGAAAAGTGAGACGGCAATCAGGGCATTGAATATGAGATGAAGGCGATTGTAGAATTGCTCGCCATTCTGATAAGACGACTTTTGGCTCATAATTTGATGCTTATGATTACGAATTTACATTCGTCAGTGATAGAATCATGCAAATGAGCAAACGTACCTGGCGTGAATGATCGATATAAAAACATCTTAGATGAAGTGCATTCTATTGTAAGAAATCAGGAATCATCATTATGTCGATAATTGCTAATTGATTGATTTTGATTAACATAGATGTAACCTCTCATGTTCTGAATAGAAATGAAACCGATCATCATTTCTAGCTAGACTGCCAGTTCATTATTAATGATTTTTCAGTTGTGAAATTGATCCAACATATCAGCAAGTTTCTCATGGTTCTGGTTGTAATGACTACCAAGAGCTACGCTCAGTCTTGCGATTGTGCTTCAGAGCTCACTTTTGCCAGGCTAAAAATAGAGAAGAACTACGCTGGTTTTAGGGATAAAGTAGATCAGTCGAACATCACGAGCTATCAAGACCATTCCTTAACATTTGAAGAGGCTGCCAAGAGCATTACTGATCCTTTTGCCTGTGCCACACTTATCAGAAACTGGCTGGCCTACTTTAAAGATGGCCATATTCAATTGAATTATGATAGGGTTGATCTTGGAGATTCTAGTGAAGCCTACATCAGGTCGTACTACTCGGCGGCTCAGTCGATAGCTAAGTGGAATGAAAAAAAAATACTCAAGTACCTCAGTAAAAGTGACCTCCATCCAGTCGAAGGTATATGGGAGAATGCTTCAGGAAGCTATCGTACGGCCATTATCCGAAATCCATTAAATCGAGAAAGTGGTCAATTTGTTGGCTTAGTGCTCAGTGCTGATAGTGTCTATTGGATGCCAGGCCAAGTCAAAGTGGAACTAGCGGAAAAGGACAATGGCCTGAGTGCCGACTACTATTATAGAGACCATCATCCGGAGCAGGTTGAAGCCAATCTATATGGTGATGAGGTGCTTGAGTTCAGTGGCATTTCTCAATGGAAAAAGAAGTATCCTAAGCCATCTAAGCCTTCCATTGTAAAAGTAGACCCTGACTATTTCAGAAAGAACAATCAGCCTGTCAGCCCATCTTTCAGGCAAGTAGATGCAACAACAACCCTACTCACCTTACCCTCTTTTGGTGGGCAATATGCGATAAAGATAGACTCCCTGATTGCTGTTCACCTCACTGATATTACAGCCGCCGAAAACCTAATTATTGATCTTCGTGGTAACGAGGGTGGCAGTGACTTCTGTTATGCTCCTATCATCCCAATACTTTATACCAACCCAATCTTCACCGACGGCATTTCCATCTATGCCTCTGATGATAATATTAAAAGCTGGGAGGTATTACTTGATGATCCAAAAGTCTCTCCTGCTATCAAAGTGCGGATCAGGGAATTGGTCAATAAGATGAGAGCTAACCTGGACGGCTATGTTGAAGTACCTGGTGAAGAGGTGAGGCATGATTCTATATTCTCTAACCCGGACAGAATCGCTATCATTATAGACAGCTCTTGTGCAAGCTCCACGGAGCAGTTCATCCTTGCAGCTAAGCAAAGCAAGAAGGTAACGGTATATGGTGAGTCTACTGCTGGTATTCTCGACTATGCAAATATGAGATCAGTGCAAATGCCGAACATGCCTTATAAGCTCTTTTACGCTACATCTAGGTCAGGACGTTTACCTGACAACCCAATAAACCAAATAGGTATCAGCCCGGATGTATCCTTAGCAGACACAGCAGACTGGGTAGCCCAAGTAAGACATCACCTAGCAAAAGAGAAAAATTAGCAGCCTAAATATTGTATTAAGATTTTCTGACCCGTCCTGAAATAGG
>DIYH01000047.1 GCA_002435755.1 Flammeovirgaceae bacterium UBA6059
GACACAGTTTATGTAACACTACCTCAATATCTTGCTCTGGTGTTTTCTCTTTTTCTTGTTCTTTCTCCATTTTCTGAAGTCTCATAAACGCACTATTCTCAAGAAATAGTTCGGCTCTTGACGGCTCCTTTTCTACTTCATCTTTTTTCCTTTCAAAACCCTTCAGATGACTATCAATAAATGCGCTGATTTCTTTATCGGTATGGATATAATTCTTGCCTCCTAGATTATGCTCTTCGATTTGGCGATCCAAGCATTGCTGTCTGTGCCTTGTCTGGTCGTATAGGTCCAAATCACGATCATTGGAGATGTTGGTTCTCATCTTCTTTTCAATCTCTAAATCCAGATTATCAATTACCTCCTTTGCTTTTTCGAGCATATTCTTTTGCTGCTTTTTAACCCCTGAATCTCTAGGTCTTATAGGTTCACCTGGAGTCAAACGAGGCGAGGGCTGATTGGCAGTGTTCAGCTTATTGTAGGAATCTTTCAATCTGCTAAAGAGCTCAGAACGCTCTGTCAGTCTACCTCTGATATCCTTATCGCTAAATGCTTCTCTGAAGATATGATCGGTTTCCTCAAAACTATCTCTTGCCATAACAATAGAATTGCTGTATAATCTTAAGACAAGATAGGAAGAGTAAAGGAGGCTAACCAGTGGAAGCAGAAAGTAACACAGCAGTAAAGAAACGTGTTGATGAGTCTAACAAGCTTATGTGGGAAGACATGGCATATGATACCTTTAAAGAAAGGCTTGCCAAAGAGTTTTTAGAATACAAGAAAGAGGCTGAGCAAATAATCCTTGATGAATTACAATGCTTGCCAAACCTAAAGGTGAGGGCATTGTCTGAGCTTCTTATCAGACAGACTTTACGTGATCGCAACGAAGGCTTAACCACATCAGATTCAGCCTCTTTCAGCATAGATATGTATTTGATGCTCTTGAAAGTGGATACAATTCACTATGACCCAGAACACGCGCCACTTATTGATCGCACCGGGCTTGATGCAATGCTAAAGAGGTATGAAAAAGATCAAAAAAATCATAATAGTTCATAAGTGGGTATTGAGTGTTATCTTCTTTGCCTATTGCAGTTACATGCAATCATTCAGCTAATTAGAGTTCAATCATAAATCAGAGCGGATAGTGTACCATTCAACCCGGTCTATTCGCTCATTGTTTTGCGTATTAGCAATGCGTTGTTCTCAACGTGGACGTTATAAGGATATCGCAAAAAGTTGAAGATCATGAGCTCAATGTTCGACCTTAATTAGCGACAATGAATGATAGTTTTATCGACCTAGATACCACCCTTTTAGATATTGATGGGCAAACCTGGACGATTAGAGACGCGGTTGAGGGTGTCAAATATTTGGCGGTATTGGCTCTGGTAAGACCTCCGGTTCTGGTAGGTACTTAGCCTTAAATTACTTAAAACGTGGTTTTGGTGGTCTGGTAATGACAGCTAAAAACGATGAGCGTGCTCTTTGGGAAAACTATTGTAGAGAAACAGGACGCTATGATGATTTGATCATTATTGAGCCAGGAGGTTTTAACAGCTTTAATTTTCTAGATTATGAGGCACGGCGTAAAGGTGACGGCTCTGGACTTGTCGAAAACCTTGTCCTTACCCTTAAGACCGTTATCAAGGCCAAGGAAAATGAAAAATCAGGCACCAATGAGGCTTTCTGGGATGACGCCCTTGACATGCTTCTATTCAATATTATTGACCTGTGTTTACTTGCTTATGGTGAGCTAAACATCGATGACATAGATGCGATAGCCGAAACACTTCCCAAAGAACAAGCATAGGTAAGAGACGAACAATTCAACAAGAAAAAGGCATTTGGCAAAGCCTTCACTCTTGTTATTGATCGGCTTAAGAAAGAGGTCCCAACGCTCACTGAGAACGACTGGCGCACAATCAACAGGATTGACCAGTACTTCCGGGGCACATTTCTCAATTTGAATGAGCGGACACGCTCAATCATTGAGCACTCGTTTTGGGGCTTTCTTTTTCGGCTGACACGTGATCCTATTTACAGCCTTTTTTGTAGCAAAGCGCCGAATATTAATCCTGAAAGCTCTTTGGAGGGGCACATTATCCTGATTGACCTGCCAAGCAAGATGTATGATAAAGTCGGTCAGGATGCCCAAATACTCTTTAAGTATATCTGGCAAAGAGCAATAGAAAGACGCGATGTTCTTAAAGACGGTGGTCGACCTGTTTTTTTATGGGCGGATGAAGCACAAAATTTCTTGCATGAGCATGATATCGATTATCAAGCTACAGCCAGAAGCTCTCGCGTCTGTACAGTCTATCCGACCCAAAACCTTCCGAACTATCTGACACGTCTCGGAGGTCGCGAAGGGGAACATCGTGTCAAAAGTTTCTTAGGTACTCTGGGCACAAAGATCTTTCACGCCAATGCTGATAATGAAACCAATGAGTATGCTGCAAAGCTTGTGGGTCAGACGTACAGACCCATGCCAACATACAATATCAATCAGGGTAAAGAATACACCAAAGGCGAAGGCTTTAGCTGGCAAAAAGACTGGGAGCTTGCTCCCGAATCTTTTGTCTCTCTCAAGACTGGAGGTCCTAAAAATAACTATTCAGTCCAGGCGGTTTTGCACACGCAGGGCAAAACGTTTAATGATAAAAGCAACGCCATATCAATCCATTTCAATCAACTTAAAATCCTTACATCATGAAAAATCTCTATTTCCAAAGAACCTTTGGACGCAGTAATCTTATTGTAGATATACTAGTCGGGATTCTTATTGCCGTAGCGTCTTATCCCAATCTTTTATTGAGCGTTTTTATTCGTAATAACTTTGGTGAACGCAGATTCAATATTGTCTCAGCAATTACTGTTTTTGTGATATTGTCCCTGCCTATTGTGATCTATTTTATTGAGTCGAGAATACCGGAAGAATTGATATGGCCATTATCATTTCTGGGGCTTTTCAATTTGACCTTTTTGTATTTTGCTTGGAAGCGTAACCGTGAAACACCCTATCATTTGACACAATATGATTTTACAAAATTTAGCCTGTACAGTGGTGAAAGCACGGTTAACTGGAGTCGTTTTCCTTTTCTTAAATCCTGGGCGGAAGAGCCAACAAAAAGAGAAATCTTAGCAGAACCTCTATTGTTCTTTGTACCAGGTTTGATCATGTGTTTTACCCCTGTGACCATCTTTGTAGGCGTTGTTCTTGTGATTAGCTCTCTCCCTTATGGGGGTAGTCATTGGGCGGCTTATAGAGTTTCTCGGGAGGTTATTCTCGAAAAGAATGATGAACGCATCTGCAATGAAGATATGGCTCGAATATTCATTTAAGGCGAAATCCCATCAATACCCGATGACATTCGCATAAGTTGGCCAATTCAGCCACCAAGTGACAAAAGGATTGCTCAAGGGCTTTATGATCAATTTATGCAACCGAGTGTTGAAGTGAAGTAATGCTCCTAAGCACTGCTTAGGGTAGATGTCTGATTGATTTTTCGGGACAGGGCGGTCTATGAGAATCTTGACCATTAGAGTGCAGTGTAGGGGACAAAGTGGTGGAGTGAAGGTAAGCGGTGCAGGGGATTTTATGGTAGACTGCTAGCCAGAATCTTCTTTTTTTCTTTTCACAATAGGATAGCCATATAAGTGGGGCTAAGATATTTTGAGAAATGTCTTTAGAACAGGTGAATTGGACATGTACTACAATAGGTTGCTATTGTTTTGTCGTACTTGGCACCATGGCGGAAGCGCTTGAGGGATAGCAGTGGAAATTCCGCAAGCCCTAAAGGGCGCGGAATTGGAACGGATAGCCCGACCCCTTGGTGAGCCCGTCCCTCAAGGACGGCACACCTTGGGGTTATGCCCTAACCGAAGTAAACTGTCATAATTGAAAATATATATCAACGAGCATCATTATGAGTACTAGTGCGACACCGTAAATCTTGTTGGTCATGCGAACTTCAAGCTCAAGAAAATCCTGCTTAGTGGCTGCCATATCAGCCTTGATTGCTGGTCGATCCATTCTAATTGATAACATGGGGTAGAACAGTGAGCATCAAACCTACAATAGCAATGAACTGAACAATAAGCCACTTAACTATCCGAATTTCCATTGCAGAAATTTCACCTTTGAGTTCAGCTTTAAGATTTGCCATATCGGATTTCAAATCGGCAATATCCGCCTTGGTCGCAACTGTTTCAGTCATGGCATTTTCGACCACCTGCGCAAAATCTTCAGCTTCTTTCTGTGTCAGCTTTAGGCTTTTGATGGCGCGAACGCCTTTCACAAATCTTAACTTATCGAACATGACCAAAGATGTCATGATATACTCTCCTTACGTAGTATTTCTGTAAGTCGAGTATATCACGCAGTAGTTAAGATTTCTAGTAATTTCCACTTCCGAAGGTTAGAAGCGGTTAGACCTTGTGAATTCGAAAATCCTCGTCACGATAGCCATGATCCAATGCGAGATTTCCGAGATCACTTTCAATTCTGATATCATCAAGAAATTCCTTAAGCTCTTTTTCGGCTTCATGCTGAGTGGAAAAGACCAGAGATCGTTCTGATCCATTATCGCCAATTATCGTCCAACAATTAAGCCACCCATCACATAAAGTATAATGCTGTATCTCATAGACCATAATACTACCTCTCACTTTCTCTACTTACTTTAGCTAATTTTTCGGTAGCATGCCAGACCAGGAGATTTTTAAATCCTTTAATGCTGAACATCATGTCACCACGACGAAAAGTAGCGACCATCGCGGCAACGTTTTCGCATCCCATTTCTTCTCGATCATGCTCTAGCCACTCCCAAATCTCATCATAGTATTGGTCTAATAGCTTGGCGCATTCATCTATATAGATAATTCCTGGATACCCTTGATCAGCACCATGATTGGATATGTCTTGCGCGTACTCCAATAGGTGCTCATTGAACCAGTGTTCGAATGAGGTTTGATGTGTCATTTATAACTCTCCTGTTTTTGTGTAGATGACAAGGAGACATAAAGCCAGACCGTGACAGCGCATTCCGTCATAGTATTTTGATCCGCGAGGAATCTGAAGACAAGGTCGAAAGAGGGGAAAATATGTCATTGACGGAAAAGCGCGGTATGGCAGGCTCCGCAGTACTTCAATCAACCGCAAACACAGGAAGTGATAGTGATCAATGTGAATGTCAGAACAAGGTCAACTGACCATTGAACAGTTCAGGACATTCACGCCTAAGCTGATCATAGCATTAGTTTGCTAATTCAAAAGCATATGCAATTACATCATCGATTTGAGAAAATGGTACCCAATGGCTGTGGAAACTAGTTGGGCTTGCGTTCTTCCCTCGGATTTCGAAGTGTACAAAATGATAATCCTCGCCTAGGTCAGATAGTTTCAAATAACATGGATTATCAAGCTTTGCAAAAGGCGTGAATTTATAAATTACTTTAAGCTCATGCCCGTCTATATCGAGGATAAATGAGTAGTTAGCGATTCTGGGCAGACAGTTATCAATCATATCTTGTTTTAAGGCGAATAAGGTCATTATTTCTTCTCCTGTGTATTACGGTGTGGGTGTTCTTTCAAATACCTCACATAAACCCAGAGCGGATATCCAGTGAGTATCTGTATGGTTATATCAATGCTTTTTCTTTGATCGGGTGTCACCGATTCACGGTACATCGTTAAAAACCTGCTTTGTTGATCAGTATCTCCGTCATTGTCTCTGCATTGTTCTAAGATGAGTTCTACTAAATTCATGATGTTACTCCTCTCCTGTCATCAATATTCTTCGGCTAACATGATCGTTAGCACGCTGTAGGTTTGGTCTGAATCAGCGATCTCGGGGCTTAATCCTGTCTTATCATGAAGTATCGATCTTCCAGAAGATGTGATGCTCACGAAAGATGAATGCACCAAAATCATGTTCACGGTGTGGATCATTACCCGGTGTGAAATCGTTAAATGATCTCACCCTGTCAAGCATTTCATCACGCACTCTTTGATCAAGGTCATAGACCCCTTGAGTGAGGAGAACTTCGCCTTGTAGTGATGTCATCTTGGTGATCATCATCACGTCTGTGATAAAGAAGACTTGGCAATTGTGCATAAACTCATCATTCTGCGTTCTGATTTATCGGTAGTCATTGGTTTACTCCTTGTTGGTTGGATTGCCCCAAAGCAGATAGCCAACTTTCGGGCGGTTTGAATTTATGATTGATTGCTTGATCTCGGCTCGTTTTGACGCACACATAAGCGCAAGTCTTTCTCAATACCGTTCAAAATCAGATCAAAGCCTTTACTGTCTTTGTGCGGAAACCCAACCCCGATTTTTGTCCAGGCGGCACTTTTTCCTGTGCCCTCCACGCGGTTGACGATCAGAGGTATATGGTTTCTTTTCTGCTCTAGGTTTGAATTTTCAAAATCTGTCATGGTTCACTCTCCTTTTTTGTGGTTGATGACAGGGATCGACCGCCCAGGCAGAGTGAGCGGGTCTGTCATAGCATTTTGGAGTCAGGGACGAGCGCGAGGAATCGCTGTACAGCAGCGAGGGGAAAATGCGTTATTGACAGAGACGCGCTGCCTGGCAGATTCCCTGATCTTCATCAATCAGAGGAAAAGGAGATCAGTGAAACAGGGTTTTGAAAATCAAACAAGAGCTGTAAAGTCCGATCTGATCAGGTCAAACGGCGTGGTGGGTATGGGTACAAACTCAAAAAGGACAGAAATAGGGGTTGGGTTTCACTCGGAATAAGGAGTAAAACCTGATAATTTGAACTGCATTTGAGGTAAATTCATTGCTGTGATGTGATGTCAAAATCACGATCATTTCCAGCCAGTCAATATGAGATAATCGACTTGAGAAGTTCACAGTAGGGGGCGGTGGCCTTTGTGCTAACGCCTTAAATGAGCTACAAATAGACGTTTTAAATGGATAAGGGAATGATTCGCATGTTTCAGAGCCAGACGGTGGAGCAAGCCAAAGGCTATTTTCGCTCTTCACTGTCAAAAGCTGATTACTACATGAAGACCAGGAAACGAATGGTCGCTTTCATGGTAAGATCGCAAAGCGGCTTGGACTAGTTGAACAACAGGTAGAGTTAAAAGTCTTTGACCTTCTGTGCGACAATATCAATCCATTAACAGGGGATAATTTGACCCCTCGAACGGTGCAGGATAGAAGAGTTGGTTATGATATCAGCTTTCATGCCCCTAAAAGTGTCTCAATTCTATATGCTTTGGGCAAAGATGATCGTGTCATTGAGGTCTTTAGGCAGGCGGTGAATGAGACGATGATTGACCTTGAGATTGACATGCAAACCCGTATTCGGGTGCAAGGCCAAGACCTTGATCGAGACACGGGCGAATTGCTCTACGCTTACTTTATGCACCAAACGGCTAGACCCGTTGCTGGAAAAGCACTTGACCCGCATTTGCATTGTCACTGTTTTGCATTCAATGTGACTTATGACGGTGAGGAAGAGCGCTTCAAGGCAGGTCAGTTCCATGATATCAAGATGGATATGCCGTATCATCAGGCTCGATTTCAGAAGCGTTTGGCTGATAAATTATCAGGGCTCGGTTATACAATCAGGCGTACAAGGGACGCTTTTGAAGCGTCACTCGTGCCACAAAAGGCGATTGATTTTTTCTCTAAGAGAACCAACCTCATTGGTCAGGTGGCTAAAGAGCAGGGGATCACTGACCCTCAGGAACTTGATAAGCTCGGTGCGATCACGCGCGCACCAAAAAGTAAAAATCTGACGATGGCAGAATTAAGGTCGGTTTGGAAACGGGAGTTAAGGCAGGCAGGTATTGACGATAATGAACGCGAAGAAAAAGGAACGAAGGATATTAATCTTACACCGCAAAAGGCTGTCAAATACGCTTGTGATCACCTTTTCACCCGAGCCAGTGTTAAAGGGGATCGCCAAATTCTGTCAGAGGCAACACGCTACATGGTTGATAACGATCAAATTGATCTCGAAGACCTAGAAAAGGCTTATTATAAAGATCAAGATCTGTTCCGTATTCAAGACGGCAAAAGGGAGCTGGTAACAACGCTGCCAGTACAGAAGGAAGAGCGTGATATGGTTTATTTCGCACGGCGTTTTAAGGGCGAGGTGAGACCAATGAGTGAGAAGGGGGCTAAAGATTTACCAGATACTTTAAATCCTTAGCAAAGGAAGGCCATCAATCATGTGCTGACCGCACTAGATCGCCTTTTGATGATTAGAGGCGGGGCTGGTACGGGCAAAACCACTTTGATCAAGCAAGCTGTCAAAGAAATTCAAAGCGCAGGAAGAAGGACATATCTCTTTGCGCCAACGGCTGAGAGTTCTAAGGATGTATTAAGAAGAGAAGGCTTTGAAACAGCTGATACGGTCGCGCGATTACTCAAAGACATCAAACTGCAAGAGAGATTAAAAGATCAGGTGATTTGGGTGGATGAAGCCGGAATGCTAGGCACCCAAGACACTTTGGACTTGCTTAAACTCGCAGAAGAACAAAATGCCCGACTGGTCTTAAGCGGTGACCCCAAACAGCATTCCGCAGTCAACAGAGGGGACGTAATGCGTATCCTAAGCCAAGTGGCGCAAATCCCTTATCAAAATGTGAGTGTCATTTACCGCCAACCCAGTTCACAGTACAGGCAAGCGGTCGAGCTTATCAGTAAGGGCAATTTACGTGGCGGGTTTAACCAGCTTGATAGTATGGGGGCTATTCAAGAATGCGATCCTGTTGATACAGTCGAGCGTTTAAGCGAGGATTATTTAAAGGCTCGGTATGAGAAGAAATCAGCTCTGGTGATTTCACCAACACGCGAACAGGTTAAGGAAGTCACCAAGGCTACCCGTGACAGGCTCAAAGAAGATGGTCAGTTAGGAAAAAGGGAAAGAAAATTCATCGTTTTAGAAAACCTGTATTTTACCAAAGCCCAAAAGCATGACAGTCGTTTGTATGAGCGAGGTCTTGTGGTTCAGACCTATCAAAATATGAGAGGATTAAGACGTGGTGAACAGGTGAAAGTCTCTCAAACGCAAAACGGACAAGTCTTTGTTCGAAATAATAAGAATGAAGAAATAGAACTTGATCTAGGTCGCGCGGATTGCTTTGACCTATACCGAGAAAAGACGATTCATTTAAGCAAAGGTGACTTAATCCGAATTACCAGGAATGGCAGTGATAAAAAAGGTAAACGATTTGATAATGGCAAGCTATTGGTTGTGTCGAAGATTGAAAGAGACGGCGCGATCATAGCCACTAATGCACATGATCGCGCCGGCATGGGTGTCGAATTAGGTAACGGCTTTAATAACTTTGATTACGGCTATTGTCTGACCTCTTACGCATCACAAGGAAAAACAGTCGATCAGGTCTTTATTGCTCAACCTGCGGCAACATTTCCAGCTTCCAACGCTAAACAGTTTTACGTCTCGGTCTCCAGAGGCCGAGAACAGGTCACGATTTACACCGATCAAAGGGAAGAACTCATTGAAGCGATACAAAGAGACGGTGATCGCATGAGTGTGCATGAACTTGAATCTAGAAATATGAGCCCCATGAGAGGCTACATTCCTCAACAAGACAAACAACCCGAACCACCACAAAGAGACTATGACGAACCGGAAATTTGATTTAAAGAGCGAGGAACTGGCTAAGAAAACACCTCATTCAGCTGGTGTAAACGCGATGAATGCCTACGAAAAAGACCATACAGCGGGTATTGATTTTCAACTTCTTGACGGGAATTGCCATTTCTTGCGTCATGGTCACATGCTGCATATGGAATTCAAGCTTGAGGACAAACACAATGTCATCCGCTTGATGTATTCAACGCACACCGTCGTTGTACAAGGCTATAGACTTAAACCCATCTATGAAACCATTACCAAAGATCAGATTTCAGCCATTATAGAGATTGAGGAGAGATACGCAAACATGATCGAGGAAACTGAGCCATGCGTAGTCGGGATTAAGGTTATTACTAGGTAAAATAACAATTGAGCATCCAAGTATGTGCAAACTGAACTTCAATAGTGCTCCTTGACAATCTATCAGGTAGTTGTGCTTTTTTATCAACAGAATGATATTGTTAGTTGATTTCAAACAAGGTAACGTCTGGTAGATTATTCCTTGTCTAAAGAATGGGGCATGAAAGCATATAGAAACTTGCAAGCGCTCACCCTAATGGATGAATCTATTTAGATTCTTTTTGGTCGTTTGAATGCGCCATGGAATGCTTTAGTTTTGATATAGTACGATTTAAATACTGGTTCTTGAAATTGCATGACTTTTCATTGACAGTCCCATTTTTTGCTAATAATTAATGGCTTACAGCTTACCGACAATGGAGGAAGTATAATGACAAATACATTTATCCCTGATCAAATTGAGAATATTAAGATGGCCTGTCTTGAATATGGGTATCAATTTGAGACCGTTGACGAACATTCGAATTACCTATGTAGAGTCCGAAAAGGTGAAAGGTTTCAGTTGTTTGGAGCTAGCTTCATTAGTTCATATCCACTTAACAGCGCTACCTCCTACAACATATCACTTGACAAAGCCTTCACTTACAAACTGCTGAGAGATTTTGGAGTGCCCGTTCCAGAAGGAGAGTATTTCTTTATCAATAATCAATTACTGGGCCTTCGATCGTCAGGAAAAGATCTAAAAGCAGCAGTTAAATATGCTACCGATTTTGGTTTCCCGCTAATGGCTAAACCAATCAACGGCTCGCGTGGAAACTATGTTCAACCTGTTTATGATCCAGATGATTTAAAATCACATTTGGGTAAAATGGCGCAGTCATTTCATGCGGCTGTGCTTCAGGAGCTTCTATCAGGTATTGAGTACAGAGCATTTGTTTTAGATAATGAGACCAAGTTCATTTATAAGAAAAGTGCTCTCTCCAGGAAGTACGATAGCAAACAATCCTTTTTGAACGACCTTGATGAGTTGAATCTTAAGAGAAAAAGTACTGGTTTGAACCAGTATGATAAGGAAAGTGGTCACATCCAAAGGATATTAAATAGAATCAATGAGAATCAATCAATTGATTTTGGTGTACTAAATATATCCTCGAATCAGGCAGAAATTTCAGAGGTCAGTATTAATATTCCTGCCGTAATAGCCGATCTTGGCATCAAGATTGCTGAGGCGTTGCAGCTTCGTGTTTTTGCTTATGACTTCGTATCGCCTCAAAAAAAAATTGAAGACCTAGCAAGTTTCTGTGTGCTCGAAGTCAATGGTAACCCCATGCTTCAGGCATTAAAAAGTGTTGGGAGATGTGATCTAGTGCTTGAGATTTGGCATGAAATTTTCCACAAAATATTTGACTAATGCAAGACGAAATAAGGAATGAAGGCTTGCTGATCTTCAGTTTAAATCAGAAGCTTGTCGAACCAAATGGTGACTTTATCTGCCATGAGTCTGATGAAATAGAGAAAGATTATCCACAATTCTTTACCAAAGGCTTTAGACAAATATTCTGGAAAGTTTTTGATAAGGCTTGGCATTTGGAAACTAAAGTGAATTTGGAGCTTGGCGGGATAACTTGTCAGCTAAAGCATCTGGTAATTCTTGAAAGCGAGATTACAGAAGATTTAGTAAGTGTTGAAGGTAAAAACTATTTTCTAGTTGCTCATGTTCATCTGATCTCGACGGAAAAAGAAGAAAAGAAAAGTATTTCTGAACTGCTTCGTAAGAAGATGGACGAAGAGAACATAACCGAGGAAATGGTTTTTGATGAATTGTCTAAACAGGTTGCCAACTTTTATGATAATAATTTCACATCGTGGTTCTCTCACTTGGACAGAAAAACGAATTCAAATAAAACGGGATTAAACATTTACAATCTTGAGCTTTACAAACAAGAAATGCTTTATAGCATCTGTTATTTAACCAGTTTGTACCACTTTGGAAAGTTGATTTATTGGAGAATAACGAGGCAACATGTCGATATCAAAATTCATGAATTAAAAAATGACCGTGATACATTTCGGTTGCTAGGAGACATAAAACTCAGAGCTCTGAACATAAAACGGTTTTTTACTGTCAGAAACGTTTCAAATAACCCTGATCTTAAAAGATATAATAGGAAAATTAGTGAGAAGTTTAAACTCTTTCAAAACTCTCAGCATGTTGACGACATTCAAAAGTCAATACTTGAATCACTCAATCATTATGATCAACTAAATAGCTATCAGACTAATAAAAATATCCAAAGACTACTTAGCATTACTGCATTTTTAGCTTTACCATTTACTATAATTTCTGCGCTAATGGCTATCAGTCTACACTCTCTTGCCATTCAAAATACTGAAGTTCTGTTTACAAATAGGTCTTTGTTGTTTGTGTACTTTCTGAGCTTATTACCAATCGTACTTTTCTACGTCCTATCTCATTTAATTCAAAAAGTACGATCAATAAAGAAAGCTGAGATAAATAGGATCAGGGAGTATGAAATATTTTAGAAGAACTGCAATGCCCTGGGGTCTTTTCCTTTTAGATAGGTGAAAGCTTCAATTGACAAAAACAGGCCCCCTGCAACTAAAACCGTGTAGTTTTCTTTCTTAGCTTTTTCAACTGCAAATTGTACTGCATCGCCTAGGTCTGATATTTTCACTTTTGGGATATTCGCTGAGACCATATTGAAAATATCATCTTCATGCGAACCGTTATGATGTGCTTTGGTACAGACTACAAAATCGGCTATTGCTTCAAGTTTGGGAACTATTTCTGAGGCATTTTTATCTTTAGACACACCGCAGACGAGAAGAAATCTCTTATTCTTTAACCTTCTTACTGACTTCACCAAAAGATCGATGGCCTTAGGTGTATGAGCTAAATCAACGTAAACGTCTGGTAGTGTCTGGATTCTTTGAAAACGACCTAGTAAGCTTATTTCATTAAGGACTTTTTTTACTACACCTTGTATCACTTGCTGATCGGCATTAATCTTATGCCGAATCAAAAATTGAACAAACACTGCTACTGCAACAAGAATATTACTTAACTGGTAATCTGCACTTAAGGATGTTCTCACGTTCTTGAATTCATAGCTGAACACTCTAAAATCAAATAGCATTTCATCATCCACGTAGGTCGACTTTTCAACACTGGCAACATCATTTATAGAAATCATTTCTGCACCTTTTATTGAAACAAATGATCGTAGCTTCCTAAAAACGTCATGATCAATGTCTCCTGCAATAACAGTTCCCCCTTCCTTTACTATATCTGTCTTGTCATAACCGATATCTTCTAATGTATTACCTAGAAGCTTTGTGTGTTCGAGGTCCAAGCTCGTTAGAGCAACTAAGTCCCCGCCGACGATTCTTGTAGAGTCATAACGCCCTCCAATACCGGCCTCCATTACTAAATTACTAACCTTACTCGCTTCGAAATGACTGATTGCAATAGTTGTGAAAGCTTCAAAAGCACCTATAGTATCCTTAGGAAACTTTTGCTCGTATTCAGTTGATAGTCTTTGAAATTCACGAATACGTGTGTTCAAATCTGTGTCATTAATATTTTGACCATTTACAGAAATTCTCTCATTGAATTCGATCAGGTGAGGTGAAATATACATTCCAGTATTGGAATCCAGGAACTTGTTGAGTAAAGAATAAACTATATGGGAAACACTACCTTTTCCATTCGAACCCACTACATTGACAACTTTGAGCTTCTTGTACCAGTCCGAATTTAAAAACTCGCTACAAAGCGCTAACATTCTATGTAGACCCACACCGTTACCATACTTTGGGATTGACAATAATGCTTGGATGTTTTTAGAATTTTGCATGTCGAATTAACCATGTTTAGGTTCTATAAAGTGTCTTGCTACGACCATATGCCAGATTAGCATAAAGCTCTTATTTGATATACTATAAACTTATTAAACTATAGAATTAAAATTGATAGGCACTGAGCTTATTATGAAATGATTGCATTTACAACAGTTGCGAAACGCTGACTTGCTAGCGTTGTTGAGTATACAGAACTAAAACGTTCAGATCCGGAAGTTATAGTTTAGTTTGATGACCAAGTCTTCACTGATAAAACACTCTTGGTTGTTTTGAAATGAACGATTCTCTGCTGGTTCAAGAAATTTTAGAGATGAGATATTAGTCACCATTATTGCCCTCCTTGGACAAGGAATTGTAGCATCTTTGAAAAAATGAACAAGTGGAATATAAAACTCCGAGCAAATGCTATGTTATCTTACCTCAACAGACGATCTAGTCGATGGAAGTCAGAAGTGTGTAGATAGTTTTCCATTTCCGCAATCATTTTCTTCTGTGTGGTATCGGCTATAAAACGTGACAATGGATAAGAGGTACTGTCATGTGGCAGTTTAGTATGAAAAAAAACATCCTTGTCATTCCATTTTACAGTATCCCCTTTGAGTTTCTTGAAAAATTCATTTGTCTGCGCAAGCATTGGCGCTGATTCCGTTCTCCAGGTATTGTACAGTGCGCTTAATGGGTGACTAAGAATACTCAACCGGCTTCCACCTTCGTCTTTGGTGTAGTATTTACTGCTGGAGTTTTGAATGTAGATCAGATGAACGCTTAAACATGAGAATTTCTTGTTATTCATGCGTAATGATGCGATTTCATTGTAAATATCGAGTGCTGTTTCAATACCTGTGTTTTCATAGTACCCGCCATCAACTAAATGTAGGTTTATTTCTTGGTCTAAGCTGTCCGTTTCTTTTGTTGCATTAAGAAGTCCAGAAAAGGTTAAGAACGGAAACCGGGCACTCAAAGACATCGCCGTCTTAAAAGGTATATCATGTCCCAAATAGTCATAGAGTTGAAAAACCAAACTGTCCGGGTCTTCGAGTTTAACCGGTGAAATCACCACACGTTGTCCTCGCTCAACAACTGTTGAATTAATGAACTGAACGGGTAGGGTTTCATATTGATTAAAGAAGTTAAGGAATGAGCTATTAAGCTCATGCGAACCTGTCTGATTAGAATATGACAATGACCATGCATCTTCTAGGTATTTTGATCGATCGAGCCCATTGAAAGCACAGGGCGAAAGTGTCTGAAACAATTCACCAAAGAATATAGCCGTATTAGCCGGTGATACAAAATCACCTCTCGTGACTTGATGTACAGATTGAATTTTATCTTCAGCATAGAGATTATTGTAAATCGAAAAACCCGCCGAACTTCCCGAGACTGTGGAAGCTGCATAGACGTGACTGAAAAACCCAGGGATTGCCTCTTCTAAAGTTTTGAGAAACCCGGATGTCCAAAACGAGGCGCGGCTGCCACCGCCTTCGCTGGCAATAATAAAGACATGTCTAGCGCTGTCCCGTACAGCCCAGGATTTGCTTTTAGCCATTTGTCAAGATGAGTAGGAATAGCTGGGGGAACTGTATCGCCGTAAAACCGAAAATCCTTTCGGCTTGAATTCTTAACAGTTGTTATCGCATTATTGTTATTACACCCAGACACGAATACAATCCAGGCAATCAGAATAAAATTAAGTGGTAGTTTGATGCGCACATCGGCTAATGTGGTCAGGACTACGAGCCAAGTTAAGATCATGAAGCTAAATCCAATAGTCGCCACTGGTTCTAAGGTATTAGCAAGACCAATAAGAACTGATCTACCTGGTAATACAGAAAATATGGCAACAACTATTGAGACCCCAATCATTGTGTAGAATAGAGTTTTTTCGGACTTGGTTAGGTCATTCATCTCCTCAAAAGGTTGGTCATAGCCTTGGGTCGTAATACCAAAGAGTTTTTGGCTGTAGAAAAGAAAGGAACCCAGAACAAGGCTTAATGCAAATGCAGCTAACCCGCAGAAAGTACCTTTTTGAGAAGTCCAATCAATGGCAAATGTCAACAGTAGGGGGGCTATACCAATGAAACGAGGAGCCCATTCGACTACTTTTTTTAGATGTCCAGGCTTGGGGGGATTAAATGTAGGTGTTGGTTTTTTAAAGAATGTTCTGCCCAATAAACGTGTACCAAACCAGGCAAAAACACCCCAGAGCGTAAAGCTGAGCAGGCTAAAGGTGAATGCCATACCGGTTTTAGGATCATAGGAAAGACCGTAGAAAATATCTTTAGCCTGATCGATAGCGAAGATAAGATAATCGGCAACCCCGATAATGGCAATCGCAATCCATAACCGGCTTAGTAGTTTGAATAAATCAGTCAGAAAGACACAAAAGACAATAAAAACTTCTTCATCTTGATTGAATTGGTCTAGCTGTCAATATCAGAATATTTGCAGGTTATCAAAAGAAAAAAACCAGGGATTTCTCCCTGGCATGTTCGTAGTGTTATCTAGTCTTTAAAGTCGAGATTGGTCAATCTGGTTTGGGCGTATTCTTTCTCACAGTTAAGCTTATATCCTGACCAAGGTTATTTAAAAGCAGGTTGAACCCTTCCTGGTCTTTGTGTTCCCATCCTACACCGACTTTAATCCATAGTGGTTTATCAGTTTCATCCTTTTGCTTAATGAAATAAGCTATGACATCTGGTTTGTTCGACGTGTTATTGTCTTTACTCATATTCCCTCCTTCTGCGATTGGGTCAGGCGATTGTATGCGAATAATAGAACTCTGTCAGAGGGCACTGAGGTCTAATAATTAGATAACACAATCCATCTGACAATTGTCGGAAAGAGAAGTATATCCTTCAGAAGTCATAATAATATGGTCTGCCACCTGTAGATCCAGTAGTTTACCTGAATTAAATAGTTTTGACGTGAGGTGTAAATCCTGACGGCTCGGATTCAAATTGCCCGAAGGGTGATTATGAGCGCAAATTATAGAAGTGCACATGGATTTTAGAGCTGCTGCGAATATGACCTTAGCATTGACATGTGTACCAACGACACCACCTTTAGAAATATCTGTTATCCCAAGTACTCGATTTTGACGATTAAGATGCATGATTTTGAACTCCTCAATAAACCCGATATTGCCATCATCCCAATTTTCACGGAAGAGCAGGTAGGCATCTTGGGAGCATTCAACCTTGGGCCTTTGAGATGGTTTGATTGAATTACTGTAGCTGACTGCGATTTCTGCGACTTGTGATAGTTGCATTCACTTCTCCTTATCTTAAAGAGAAGCTACATAACGTATCAGCATATCTTTGTCAGGGGCACTATTGCCCTATATCATACTATTTAAGTGCTATCTTTTTCGTCCAGTCATATTTAAGCTCAAGGGAAGGGGAACCATACTTTTCGCGCTTATACTTATGCCCGAAGAGTTCACATTGAATTCGTTCAGTCATATTTACCTCATTCATTCGGTCCTGAAAGCTGTGGCGCAATGAATAAAGAGAGTGCTTATCCGTTGGTAGTAAATCGTTTTCCTTAAGATACTTGTTTAGAGTTGCCGATAGATTGTCTGACTTGTCAAAGTATCTATCAAACCCCAGTGGACAAAGTTTCGCTCCATCTAAGGCATATCCCACAAGCGGAATAACTCTTTTGCTATATGATGTTTTAAGCTCTGTCTTGCCGTTTGATCGAATCAAAATATACGGTATCGGTTGATCAAGAATAATATCATCGGCGTTGAGATTACAGATTTCTTTTGGTCTTGCACCGGTATCAGCAAGAATCATCAAAATTGCATTGGCCTCTTCGTTAAGACTGGCTGGATGGTTGGGATTTAAGATATTGGTGGTTATGTGAGGTGAGTCAAAGTAAGGTCTTTGATCACTATTCACCTCCTTTAGCTTGAGTTTTTTGAAGAGTTTGGGGACATCGATATTGACGGAGTGGTGATCGGCAACTGTCTCTAATATCGATTTAAGGGTATAGAGCTCCTTATTTACTGTTTCTGAATTAACCTGACCCTGATGTACTAAATCTATTCTATATAATGATCTCTAAAGGTGATCATCTTATCACGGTTTAGGCCAGATAACGAACCGTCCCCGACAATCTCTAAAAAGCGGTTAAAAACACGTTTTCTTGGATTTTCCCACTTTCGCAACTGATTGCGAGATTTATTCATGACTAAGTTCTTGGTCAAGCGGAAATACTCTTCCAAAGCCTGTGAAATGAACAATTCATGATCTGCTCCTACAACCGCTTCAACCACATCCCTCGATTTAACAGCAGGTTTGGTAGCAAGGACTCTTTCGATAAGCTCTTCTGTAGGTGCCACTTTAACCTCAGAGAGGGATTTGTAAATGAACCCGATTTGTCTCGCCAACTTGATAATTTTATCAAATCGGACAGGGTCATAAGTGCTTTGGGTTCGTATGAGTGAGTGCCAAAACTCTGTTACCTCTTTGTCATATAGGGAGCAAAGTTTAAGAGCCTCACTGTAACTGTCTGTCTTGAGGGATATTCTGACGTATTCTCTGGAGTCAAAGTCTTTGATCTCCTTAGGGACTCTTCGGTTGTAGTAATAGCGGTTTTTGATCTTTAAAATATGGGACAAACCCTATCTCCTTGAGTACATATTTGAGGTAAAAAATGAGTGATGAAATAGTGCCACATGGATGAAGTAGTGTCAAGTCAAAATCTTTAAGTGTTGATAAATAAAAGAAAATTGGAAATTTAGGCAGGCTTATATGGCGGAGGATTTGAAATCAATGATCCTGGGTAGTGCGGACTTGATTGCCTTTCGGACTATGCACTGTGTAAGCCAATGTTTAGTAGATGATTAATTGTCATCATCTAGGAAGTATTGTAACTTAGTTATTCTTATCATATGATCAAAAAAAATAATGGCAGGTAGCTCAGCAAGGTGAGAGCACTAGACGTATTATCTAGAGGTCGGAGGTTCAAGTCCTTCCCTGCCAACATTATATGGGAACCAGTATTGACGAGTTGTTATCACACAGTTTTCTCGCGTCAAGAATATGGCAGATTAAGAATACAATAGCATCAGAGCCTGATAAGTTGGTGCTTTGGATTGGTGCTGGTCACAGTTCCTATCTTTCAAACTTACCTACATGGAATCAGTTTTTAGAGGGGTGTGCCGATAAGATCAATGACAGCGACGCGGCAAAGTTAATTAGGTCGCTACTGAAAGCAGGACGAATGCAGTTAGCGGCGGAATATTTGCATAACCTTTTAGGCGACTCCTTGCTTAATCAGATTTCTGAATCGTTCGGCAACTATCGACTGACTAAGGATGTAAGAATTTCATCATATTGCGCAACTCGAATCATAACAACAAATTACGATTCTATCATTGAAGACTCTTTGAATTGGTATGATGTATATAATCCGTATGACGAGGTGACAGACCTATTTGATCCCACATTTCAAGTGATCAAACTTCATGGTACTGTAACAAACCCAAGATCTTGCGTCCTTTCAATATCTTCATACGCGAAAGCCTATAATAGGGACTTTGATTGGTACCTTACCAATACTTTCCTGACACGAACGGTACTTTTTATCGGCACTTCTCTGGACAAGAGTGAGCCTTTTTTTAACTATATCCTAACACTCAAAAAATATAAACTCGAACACCCTGAGCACTTTGCGATTTTAGCGGTTAGATCAAATGACGAAGCAAAAAAAAGGGGCAAAGAGCTAGCTAAGTACGGAATAAACATCATCCCATTTATTCCAACATCAGAATTTCAAAATTTCGGAGATATCTTAGATTTTCTTCAGCCGAAAGTTTGGGATCCCTCGAGACTGGCGACTAGAATATTCATGATAGATCAATTCATTGAAAACAAGAATTATAGTCTGGCCAATACTTTTATAAAGTATCTATCCGAAAGCGTAATATCGGTTGATACTGATAGGAGAAAATTCGGAGACCTTATGATTCGGTACTTGAGGCTAATTACAAATGGAGAACAGGATGTTGTTTCTCAGCGGATCAGTGATATGGAGATAGGTAACCTGATTTCTTCTTCGATTGACAATTTTGATCATAAGAGCAAATCATTTGCACAACTTGAAAAGATTTTGGACTCTTCTCTAATGAAAAATCATCCGAATAGAAATCAGTTCGCAATAATTAAGACCCGAGTATCAAAGATAAAGATGAGGTCACAGTAGAAAGTCAGCTTCAGTGATAGCTCACAAACTCAAGACAGGAATGATCGAAGTATTAAAAACAAAATGTCAGATTAATCAAAGAGTAGAAATCCACTTCAACCATGAGACGTATGTGGGGCAGCTTCTCGAAGCCAGTGATCACTACATAGAACTTAGGACTAGAAACGGAAGTGTAATCCTATCAGCGGAGCGACTAAAAGGTGCACTGGAGTTCCATCTACTAGATAGCGAAGAAGTTGAAAAGGAACGAGATAATGGAAGATACCAAATTCCCATTAAATCGTTTGAGGGTGAAGCAAGTATGTCAGGTCAGCAACTTGATGAAACGGCTTCCTCTACTGAATATACCGAGTTAGAGGGCAAACTAGACAGAGCGATTTCGACATTCCCAGTAGAGGGATTCACTCTATCTGTACAGAAATACAATCGACTTGACGATGATAACTCAGAAAAGGAGCTGATAAAACAGCTCAACAAAGAGCAGTCTAGGTATGACTACGCAGAAACATTGCAGGTTGCAAAGAACAGAGAAGATAAGTACAAAGAAATTGAACGACGGATCAGGAGCCTACTGGCGAATCATTACTTCGACTCCAATCTAAGATATAATTTAGCTGTAATACTGTGCAAACTAAATGACATTACAGGAGCTATTCAAGAGTTGACTTTGGTTCCAGCACTTGAGAAGAGAGAGAATTGTCTCCTTTTCCTGAGTTATCTTCATTTCATAAAGCAGAATGAATCCAAGTGTTTGGAGTACTTTCATCAGTATGCTCTGTTGTCAGATTTAAGTGAGGAGCATTTTTTTTTCCTCTTGGGGCTTATCAACAAGCAAAAGGCCTACTTCCTTTTGCCTGAACTTATAAGGGAAAGGTCACCCTTTGAAGATCAACTATTGGAGATAACCAAGTTATGGTTATCCAGAGAGGGACAACCTTTTGCGTCTTCAGGCCCAGCCGAGCTACAGGTAGTAAGTGACCTAATTCAGGCTAGTGCTGAGAAGTTGAAAAGCTTAGGTGCTAGCCGAAAGCAGATTTTTGGTGAGAACACAAATTCTGCGAGTGATAAAATCGTAAGTCATAATGCTCAGATTAAGAAATTTTGGCCAGCCTCTAGAACTGGTCATCTACTCTTTAGACGAGCTAATGGGGTTGAGCTTTTCGCGAGCTTTGAATCAAAATCTCTGGTCGATAGCGAACTCATAGAGGATTTGAAACTATTTGCAGATAAGGAGAATGAAGGCTCAATTCCAGTCTTCTGTTATCTAAAGGAAAAGATAGATAACAGAAACAAGTTGAATAAAGTAGCATATGGGATTCACTTCCCGAAAACCTTAAGTAGTACGTTAAATTTTGCCCAAGCGTTGCTTCAAAGCGGAGCTAACGAAGATGCCAGAGGAATATTGCTTGAATTGAAGAATCAGTTTGTGCATGAACCCGATATCATCAAGGCACTTAGTCAAATACCGGAAATTCCTCAAACCTCAATTACGACAAGTAAGAATAGGAATATCAAAAAAAGCTCTAACTATTCAAAAGCCAACGTTGCGCGTCAAAGGAGAGATTGGCGCAATGCGAAGAGATACCTTCTCCTGGCAATTGCTGCCAACGACAAAAAGGAAAGTGCCATAAAGGATTTAGCCACTATTTATAATCAAGAGAAGGAATATGACAAAGCGATTGATCTGCTGGAAAAACACATTGACGACATGCCAAACCCGTTGGCTGTTTTCAACCTTTTAGCGACTTTCAACAGTCATAGCAAGCGATATGAAAGAGCCATTGATTACTTACAGAAGGTTAGAAAGTTAACCCCTGCCCACAAGCATATAAGTACTGATCGCAGGATAGCGTACTGCTTTTATCAATTAAAGGATTATGATAAGGCGAAGCTTCCCTTGGTGCGAATACTGAAGAAAGAACCGAATGATGAAATTGCTAAACGCTGGATATCGGCCCTGGAACAGGCAGAGGCTTCTGGGAGTTATGAATATTCAGACTCAGTTTTTAATGATGTTGATTTTTCTGTACACAATACTTATGAGCTGCCAGTAATAATTAAAAATGAACTGGATAAAAGAGAATATGCTGGTATTAAAGAAATCAACATAGCTAAGGAGAATTTTACGCCTGAAATTTTGAACAGTCTTCGGCGGGAGATGAGAAATCAACTCAAAGGTAGGCATCAAGACCGAGCCGCCTATTTGCTAACTGAAGCTAATCTCATGGAGATTCTGGAAAAGGATAATCCTAACTACGATCAGGAGCGAAATTCTGTTTTAGCCAAGTATTGTAATTCCATGGCTTTATCAAGTGCCAAAGAAAAAGCCTCGGATGTTGTCCGTTTTTACTATATCGAAGCTTTTAAGTTGGAGAATGAATGGCGGGCAGTCATGCGCCAGGTAGCCAACTATCTATACTCATTTAACATTAAGGGTGAAAACCTCATTCTTAAGCATAATGATAGTGAGAACAAAGATCGAGATATAGCTCTTGTCAATGCCATTAGATATGTTTTGGTGAATCATAATTCATCAAAGGTGTGGAATGGTTTACTAGAGATATTTATTTACAGTGTTCCGATAACACAGAATCTGCTCAAAGCGATATTTGACAACGAAGAGGCCAGAAGAAACGCTATTGATTACCTAGCAAGTTTAGATATTTCAATAAATGACGAGGACGACCAAAGCGAATTTAGCAACTGTTGGGAAGCTGCGCGAAAAATGAGAAGAATGCAGATTGATTCTTGGTTCGATGCAGTAAAAGCCTTCAATAGGTCCTCAAGTCTTGACTCAGCAATCGATTTTCTTCACAAGTCCTTAGATGGATTGACCCCAGAATGGTTTAATCGGTTGGATAAGGACCGGCTAGAAAGCATCGGGAAAGAGGTAGTATTGGAGGGAGGGTTCGATTATTTGAGACAAACAGACTATATAGAAAAAGACAGACTACACGGGCTCGTTAGTACCTGCATTGATCGAATACTTCTTGAGATAGAACAGAGCCCCACTAGGATTTCCAGCGAGGGGCTCTCCCCACTCTTGCAACACCTTAAAGACCTTCTTGATTTACATTTTGACAACATAAAAAAGGCTAGTACTCCGACAGTCAGCTTAAATGTCTTGGGCGAATTCGTGGTCGTGAATGGGTATATTGACTTGCAAGTATCAATTAAGAATGAAGATAAAAACAAGGCACCTATTGACAACATCGAATTAGCGATGGTTGACAATACTGACTTTGCATTCATAGAAAACACAAGTATTGATAGCACAGCCTTGAAAGGAGGAGAAGAAACATTCGGAGAAATAAAGGTAAAGGTCTCAGAGAGAGTTGTGCAGGAGAAGATTGGATATGTAAAATTATTATGCAAGTACAAGTCAAGAGCTAATCCTGATTCTATTATTGAAATAGAAGAAGAGAAAGATGTCTCGCTATATGATAATTCTGAATTTCAATTTATTCAAAATGCTTTCTCCGGTACTGCCAACTCTAACGCAGTGACGGATCCCAACATGTTCTTCGGTCGAGACCAGTTTATCGATCAGATCGTTGATGTATTTAAAGAGTCTAGGTCTAAGAGCTACGTGATATACGGGCAAAAAAGATCTGGCAAATCTTCAGTTTTATACCATTTGAAGGAGAAGTTAAAAAGAACTGAGAACAACTTTTGCATAGATTTCTCCATGGGTGGAATTATCGATGAGTTCGACGTATTTTCATTCTATTATAAAATCCTCAGAGAAATTGAAAAGGAGCTACAAGCTATAAAATCGACTGACCAAAATGCTCCTTTGTTGGAAATGCCGGATGTAAATCTTTTTGAGAGAAGGCCGAGTATTGTCTTTTATGATACTATGCACGGCTTGCTCAAATCATTTGCTATGCGTGAACACTGGAAGAAAAAGCGTATTGTTGTACTGATTGACGAATTTACTTATCTCTACGCAGCAATACGAAGAGGAGACGTTTCGTCGAGTTTCATGAAAACTTGGAAAGATGTTATAGATCAAGGGTTTTTCAATACAGTTTTGGTCGCTCAAGATGTCATGCCTGATTTTCGAGCTAAGTTCCCTAACGAGTTGGGTGTTACCCATGAAGAAAGGCTTAGTTACTTAAAGAAAGAGGATGCTAGAAACTTGATAGAGACACCTATATGGAATAAAGCTAAAGGAGAGAGTCGTTTCCTTGGAAATGCAGTAGAGAAAATTATCGACTATACGGCTGGAAATCCATACTACATTCAGATTTTCTGTCAGAAACTTGTTGATCATCTAAATGAGAAACGTACTGTTAGAGCGACTATCGTTACCGTAAATGAAGTCGCCAGAAAACTTACAATAGGAAAAGAAGCGTTGAGTGCAGAGCACTTCGACAACCTGATCACGGCTGGAGATGCTGACCTTGAAGCGAATCCATTTGATCATACTTTCGAGGTACTCAAGCAAATAGCAGGTGCCTCTAGACCTTTTGGGTCTTGTAAGCCTCAATTATTAAGGGATCGGGTCGTCGATACGGAGATTGCAAACAGATTGGATGACATATTGAGAGATTT
Source organism: Flammeovirgaceae bacterium UBA6059 (assembly GCA_002435755.1). Lineage (GTDB taxonomy): Bacteria > Bacteroidota > Bacteroidia > Cytophagales > Cyclobacteriaceae > UBA6059. The sequence continues at coordinate 24,595 of DIYH01000047.1, forward strand.
AGAAAGAAGGCAAGTGATTTCTGTTGAATCTGGCTCGTATCGAATTGAGGTCCAATTGTTTCAAGAGTGGTTAATCAACAGGCAATGAAAGTCAATCCTTTTGCCGATTATGGTAAAATAGTTCATGGAGATCGTTTTGTGGGTCGCAAGAAGGAAACAAGACTATTGAGGACAAGAACCTTACAGAGTTCATTTGGCAACTGTGCTATACAAGGCTTGCCTCGAATTGGAAAGTCGAGCTTAGCCTGGAATACATTCATGATTGACGCCCAAAGTATGATTAGAAACAGAGTTATACCAATTTGGGTTGAGATGGGTAGTGTTAATAGCTCCAAAGATTTCCTTGATCTGGTATTTAATAATCTTCATAGACAAATCCTCAGGTGTGACCTAATAGACAAGTCTACCCTTCAAAAATTATACTCGAATATTCAAAGTTCTGTAAGATCGATCGTTCGAAACGAGGAGATGAAAATCTATTTGCAAGAGATCAGGTCTCGACGGTTGAAGGTGATATTTGTTTTGGATGAATTTGACTCCGTTAGAACTTACTTTAGCTCTTCAGATTTCCAACTTCTTAGAGAGTTCTCATATAATCCTTATAGTCAGGTCTGCATTGTAACCGTATCGCGCCGAAGTCTGAAAGAAATCGAACTAACAGCAGGGTCTCTCTCCAACTTTTTTCAAACCTTCGACGAAATAAACCTTGGAATGTTCTCCGAGAAGGATTTAAAGTCATATTGGACTCTGGCGGAAAGAAATGGACTGAATATCGGCAACGATATTAGGAAACGGGCTGTCGCTCTTGCAGGTCATCACCCTTTTTTATTAGATCTCTTCAATTATAATATAGTGGAGGGCCTGAATCATAGTTCAGAATCTCTATCACAAGATGTTGAAGACAAAATATTTCTTAGCCTAGTCAATCACTATGAAAACATAATTAGGGTCTTGCGAGATGAGGGTTTGGATCGAAAGTTGATTCAAGTGATTGAGGGTCCAATTTATGACTTAACAATAAGTGATGTTGAGAAATTGGAAAGGTATGACGTAATATATCGATTGCCTAAAGGGGTGAGTTGTTCAGCTCAAGAGGCTGAGTACAGTGTTTTTTCGGAAAGCTTCGGTAACTATTTGAAGACGGTAAGAAGACAAACTCCAATTTGGCCTTTGCTTTCAAAAACTGAAATAAAGCTTCGAGAAGTTGTTCATGCCTGGGCCGTTGACCGCTATGGGCAGGACTGGGTTAAAAGGTATCGAAAAACTCAAAATAAGGAGGACTTTGTGAAGGAGCTAGAGCGGAGAAGAAGCCATCAGCAAAACCTATTTCCTGAAACTTACTCGAAAAGTCTTTTGGACTATACATACCCATTAGACCTCTTTTCTCGATTCATGTGTGTAGAGTGGAGTTGGTTTCAAAAGATACTTGGAAAAAGCACCAATGATTGGAAAAACAAATTTGAGTTATTTGCAAGGGTCCGGACCCCACTAGCACATAGCAAGGAAAACATCTTAAAGGATCATGACAGGGATTTAGTTACAGGTGTATGCAAAGAAGTTCTAAGTCTCATAGAAAAATGGGAAGAAACGATAGAGTTTCAATCGTGATTGAAATACCTATTGATGAAATGACTATTAAGTCAACAACAGCTCTTACTGAAATCAATGTGACAGGCTTGTTTTAAGATCTTATCAAATCGAATAGGTTCTATTGTTGAGAGTACGAGAGAGCCAGCCTTTGTCAAACAAGGCGCAAAGCTTAAAGGCTTCATTGTAGTTGTCAGTTTTTAGGGTGGTTCTGGGATATTCCGAGGAGTCAAATTCCTTTTTCCTTGGGTACTCTTTGGCTATAGGAATAGCGGTTTTATTTAAAATATGGGGAATATCCTATCTCCTTGAGTGCACATTTGAGTACAAAAATGAGTGATGAAATAGTGCCGAATGGATGACTGGAAGTCTAGATAAATATGACAAGACATTGATATAAAAGGATAATTTTTGTTTCCCAGCCACAAGTCTGACTCACATCCCCTCCGCCACATTATAAACCTGAAATCAAAAAATACATAAGAATCAATATCTTAAATGGTTAAACACTTTGGTCTGTATACAAATATGAGTGAAAAAAAGAGTGACTTTCTACATACAAAAATGCTTGGATTTAGGCGACAAAAGATTCTTCTTTAACGAAGATTTTTCAAGGTAATAGCGTGACCAGGCAGCACAGACGCGAAGAGATCAAAGGTGAATACCTAATCATTCGATAAATGCGTACTTGACACGTCTGTGGGATTCTCTTTATTTAGTAAGATGTCTATTAACTGGATCGATTGATCACTCAAACTGTCTACTGTCCAATCGTAATAGGATAGATACTCATTGTCATAATAAAAATATAGAGCTGCGTCCAGAATATCAGAATAGGTAAATTCACTCGGATTCAGTACTTCATTTGCAGCAGTAAGGATATTATCAGGCAGTGCCATCTCTAATTTGTGCAAACTATCACAAAGGCCCACAAGGTCTTTACAAATTCGTTAACGTAAGTGTTTTCAGATTCAAAATCAGTTGCAAAATACTTTCTGATACGCGTAGACTTAAAACAGTAATTCAAGTATTCTCTCAATGAAATATCATTTAGACCAATCTTTAAGTTTCCAGCCTTTATGTTTTCTTCAAAAAAAGTTCGTTCCAAGCTCTTAAACCTTCCAACTAAGTCCTTATGATTGGAATTAGCATAGAGATCGAGAGCTTTGAGCATGAAGCTGTTAGCCGAGTCTAGCTGTCCTGACTCATATTCTGATATGGCATTTACCTTATACAATTCAGCGGTATACTCGTCGATGTAATCCCTCGGTCTAATCGAGTCAAGTACTGTGAGACTACGGTGCCAGTAGCTATACTTTAATGAATCATTTTTGAACTCAGTATCTAGTCCGTGGAAATGTCCAATTTTTCCATATATAACGCTCCTGTCAAATGAATCGCGGGATTTTGAGAGTGGCCAATGATAGAATTTGTGTGCTTCTTCAAATTCTCCTATCGTCAATAAATGATCTGCAAGTAGTGCGAGCGTATTTGGACCAATGAGGTCAATGTATTGCTCGTTGTTATCTAATTTGATTTTAAGAGTTGAAAGGACTATTTCTCGCTTGGTGTTGTAATTCAATGATCCACGATAGTCAGATTCCTTATCGTCAACTTCTATTAGGTCATCTACACTGGCAATAAGTGTTTCAAGTGTGTCCTTAAGTTCTTGTTCATCCTGTCGCTCTTGATTGTATATAATGTTGTAGAAACCGAACCCAATAGAAACTACTACTGCCAGCAGACTGGCGATCACAGATGCGTCGATTTTGTTTCCTTTCTTGAAAACGGCTCTTTCAAGATCTAAAATGCGCTCTTCAGTAGAAGGTGGACTATCAATGCTATTTCTTTCTTGCCTTTATCCACAGTATATGATTCTTCTAGAAAAATAGCGATTTACTATTAAGAGAGAAATAGTATTCATAGTTCACAAAATAAAGTGAGCTTGTGGAGACAAATGATTATTGGTGATCAGATTGTGATGATTCCCATTCAAAGACTCTAGTGTATCCGTCAGCAATAAATGCAGTTTGGAGAAAGCACTCATAGAAGTGTTGAGACACCTCTTTGGCTCCGGTCTTACATAGTACGTAATAGTCTTTATGAGGCAATAGCTCTCGATTAGAAAGCATTCTTCCCTCCCAGAGTCTTCCTGAACACCCTAAGGCAAATGCCGGAAATATCTCTCCTTCAATGTCGTCCCATGGCAAACAAACTACTGAACGCAAGTCGTAACCGATTTCCCTTTTACGTAGCTTTTGAATTTCATCGAGACCTATTTCAAAGTAAATACCATTAGCTTTGTCACATAAAGAACCTGTAAATCGAGCATTGAACAAACCTCTTCCCAGATTCCCAGGAGTCGTAGAGTACATAGACCTGGCCCTTACAACATCCGGCATTTCGTAGTCCAACAAGCGCACTATTCCAAACGAAATTGCTTGAACGAAGGATGATTCTGCTGAGTTTGGAAGTGTTCGAGAGGCAGATTTTTTGTTAATTAAACTGCCATATCCAAATAGTCGGATTGTCTTTATTCCTCTCTCTTGCAAGTATTCTTCTAAGCCATTCCAGGGATATTCGAAACCTACATTATCAAGCATTTTAGAAGTTGCCTCCAAGACTCTCAATGATTGTGTTTGCGACATGCCTAAATCAGCAATACTCTTAGGAGGTGTATTTTTGATCTCTTCGATTTCAATAGAATTCTCCGTGCAGTACAACCGAAAAAGCTTATTCAAAAGAAGCCAATCTTCAGCTAGTTTGGTTACAGGATAGTGTTCATCAGCACCTATCTCCTTCGAAAGTATCTGTGCCTTTACAAGCAACTCCCAAAACTGATCTTTTTTGCCTAACTCATGACACAAAGCAGCAGCAATGATTAGATTACACAAGTGCCGGTGATCGTGAACGGCATTTATCCGTCTTTCTAAGGATAAGGCCTCATTAACATAGTTATAGGCTTTTTCGTAATCCTGAAGCAAATAGAATACTCTTCCGAGATCTCCCTTATGCATAGAAATGTTTTCTGGATAGTATACATTTCGAGACAAGGTTTCGGCTTCTTGAATTAGGACTATTGCCTTATCTAAGTTTCCCGATTCCTGTCTTAACATTAGAGCTCGTCCCCAAGCACATTTGTTCACGGCCTGCCAATGTCTATAGCCCAATTCGAAATGACCAGAGTCCGCTTCTTCAAACAGTTTTAAGGCTTGATCAAATCTGCCAAGGTCAGTAAGAACTAAGCCAAGATTTGTTTGGTACGCTGGCTTCCACGTTTCATTCTTGATATTATCACTCAGTTGTCCTGCTTCCTTCATTGCCTCAAGTGCTTGCTTTAACCGACCGTGATGCCAACAGGCAAGCCCTTTTTATTAAGAATTATTGCGTGAAGAAAATCATCATGACTCCGAACAAGTTCTATTGCTTGATCAAAGTAATTCAGCGACTCTTGTAACCCCCCAATTTTTTCAAAGCTAGCACCGAGGTAGGCCTTTGAGGTAGCTATTCCGGCGTAAAACCTAATGCGTCTAATAGCTCATGAGCCTCATTTAGGATATCTATTGACATTTTGTAATAGCCCCTATCTACACGTGTTTTGCCTTGTTGCAACAATGCCTTTGCTAAGAGACTTTTTCTCCAGTTTTACGACCAATACTAACTGCTTCATCTGCAAACACTTCTGCTTGATTCCAATCGCTTTTTGCCCAATTGGCCATGGAAATTTCCATACAGAGCCTTCCTAAATGCTTCGAATCACTATCTTTCAGAGCATTATAGGAAGCCATTAATTTGTTTGTTCGATGATGGCGGGTCCTCTAATCGCCATGGTTTTAGAAAATGCCAGTATGCCTCTGGTGGCGATTTCAGGTTCTTCCTTAAGAAATACCTCTTGAATTTCAAAAATGTTCTCCATTTCCTCCATGATCTCATCGAGTGCTTGCTTTGCATTTTTTTCGTGAATGCTCTTACTTAAACCCTGCATGTATTCTATGTAAAACTCTGCCCAGTTTTTACGTAACCGATATAATTCTGTAGGGCTGAGTTTCTCTTTCGCCTGACTATCAACAAAATCTTTTATAGTTACATAAAGCTTGAAACGCCTACCTGAATTATTTACCTCTAATCGAAGTAAGTGGTGATCTAGTAAAGACTCAATTACCTCTTCAACACTCTTAGACGAGTTGGCGGGTACTTCAAGAATCGTGAGAGCGGCATCTAAAGTAAAGCCGTTACGAAATACTGAGGTTTGAAGAAAAATACTCTTTTCTTCTTCGCTCAGAGTTTCAAAACTCCTGTTTATCGCATCAAAAAGCGAAATATGCTTTGATGCAATGTCTATGTTCCTTGCTCTGAACCCCAAAACTTCGTTAAGACGATTAGTGATTTCTTTGGCGGTGTAAAGCTTTATCCTTGAGGCGCAGAGGGCAATTGCCAGCGGATTCCCCTCAACATAATTGCATATTCCAGCGATATAATCTAAGTCTAAGCTTGAGGGCGAATAATCAGGGTTGGACTCCTTTGCGCGACGAACAAACAGTTTGATACTTTCGACTTCCAAATGATCTGAATCTGACGACTCTTCTGGGGTGTCTAAAGCATCTAACTGAACTACTTCTCCTTCCCATTGAATTTTGAGTGGAACTTGGCTTGTTACAAGAAATTGGAATTGATCTGATTGCGAGAGCCAGTATGATACTGTCTCATCAGCGACGTTCTATATCTGCTCAAAGTTGTCCAGAATAAAAAGAGTCTGGCCCTTTGACTTTAGAATTTGTAATGCAAGGTCTCTACTTGTCGACTGCTCAGTATTTAGAGACTTTTCAAAAGCGGTCCTGATTTCATGAGCAACTCCAATAGCAGTTTTAGCAGAAGTTAGATCAATAAACCAAATACCTCCAGGAAAGGAATCTTTGTACCTAACGGCGAATTCTCTGGCAAGACTAGTCTTTCCAAGACCTCCTGTGCCTACAATTGTGACTAGCCGTCGTTTTCTTACCAGTAATTGAGTTTCAAGATTTTCTAGGTCCTCTTGCCGACTAATGAGATTATGATCAGCTCTTGTCAAGTTCGTCTTAATTTGTACCTGATCATCACCGTGTTTCTCGGGTTGAGCTTCTTCTAATTCCAGTTTTGGTTCTGTCTTGTACTTTTCATTATACCATTTTTTGACATAATGTCCCAAAATAATTGTTGCAATTACCCCAACGATAGTGGCAATGAGTTCGTTTGCGGGTCCTGAGAAATCCATAGTCTAGTAGATGATTAATATGTGAAAATATCCTAAAAGGACAGCATTTAGGCACCGCATTTTGTAATGTATGATGTTGTTACAGTCCTTAACAATCTAGTTGCATTGACTAATGAGAAAGCCTATAACCACGATCCAGAAAATCACCTTTAAGGTCTCAGAAAAGCTACTGAAGCATCCTTCTCCATCGTTCTGGCTCTCTTTAGGTCTTCTTGCAAATCCTGATTCATCCGATAAGCTTCCTGTTGGTCCCATCGCCGACGTTCTTCCTCTTCTTTCGAATTACCACCAAATCCATATGCCATGATCCTAGATCTTGTTACTGTGTTTTAAATACGTTATCAAATTAACCAATTTATTCACTAAAGCTCTGTTCTTTATGAGGCGACAATGTGAAACTAATTTTGTGGCTCTGAAAATCTTTCGCTCTTACTAAGGCTAATCTTGACCGTTGGTGCTTCACCAGCTCTTTCTCTATTCTAAGAAAAATTGGCAGGTACTTCTCGCCATGATACTTGACTAGGAGAGCGCTTACCTTCAAAGCTTCTTGAAGGCGTTTCTCTGTCACTGGGCGGTAATGTCCATTAAACTTCGGGATAGCCTTGCTGAGCTGCTTTGATTGGATGAAAGAATGCATTTTATCCTCACAGATTTGCTCTAATTAGGCAATGGTGCGTTGAAGCTCATATGCCAGTCATTGAAGTCTTTAAACTCGTGATAGATATGCGACATATCCTTGATCACGGTTCGTGAGCTTTCGACGAATTCAAGATCAAGCTCCTTAAGCTTTTCTAGCCCGGCCTTATCATTATCATGTCAGGCACATACTGCACGGACTTATAAGCATGAATGAGTGCAACTGCCTGTGATTGCAAACTCAATGAGTTCAGGATAATGATATCTTCTTCAGGGTAGGCTTTTTCGGTGATAGTCAAATAGGTCAGAAAATCCATAAAGCCTTCAAAGATGTGAACAATGGCCTTGTTGCCATTACCCTTAATCGTTGTTATCGCTTTCTTATTCAAGCATCCCTTGAAAAAGGGGTTGCGGAATTCATATCCGTTACTATCATTCCTGAATGCAAGCCCAAAATAGTGTTTCTCATTGTCAAGCGATTGAACATGAGCTTCCTTCAAATGCGTTAGTGTAATCACAGGATCAATAGCTCTTTTCCTTATATAATCAAGGAGTGCAGGGTGCTCTACACCTTTGATCTTAGTCAGCTTTAGCTTGGGTTTCTGTTTCGTCGTTGCAAGACTACGTTTTGGAGCGATAGGCACAGTGCTAAAATGTGAGAGCCATTCTAATGCACCGTTGAGGCCTGCTGATCTTTTATTGTATTCCAGATACGTTTTAGCAAACTCAATCAGATTACCACCACGTCCGATTCCAAAGTCATACCAGATTTGTTGAGATGGTTTTAAGTGAAACTAGGCGGTATTCTAAATGCGGAAGGGGGAAGTATACCAATAGTCGTTATTAGTTTGTTTAGTGAGTGTACTTCCGAGGTGGGGAATAATATCTTCTAAATAAACGCTACTTAGATTTGAGCTGGTCATATTGACCTCCTTCAAGCTGTTGATGAATGGCGATCCTATCCGATGTTCAGAGCCTTAAAAACATCCTGACGGTCCTATTTACAGAGCAAAAAGTGAGTTAAACATTCTTATGTATGTAGAATCAATTCAATTTAAGGTTGATTCTGTAAACAAAATATGTCAATAAATAGGGCAAGGAGGATGTGTACAACTCCTCCACCATTTAGTAAACACGAGGCTCAAGATAGGAAAGGAGTTACCCCATGTTACAACCGAACATTCATTACCCAAGACAGGATGTCCTGTCTGATATTATCAATCCGCTAAGGCGTTTAAGGATTGAAAAGCAGATCACGCAAGATGAAGTGGACTGTTTAATGGGTGTCTCTGAGAAACAGACCAGTCGCTATGAAACAGGAAAACGTACGCCGTCACTCTTCACCCTAAAATGCTGGGCAGATGTTCTGGACGCACAAATCGTTATTCAACCATATCAGAATGACAACCCTGAACTGTTCCTGCTCAGGAAAGACTTTACTGAAGGTAAGAATGGATTAGAGTTTCTCGATGTTCAAGGTCAAGCTTAATCCTTGAACTAATAAGAAGAAACCCCGTGGAGGAAATACGGGGTTTCTTTTTCCGATTAGATGTCTCGACATTTAGAGTTTTCCTAGAAACTGCTTGTAAAACTTTGATTATCAGTTGATAATGAGTACTTGGATTGAAAGAGGTAGTACAATTGAGTCAAGATTTTAATTCGATCTTTTCAAAGATCGAGTGGCAGTATCAATGTAGTTCAAAGAAGAAAGCAGAAGAGGCTTTCACGAAAGCACTTCTTGAGGGACTTTTTTCTAATTACCTGGCATGGGAATTAGGAATCAAATCAGTACCAAGTTTTACAGCACCTTGGAAGGAAAACCCAGATTCGACCCTAAGACCTACAAATAGAAGAAAATTTGGTGGATATGTCAGTCAGCTCATGAGACACCAAAGCAGACAAAATCTTATAAGATGTTATTCGCAGGTTGTTCTGCGCCTAGATTATTCAGAGAATAAGGAAGAGATCGACAATCAATTCATTAGCTGGGAATCTGCTTTCCAAGAAAGTCTTCTACCAAAGGTTTGAATGATTGAATTGAGTTTAAAATATCCGGGATAATCGAAGTATAACGCACTTGGGAAATTCCGTATCTTTCTTGAACGTCTCCAGTAATTATTGGTAGGTACAAGCTCGTTTTCCATCTTTCAAGATGGCTGTGATCTACTTTATGAACACTTTCAAGTCGATCATCACGTAGATTTATCATGAATAAGGCCTCGTATTGATCACGAACGGCAGAATCAGCCTGATAATAAACATGTGGAAAGAAGGTTGTAGTGTTGATTGTCGAAACCCTTAAGACTCTTTCTGAAAGAATTCGAATTAGTTCAACGGATTCTTTAAGACCTCGACTAAAATGCAACTGAGTGTTGGTATTTCGTGCAGATTTTAATTTTAAGACTACTATAAATAAGGTAAGTGCGCGCCAATAATTAAAACACCTAAGCTCATCAGGTAAGTAGAATTGAAAACCGAAAGATTCATCGAGCCTGGAATTCCATTCTTCGGGGAATGAAGTCTGCGATATTATTAACTGCTCCAAAGAGATACTCAATTGTGCGGCAATTCTTTCTAACATTTTTAAAATCACACTTTCATCTTTGTCTATATCCGAAGATTTGTTGGAGATAAAGTTTTGTTCCCAAATAATTTCATTTGGTTTATCCTCAACAACAAATGCTCTGTTCGCAGAGAGTTGCCATTTCAATAATTCGTGATAGGAATTATCAATTTGACTTGACGCTTGACTAAATGAGGACTCTTTTAATTCCGAATATGCTTGATCGAACAAATTCGTAAGGCTTGGGAACCTTTGATCCGATGGATCTATCTTCTGTTGTAACAAATGAATCAAATCTTGCCTAATGTAGGGAGGCATTTTACGACTGTATTGATGCGATCCAATTTTAAGGATTTGATTAAGATAGGCTCTAATTCCTTTGTCTCCTTTTTGAAGACTTTTTTCATAAAACTTAGCTCTGAAACTAGAGCCTTCTAAGCTCAAAAGCTCGGTTACAATGTCTGACTCGAACCTGAATAATACACCCTTTTGTCCGTCCCGAAGTAAAAACTTGGTTTTGTAAAGCAATTCATTGAGATCCATCAACGTAAGATACACAGTAGACCCTTTTAATTGGTAATTGAAAAAGTATGCAATTATATACATTAGAATGACGTATTTATAAATAAGTATTCGTATATTTGATTCAAACAAACATATAAAACGATGAGCGACAAGAAAGAAAAAGTAGGTGGTGAAGAAGTCCGTAAGAGAGACTCGGCCCCAGGGTATTAATACGTAAGAACAAAAAACACAACTCCAAAGCCAACTAAAGACAATTAGACTGCTTGGAATGATTCGAAAAGGGAATAAGTTATGGAACATAACTTATTCCCTTTTTTTATTTGAAAACAAAAATGGTAACCGCACAAGTATTTTAATATACGTATACTCATTAGTTTGAATTGTTTTAAAAGTCCTAGGTTGAAGCATGTCAAGCTCCATAGACTTCTTGTTTTAGACATTTAACGAAAGCTATTTACATCTCTATACACCAGAAACTCTGGTAGTCTGTACACTCTCCAGCCTTGATCGGTCTTGACCAGATAATGGATGCCAATTGTGCCTTTGTAGTTCTCACCATTATTAAAGCGGAGGATCAAATCATATGCAGTATCATAGCCTTTTCTATCATTCGATTTATAGCGGACGATATCAAAGCTCACGTTTGACCAGTCTGATAAACCTTCTTTCATCGCTTCTTTGCGGATTTCGTTAATGACGTTGCTCATATCCGTACCAATCAGTTTGGTTTGAAACTCTTCCACGCTTTTGAGCAGTTCAAAATTCTGCTTCTGCCAGTCAAGGTCTTTCTCTGTAACAAAATACTTCTCCAAAAGCTCGGGGTCTTCATGTTTGACAGCCGTTAAAACGGTCTGACTAAGTGCATCTATAGTTCTGTTGTCATCGACTTTATCACTGGCACATGAGGTTAGGATCAAAGCCATTATGATGAGACTGTGAGTGATAATCTGCTGCATGGTTGTTATTGGGTTTTGATGATACGATGCGTTTTACTGTTGACAGTCAAGAGATAGATACCAGCATTGAGTGCTGATACGTCCAATGTCATTTTCCCTTGCTGAGTGGATGCACTAAACGGCATTGACCTGCCTGACACATCGGTGAGCGTAACAGCGTCTAGTTTGGCTATCCGATTTTCACCGAAATGCACAATCAAGCAATCACGAACTGGATTGGGATAGATTTTGATACCATCAATATTGTCTGTTAAAGCAGTGACGGTTTCTTCTTCAACTGTTAGGTCAAAGCTTAATGTTGCAACACCGCCTTTACCGTCATCAGCCTTAACCTCAATAGTGGTTTCTCCTGCATTTAAAGCAGTAACTAAAAGGCTATTGTTATTGACAGTGACTGAAAGAACATCAATAGGGTCACTTGTGGCGGTAAAGATCAGAATATCACCATCCGCGTCACTAAAGAGGCTGTTTAAGTCTTCAACAATCGTAAGGTCATCGGCACTGCTCGATATGACCTGATCGGCAATCGCGCCCATGACCAAAGGTGGCGTGTTGGTTTGATACACGAAGCTAATCCTCTCAATTGCGCTTGGTGTGTCATTGACGGTTACGCTAACGATTCTGAGCTCATAGCTTTGACCTGGCACCAAAAAAGAATTATCCAAGGGGATTACAACATCAATGGAGCTTGACGGTGTGTCAAAGTCATACTGTGATACACGGGTGATAACTCTGTGCCATCGTCAAACAGATAGCGAAGTAAGACAATATCAGGCGTGTTGGTGCCAGGGCTTACATAAAAGCCTTTAGCTTGTTGGTGTGACCACCGCCCAAAACTGTCCTGCGCCCTGATATACAGCATATGAAAGCCTGGTTCTTGAGCTGATAAATCAACCGTAAAGTGGGTCTCATCGCTTGTGCCTAATGCAATCTCTTGTCCCTGACCAAACCCAGGATCAGTATCGATAAAGTATTCAGCCCTTGTTAGGCTTTGAGCGTAGGGACTCAAAACCATGGCTGTCAAAGCCACTATAAATATTAATCGTGTCTTCATGGAGTTCAAGGGTTTCGGATTTTAGTGGTGACGGGTAAACCCTCACTTTGACTTCCCGAGCCCGTAGTAAAGAGTTCATAGATAATCGGGATTTGTGGTACGCCTGAAAGGGCGTAAGGCTGAGAACCGCCAAAGGGGCCTGGGTCTGTGCCATCTGTAGCCATGCCCTTGAAACTTGACCCTGGATCAAGTTGCCAGCGTCCGTCAAAGCTTCCAGTGTTGATGGTATTCCAAACCTGTCCTAACTCACTAAAACGCTGATTGCCGTTCTCGAGTCCGATTTGACCGTTAAAAGCGAGATTGTTTTCTATGGTGCCCGAACTCACCCCAAAACTGGACTCATCGATAAAGGGTACCCATATATTGTTGCGAAGGATTGAGGCTTGAATCAGAAGATCGCCTAAGAACAAATTATGCTCTACAATGGAATAAAGTCTGTCTTGTGAATCTGTTGATAGAACACTCATATTAGCCTCAATGATGTTGCCGATCAGAGAGACATTTTGGTAGTTATCAGTCCCTGCAACATCGACAATACCAACATCTTTAAAGTAGTTGTTCCTAATGACGATACCGCTCGGATCCCCTCGCATCGTAATACCATGAACCAGATAGCACCGCTCGATGATAATATTATCGGCACTAATTTCAGGGCGTTGCGTACCTGCTGCTTCATTAAATGCAACACTGGACAGGATTGAGCCTTCTGAGCCTTCAGTAAATATCGCTTCCGCGTCAATAAACGGAAACAGACCTGTCGAGGAGGTTTGTGGATTATCGCTCAGGCGGTACCCCGTGCCTATAATGACCAGACGCTTATCACAGGTAAAGCCGTCGTAGACTTGCGCACTGCCCTGGATATAAAGCGTATCACCGGCAAAGACATTCAAGTCATCATTGATAGCTTGTTGAATCGTGAGGTAATCACCATCACCCCGATTACTGACGAGGTGGATTTCTGCCTGTGCTGACACAATCAATGTGAGCACCAGAATAAGTGTTGTGTGGATGAAAAGGAGAATAAGAAAAAAGGAGAGTGACCCTGCCGATCACCCCC
>DIYH01000023.1 GCA_002435755.1 Flammeovirgaceae bacterium UBA6059
GACACACTTTATGTAACAGTCTCATAGTGATCTTATATGCTTCTTAAATTGATTTAGTCATGTTCTATATGCCCCAATTTTTAGAAATCTAATAATAAAAATCAGGTGTTGCCAAAGCACTACAATGGGGTTGAAGTGATTCATAAGGATCATGAATCGCTCTTTCCAACAGATCCTCAATTGAGTATCAGATATTCCACCCTTTAAATATATCGAAATAGGTTTTTCAGTAAGATGAACGGTCTTTGCTTTATCCATTACATTCAGCATCCATTCTATGTCAGCGCTGCATTGATATTTCAGATCGTAATTTGATGTCAGCTTGCGTTTTGGAACAAAAGATTGATGGCTTACTACTTGCCCATTGAGAAAATCCTTTTTCAATAATCTTAAGGGTAATTTTCTACTTGTGAGTTCTGTTCTAGTACCTAACTCTTTTCTTTGGGAGTCAATAATGATCGTTTCACCGTAGATAAGATCTGGTTTTGTTCTTATTAAAAATATTTCATCTAGAGTAGAAGTGCGCGCCAATTCATCTCCGGCATTCAGGAATAGAACATATTCACCTTTTGCTAAAGCAAGTGCTTTGTTCATAGCATCATATATTCCCTGGTCGGGTTCGGAAACAACAGTAATTTTATGATTTGCTAGAAAAGTATTAATAATACCCAACGTGCCATCTGATGAATTGCCATCAATGATTATATACTCATATTTTTTAAATGTCTGATTTATTACGCTTTGGATGGTGCGTTTAATTGTTTCCTTGGCATTGTAGCATACTGTAATTACAGAAATCAAATTGTTTTCTCTCATTTAGGGCTAATTCAGATTTATGACAGCAACCTCCTTAATTTGAATAGCTCATGGACAAAATAGCTACAACCTAGTCTATGCAGGATTTTTTAAGTATTGGTTTAATTCAGAACGGTACAATTTTAATTTTTTATATAGTTCGTATTGACCTATTAAACTGTTTATATGGATACGATTAACATAGTACTTATAGTAATGCTTTGAAGTCTTTGGCAACAAATAAGAACTAATACTTCTAATCAAATGGACACAACAATAACTCAATGCTTTTAATAGAAGTAGTAATGGTCTCACCTTATTTCTTTTTAATAATTCGTGGTAGGCCAAGTGAACTGGATAAATGGTTTTGTGACCATGGAATAGTCTTAATAAGTACGAATCATTCAATCTCGACGGGTGAATTATATGATCAAATTTCAACTGTTTATCATAATAAGCCTTACATCCCCTCAACATCATTCTACATTCGATTTCAATGTCACCACCTGAAGAAATTGTAGTAGTACCTGCTCGATCACTAAGTAGCATCGGTAAATCTTGATAGCATTTTTGAGCTACGTCAGTTCTTAATGACAAACATGCTCCCCTCATCATTTCAGAAGGTTTGCGAGGTTCAAATACTCCTTCATCTTCCCGCTGTTCACCATCACCCAGCTTGAAGTCCCTTCCCCACCATAAGGGAAGCGAGGCATCCCCGGTATCAGCAATAGCCCCACCTCCTATCACACCAACTTCAGGGTGGTCTTTGAATAGTTCTACAATTCTTGCGATCCAATTTGTGCCAATGAGTAAATTGTCGTCATCGACCATTATACAAAACGGTAATTTGGCCTCTGAAATGGCACGTTCCCGAGCGTAATTAAGTCCCTGCCTATGTTCGAGTATGACTTGAAAGGGAACTTGGGAGTTCTTTTTCAAATATTCATTAGCTATAGAATAAGTATTGTCGGTGGAATTGTTGTCAATAACAATAATCTCAGAGAGATGGGACCTCTCTTGCCTGCATATTTTAGAGAGTGTCTTTTCAACAATGTGTTCACTATTATAGCAGAACACTAAAAAAGAGAGACCATGATTATTCTTCATTATAAATTGTGTTGAGCCTGTGAGTGTTAAGGCCGGTTAAGCTGTGATTGACATATGCAAAGGTAAATGATGACTGAATCAGAAGTGATTCGAATTGCTCAGAAAATTTGACTGGGAAGCTGCTTTACAAGTATCAATAGTCCCAATTTTAGACAGGAACATTGAATACTAATTTGTTCATTAAGGCTATCCTTTTTTTCTGGGAAGACTACAGATTAACAGTGTTTGGTATTAACCATTGACTTTCAATAATTAATATAAATCACTGGCCTCAAGCCCAATTTCATTAAAAGAAACAAACTATAAAAAGGGTTCCCAACTCGTGCCCATTCTAGTTGAGCTCAACCTATTCAGTTCGACTTTACGTTTTTCGATTACACTACAATATGGATAATGGTGTATTGATTTTATTACCTTTTGAATATGATTACAAAGTACTTTAGTGCCCTTAATACTTGTAGTTGCATTGAAATTATTAAAATCTGAATGTATCCCTGAAAAATAGTTAACAACTTGATTAGTCTTACCATGGATATCTTCAATGATGTATACTCCATCTGGGTGTAATGCAGGGAAGAGGGATTCAAATGAAACAATCTGCTGGCTCGCAGTGTGCCCACCGTCATCTATGATTATGTCAATTTGTCCTAATTCAGGGATTATTCTATTCCAGAAGGAAGGGTCCTCTTGATCTCCTATATAAACAAAAATATTCCGGCTTTCATTGGCGTATTTCTTACAATCCTCTTCAATATCTATACCTATTATTCTGCAGTCACCCCCAAAATAATCCTTCCACATTCCTAAACTACCACCACTGTAGATGCCAATTTCTAGTATAGTGCAATTGCTCTTATAATACTTATGCAAATGAGAATTGTAAATGTCAAAATAATGCTCCCATTTCCAAATTCCTGGACCACTTATATTGTTCTTAAAATATGTCAGTAATTTGTTTTCGGATTCAGGTTTTGATTGTTCTTGTGGCATATGATAGATACCTCTATTAAGATAACTTGAAGACCGATTGTAGAAAATGTACCCTCTCAAATAATTTAAGAATAGTCTGATATGCGTTCTTACAGCTTTAAAAGATTTACTTGAAGTCATTCGTCTGAATTATGTTTTGCTATTAGTCAATAATCATTTTAAAATAAGCCCGTATCGAAAGTATATACTAGTTAATGAACTCAACAGATTAGTCGGACTTCAACTTTAAGGCATTTATCATGTCAATAATCATTTTATTGAATAGTGATGATATGTCAAGTATATATATTACAACTATAAATACTCCACAATAGATTAATGACCTGAATATGGAATCCGCATAAATATTCTCTAGCTTAGGAATATGAAGGGCGAGACAAACTACTATTAGGATGACTATTGAGCCCTTAATTGTGTTTAACGTGAATGGGATAAGGTTAAATCGAACTCGAATAAACAGGTACTTCGATAAGTTAAAAAAAAGGTAAGAAATCATCGTTGAAAGTGCCGCTCCAACGATTCCGTAAATTGGAATCAACATATAATTTAGAATTATAGAAAGAATAGAGAGTAATAGCATTATATATAAGTTGAACTTGTAGTGTCTAGAGTAGGCTATAATTTCACTATTAGTACTAAATACCATATCCATTAGTTTAACAAGTCCTATAATCATAAATATCCACCACCCGCCTAAGAATGATTGACCGTTAGGCATTAACAAATAGATGTTCTCAAGGTTGATCAGGATCAGACCATAAATGAACGATCCTAGTATCAATTGATTGATTGAGGCATTTTGATAAATATCTTTGAGACTTTGCATATTATCTTCTGCTATGGCATCAGATATAAGTGTTGATGAAATTTGAGATATAAAGCGATTTGGTATTTCTACAGCCACTGATATAAATATTGCTGTTGTATAAATCCCGTTGGCATTTAGTCCAAGATATTTCGAAATCATTACTTGATCAATCTGTAGCATGAGTATATAGCCTAGGCCAGTTAATATGCCTACCGAACTATATCTGTATAAGTTGGATAACAGGTTGATATCAGTAAAAAATGTGAAGTCAAGCTTTAGAGGACGCTTATGTCTTATGTACACTCCGAGTAATACTAGTAGTATTAAATATATTATGCTAATGCTATGAATGTACTCATTGAGCTCAATTAACCCCATCCCAAAGAAGAGTATGACAATCATATGTAAAACCTTATAGCATAGGTCACGAATTATGCTTGGTATGATGATCTCTTTTTGTGTTCGCACGACAAATTCAAGTAAATTGAATATTGCCATTTGTAGGACTAGCATTGTTATTAGTACTAAGTATTGGCCTAGCTGAGGTGATTTTTCTTCGAAAAAATCGAAGAAACTGTCTTCGAATAACAACAATGAAAATGCTAACGTAGTGTAAGCAATTAGTATAGTGACAACTGCAAATGTGAAGAGTTGATTTAGGATTCTCTGAGTTGAACCTAGAATTGAGTAATATCTTATAATAGTTCCGCCAGTACCGAAACTTGAGAATGTCGTTAATAGCAAGGCAATGCTTGTGACCGCACGGACTAAACCGATTTCACCGGGTTCCATAAAAAGCGGCATTAGTATCACGGCGTTGATGTATCCGATACCAACACCAATGTAGGCACTCACCGAACTCCAAAAACTCTGCCTTATGACGATCCCCACCTAAGTCTCAATTTGGGTGCGAATATCCTGAAATTGCTTCCGTTAACCTATCTACATCCTTGAAATCGTTGTAGAAATGCAGAGAGAGCCTGATGTAGTTTTCACGATAGGTTGCGATAATTTGATCACAGTTTAGTCGATCATAAATGCTCTTTTCTAATCGAACAGTCATTATTCCAGACCTATTCCGACTTAAACGTGGTGCGATGGGTGATAACCCAATGCTCGATAGTCGATCTTCCAGATATGTGGTGAGGCTGTTAATCCGTTCATTGATTTGAGCAATTCCTATAGCCTCAATCTTTTGTAGAGCCTTACTAAAAGTGAGGATGTTGCTATATTTCGGGTGCCCCAATTCATAGCTTGATGCTCCCACCTTCCAATTGGCACGTATGGAAGGGTCCTGACCAAAATCGGTCAAACTACTCCAACCCATGGCCTTTTGCCGAACTTGGTCCTTTATCTCATTAGAAACGTAGAGAATACAGTTACCATATCCTCCAGTCAACCACTTAAAAGTACTGGCCATGAGTATATCAATGTCACATGCTTTTACATCTAATGGTATTGCACCG
Organism: Flammeovirgaceae bacterium UBA6059; assembly: GCA_002435755.1. Taxonomy (GTDB): domain Bacteria; phylum Bacteroidota; class Bacteroidia; order Cytophagales; family Cyclobacteriaceae; genus UBA6059. The sequence goes on from DIYH01000023.1 coordinate 5,167, forward strand.
AGACCTTGAGTACAATCAACAATGAATAGTGCTCTATGAGCTTTACACATCTTTCCGAGTGTTACTAAGTCTGTTGTGATGCCCGAGTTGTAATGGACCCAACTGACTGTAACTATTTTGGTACCATCATTCAGTGCTTTTTCAAAATCTGCTAAATTGAATGTTTGATCTTGTGCTCTTTCAATCCATGTTACATCATAACCATGGCTTATCCAAGGCAGAACTACAGACGGAAATTCATCTCTTAGAAGTGCTATTCTCGTTTTATTTTCTAAAGCTTGGGCTGTCAAGCTCATAGTAATGGAGACATCAGGAGTAAAGGCTATTTCTGACTCACTGGCACCAACCATTTTCGCTACTGCTGACCTGGTCATTTCTATTTCAGACAACCATGCTGACCTGTTCAAAGTGGCATTGCTCAACTGATCATTAGCAAAAGCTCGCATTGCATCGGCAGTGCTTTTAGCAATAGCTCCTGAGCTGGCGGTATTGAAGTAGGTACACTTATCTAATACCGGATAATCTGACCGAATCGACTCCCAATTAATCTCTTCCATTAGAAAAACCAAAGTTTAATAGCCATAGCCGATACAGTGATGATCAGAATCAAACGTATCCATTTATCTTCTTTGTCAGCCGACCATCTACTTGCGATCCAGCCGCCTGTAGAGTTGCCTACTGCAAGTGTAAGTCCATAGGTCCAATTGATCATGTCTTGATAGATGAAAACTGTTAGCGCTGAGAGTGTATAAACGAGTACAACGAACACCTTGATACTGTTGGTCTTGGCCAAAGAAAGGGCATTGACATTGGTGAGAGCAGCGATAATAATAAAACCGACCCCTGCTTGGATGAACCCACCATAGATACCAATAAAGAAAAAGGCTATGGCTCCAATGATCTGGTCTTTTGTCTCGAGCTTCTCTGTTTGCCCCGTCTTGTAACCTGGTCTGAAAACGGTAAGTAGCAGAACCACAATCATGATTACCGCCATTATTCGATTGAAAAGCTCACCTTTGATGTCCATTGCAAACTGAGCCCCTATAATGGCACCAATAATGGCCGTACCTGAAAGCCAGAAAGCGTACGGGAAAGCTGATACCCCCTTAGATCTAAAGCCCGCAACAGAGAACAGATTCTGAGAAAATATTGCAACACGGTTCGTAGCGTTTGCCACATTAGAAGGCAGTCCCATGAAGATCATGATAGGTAGAGTGAGTAAGGATCCTCCACCCGCAACTGTATTGATGAATCCAGCAAATACGCCAGCGATCATCAGAATGATTATGCTAATCGGGTCTAGCTCCAAAACACACCTCGTATTACGATTCCAGTATTCAATGTTTATTCTTATCAGCAGTTATTTGGGATGAATAGGACAGTACCTCAAGTTCATCAGGACAAATATCCAATAAATGCTCATTAGTTAGTCCGAGCACGGGATGTGAAAACTTTGGCGCAATCTCAGCAAGGGGAACGAGAGTAAATCTTCGAAGAGCAATACCTGCATGTGGAATAATCAACCCTTCACTATTGTAAATTTCATTGTCATAATACAATATGTCGATATCAATAGTCCTGGGGCCCCAGAGTTCAAAGCGCTCCCTACCGAGTAGGCGCTCTACCGCCTGACAATGAGCTAACAGATCCACAGGTCCCATATTGGTATGACACTGGATCACCTGATTTAGAAACGGAGATTGGTCTGTCTTACCCCATGCAGCTGTTTCATAAACTTGTGAGCATAAGCTTACCTCAAGATTAGGATGAGAGATAGCACTTGTGGCTTTCGCGAGCTGTTTACTTCGATCACCAATGTTCGAGCCTAGCAGCAAGTATATTTCTTTCATCCTTTTCAATTGAAAAGAAACCTCATTGAGGTATCTTCTTTAGTTTTGCCCCCTCGCAAATGTAGATAATATGGCTTTTCTAAGAATCGTATTGGGTACAGTCGTTGGCTTACTGATTTTCTTCTTTATTGCAACGATCATGCTACTCGGAGCGATTGGCGCAGCTTCCACAGGTGAGGCACCCAATGTGAGAGATAGATCCGTACTCTACCTCAACCTATCAGGCCCTGTTACCGAGCGAGTTGCCGATGATCCTCTTCAAGAGTTGTTTCCAGAGAGCGGACCTCTACCTATCGCTTTGCTACCGCTAATTGATGCGATCAAGCAGGCAAAAGATGATAGCCGAATAGAAGGTATTTATATGGAGCATGGTTTTATCCAGGCGGGGTTTGCGAGCCTTCAGGAAATCCGGGATGCGGTTCTTGATTTCAAACGGAGCGGCAAGTTTGTCTACAGTTATGGAGAGTATCTAAGCGAGGCTGATTATTACCTAGCTTCAGCTGCAGATCAACTTTACCTCAATCCGGAGGGGTCTGTTGAGTTCAACGGACTCTCTGTAGGAGTTTCCTTCTTTCAGGGTACATTCGAGAAGCTTGGCATAGAACCGCAGATATTCAGAGTAGGAGAATTCAAAAGTGCAGTTGAGCCTTTTATAAGAAAGGACCTGAGTGAAGCGAACAGGCTACAGATCAATTCTTTTATAAATTCCATCCATGATCATAACCTTAAGTCGATAGCCCAAAGCTCTGACCTTGAGCTTGATGAGCTTAAGCTAATCTCAGACTCAATGTTGGTACGCCTACCGGAAGATGCGGAAGCATATGGTCTTGTTAGCAAAATCGCTTATGAAGATGAGATTAAGGCTGAGATCAGGGAAGATTTAGGGATCGAAGAGGATAAAGACATTCGCTTTGTCCGTTCCAGGGACTATATCAAAGCACTCAAAACAGAAGTTGATGATTACTCATCCAACCGCATCGCTGTAATAGTAGCTCAAGGCAATATTGTAATGGGAGATGGTGGTGAAGAAGTCGGCGGTGAGAAGTTTGCAAGGGAGATACGTAAGGCTCGTGAAAACGACCGTGTCAAGGCTATTGTCTTGAGGGTAAACTCACCTGGAGGAAGCCTTACTGGTTCCGACATTATATGGAGGGAGATCATGTTGACCAAAGGGGTAAAACCTGTCATAGCGTCTATGTCCGACTTAGCTGCCTCAGGAGGTTATTTTATTGCTATGCCCTGTGATACTATCGTGGCACAACCCAATACCATCACAGGTTCTATCGGCATTTTTGGTATGTTGTTCAACTTCGAAGAGTTCCTAGAAGATAAGTTAGGTATCACCAATGATGTGGTAAGCACAGGGGAGTTCTCCGATATCTTCACAGTGTCCCGGTCATTGACAGACTATGAAAAGAGTATTATCCAGGAAGGAGTGGAGCGGGGATATGAGACCTTCATCACTAAAGCAGCCGAAGGACGAGGTATGAGTGTAGAGCAACTAGAGCAGGTGGCTTCCGGTAGAGTCTGGACCGGAGAGCAAGCACTTGGAAACGGTCTTGTGGATGTGCTGGGAGATTTTGGCACTGCTGTTAACATAGCTGCTAAAGCGGCAGGTGTTGAAGATGACTATCGTCTAAGTTATTATCCGGCCATGGAGAATTTTTTAGATCAATTCCTGAATAAGGCAGCTGGTGAAGTCGATGCATATTATCTTAAACAGCACTTTGGGACTATGGCCCCTTATATTGAATCAATAAATAAACTAAAGACACTGCGAGGTATTCAGGCGAGGTTACCTTATGACCTGACAGTACAATAGACTACTTATGAGAAACGACTGGACGCGAGAGGAAATATCTAAAATATATCATAGTCCACTGATGGACCTCATCTATAGAGGAGCCACGGTGCATAGAGAGTATCATGACCCTTCTGAGGTGCAGGTTTGCACTCTTTTATCAATCAAGACCGGTGGTTGCCCTGAAGACTGTGCCTATTGTCCTCAGGCCGCCCGATATCAAACAGACGTAGATGTACATCGGCTACTGGATGTAGATGAAGTATTGGAAAAGGCCAGGAATGCCAAAATCAATGGGTCTACGCGATTCTGTATGGGAGCTGCCTGGAGAGAGGTTAGGGACAATCGAGATTTTGATAAGGTTGTAGATATGGTCAAGGGGGTATCCCAAATGGATATGGAGGTGTGCTGTACACTTGGTATGCTCACCGATCAGCAGGCAGAAAGACTAAAAGAAGCAGGCCTTTACGCCTATAATCATAACCTTGATACCAGTGAGGAACACTATGGTGAGATCATCAGCACACGTACATACGATGATCGGTTAAACACCCTAGAGAATGTGCGCAATGCGGATATATCCGTTTGCTCTGGTGGTATTATAGGAATGGGTGAGTCAGATGAGGATCGTATAGGTATGCTACACACATTAGCTACATTACCTAAACATCCTGAATCCGTACCCGTAAATGCCCTAGTGCCTGTAGAAGGCACGCCGCTCGAGGAGCAGCCCAGAGTATCAGTGTGGGAGATGGTGCGTATGATTGCTACCGCAAGGATCATCATGCCAAAGGCAATGGTGAGATTGTCTGCGGGACGTGTGATGATGAGTCAGGAAGAGCAGGCCATGTGCTTCTTAGCAGGTGCTAATTCGATTTTCGCAGGTGATAAACTGCTGACCACCCCCAATCCAGAGGTGAACGAAGATGAGCAGCTATTCCAAACTTTGAACCTGAAGCCACGTCAGTCTTATAAGGATCAAAAGCAGCCTATTGAGGCTTAGTAAGCTTGGACTGGTAGGACGACTTTTCTAAGTGGACAGTTGACATGAAGTTGTCCCACTTTCCTACAAACTACAGTCGTCCGACGACTGTTTTACTATGATTCTGGATATACTTAAGCATTATGCTGTGGATGTGCTAATAGTGGCCGTTCGACTATCCGCGTGCTAAGCTGACCCTGTAGTTCACTTCAAGCTGAAAGATCATATTGGATTCTATATGGATATGATCCGACTTGGGTAGGTACTGCCACTGATAGTTGAAAATGGTATTGAACATTGGTGTCCAACGGTAGCCTAAACCGCCTATTAGCCAGTTTTGATTGAAGGTGGTCTTAGCGTTCTTACCAAAGTTGAGCCAGACTTCATCCTTCATCTGTGCGATCCATTTTTGCTGCTTACCAAATGGACATTGAAGCCTGATCCTATATCGAAATCGCTGGTAGGTCTTGTACGGATCATGATGACCATCTGAAAACACCGGCGTACGCCAGCGCTCCTCGACCCTAAAGCGATGTTGGATTTTGAGTTGTCCGTGTTTGGAAAGATGTGCTGCTCCCAGAAACACATTGTGCTCCATCATCAGATTGGAAGAAGGCTGTAGGCCTACGGGATAAAACTTGGCAAATGTATAGCCTGTGTGAATCGACCAATGCTCACTGGTCTTAAAGTAGATCAAAGGTCTGAGAAAATAATCCGATTGATCTTCGAGCCAGTTGACCCTGCGATAGTGGATCTCGCTGGCGAGGGTGACTCTGTCGTTGAGTGGATAAAAGCCTTGGAGACTATACCAGGTTTCGTGGTTAGTCGCTACTTCTTTAGGCTGGCCTGCCACCGTTTGGGTGAGCGTAATAACTAGTAGGAGTAGAAATGATTTTTTCATAACGAGACAAAGCTCACAGAGATGACCTTGAAAGCTGCTGACTGTGATCAGCTTCATAAAAACTGCAAACGAAACCATATATGAGTGATATCAGTGGTTTCGTTTGCATGTGAATGTGGCGGCTTTCAAAGGCTTGAGTTCGATTATGAAAAGAGACATCATGCTGGAAAAGTCATTTTTATCTTTTAGAAAAGGGATTTTATCCGGTATCTCACCTGCAATGATGATCTATTGGCGTTTTTGGAAGATTATGAAAGTCAGAGGATTCGGAAAATCTCTTGGAGTTACTGTCAATGGCCCAAAGGCGAAGACCGAGACCGAAGTGGCCCTGAGGAAAGGAGGCTCGGGCCGCCGCGAGGTGGCGTGGTGAGCAGGCCTTCTGTGTTGGAAGTGAGCCGCATAATCAAAGAGTTTTTTAGAAAATCATTTGATTTCGTTTGTGTAGGGTTCTTTGCTATTATTCTCTAAATTTGCGCTCCGTTCGAGTGGGCGGGTCCCGTGAAACGGGATTTATTCTAAACTAAAACTACCCAGGGTTGGCTCGACTGGGTGGACGTAAAAGGGCCGCATATGTATTATGGCTGACGAAAAAGAAATCGAAAAGGCAGACGACAAGAAAGTTGAAGAGAAGTCTACCGAGACTGCTACTGTAGAAGTGGCTGAAGCGGCTACTGAAGAATCTAAAGTTGAGGTAGCTGAAGAAGCTCCGGCTGTAGAAGTAGAAGCTGCAGCGCCGGCACCTGCACCAGCGGTTGCAGAGCCTATTGACTGGGATGACAACTCTGGCTTTGGTGAAGAGTACTCTGATGCACAGCGTAAAGAGATGGAAGCGATGTATGAAGACACCATGACTTCAATCACTGAGAAAGAAGTGATCGAAGGTGTCGTGCAAGGCTTCACTGATAGAGACGTGATTGTCAACATTGGCTTCAAGTCTGATGGTCTGGTTTCAAGGACAGAATTTAGAGATATGCCTGAGCTCGCCAAAGGAGACACAGTGCAGGTATACGTTGAAGAGCAGGAAAACAAGCTCGGACAGCTTGTACTCTCTCGACGAAAGGCGAAAATCGTATACGCCTGGGAGAAAATCCAGGGTGCTCTGGATAACGATGAGGTGATCGAAGGTATGGTGAAGCGTAGGACCAAAGGTGGTCTGATCGTGGACGTTTATGGCGTAGAGGCCTTCTTACCAGGATCACAGATCGACGTGAAGCCAATTCGCGATTTCGACGTATTCGTCGGTAAGAAAATGGAAGTGAAAGTAGTTAAGATCAACTACTCTAACGATAACGTAGTGGTATCACACAAAGTACTGATCGAGAAGGACCTTGAGAAGCAGAAAGCTCAGATCCTTGAGAACCTTGAAAAGGGTCAGGTACTCGAAGGTGTGATCAAGAATATGACCAATTTCGGTGTGTTTATCGATCTTGGTGGTGTTGACGGCCTGCTGCACATTACAGACATCTCATGGGGACGTATCAATCACCCTGAAGAGGTGCTTAACCTTGACGAGAAGGTAAATGTCGTAGTACTCGACTTTGATGACGACAAGAGAAGGATCTCTCTTGGCATGAAGCAGTTGACTTCTCATCCTTGGGATGCACTTGATGCCGGCATTGAGATCGGCTCTAAGGTGAAAGGTAAGATCGTAAACGTGGCTGACTATGGTGCATTCCTGGAGATCAACCCTGGTGTAGAGGGTTTGATCCACGTATCCGAAATGTCATGGTCGCAGCACCTACGTAACCCTCAGGACTTTATCAATATTGGTGATGAGCTAGAGGCTGTAGTATTGACCATAGACAGAGACGATCGTAAGATGTCTCTAGGTATTAAGCAGTTGACTGAGGATCCTTGGACCAAGCAGGATGTGTTGACCAAGTACGCTATCGGTACACAGCACTCTGGTATCGTGCGCAACTTGACCAACTTTGGCTTGTTCATCGAGCTTGAGGAAGGTATCGACGGCCTGGTACACGTGTCTGACTTGAGCTGGACTAAGAAGATCAAGCACCCATCTGAGTTTGTGAAAGTGGGAGAGGAGTTGGATGTCGTAGTGATGGAGCTGGATGTCGACAACAGAAGGTTAGCACTCAGCCATAAGCACCTGGAAGAGAATCCTTGGGATACTTTCGAGAGTGTATTTAGCAGAGGCTCAGTACACAAGTGTACTGTGATCTCTCAGAACGATAAGGGTGCAGCACTTGAGCTACCTTACGGATTGGAAGGGTTTGCCACTAACAAGAACCTTGTGAAGGAAGATGGAGGCAAAGTAGAGGTTGGTGAAACGCTGGACTTTGTTGTCACTGATTTCTCGAAGGATGATAAACGTATCGTATTGTCACATACTGGTACTTGGAAGGAAATACAGCAAGATCCTTCTGCCAACAGGAAGAAGAAGCCTGTGAAGTCTGGTGTAGAGCGTGTGAATAATGATACCGAGAAGTCTACTCTTGGTGATCTTGAGTCACTTGCTGCATTGAAGTCGCAGATGGAAGATGCTGCTAAGGCACCTGTGAAGAAGGCTGCTCCTAAGAAAGAGGGGGCTCCAAAGGCAGAGGCTAAAGCTGAAGCTGCTCCTGCTGAGGAGGTGAAAGAGGAAGCGCCTAAAGCCAAGAAGGCGGCTCCTAAGAAGGAGGAGGCAAAAGCTGAAGATGCTGCTGAGGAGTCAGCAGAAGAGAAGTAATAGAATAGGGATTATTGCTAAGGTGGAAGTTGTCCACTGAACCAATAATCCCTAGTTTTACGATATGGTCCTGTGGCCGAGCGGCTAGGCAGAGCTCTGCAAAAGCTCGTACAGCGGTTCGAATCCGCTCAGGACCTCAAAGTCCCGTTGAGAAGCGGGACTTTTTTTGTTATAGAGCTATTCAATCTCTATCTATCGAATCAGAATCGTTGAGACTAGGCGATTCGTCTAATCTTCATGAGTTTTTTCTTTCTCATTCAGAAGTACATCCGGTTGTAGTCTGGCGATTTCCTGAAAATAGGCAGTGTGTTCACTGTCCTTCGTGTCGTCAATTTCGGGGCAATTGTCATCAGGAAAGCAAGCCCAACGCGAAATCAAAATAGAGTAATTTTAATTCTGTAACTCTAAATTCAATCGTTATGCTCCAACTATTAGCTAAAGCTGAAACACTCTTAGGCCTTGGTCTTGGATCTTTATTAGGAATGATCTTAACTAAATTGATGGAATACCTTACACTCAGATTGAAGCATAGGCATGGCAAAAGCTTACTGTTTCATGAACGAAAAATTGCTGCTAGTGAGGAATTCATTCGGGCCCAAACAAATCTTATTCAATCTTTGGCCAATGTTCAAATGTCAATCGATGGAATGCTAAAGGAAAGAGGTGATTTAAAAGTGTATACTGATACTGTCAGTCACTATTGGGATAATGTCTCTAAAAGTGAAGATGTATTACTGAGAACCTCCGCATATATGTATTTTGACTATCTGGATGATTCAAATGATTGGTCAGAATCTGACAATCAAAGATTCATAGAAATCATTGCATTACTCGGTGATCTTTTAGAAGAGGTAGATGACGAAATCTCAGAGGAACAATATGAATTGGGACGAAATTATTTTGTTGAACTTGCTAAGCTAATTGAGAGAAATATATCAGTTCTCCAGGAATTGGTTAACCGAATGAGAAAGGATTTACATAGACAATACAACTGACTCTTCAATTGGCTTAGGTTTGTAACCTACTCCGTACGACCCATCCCAGTTGCACACTTTCTCGATGTTACTTATTTTCAAGTATGCCGGAGAAAAACCCAGATAGAAAATCTCTTAAGCAAAGAATTGGAAACAGGCTCTCTAAGGTCAACTGGGAAGTACTAGTCGGCTTTGCTGGATTATGCCTGACGTTTTACTTCTCCCAACAACAACTAAACCAAACATTACAAATTAGCACAGATGAACGTGCTGCAAATCAACAAATATTCCGTGAACAGCGTCAAATTGATAGCGCAAGATATCAGAAACAAAGGAAAACAGATTCTACGCGATTTGCAGAGCAAAGGCACGTAGACAGCATAAGATTTTTTGAACAGAGGTATTTCGACAGTTTGATCTATGCCAATCAAATCGAGGAAAATAAACGTCAATTCAATCTTAACTATGCTCATACGGCCAAACAGCTCTCACAAATGGATAGCCAAATGTTATTGACAAGACAGCAGCTAAACCTTACACTTCAGGAAATCTCTGGTGAAGCTGATAAAATCAAGGATCGCGAAAAGTTAGAAAATTGTTTAGAGGTTGCTATGGTTGAAATAAGGTCAGTTGCGACTGGATTGAAACACTTCCGAGGCTATAAAAGCCTAACACACGGTTTTCCATATGATAGAATTGAGATGTATGATCTGGGAAGATCAGAAATCGATAGCATCATTGCTGTGAACTTTGAAAGAATTTATAGTTGGAGATTCTACGCTAAAGATAATGTAAGATTAGATTCTGCTGGTTTGGTTACTGTAATTGAGGAATATGTTGACAATATCTATTTCTTCGTATCATATCCGCAGGATTACGAACTTTTACTGGAAGAATTTACACCAAACAAGGTAGCTTCAATATATGGTGATGATCGAGAAGAGTTAGTGCATATTCTGAGTTATGTTAAAGACATTAAATCTATGCTCAGTCAAAAAAGGATTACCGAGTTATTGGTCGATGAAGTATCGAATAATCCAAGAATACAGCATTATCAATTTATGATAGATTTGGAGAGCCGCGTAAATTCGAAACGAATAAAACGTGGAGATTGGACTGGAGCTACATTGAAAATGGTTGAGTTAGCTGTTGCTGAGTACTTCTCTAAACTAACTCGATTGTATAGGCACATTGACATTTACACTCGCCACCCCCCATCTAGACAGACGACCGATTAGTTATGTATTGATTCTCATGCTGGCACGCGTCTAGTAGCTAGTGTCTCTTTCAACCATGCAACTTTCTCTCCGCCTCAACCTTCATCTCCTTCGCCTTCTTGATATAGCCATTGGTAAAGTACAATGACCCATTTGGAATTAGTTCTAGCGCTTTATTAAAACAATCCAGTAATTATTCAACTAACCTTAAGTTGACGTAGAGACAGGTCTGATCATTTTAGAACGCTTCGCATCCATAAGCTTTTGATGTTCCTTGTTGAGGTCTTTGAGTACCTGCTCGCCCATTTGATACCTGGCTTTAGCATCTGCAAACTTGAGTGTGTCTTTGACCTTGTCAAGTTCCTTTTTCAATTCACCAATTTCATTGATGGTGGTTGTCAGCGGACTATCTCCTACGCCGAACCATGACCAGGACCTCATTTTGGAGTCTATCTTGCTTTCATCCCCCCAGAACCTGCTGTGTATTTCTCTTTTGAATGTATGCACCTTCGAAAGCGCAATGGCTTTAGCACTTAGGTAATCATTATAGTCTGTCAGCGTTGACAGGTTATAGTCTTTGTACGCTGCTATAAATTGCTCCATCAGCTCCGAGAAGTGCTTTTGGAACAGGTCGGGGATGGTCAGCTTATCCTTTAGGATCATTAGGTCATCCTTGATCGCCGCTTTTTTCTCGTCTACATTATCTTCGGTTTTGGACACTTCAGACATTCTGGTAAGTAGCTGTTGTACCACATCCCATGTCACGAACTTATCGACGTACCTGTCGAAGAAAAGCATGTTGGCCAAAGCCACATTGTCGAAAACTTCTTCTGCGCCGAGTGATCCTGCAACGCCTTTTTTCTCTTCTCGTTTTGCTTTCGCCGCTTTGAGTGAGTCGGCACGGCCGGTCTCAGCATCAGTGATGATGCCGAGTATTTCCTCTTTTTCCTTACCAGAATATCGTTGGTTTTCTCTTTGATCCAGCAGCTTGTCTGCACTCAAACCTTTGATTTCAGGATGGTCTTTTACTGCATCTTTGTCGAGCTTGGACTTTAGTTCATCGTCCTTGAACAAGGTCTTGGAACCAGTATCTGGCTTTTTAGCTTTTTCTTTTTCGTTGGTGAACTTGAATTCACCCAGATCCCATTCCTTCAGCGTTAGGGTGAAGGTCTTCTTGAAGAAGTAGAGGGCTGTGGCGACCAGGTCGAGATAGGCACCCACTTTCACACCTCCACCCAGAGAGTAGACGAACCCATCCGTGCTTTCTGTGATATCACTATCTGTCTTTTCTGTCGAGTTGGGCTTCAAGTCGACTTCTTTGTGATAACCTACCTCAGCATTCATGTCAAATGTGCCCGCGGCTCTCAATAATGCGGCCAAGGCAAGCAGCAGCTGGCTCCCGGCCTGAACTCCACCAAATACGCCACCTTCTACGCCAATACCGGCTTCAATGCCAATGTTGAGATCAAGTTTTTGGTCTTTTAAAACGGCGGCACCTTTGATCTTGTCCGGAAGTGTGGCTAGTAGCTGCAAATACAATCCGAAAATGGCCGAGACGCCTGTAAAGACCGGGATGGTTGCGCCGAGTTCAAAACGTGTGTTGGTCCAATTATCTCCTAGGAAGTCCCCTAGCTTGGCCAACGGATTGGCAAACTCGAGATTGGCATTGCCTTCGGTCAATTCAACGATAGGGGTCTTCTCTTTGAATGGTATGGCTGCATAACCTTTAAAAGAAGCATTAGCAGAGGCATCAAGTGCTTTGGGGACATTCAGACTCACCTGTCCATCCACTTTTACGCCATAGCCTTTCGCTTCATCATTAAAAATTGCATACTGCGTTGGTTTAATGGCCAAAGGACCGAATGGCATCTCTCCAATGTCTGATTCCAGCGATAGCTCTGTGAAATCGAAATAAGTTCTGCCTACCGCTACGTTCTCACCTTTGAATTTTTTGCTTTTGAAAAATATGAGATCAAGCGTCAAGTCGGCCTCTTCCGCGGCTAAGGTTCTTTTCTTGTGATCGTATGAAGTGTTTTTGGTGGTGAGTTTTTGACCCAGTAGCCCAAATTCAAAATTCGCCTTGTCCAGCGTGAAGTTCCTCTTCGAACTATCTTTTGGACTCCATAGAAAATCAAATGATCCGTCGGATTTGGCATTTTGATCGAATGGGCTGCTCAGGTTCAGTTCGTAATCAAAATTGCCTTCAAAAGAATTCTTCGCCTTGGTGTAAGTAAGCTTCGGTTTTTTGAGCTTCAGGATTTCCAAATTCGCCTCATCCAGCATGCCAGTAATGGAATCAAAGTCAAAGCCGCTTTGATCTACTCTGGCTTTTGATACACTCAACCCAACTTCCCTTTCCATGATCTTCACTTTGCCAGAAGCGGTTTCGGCGCTAAGGACGTCATTGGCATAGTCGAGGTTATTGAGCGCAACTTCCATATCACCTATTTTGGCTTTCAGCTCCCCCTCATGTACTGATAGAGATTTGTACTCACCTTTTTCATCCAGGGTGATCTTGATTTTGGTCTTCTCGTCAACCTCGATATCCGCTATGTTGATACCAAGGCCACCTTGCAACGCCACTTCTCCACGAGCAACGTTGAATAGGGTAGTTGGATCTTTTATCGTGATGTAGCTGCCGATTGATTTGGTTTCTGTCTTGACTTGGATGTCTTTGGAAACATCCTCTTTTTTGGCCTTGATTGCTGCCCATTCTTTTGCAAAATGAAGGTTGACGGCAGGTGGGTAGATGGTTTTGAAATCCGATATTTTTTTATCTATGGTTTTGTAATCCCTAACCAAACCTTCAAATTCTTTCCTTTTGCCAATGATGTCTTCTTTAAAGGCGGACATTTTTTGTAAGAGATTATCGTAAGCCTTGATGATTTCAGGATGGTTGCTGGTCGTTAGGTCAATGAACCTCTTGATAGTATCGTATTTCTTCTGATCATTATCTGAGTCGCTGGTTTCTTTCTTTTTGACTTTCTCCTCTTTACTCTTAAGCCATTCGTATGCTTCTTTTTTAAGGGTCACCAGGTGCTTTTGCTTATCACCTATGTTTTCAGCTTTGTTGTAAAGCTCGACAGCCGCCAAAAACTTTGACCATGTCCCTTCCTCCCAGAAAAAGCCAGCCACCTTTGATCGCCACGATACATCTCCTTCGGTACTGATTTGTTTGTTGAGACCTGCTGCTTTTTCATCTTCGTATCCAAGCCCACCAAGCTGATCTGACTTGACGATTTCTTTTTCCTGATCATCTATACCAGCTAAGGTGTCACTGTCCTGAAGCTTTTCATCAGTGGCAAGTTGAGCTATGCCTACCAACTGAATGTCTGATTGAGCAGAATTCGAGGGATTCTCAGTAGGAGAGTGTTGACTTGCCTTTTGCCCCATAATGTCCGCTTCCCGTTCTAAGGATGGATCGTCATTGATGGGTATTTTCTCTTTGAGTTGAGTGGTGGGCTTAACTCGCCCCTGCTTTTGTTGAACGACATGCCAGGCTTCATGAGGCAAGTGCTTTTCCTGACTAGGTGCTATATGAATTTCGTTACCCCGTGCATAGGCGTGTGCATTAAGCTGAGCAGGTTTTGGTGAATTATAGTGTACGTTCACATCATCCATGGACTCACCGGAGAGTGATTCTACACCACTTTTCAGATCTGCCGGAAGTCCGGTACCAGATGCTTTTTTCTGTACTGTAGCATCTGAGACATTCTCAGCCATGCTTTTCAACTTCCTCAAAATGACCGTTTTTGGTCGATTGTCTTCGATTGTGTGCTTGCCAGAAGTCTGAGAGGAGGAATTGTTTACATGCCTATTCTTATTTTGGTCTTTTTTGTATTGTTTCATCTCTAATCCAGTGCTGACACCTGCTACAATATCAGGTCACTTAAGTTAGTCAGATTTCATATTATGCACAGCAAATGAGAATAGAGTCGGCAGCTTTTTAGCCAGATCAATCAGTGCAACTCTCCATTATGCTTTATCTTTCATTGTTACAAAAGTATTTTTTCACAAGGCACAAGACTTTTGCTCGACAGATTCCACACCACAGCATTCGGGATACTCCAAAAATGTACACGGAGCGCACAGATATTCATCGGACATACCATTGAAGAAAAGCTGCTCGAAGAATTGAAGAGGGCGTTGGATCGTCAATTGGTACTAGACTTATTTCTCTTGCCTGAGACGTTAGGAGAAATAGAGCAACGGCCCTTTTTGTTGAATAGATTGCTAGCGTTAAAGGCCAATGGAGCCAATATATATGTTTCCGATAGGTTCCAAGCTCCTGCAAATATTGAGTACATCTGTCAAATTGATTTTTGTAGGACCGATACTATTTCAAGCAGCAATATCCTTGAGGAAATGGACGATTTGCCTTACGGCGAATTGTTTAAATCAGCAATTGACGTAACCGAAGAATATGGTAGCACTTCGGGAGATATCAAGCTAGAGCTGAAAGCCAAAGAGCAAACGGTATTAAAGGGAAAGTCTACTAAAGTTCACTGGGGTGTGATCAATGCAGACGATATCAGTATTGAAGGAATAGGAGAAGTAGCCAGCTCCGGAAAAATTGAGGTCCAAATACTTGAAGATTCCTATTTGGTTATCAGAGCGGCTAGGAAGGGCCAAACCAAAAGGAGGGCCATTTTAATCCGTGCTGTAGAAAGGGTAGACATTTCTTATGACCTGCAGTTTTTAAATCCGACATCAAGAAAGTTTGTTAGTCTAACGAGTGAAGAAGGAGTTTTTGGGGTGTCTAAGGGGCATCAGGTGAAGTTGATATGGAAGGTTCAGCACGCTGAAGTAGTTGAAGTACAACCTTTCGGTTTAACAAAAAAGGAAGGAGAGCACGTTTTCGAGCCTGAAGGCACCATGGGGATCAATATCCAAGCGAGACTCCAGAGTAAGGTTACTTCAAGGCGGATCATAGTTCATGAATTTCCTATGCCGGTCTTCTCAGAAAAACTGATCCGAATTAAGGATGATTTCTTGTCCGAGTTTCACACTAGCTTCACTGACTACAGCAAAAGAGCGCAAGAAGTCATAGATAAAGCCAAATTCTCAAATAGGGATAAAGTTTACGAGCAAATCCTGGAAAGAACCAGGACGCGAGAACAACTATTGTTTAGAAAATATTCGGAATTGAATTTCACTGACTTTTATGATAATCACTCGATCAATAGGTTGAATAAAAGTATATTGGATCGCCTGAAATCCTATTTTAGAGATGAGCCCAAAGTCAAAGAAATGATAGAGCTACTTCATAATCATAGTGATGGACACGAATAAGGACGATATCAAATTCTCGTTCCTGATGCAGTTTTTCTTGTTCTGTTCTGCATCCGACCTTGACATACTCAAGCAATGCCCTAATGCCGAACATCAAAAGTACGCCGGAGTAGGTGCTACGGTATTCTTCACAGGCCTGCTGGCATGCGCATCTGGTGGATATGCGCTATACACAGCTTTTAAAATCGTCTGGCTTTCCGTACTACTCGGAATATTTTGGGGGCTACTCGTATTTAACCTGGATAGATTCTTGGTTTCCACCATGAAGAAAAGTCGTGGCAAAATCAAGGAACTCGTTCAAATTACTCCAAGGTTGTTGCTTGCTGTTTTACTCGCTGTTGTGATTTCTACGCCTCTGGAGTTGAAGATCTTTGAAGAAGAGATCAACGAAAGTCTATATTATGCCGGAGCACAAAAAGTTGAGAAGTTAGAAGCACTATACAACCAGAGGGTCGATCTGAAGCAAGAGCGAATCGATCAGATAAAAGCGAATACTGAGGAAAAACTAGTTGTACGTGATGAGTTCTACAGGCAATATGTCTGTGAATGTGATGGCACTTGCGGAACCGGGCAAAAAGGAAGAGGCTCGGAATGCGAACGAAAAGAACAGAAATACCTGGCTAGTAACGTGGAATACCAGGAAGTCAAAAAAGAAAATGATGCTGAGATTGCAGTATTGAAGGGTGAAAAGGAAAAGCTTGCTGACCAGTTTTTTACCGAAAAAGAGGAGTTGCAAGCTTCATTTGCCGATGGATTGCTCGTCCGCATAAATGCGTTGAAGTCGCTACCTTATGGGCCTCAATTGGTAATCATATTATTGCTAATTTCTATCGAGATTGCTCCTATTCTGGTGAAGCTCCTTTCGCCTTATGGACCATACGATCACCTATTGAAGACACTTGAGTACAATTTTGAGATTGACGAGATCACCGCTATCAACATGAGGAATCAGCAGCTCAACAACAAGTTGACCTTAATGGCGAGCCTAGAGCAAAGCAAAATTGAGCAGGAATTGCAAAACAATGAAGGGGCGATGAAACTGATTGGTGAGGCCCATCTGGAACTCGTCAAGGAGCAGTTAAAAATTTGGATCGACCAGGAAAAGGTCAAGATTAGAGAAGAATCAGAAAATAGGAGCTAATGCAGAAGTGTATTCTTCTTCTATTTGTTTTAGTAGCCCTTAAATCACTTCCTGCATCAGCACAGAAGCAACTCTTTGTTGAAAGGGAAAGTGTAATCAACGTCAATTTTAAAAAAGGAGAGAAACGCACGTTCCCAATATTCGTGTCAAAGGATGATGCGATTGATTTAGCAGCTGAGTCAGATAGGTCTCTTAACCTGAAAATCACAGATCCAAATGGCGAAACTGTTTATCAAAATATTGTGAAGAGTAAACCTGTCGCCTGGCAGGCCATTGCTTCAGTGGACGGAAGTTATATCATTGAGATTGAGAGTACCGCTCTATTTTTCAAGACTACATTGTCAATGACCCTTAAGTTGGGTAAACCAGATTTCAGCTATGGCCATTTTTCTTCTGGAGATTCACTGATTTCTGATCGAGGAATGGAAGTGTTGATGGGTGGTGAGTTGGAGATTCGAAGAAATAGCCCTCGGACATATACATATGGCTTTGAGATTGGAGATACACTGTTCTTCAGTCTCACTCCTCTCAAGGGAAAAAGAACGAGTGCGTCAATAAGCAACGATCTCGGGGAACTAGTCTTTGCCGACTGGACTGGTAGAAAGGAACTGCATTCTCAAATACCGATATTGCAGTCCGGAGTTTATACCATTGAGCTATCATCTACTTCTTACCTTCCAGAAGAGTATTATCTGGAGATTGAGAAGGTTGTGCCACAGCGATTAGCGAAAAAAGCTGAGCCTGAGCAGCCGTCAAAAGATGAACTTGAAGCAGTAGATACTATCTTGTATGATACTATTCCTGAGACCTACTTAGATACCATATTCTTTGTCGGGGCTAATAGAGATATTATTAATCCGAGCACTAAGAGGGTAAACTTCATTTTTGACAATCCTTCGAGTGTAGCGTATTGGTTTGTATTTTATGGGTCGGGGAAAGAGTTTGAAACTGCATTGGAAACGCTCAACACTTTCCTGGCCAAAAGCCAGCCTGTCGAAGGTGCGTTCAACGTACTCTCTGCATATGGCATGGGAATACTGAAGAAACTTCCTGAACATCGCAATCCACAAATTAGGTTTATAACGTCTCCATCAATACAGGAGGCCTTGAGAACCTCGAAAAGGTCCAACTACGCTAGGTTAAACACCGCAAGTGGTAATCACTATTTGGAGATTGTAAATGACAGTAAGAGTTCAGGTTATGATGTTTATGTGCAGGCGGTGCTCCTTAGAAAGGTAACGCTTGAAACTCCTTAAAATCATCTTTCAGATGAATGTTTTTTTTTGAGTCTGATTTTTCAAAGAATGATAAGTTGGCTAATTTATGAGAGGTTTTTAGGCTTCCGTACCTCTAATTGTAAACTGAATAATATGAGTGCCAGAGGGTTTCTTCTTGCGAGTTTTATGCTGATGTTGACCAGTGTCATGCAGGCGCAGGGCATCAACGAGATTCGTAAGAATGTATATTCTGCAAGGCGTAAGGTGGTGTCTGAGATGAATCGGACGAAGCGCGACTTCAGAGGTATCAATAAAGCTTTAAGCTCCTCAAAGCGGACGGTAGACTCTTCGATGGATACAGCGGATGTCATTACTTGGACAATGCAACCGTATATCCCGAATAGTGGAATGATCCACGATTATCAGTACTTATATACATTCTTACATGCACAGCAGGAGTACACTTTTCAAAGAGATGATGTACTTAAAAGTATTCATTACGATTCTGTCAATAATGTATTCTACAAAAACATAGGTTCAGATAGGAAACTTAAAGAAGACGTAGAAGTCATTGGATGGCATCCTCATTGGATGAAGGATGCTTATAAATATTACGATTACAATCTACTCTCGATGATATCATACTACTCTTATGATATCAATCCGGATACTGGTGAAAGCTGGAATCCTGATATCATCCAACAGCTCAAGAAATCGAGCATGCCTGACTCTGCAGCCGCTTATGGCACCAAAGTACTAATATCGGTGACATCTCTTGGTCTTGAAAACAACGAGGCGTTCTTGAATAATTATTTGGCGCAGGAGCAATTTTACAGTGAGATCATTGCACTGCTGAATGAGGGCGGAGGAAAGCTTCATGGTATTGACGTCAATTTTGAAGAAATAGGTGAAGAGAATAGAGAGAGCTTTACGAGCTTTATTAAGACGTTGAGCGATCGTCTATATAATAGTGGGTATTTTCTAATTCTTGATGTTCCTTATTTCAATCACAACAATATTTTCGACTATAAGGAGCTCAATAACTATGTCGACTACTTCAATATTATGGGTTATGATTTCAGCGGAGAGCAATCTCTATTTCCAGGCTCCATTTCTCCGCTGAGAACGCTTGATACTCAGCCCAATCTGGAAACTTCAGTGAACGATTTTTTTAACCTTGGGATTGACAGCCAAAAGCTTATCATGTCATTCCCATTGTATGGTGTTACATGGGACATCACCACATTATATGCTGATGAAGGTGCCACCTATGAAGCCTCGCTTCCTTATTACCAGGTCCTTTCAAATTATGAAACAGATTACAATCCCTATTATGATGCTTTCAGTGGTAGCTCCTTTTTCATTATAGACGAAGACGGTTCGAAAAAAATGTGCTGGTATGAGAGTGATGTTAGCTTTCAAGTAAAGTTTCAATGGGTGCAGGAAAAGAATTTGAAAGGAATAGGTCTCTGGGCTATGGGTTACGATCAGGGGGCTCCTGAAATTTGGCAGGCAGTCGCCAATAATTTTGCGACAGATTCTCTCGTTGCTATTCAACCCATTGAGAGCAAACTAAGTGGACCTTATGGCATTGTCGCTGATATTGTGAGATATAAGAAAGTGATAGGTTTGGGGTTTCTTACATTTGCTGGCTTTGTCATACTGGGATTTGTACTGTCCTTGAAGGATTGGAGAGTTCGGGAAATACTCTTTCAAAATCAATCCTTTAGAGCTATCTACACAGCATTGTTTCTTGTTTTGTCCATCTTAGGATTAGAGTTGTACCTTGAGGGCTCCCAATGGAATCTTACAGCAGGACTAGCTATGGGTTCTATAGGGTTTCTTTTAATCAATATTGCTTTCACTAAATACCGAGATGTGTTGAAATGAAGGCCTTTGCAAGAGAACTTTCGTGGTTTTTTATCGCCATCTTGCTAGCTGTGCCCGTGGCTTATGTCTTCGGTTACCTCATGAATCTAACCCCTGAAGGAGAGATCATGACTTTCAGTGAGGAAGTGTTCCAAATGGAACTTTTCATCGTAGGAGCAATTATAGGGTTTATTTGTACGTACCTGATGAGGCTAATAATATGGGCAGTCGTGGAGTACTTGGACAGATAATATGATACATAATTTACTACCGATTGTCGGTGCAGAGCTCAACAGGTATTTCAAATCAAGGTTCGATATTGAAGAGGATCGCTTGGTACTGTCTAACCTGATTAATCAGGATGGTTCGGTAGCAGTGGAAGGAGCAAACAAAGTCGTGTGTTCATTAGTGAATGTCCATGAAGAAACCACGCTCAAAGCGACAGCTGGAACTTCTTCTTTTTCTGGAGGATTTGCAGCAAGTGGCGCTGATGTCCACGTGAACTTAACAGTAATTTTCTCCGCCTTCTTTTCAGGTAGAAATTATGCAGAAGCGTTAAAATTTATATCCGGGGTGATTTATTTCTTTCAAAATAAGCCTGTTTTCACTGTCAGTAACACTCCAGGATTAACTAGCAATATTGAGAAGGCTTGTTTCGATCTTACTTCTCTTTCCTATCATGATCTGAATAGCGTTTTTGCAATGATGGGTGCTAAATATATGCCTTCTGTAGTTTATCGTATCCGAATGCTCAATTTCTCAAGTGACAACATTGAGGACGTGATACCATCGATCAGCGGTATCGGGATCAACGAATAATACAGTAGATGGTCACCTACAAATGCCTATACAATGTCAAGTTCTACCATGAGTATTATGAACGATTCACAGCGAGGGATTTTCAAATAGTCCCGTCTCCACTGACTAACGAACGACTGTTGTCATTTGGATTGATTTTCAAGCAAACAGAACAGGGGTTTTCAATATTCTATCAATATGAAAAGAAGAGATTAATTGATTCTCAAAAAGAGGAACTAACCCTACAGTTCGGCATTCTAGTAAGAAACAAACATTTTGAAACTTTTACAGAGTCATCCAGGTCTTTGAATGAAAAGTATGCTTTTATCGATGACGCTTCTTTTAGTGTAGCTATCGACAATGGGGATAGTAATAGTCATGTCAGACTTCACCAGGGTGATAGTCTGGATGAAAGCAGTGTTTTTCGTTGCTTCTATAATCATGACTCGTTAAGTGCAATGCTTGGAGCAAATGTGTCGATTCAAAAAGGAGATTTAACGATTTACCAAGGAGAACTCCTGGGCAGAGAAACAGGTCAAAGCATACTTGGGGATCAGTATGGGATTTATGAAGTAAAAACAGACGAGGACTCAGCTCAACTATATTACCTACCGGAATCACTAACTAAGGTTTTTGGAGTAATTGAGCTCAAAATTCCAGGAAAGGATATCACTACAGCACAGGTTGAAAATACGGAGTTTCAAGCCAGGTTAGCAAGTCGCAAAGTACAGTGGAACTACTACTTTGTTCCAGAGCCTGGGAAAAACTATGATGAGGTCGATTTATACTTGAATAAAGAAAAGCTGTCATTTTCCAATCCTCAAAACGTCACGCTTCTTGACGGGCGGCATGCAATTAAGGTTATGTCCGAAGAATACTTTTCGTTAAAAAATCGATATGAAAATCAAACAATAATCGCTAGATTAACATCAAAACCACTGGAAAGTACGGAAGAAGCACACGTGCGAGAATTGCAACTCCCTACACCTGATGTCACCAGGATTAAAGGAAAAAGGATGGATGGTGCCGAAATATATTTTTCAGATATATATATTTATATATAACGTAATGACCATTCTAATAATATTTACATCAAAACATTAAACTATGTCACAAGTCTTAGCTACACCTGGGGTATACATTGAAGAAAAGAGTGCTTTTCCCAGCTCGGCAGTACAAGTAGCTACTGCAATCCCGGCTTTTATTGGCTACACGGAGAAGGCGATTAGGGATAACAAATCGCTTAAAAATATACCCACACGCATCACCTCCTTGAGCGAGTTTCATCAATTCTTTGGAGAAGCTCCTAAAACTACTTTTAGCGTGGCTGCTGATGACGATACAGGTTTCAAAGTCGAACTTGATGCCGCCACAAAGTTCAATCTCTATAGAAGTATGAGAATGTTCTTTGCTAATGGGGGTAGTACCTGCTACATTGTTTCAGTTGGTGATTATGCAAATGGTGTTAGCGCCAAGGATTTGAATGATGAGGCTGAGGAAAGTGGTATTCCTACTCTTCTTAAGTATCCAGAACCAACCATGCTCGTGATCCCAGATGCGGTGTTGTTAGAAGAAGCTGACTGTAATTCTTTACAGCAAGCTATGCTTATGCATTGTGGTAAAGACACCAAAAGTCGGGTGGCATTACTTGATGTGTTCAATGGTGACCAACCTCGGACATATGACGATAATGATGTTATTGTGAAAACCAGAGAAGGTGTTGGTAACAACTTTTTGCAATGGGGATCACTCTATTACCCTTATGTCAATACAACTATTGTACAAGGGGATGAGGTAGACTTTTCTAACATAAGTAATCTTGATGGGCTCACGCCATTGTTAGATGCTGAAGCTGATGCCATTTATGGGGATGATGCGCAGGTAATTAAAGATGAGATTGCTAAACTGTCAGGTGATAATGATCCGGTTAATTTGCATCAGACTTTGTTAGCCAAGTTACCTCTATACAAGGCAATTCTCGCTGAGGTTAGAAACAATCTGAACGTGCTTCCACCGAGTGGTGTTATGGCTGGAATTATCTCTATGATTGATGGAGAAGTAGGGGTTTTTAAGTCTCCGGCCAATGTATCTCTTGGTTCTGTGGTAAGTCCATCTGTTAATCTTACGGCAAAGGATCAGGAAGACCTTAACCTACCACTCAACGGCAAGGCTGTCAATGCGATTCGTTCATTTCCTGGCAAGGGAGTACTGGTATGGGGAGCAAGAACACTTGACGGAAACAGTCAGGATTGGCGATACTTAAGTGTTAGGAGAACTGTAATTATGATTGAGCAGTCGCTGAAGATTGCTTCTGAGGCATATGTTTTTGAGCCTAACGAGGTGAATACTTGGGTTGCTGTAAAGGGTATGATGACGAACTTCCTCAAGGATCAATGGAAACAAGGCGCACTGGCCGGAGCGGTTCCAGAAGATGCTTTTAGCGTCGATATTGGATTGGGATCGACTATGACTCCAACAGATATTCTGGACGGGATAATGAGAATTACTGTAAAGCTGGCGGTAACCAGACCTGCTGAGTTTATCGTGATTACATTCCAACAGCAGATGCAAAAATCTTGATTTAATTTAACTAGTGAATAAACATAACTGATATGGCTGGAGAAGCACAAGATACTATATGGCCTTTACCAAAATTTCATTTTAAAGTTGAGGTGGAAGGAGGTATAACTGCATCGTTTCAAGAGGTATCCGGTTTAGATACCGAAGTGGATGTGGTTGAATATAGACATGGAGATAGCCCTGATTTCTCGACTATTAAAATGCCTGGATTGAGAAAAACAAGTGACGTGACGCTTAAGAAAGGTACCTTTACTGGAGATGTGGCCTTCTATGACTGGTTCAATGAAATACAAATGAACACCATTGAGCGAAAAACGGTGCAGATAATGCTTTTGAATGAAAAGGGCGAATCTGAAGTTGTTTGGACACTCACCAATGCTTTCCCGAAACAGGTACAAGGAACAGACCTCAACTCGTCAAGTAGTGAGGTAGCGGTTGAGTCTTTGATACTTGCTCATGAAGGTATAGCTACAACCTTACCATAATCTCATTTAAACTATAAAGAACCCGCATTTCTGACAGAAGTGGGGGTTTTTCTTTTTAGTAATAGATCATTTTTTGATGGCAGGAGAAAAGCAAAACAATATATGGCCTTTACCTAAATTCCATTTTGAGGTAAAAATTGACAAGGAAGAATGGTTTTTTCAGGAGGTTAATGGGCTTGAGAGTGAAACAGAGGTCCTCGAATATCGGCATGGAAAAAGCAAACAATTTGCTCCATTTAAGATGCCTGGAATGAAGAAGGTTTCGGATGTAACTTTGAAGAAAGGGGTATTCACTGGTGACACGAAACTATTTGATTGGTACAAAAAGGTAAAACTTAATACGATAGAAAGGAAGAGTATAACCATCAGCCTGCTCAATGAAAATCACAAAGCTGAGATAGTTTGGACGCTTTCAAATGCGTTTCCGAAAAAAATTGAAAGCACAAACCTCAACGCTCAAGGTAATGAAATAGCCATTGAGACGATAGTCCTTTCTCACGAAGATCTGGATATAAAAAAGGCCCCAAAGGGTTAAAGCGATTGACTTAGGATGGCAAGCAGTACCAGCGAGAATAATTGGGCATACCCACCGGTTAGTTACTATTTTGAAGTTTCTGTTGGTGAGTTATCTGGCGTCGACACATTATTCTCCGAGGTTTCTGGGATCGAAATGGAGATAGAAGTTGGAACTGAACTAAAAGAAGGTGGCAATAATAGCTACGCTCACAACTTACCGGGAAGATCCAAATACAGTGACTTGGTACTAAAACGGGGAGTTGTACCCAAGACTTCAGCACTTTTTACTTGGTGTCAGAAAACAATTGCCGGGAACTACACTGAGAAAATTAAAACTAAGGATGTATTGGTGAAGCTTCTGGATGAGGATGGAAATGCATTAGTTAGTTGGAACTTCAAGAACGCATTCCCGAAAAAATTATCAATAAGTAACCTTAATGCGAAGGCATCAGGAGATGGGGCCATTATGATTGAATCTATCACCTTGGCTTATGCTGAATTTGAACGTCAATACTAATAGATATGCCGTTAAAAGTAAACGAGTTTGTAATTCAAGCTAAAGTAATAGAAGATGATATTGATCAAGTTAGCACTGAGAGTGATCCTAGTCAGTCCACTTTCGCAGAATCAATGAAGCAAGAAATAATAGATGAGTGTTTGGCTAAAATGAAAGAGCTGCTCGAAAAAGACAAGATGCGATATTAATTGATCTGAAGTCGATATGAGTGCTGGTAAGCTTGCGAAAATGGTAGTCGTTGGATATAAAGATCCAAAATTCAAAACGAAGGCGGGGAGCAAAGAGGAGAGCACCTTTGTCATGCAAGTTAATCCGGCTAAGTACTCTTTTGTGTTTAAGTCATTGGCGAATCAGCCTCAAATGATGGCCAACAGTAAACAACAGGATAAATCAGTTGTCCCTGATGCTAGAAATTTGAATTTAAAATTTCACTTGGACTCTACAGGTGTGATACCAGGCTGTGATGACGTGCCGGCCGCAATTGACAAGTTTAAAAAATTGTGTGCAGATGTCAATGGTTCAATTCATACCACAAACTATCTCAAAGTGATTTGGGGAAAAGGGTTGGCATTTCCATGTAAGTTGGAAACTGTGCAGGTCGAGTATCTTATGTTTAACCCCAGTGGTATACCCATTAGAGCAGAATTAACTGCGGCGTTCAAAGAGTTTGTTGATCCAGAAACAGATGCTGCACAGGCGAATAACAATTCACCTGATATGACTCATATAAAAACTATTAAGGCCGGTGATACACTTCCGGGACTTTGTCATGAGATTTATGGTAATTCAAAATATTACTTGCAAGTAGCTGAGATAAACAATATTTTGAATTTCAGGAGTTTAAAGCCAGGGCAGAAAATGTTATTCCCTAGAATTGAAAAATAGACTATGGGTGAATCACCGCTGCACAGTAAGGTTGACCTGCCTACTTTCACAATCCTAGTAGAAGGTCAGGAGATCAATGAAGCCTATGGTGTCAAAAGCATTTTTATTGAAAAGGCCATCAATAGAGTTTCGCATGCGAGGATCGTGTTATTCGATGGTAATCCTTCTGACGAGAATTTTGAAATTAGCGAAAGTGAAGAGTTCCTACCCGGAAAAAAGATCAAAATCAAATTGGGGTACCATACAGATGAAGAAATCGCTTTTGAGGGTATGGTCACCGCCCAGAGTATCGAAGTAAGGAGTTATAGCCACAAAGTCAGTTCACTGTTAACAGTGACTTGTCATGATGAGGCATTCAAAATGACCATGGTTCGAAAGAGCGCCAATTTCAAAGACAAGAAGGATAGCGAAGTGATTACATCTTTAATTGGTGGATATGGACTATCCAAGACAGTGGGTACCACTTCATACAAACACCCCAACTTGGTTCAATACAATAGCACCGATTGGGATTTTATGCTGTCAAGAGCGGATGCCAGCGGGTTTGTGGTCATCAATGATGCAGGCAAGTTAGATATTGATAAACCTGAAGTCAGTGGTGCTGAAGTTCTTGATCTCAATTATGGAACAAATGTGATAGACTTTACCGGAGTTATTGACAGCAGAGTTCAGGTAGATTCTGTGTCCTTTAAATCATGGGATGGAACACAGTTAAAGCTTATTTCAGGCGAAGGTTCGGAACCATCAACTAATTCGCAAGGTAATATCACTGCCAAGAAATTAGCTGAGACCGGAGGCAAACAAAAAATAGAGTTGGTCACATCTACGCCTGAAGAGTCAAGTATGCTCAAAGGCTGGGCAAATGCTCATTTGTTGCACGCCAGGCTCGCTAAGATCAAGGGCTCGGTAACCTTTACGGGATCGACCAAGGTTATACCAGGCAAGCTAGTTAAGCTAGAGGGTTTTGGAGACAGGTTTAATGGAACGGCATACGTATCTAGCGTAACCCATGATTTATCAGAAGGCTCCTGGAAAACAACTACTGGTTTTGGTCTGGACCATAAGACATTCACGGACAATGATCACATATCTGGACCAGGAGCATTTGGGTTATTGCCTGAGATATCCGGCATACATATCGGAAAAGTGAAAAAGATCGACAGTGATCCTAACGGTGAATATAGAGTACTCGTCGATGTACCTGTTATCAAGGAAAACGGCGATGGTATCTGGGCTCGTCTAAGTAGCATGTACGCCTCCAAGGATATAGGAATGTATTTTTTCCCTGAGGTAGATGACGAAGTGATACTTGGCTTCCTTGATGAGGATCCTCGGTTTGCCGTTATTTTGGGATCATTGTTCGGCAAAAAGAATAAGCCGCCTTTTACGCCTGAAAAGAATAATACCAACAAAGCGATCATTACTAAGAGCAAACTTAAAATAGACTTTGACGAGGAAAAAAAGATAATCAATATAGAGACTCCCGGTGGACAGAAAATATCTCTGAATGATGATGATAAGTCGCTTATTCTCCAGGATCAAAACAAAAACAAAGTTACTCTTGACAACAGTGGGATAGAGCTCTCAAGCGGAAAGGATATAGCGTTAAGCGCCAAAGGCAAAATTACGCTCTCAGCTACAGGCAATGCGGAGATTTCAAGTAAGGGAGATGTCTCAATAAAAGGAAACAATGTCAATAGCAAAGCCAACATTGCGTTGAGTGCCCAGGGTTCAGCAAGTGCAGAATTGAAAGCTTCAGGAAATGTGACTGTCAAGGGAGCTATGGTAATGATTAACTAAAGATAGAAGATGTATGCCTTTAGCTGCTAGATTAACAGATTTTCATCAGTGTCCAATGCAGACACCTGGGGTTCCACCAATACCTCATGTTGGAGGGCCGGTGGTTGGTCCGGGAGTTTCGACTGTTTTGATTGGAAAAATGCCTGCGGCTGTAGTTGGAGATAACTGTGTCTGTGTAGGTCCGCCGGATTCCATAGTCAAGGGATCAGGCACAGTGATGATAGGGGGTAAGCCCGCAGCACGTATGGGTGATACCACAGCGCATGGTGGATCTATAGTCTTAGGGTGCCCTACTGTTATGATTGGTGGATGATGGATGACAGTACTTCTTTCTTAGGTAAAGGGTGGGCATTCCCACCGACTTTTGACAAAAAGAGTGGGGCTAATGTCATGGTTTCTGATGAAAGAGATATAGAAGAGAGCCTGAAGATAATACTCTTCACGTCCTACGGAGAAAGAATAATGCGTCCCGAATTTGGTTCCAATATTTCGGAATCTGTTTTTGACACCATGGACAGTGTTACGATTAATACTTTGACGGATAATATAGAGCAGGCCATCCTTGAATTTGAACCCAGAATTACGCTTCACGATGTGTTCATAAGCTCAGAAGAGATTTCTGAAGGGAAGGTTTATATCAACCTGGACTATACTGTGAGAACAATCAATGTAAGAACCAACATAGTCTTTCCTTTCTATTTCACAGAAGGTAACAATATAATAGATATGTGATCGAATGATAGGGAAAGACAACAGATCGTTTCGCACATCAGGTGTATCCAATATTTCAAGATTTCGTGATTCCCTATATCCGTCCTATTTCGGTATCGACGAAAGGTCGTTAAGTGATATTCTCAGCTTTGTCTTAAGGTTCTCTAAGTCCGTAAGGTATATAGACAAGAAGAATGAAGAGGATGGGAACTGGGCTCCATTTTTAGAAAATGATCTGGCCTTTGTCATTGCGCTTATTGCCTGTGAAGATCTAGTCGGGTATGATCAGAAGTTTAAAGAGACTGTGGGTGCGGTTAACACTCAATCCACAATCGAGGAACAGGCTTACTCATTGCGAGAATCGGTAAAGCTGACTTTTCAACTTTTTCAAAAAGTCGATAGTTGGTATAAATCATCTCGCAATGACGTAATCCATCTACAGGAGAATCAGCTTTCGAAACAACTTCAAAACGCCATAAGGACGAAGCTTGCCGATCAGTTTAGAGATTTCACATCTTTAGTTGATTCGTTCAATCCTATTTTTTTTTCGTCAGATACCTTGGAATTCGATCTGACGAGTTTCGATCACCTGTGGGGTATTGAAGAGGACGAAAAGAATGATAATGATGAGCTGGAAAACAATCAATGGAATATCAGAAATGCGGTAATAGCCATTTCACGCGTTCATAATGCTGTTATTTCTGTTGCAACATATATTAAGAGCTTGGCGCCTCAGATGCTGCAACATACGCTTGAGCAGTACCCATATCACAAACCTCACGTATCTCTACTTTTATCATTCCTTAAGCTATTCGAAAGAGTCCAGTCGGATACCAATGCTATTACAAAGCGCCATTTGGACTATTACTACGGAGAGATATTGAGACAAAGGCCAAATCCCTCAGAACCAGATCATGTACACGTTTACTTCGATGTGGCCGATCATATCGTAAAGTCCAATGTCGAAGCAGGCGCGCTACTAGCAGCCGGTATTGATGAGGAAGGGCTGGTTTACACCTATGCAACTGATTTCGGTTTAGAACTAAACAGAGCAACGATCTCCGATATCAATATTATTCATGTCGCTAGAAACCCCCTGATAGGAGTTGGAAATACATTCAATAGCGTTTCCAACATTTATTCAAAAACCATAACTCTTGATGAGCAGGGTATAGCACTTGATTTGTCAAATAATCCCGCTGCATTTGACACCTTTGGTAAGGATCAAGCTGATATAAGCTATGAAACCAGGGATATGCAACAGGCTAAAATTGGTTTTGCCATATCCTCTTCGATACTTCTGCTCAAGGAAGGAGAAAGAAGCATAAGCTTGGTATACAAGTTTAATCTTAATTCACTCTCTGCCCTGATATCCTTTGTTGAGGAGACTACCGTAAATGAAAGCCTGTCTCCCGAAAATGCATTCTACAAGTTGTTAAGCAATATTTTCAAAATCCGCTGTACTACCGAAAAGGGTTGGTATGAGATTGAAAATTACGAGATTCTGCCACCTGACAAATGGATTTCAGGTGAGATCAGAATAGAACTGATTTTGAATGTAGATGCACCGGCAATAACTGCTTATGATCCTGAGATGCATGGGGAAGAGTATGAGACGCAATGGCCGATATTGGAGTTTGCACTCGTTTCTCAGCATTCTATGTATGGCTATTCTTTTTTGAAGGATTTGCAGATAGATGAGTGCAGAATTGATGTGAATGTGGAAAAAGCAAAAGACCTGCTTGTATTCAATGATCTGGGTCAGCTCGATATCACGAAACCATTTTATCCATTTGGAAGTACGCCAGATTTCGGTTCATATTTTCTGGTAGGTAGTGATGAAATGTTTTTAAAGGAGATTACGGATTTTTCTCTGGATATCCATTGGCATAATGCCCCTAAGCAAAAAGGAGGATTCAAGTCATATTACAAAGAGTACAATACAGGTGTTGATTCATCATCATTCAAGGTTGGCATTACCTACCTTTCAAATTTCAGATTTCATCCTGTAAGTGATTCAGATGTGCAGCGTGTGCCACTGTTTTCTGATGATAAAGTGGAAAAGAAGACCTATGAAGAGATTAAAATCGAGAAAATTGATCTTGATAAACTCGAACTGAAGCCTGACTATAATGATCTTGAATTAGACGATTACACCAGTAAGACTCAATCTGGTTTTTTTAAGTTGGAGATAGTCGAACCAGAGTCTGGTTTTGGTCATGCCCTTTACTCCAAATTATTTGCTAATGCTGTTCTTGCAAATTCTAAAGCATCTTCAGGACTGCTATCTAAGGATGATAAAAAAGTAGAGATACCTAACGAGCCTTATGCTCCTCAGATTCGAACACTGACATTGAACTACAGCGCTACGTCTAAACTGCTGTTGAACGTTAACAAAGTTGGAGAAAATGATAAGGCGAATAGAAATCAGCTCTATCACCTACATCCTTACGGTAATAGAATAGTGTTTGATCAAGGTCTGCCAAAGACAGATATGCTCGTTCCTCAATTTGACGATGAGGGTTATCTATTCTTAGGTATTGAAGAACTGCAACCTCCTTCTGAATTGACACTGTATTTTGAAATGGTTGATGATAACAGAAATGATATAAATCATTTTGAAGTGCCAGAAGTAAAATGGAGCTATTTGATAGATGACGATTGGGTGGATTTCGAGGACAATGAGATAGTCTTTGACAGCACAAATTGTTTTACTACTTCTGGCTTAGTCAAGCTGAAGGTGCCTATGCGAATCAATAAGTCGCATGGTATCCTGGCAAATGGCAAGTTTTGGCTGTCAGCGCGTGTAAAGAATAAGTCTCACTTAGTGAGTAAGACTGTACTGATCCAGACTAACGGAGTATCTGCCACCTGGAAACCACACAAGCCTGACGAACAATGGCAGGCCAATATAGACGCGAATACAATATCTGGTTTTATCGATACAAGGTCCGACGTAAATGCCGTACACCAACTCTTTCCAAGCTTTGGAGGTAAGCAAAAAGAAACACATAGGAACTATTATACCAGAGTAAGCGAAAGGCTAAAACATAAGAATAGGGCCGTTATCCCTGAAGACTTTGAGAAGATCATATTGGAGGCTTTCCCCTTTCTGTTTCAGGTAAAATGTATCAATAACTTCTCGCATCCCGAGTTTGTACAAAAGGGCCATGTGAAACTGATTGTAGTGCCTAAACTCCAGCAAGGAAAGAAGTTTTATCCCCCCAAAGTGGATATTGACAGACTAAATAAGATCAAAGACCTTATTCGTCCAATCGCATCACCCAATGTTCATATTGATGTGATTAATCCTGTCTATGAAAAAGTAAAGGTCAGCTTCAAAGTAGTCCTAGCGTCTAACTCCAACACCGGAGAATATGTAAGACAAATTGAAGATGAACTGCTAAAGTTCATTTGTCCTTGGTTTGGCCCAAAGCAAGAAGAAATGGATTTTGGAGGAAGTATAGAACGTGATGACATACTCACCTTCATAGAATCGCTACCTTACGTAAGATTTGTGACCAAGCTTTCAGTAGTGGTGTTGCATAATGTTGATGGGAATTATGATATCTCTGATTCTGCTTCAAACGATGGGAAAGCGAATGAATTGAAGAGCAGCCGCCCATGGAGTGTGCTCATACCGAGTACAAGTCACGAAATTGAACTCATGGACAAGCCGGCTTATGAGGCTGCAACCGAAACACGTATCGAGACAATGAAAATTGGAGACGATTTCGTGATAACTAAAGAAAAAGAAGAGGATGTCGAATTTCCAATTTTTGATATTGATAAAGACACCTATTTTTCGATAGAAATAGATTTATGACCAAGGCAAGTTTCAGGGTTGGACATTTAATGTAAGTCTTATGGAATTATTCAACCGAACCACACTCAAAAGATTTTTTTCAAAGGGACGTATTCCTTCGGAAGTGCATTTTTCTAACCTCATTGATTCTACAATCAATAAGATTGATGACGGGTTCGCAAAGTCAGTTGATCATGGTTTGAAATTGGCTCCCGGAGGAGACTCAAAGAAACTGATAAGCTTCTTCGAAGACATTAAACACAACAACCCCCAATGGAACATATCAATCAACCCAACAGAAACAGTGAAGGGCATTGGTATTGCAGATGAAGCTGATAAAATAAGGTTTTTTATCGCGAGTGAGGGGAACGTTGGGATCAGGACCACTACCCCCAATTATGAATTTGATGTAAGCGGAACCGCTGGAATACAGAACAGGGTTGGCACATTCCAAGAAGCCCAATTTGAGGTGGCTGCTGATTCCGAATGGCATATCATATTAGATGGTCTTGAAGGCTGCAATGCCTTTGAAATTGTCGCCAAAGCGGAGGGTGTCAGAAAGCGCGGAAAATATGCTATGGCGCATGCTATAGCCGTCAATACGCATGACAGTGTCAGCAATAAGATCAGGGTTACGCAAGCGTACTATGGCTGGTTTTGGCATAGGATAAAATTTAGATGGAAGCGATCTGAAGATGGTAAATACAGACTTGAGATAAGAACAGTTGGTCACTACGGTACGGATGAAAACAACAATGTAATTCAGATCAAATACCACATTACGTCCTTGTGGGATAAGCGCTTGGGTTAATAACGCTTTGGTTTAATGTCGCAGCAGTCCAAGAAGTTAATTAAGAACAAAGAAGTTCTGGAGAGTATGGATTATCAGCTCCTTAGAAAGGAAGCGATTGCGTACACTCAGGATATCTCAGGGGATAATTGGACTGACTACAATATTCATGATCCTGGGGTTACCATCTTAGAACAGTTCTGCTACGCTCTTACCGACATTGCTTATAGAACTAATCTGAGCATCGAGACGCTACTCTTTCATGGAGGGAATAGAGAGGATGTCATGCACTCAAATGCACTTTTTCCTCCCGAGAAAATATTTCCGTCAAGCCCGGTTACCCTGACCGACTATCGGATCCTGATTCTTGATCATTTCCCAAATGTCATATCAAATTGTTGGATCAAAAGAGTTACAGATCATAAAGAAGGTATTCAAAACCTCTTTAGCATAACGATCTTGCTCAAAGATGATAGTAGTTCAAACCACCTTGAGATTAAGAATGCAGTTAAAGAACTATTCGTCAGCAACAGAAATCTCTGTGAGGATATTTACGAGATCAAGGTACTAGAGTCTGAAAAAATCGGATTGTCAGCAGAAATAGATGTCAGCCAAAACACCAATGTTGAGGATGTGCTGTCATCTTTACTTTTTGATATAGAGAGCTATTTTAACCCTTCTGTTCGATTCTTGTCACTTGAAGAATTAGAGAGAAGGGGACTCAGTCACGATCAGATTTTCGACGTTCCATCCTTCAAGCACGGCTTTATAACGCCTGATCAACTTCCAGAAAAACCTCAAGAGTTCTACGTCTCCAAAATCGCGGACTACATATTGAATGCAGATGGAGTCAGGGGTCTGCGCAACCTATCAGTTACTCAAGATGGTATTCCGGTATATGGGGATACAATTTCCGTGAGTGAGGACAAGTATTTGACGTTAGATGTACTGAGTGAAGAAGGCGCTGATCGATTTGATGCTTTCGATATCAAGCTTTATAAAGGAGGTGTCAGGAACAACTACGTAATATCGTCAGTCTTGTATGCATTGGAGCTCAAAGTGGCAAAGCAACGGCGAGGATACGAAATCAAAACTGACAACACTACCCCCAAAAAATCCAAGATAAATACCAAAGAATTGATTAGCTATGAATCAATTCAAATGAGTTTCCCAGGAATATATGGCGTGGGTAACTATACCCCAGCCAAAGAGGAGGGATCATTGCGGCTAGCGCAATCGAGCCAGCTCAAGGCCTACCTGATGTTTTTTGATCAGATCATGGCCAATCACTTGATGCAATTATCGAAAATAGCCGAACTGTTTTCTATCGAAAATGCTGATCCTTCAAACATCCGGTCGTATTTCACAAAGTTGCTGAACGACAAGATCCCTGGAGTTTCTGACTTACTAAAACACAGGCTTCCAGCGAAATCCGCACTTTTAAAACGCAAATCAGAACTGGAAGAAGCCCTACCGGGATCAGGTGAGTCATCAGAACTTGACCGAATAGAGGCTGATATCAAAGACAAAGACGAGATAGTAAGCAAGCTGGCGAGAGAAGCTTATCAACATCATATTTCACTTTCTGATAAGGACATCAAAGCAAGCAAGAAGTTTAAAAACCGTGAGATTCTTGATGATCTGATTGAAATAAAGGAGTTTCTAAGGAGTGTAGAAACCCAGAAGGAAGAAGCGCTCAAGCAGTTTTTCATTGAACAAATTGATCAAGCCAGAGAGAACGTTGAAGCAAAGATGATGCTCGAATTCGAAGAGCTGGAGCAGGAAGTGCAGTTGCAGCAGCATCATTTAGATGAAATGATGAGAGACTTTGACAACTCCTATGAACGAAAAAACAGGTTACTGACTCATTTGCTTGGAAGATTTGGAGAACAGTTCTCAACAGATTTTCACATCAAGTTTAGCAGTCAAATGGAAGGTGAGATTCAGGAAAATATTGACCGCAAGCTAATTGTTCTAAAATCCCTTTTCCTTAAGGAAATCACAAAAGTGAATAAAGAACGATCAAAGGGAGTCAACTATTTATCTCCTAATGCATTGTCTGACGTCATTCCCTTAAAAAGAAAGGTGTCTTTACTGCTGGATTTGAAGCCAATACCTTCGAAAGGGCTTGCTTCTTCCGGGTTGGATAAAAACCTGAAGATAAAGAAGCTCTCAGGACTAGACATTGAAAAAACAACTCGCGACAATTTTGAGTCCAGGAGAACCAAGAATAAAAGTGGAAAGACCACTTTCTTAGTTCAATCACCTTCCCATTACGCCTATCTCTTTAAGTATGGATTGAAGGCGGCTAATTATACTATCAAAGAGATAGACCAAGTATATATGGTCTACTTTGATCCTCCTACGAATGAGACGGCAACCGAACTATTCGTTTCCGACACACGAGCTGAAGCCAAAGAAAGAATAGAAAAAGTAATTGCTTTTCTAAGAGACCAAAATAGCGGGAGTGAAGGCTTTCATGTTGTTGAGCATATACTTCTTCGACCAAGTGACTTGTTAGATTGCATGTTCATGTTGTTAGGAGAGGATGGGCAACAAATCTTTAAGAGTAAAAACGCCAATCCAGAGGAGGTTCAGAAGGTGGGGGCTCAAGACACTATTTTGCTTGGCTGCTTTAAGACCAATTACAAAATTCTTAAAAATCCTAAGCAAGAATTTGTGGTGCTTATTAAGAATAGTGTAGGTGTTGAACTGGCCAAATCGTTGAAGAGTTTCATGACTGAAGTGAGTGCTGAAAAATTCATCGAAGAAAGTGTGGCATACTTCAATCTGATCAGAGAAGGAGGAAATTTTGAAAAAGGTTACGAGCTCGATAATCAAAAAAAATACTTTTTTGATGTGCTCGATGAATCCGGTGAAAGAGCGTTTGAGAGTTTGTCCGCCCTGGACATATCAGATCAGGAAGTAATTGTAGAAAGACTTGCCACTTATTGTATCAACCCGGAGTGTTATAAGATTTTGAGCGAGGAAGATGGTGGATATAAGGCAATCA
Organism: Flammeovirgaceae bacterium UBA6059; assembly: GCA_002435755.1. Classification (GTDB taxonomy): domain Bacteria; phylum Bacteroidota; class Bacteroidia; order Cytophagales; family Cyclobacteriaceae; genus UBA6059. The sequence continues at coordinate 40,997 of DIYH01000023.1, forward strand.
TTACAGATTATGAGCAGGATGACATTGTTAGATCATATAGTACTTTTAGCGATGTAGAGCGCGCCGATAGTTTTAAGAAGGATTGTTTGGCCTACTTTGAAAAGATACTTGAGGCCAGAGACTACAAATCAGTTTTTCGGTTTCGTAGAATCGATGGCAGAGACGCGAGACAGTTTAACTCTCAATTGAGCATCGTGTACTCAGGTTGGTCCTCAAGATTTAACAATCAGGAGTTTCTTCAGCTTTTTAGGCAAACACTGTTCAATTGCATTCCCGCTCATTTAACTGTAAATATGGTTGGTCTTCAATATGATGAAATGAAGAAGTTTGAAAATCTTTATTCACGATATATGAAGGAGCTTTCAACAGCATCATTGGAAAATAGAGAGCTTTTGACTGATTTGTCTAATGATATATTGAATATCTTACTAGAAAGCAAAGGAACATTCTAGTTGTGCTGTTTTGAGTTTGAATGACACATATCAACCCTTTCCTGGACTAAGGGCCTACAGCTTTCAAGAACGTACTTTTTTTTCCGGTAGGGAAAGTCAAAAGCATCAACTTCTCAGGATCATCACCGGATGCAACTTTGTAACAGTAGTCGGCGAAAGTGGCGTAGGAAAGACTTCCTTTATCAACAGCAAGATCATACCAAGGCTACTTGAGGGCTTTGTGGTGAAGGGCAAAAGGAATTGGAGAATAGCTTCATTTCGACCCGGGAAGAAGCCGATAAGTGCACTGGCAACTGCTCTTTCAAGTGTGGATGTAGTACGGAGGTCAGATGAAGAGAAAATTGATCCAAACCTTCTTGAACAGTTCGAACAGCTATTAAAGGGACGTAACCACGGAATTGTAGAAATAGCCGAAACCTATAAGCTTACTGATGAGGACAATCTTCTAATTTATATTGATCACCTGGATGATCTGCTGGTTTACGATGGAAATGAGTCTGAATCAATAAAGCTGGAAATCAACCTCTTCGTAAAAAGGTTGGTCGAAGTTTTTAACCAATCTGCTTATGCCATTACAATATTAGCGACCATACGAACAGAGAATACAGGTCGTTTTTCGAGATTCCCGAGTTTAGCTGAAGCGATCAATAAAAACCAGTTTCTGCTAAGTGCGCTGGAGATAGGCGATTTAGTTACCATTTTTGACCAAATAGCGAAGGATGGTGAAGTACGATTTGATCCATCTTTTCTAGTGTACTTGAGAAACTTCTATACTGATAATCCACTGATATTAGGAGAGTTTCAACATGCAATGAAACGTACAGTTGATCTTTGGAAGACGAAAGGAACAAAGGTTTCAATTTCCGAAGAACATCTTGCGTCTGTAGGTGGATTAAACTCCACCATAGCATATCACATGGATGATATCTATGGCTATATGACAGAAGATAATAAGAGGACAACTCGACTTCTGTTTAAAGCTATCACTGACACGTCATCATCAGGGGGTGTCCGAGTCATTCCAAGAACAGTAGAAGAAATCTCGGCAATAGCTCTATGCCCTGTGGATGACATTATTGAAGTGGCCAGGCACTTTACTGACGAGAGTTGTGGTGTTTTGAGAAAAAATGATCTTCAGGATATCACAGGCAGATTAGATCATCTTGACCATTTAAGCGAAAACCCGTCCACCACGATCACCGCACATTCTGAAATTACCATTAGCAGAGAGTATGTCATTGACAGATGGTCTAGACTTAACAAATGGATAAAGGAAGAGCAGTTAGATGCTAGCACTTACAAAGACATAGTACAGGACGTTGTACAAAATGAACCTCTCTATGAAGGAGAGAAGCTGATTTCCACTTGGAAGTGGTACGAAAAGACACAACCTCACGCTGGATGGGCAAAACAATACCATAAGGATTTTGGTCTCGTCGAAGACTTCATCATCAGAAGTAAGGAACGTGCTGATAAAGAGCAGTTTAGACGAGAAGCCGAAGAAAGGTCAAGGCAAAAGAAATCAAGGCGCAATCGGAACATTAAACTGGTATTTTCAATAGTCTCTATAATACTTATCGCGTATGCCTTTAGAGAGTCAAGAAAGGCATCCGAAGAGAGACAGTCCGCTATTTATGAAAAGTCAGTAGCAGACAAGGCTAAAAAAGAATCAGATAGTGCAGCTGTAGTTGCGGAGCGTTCAATTCAGCAGGCAGGATTTGCACGTAGAGAGGCTACCAGAGCCATCTCAGTGGCTGGCAGGGCGATGATCCAGGCTGATAGTGCTCAGTTGGAGGCGGATAAGGCGAGGAGGGTTGCTTCAGTCTCTATTGCAAGGGCCAATAGGTTAGATAGCACTATGTCAAGGAGGAATGAGGAATTGGTCAAGGCGGAGGAGAATATTGAAAAGTCTAGTACCAAATTAGAGTACCTGGACATAGTAGAACGAGTGCGAGATTTTGCTGATGATGCAGATCAAAACCTAGATCGTTTAAATAATGAATATCAACTGACAGATGCCGCAAAATCTGCCCTGAAAGGATATGATGAGTTTCAAAAACTCAATAGTGTTGAGTTTGTAGGTGTAGTTGATTCTTCCAAAGATGTCACTCAAAAAAAACTGTTCTCTTCTCTGATAAAAGCTTATCAGCGACTTGAAAGATCCCAACGAAAATCAATAATATCTTATGGCAATAAAATTAGTAAGATGCCTGGTGCGGATGAGATCGATGGAGTTGGTCAGTTTATAGTTAGCTCAAATGATGACAATTCATCTTTATATACAGTAAGTATTGAAAACGGTACTATTACGAATACCCAAAAAATTACATCTGCCTATGATACGGAGCGAAAAATCAAAGGAATCAAGGATATATCCTATTCTAATTCAGCGGAGCATCTGTTGGTCAGTCATTTGCCTGTAGAGCAGAGCACCCGACACTTGTCAAAATATGACTTCCGAGGCAAGCTTTTAAGTGCTATTACCATGCCATCTCTCGTTGAAAAGATCTACCCTTATCAAAGGGATGCTTATATACTCAATGATCAAAATGGTAATATATACCTTGTTGAAGGAAGCGCTACTTCAATAGATACTTTGCAGCTTCATTCATTTGTCACTCGTTTGAAGGCTATTGACTTTAATGAGCGTCAGGAAAGATTTTTCGCGGCACTTCCGAATCAAGTCATTAAAGAGCTGATAATCAACAACAAGGAAATGTCGGAAGTTGGAGAAACTACCCTCACCGATTTTAAATCTGAGATATCTGCGATCAAATACATTGACTCAAAAAAATGGCTTGTCGTAGGTACAAGAGATGGAGAGCTACTCATCTATACATTAGACACCAAAGAACTTGTCTATAGATCTCGCCGACATGGAGGTAATATCAACTGTCTGGTTGCTGATAATGATGAAAGGGTATTGATTACGGGCGGTCGTGACAGAGTCCTGAATATTTGGTCTCTTGAAGAACTCACCACTTATACTTCCGAAGAAATAAATCGAGGTTTAGATTATTTGCCAATCAAATTTGAGCTTGATGAGTCCATTCGTGATGTATCGTTCCTCGGAGAAAACTGGATACTCGTAATATATAGCACAGAGATCCTATCTCCTGGAGGAGAGGGAGGGGTGTCACTATTACCGCTGGATTTCGATATTGCAGGTGACAAACTACGCGAACTTATAGAGTAACATGAAAAAGCTAAAAGCCGGTCGACATACAGTTGCAACACTGGTTTTGAGCGCTCTCATGCTCATTACGCTAGATGTAAAGGGTCAAAGAGACAATGCACTCAATGCAAGTCTTAACCAGATTCAGCTATTGTATAGCGCCGAGCAGTTCGAGGCTGCCTACGATTCGCTCCAGTACCTTTATAATACAAACACAATCGCACTGGATAAAGAGAAGGAGGCGATTGTATTGGATTGGGGGATCAGGTTAAGTTTCCTATCGGAAGATTGGACCAACCTTGATCAATACATATCAGCCTACTACGCCTTAGATCCATTTTTTTCGGCGAGCCAGCTTTCTGAGTCATCCCCTCAACTACGCGAATACATTGAAAACTACGTCCGCGTAAAGAGTGAAAAATATGTATATGTGAATAAGAATAGGCAGAATATAGATTTTATCCCCGCTACAGTGACTGTCTACGACAAGGAAGATATTGAGCGCCTTGGGGCTCGAAACTTGCTTGATTTGATTCGTTTGACGCCAGGGTTTGCTGAGTTGGGAGACAATAATGAACGTATGATGGGTACAAGAGGCTCATCGGCCACAACACTACAGGACGTACTTTTTTTAATTAATGGACATAGAATCACCGACATATTGACAGATTCTAATGCACCCGATTGGATAAGCCTCGATTACGTCGAGCAGATAGAATTGGTCAGAGGTCCCGGATCTGCATTATATGGTGGCTCGGCCTTTAATGGTGTAGTGAATGTAATAACCAAAAATGGTCGCTTCCAGGAAATGAATGAATTGAATATCAGATTAGGTACTGGTAATGACTTCAGATCATTAGCGCCTGAGTTTAATACATATCATCTTAATTATCAAATAGGCAAAAGGATGAGCAATACTGAAGGTATCTATCTATCAGCCACCTATATTCAATCTGGAGGAAGTGAAATAGATTACGCCGAGTCTGATGAAAAGCCAATTCTTGGCACGAGATTCCGTGCGCCTGATTTGACAGGACGGGAGTATATCAATAGATATGGTCCTGGTTATAATCTTCTGTTCAGCTACAGTAATAATTCGCTATTGGTGACAGCTAATAGTCAGTTGAGTCAATTCATATATGCCAGACCGGACAGTTTGAACCTTTGGAATAATCTAGACCGTGATAGTCTCCGACAACAGAGAAGAAGGGTCGATGGTCGCAACTTTGTTCAAATAGAATATGACTTTCTCGATAACTCAGCTAGATCTCACAACCGTTTACAACTAAAGATAAGCGGCGATCATTTTCATAAGGACTTTACAACTAATCGTTATTCTGTTGGAATCGAAGAGAATACTCAACTCGTAGGTGACGAGTATAGAGCAACGGCCAGCATCGAATATGCTAGTGACAGCCTATTTAGTAAGAGTGGCAAACATAAAAATCACTTTTTAGTAGGTGCTGAGGCATTCATTAACCACTGGCGGTATTTATATTACAGGCAAGCAGATACAACATTACAGTTAAGTAAAATCGGCGATCAGTTCACGGAACCCGGTGATCAAAGAAATGAATATATTGGTGCCGTATATTTGCAAAATGAGTATCATCTCATCAATGATAGGTTTATAGGAACAGTAGGGGTACGGATAAATTATCATAACCTCTATTCGAATTTTGGTGAATTCAAGTGGGGTGAACAGTATTCTCCCAGATTTGCACTGATTTACCTACCAAGAAAAAATAAGAATGGCCTCAATACCTACAAGTTCAAGTTACTATATAACTCGGCCTTCTTACCTCCGCCATTTTTGTATCGAAGGGAGGGCGATGTTCGGGGATTCGAGGGTAACCCAGAATTGGATCCCCAAAGTATCGAAAGTGGTGAGGCGGTTATCTACGGGGACATAAATAAGAATATCAGCTATAGCGCACTTACCTACATCAATAAGATTCATGAATCAATAGTTCGTGCCGATACTGGCGAATTCACCTTCATAAATCGCGATAATGATGAGCGGGTATCTGGGATTGAATTGGAGATCAAATACCGGCACGAATCCAAGTCTTTTGATTGGTACTCCTTTGCCAATGTATCAATTACAAGGCGGTTGGATTTTAATAATTCTGACAGGCAAAGCTACTTTAATGTATTTGACTCTGATTTGACTTCTGAAGAAAGCACGCTCAAAGGATTTCCTGGATCAAACGTCAATATGGGATTTGATGCATCATTTAAGACTAAAAGTTTTAGTACAGTCTCGGATTTGGGAGTTACTCTAAAGAAGATAAGACTAGGTGCAACGGCACAGTGGATTGGAAAAACACGTATTGAATCTCAGTTATTCATCAATGATCAAGGTATTCTTGAAAATAGTGGAGCAGGAAAAGTTCAAAATTTGCCAGCTGCTTTTTTGACGAACTTACATCTCAAGGCCTATATCAGTAAGTTCAATTTAGGGCTCTCCGCTTACAACTTATTTGATAAGGACTACTACTTGCCATCAGTCATCTCGCTAATGCAGAGGCAAAGAGGTGAGGGCAGAATGATTCTGCTATCGTTTAAGTACAACTTCAACTAATAGATGTCTATGTCATTAGTTGCAAAGGACAATATTAGAGGAGACATCTTAGGTGGCATTTCAGCTGGTATCGTGACCCTTCCTGTTGCGCTGGCTTATGGCGTTGCGTCCGGTTTAGGCCCTATGGCTGGGATGTACACTGCCGTTATTTTAGGTTACTTGGCTTCCATTTTTGGCGGAACGAAAACACAAATAAGTTGTCCGACAGGAGCCCTCACAGTGGTCGTTGCTTTGATTGTAGCAAGGGAAATACAACTAGCGGGTAGTCTGGAAGGAGCCACCCCTATATTATTAATGATTTTTGTCTTAACAGGAATTATTCAACTACTGCTTGGGATACTCAAACTCGGTATGAACATTCGGTATGTTCCATACACTGTTGTCAGCGCTTTTATGAGTGGCATAGGTGTTATAATCATTGTACTTCAGTTCAAAGATATTTTTGGGGTATATGACTCACAGTACAGTTCGGTTCCTTCAATATTGCTGAATATTGGCTACTTCATTCAAAATGCTCATTTGGAATCTCTGTTGATTTCTCTGGCAACAGTCGCAATTATTTTTGCTTTTCCTCGGGTATCCAAACGTGTACCTGGCAGTCTCGTAGCGTTAATTGTCATCACTGTCATATCGACTGCCTTAAACCTTGACATAAAAAGACTTGGGGCTGTAGACGTTCATCTTGCCCACTTCGATTTGGTCTACGACGAGAAGATATTCCAGGCAGATGTGATCTTCAGGGTCTTATTGGCGGCATTATCGTTAGCATTATTAGGTTCAATCAATACACTGCTTACCTCTGTGGTTGCAGATAAAATGACTTCTTCAGTTCATGATAGTAACCAAGAGCTACTTGGGCAGGGGCTTGGTAACGTATTTGCCGGCGTGTTTGGCGGCTTTCCTGGTAGTGGAGCAACCGCGTGTACCGTGGCGAATATTCAGTCTGGTGGAAGAAATAAGATATCCGGGGTGGTAAGTTCTACTTTTCTACTCTTAGTTCTGTTGTTTGGTACGCACATCGCTGCAGAAATACCTCATGCGGTTTTAGGGGGGATTCTTGTCCATATTGGTATCGTATTGATAGACAAGGAAACCCTTCGGAACATGAAATACATCCCTAAGGCGGATAACGTGATTATGATGACTGTTTTTGTGCTTACAGTGTTTTGGAATTTACTGTATGCAGTAATCATAGGTCTTGTATTTGCGTCATTCTATTTCATGAAGAAAATGGCGGATGTGGTCGAAGTGGATACTCAAAAAACTAAGGTGGACAAGATTGTCGATCAAGTAATACAGAGTTTTAAGGATACAGAAGGGTTCGAAAGGAGGGTATTCATAAAAAGCATCAGAGGACCTATTTTTTTTGGGTTTTCCTCGCGCTTTTTGCTCTCTATGAGAAACATCCCAAAGCAGGTAGAAGCCGTGATATTTAATATGTCAATGGTTCCCTACATGGATCATTCCGGAGTGCGAACATTTATTGAGGTAATTCAATTTTTGAAAGAACGCAAAGTGAATGTTTGTTTCAGTGAGTTGAGCGATGCAAATCTTAAGATACTCAAAGGTCTGAACGTTATACCCAATATGGTCGATGAGGAGCATCTCTTTGATTCTGTAGAAGAGTGCATCATGTGGATGAATGAACCCGGACACATTGAGAATGAGTTTAAGGATACTTCGGAATTGTACATCCCTCCAGCTTTCACTCCAAATCAGGATGGGATAAATGATGATTGGGCCATTAAAAATATTGATAAGTACCCAAATGCCACAGTTAGCGTTTTTAATTTGAACAACGAGCTAGTGTTTCATTCTCAGGGTTATGGCGAACCATGGACTGGCAAGCAGAACGGTGTTCTTCAACCTCCGGGAGAGTATAAATACGAAATCAATCTTAGGGAAAATGAAAAAATAGAGGGATCAGTCTTTATTTTTAGATAGTAAACTTGAGTGCTATCCACGAAATAAATAAGATACATTTTCAAATTGATGGGAAGGTAACATTCGAAATAAGAAAGACTATAGAGGATGTTGTCCCAGAGATTATTGAGACTTATTTCAATCAGTTTGATCGTTCTGATCGGTTAATTCCAATCAAAAGGTTTCACTTCGACTTAGGTAAGATTAAGGCCTCAAACTTTAAAGACGAACTTATAGTCCGTCTATCATATCTTCTTCAGACAGAGCTTAAGGATCTTTTTGAGTCGACTGACTTCACTGATGAGGTAGAGAAGACAATTAAACTGTCTTATGGAGAAGCCATCATAAAATACTTGAAGGAGGGATGGTCACAATATGATTCGTATGACCTTAATGATTTGTTTGTGCATCTCTTAAAAGAGGACTTTGAATTGCTTAGAGCGATTTTAAGTGATGGCAGTAGGATAAAAGAGATTTCCATAAGGTTATTCTATCAGCTGGATTATCGATACCTCAAGGAATTCTGGATCCGATCTATGCCATTACAATTTCAACAAGTCGAATCTGTCTATAACAAGATATTTGAGGATACCCAGCTCAAACCAAGTTTCGATTCCCAAGAAGAAAGCCTTGCAAGACTGCTGAAGAGATTAATGATTGATTTCTTGTTGGGCTATGATCAGCAGTCTATATCGACTGTTGATTTCGTTGATTGGCTTAAGTCTCAAGCAGATGAATTCAAGCCCTTTGAGCACTCACTTCCGACCACCGTTTTCAAGTACCTGGATTCTTTAACAACAGATGAAGATGATTTTAGAGACAGATCATCGGAACCTGATCATATTGAAATCCTGCTAGACTTCATCCTTAGAGGTAATTCACCTGAAACAGCGTACAGAGATGATGTATGGAACACAGTCCAAGGGCTTAAGGGTCGAGCTTTAGAAGCTTTTGCTGGAAAACTGATTGAGAAATTTGATCATAGATCTGAAGAATGGAGTCGTCTTAAAATGATCTTTTCATCGGACCAGATCGAGGAGATGATGGCTTTTTACGAGCTCAGTTCTACAGGTTATCGTTCCAAAAGGCTATCAGAGATCCGGTACATAAAGGCTGTTTTTGATCAACTTTTTTCTGAGGACCTCCCTTATCCAAGCCCACAATTCCTATCTAGTTATCTGTCCACTACCACTTCACGACCAAACGAATTAATGCGGTTGGTAGAGGATTACGTCAAGACCATTTCAGCGAAAAGATCCGAGAAGGAGTTGGACCTGGTAGGCAAGTTGATAACCCATAGTCATCAGACAAGTCATGAACATACCCCTACATTCAAAAGAGCCCTACAGAAGCTCAAATCGAAGCTGGAGGGACTAGATAGGACTGAGCACAAGCCTCCGGCTGATGCCATGAATGCCTACCTCCATTTTCTTACTACCGGCATATGGCTACTTGAAGACACGGACCCAGACCAGACTTTGAGCACGTTGTTGAAGGATGCCTCAGAACGACTCGTATTAGAGCTCAAGCAAGGGTTCAAATTACCTTCGATGTGGCTCAGGCTGATATATCAACACCCGCTAGTCTTGGTAAAAACACTATTTGTCAGGGTTTTTGAGGGTGATGACGATCTGGATATGCTTCATGATAAGCTAGAGAACTTTGATTCGACAGATGTCAATGACGCTTCTCAACGGAAGCTGTTGGAGTCCTTTTTTCTGGCAAAAGCCTTGTTCCAGAAAGATCTGGGTATCGATTTCTTGATGGCTTACGATCAGCAGTCTACGTCGAGCGTTGATTTCGTAGATTGGCTCAAGTCTCTAGCAGATGAATTCAAGCCTTTCGAGCACTTACTTCCGACCAACGTTTTCAAGTACCTGGATAATCTAATAATAGATAAGGGTGATTTTAGAGATAGATCATCGGGAGCTGATCATATTGAAGCCCTGCTAAACTTCATCCTTATAGGTAATTCACCTGAAACAGCGTACAGAGATGATGTATGGAAAACAGTTCAAGAGCTTAAAGGTCGAGCTTTAGAAGCTTTTGCTGAAAAACTGATTGAGAAATTTGATAATATATCTGAAGAATGGAATCGTCTCAAAATGATCTTTTCATCGGACCAGATCGAGGAGATGATGGCTTTTTACGAGCTCAGTTCTACAGGTTATCGTTCCAAAAGGCTATCAGAGATCCGGTACATAAAGGCTGTTTTTGATCAACTGTTTTTTGAAAATCTTCCCTACCCGACCCCACAATTCCTATCTAGATATCTGCCCACTACCACTTCACGACCAAGCGAGTTAATGCTGTTGGTAGAGGACTACGTCAAGACCATTTCAGCGAAAAGATCCAAGAAGGGGTTGGACCTAGTAGATAAGTTGATAACCTATAGTGACCAGACAAGTCATGAACATACCCCTACATTCAAAAGAGCCCTACAGAAGCTCAAATCGAAGCTGGAGGGACTAGATAGGACTGAGCACAAGCCTCCGGCTGGTGCCATGAGTGCCTACCTCCATTTTCTTACTACCGGCATATGGCTACTTGAAGACACGGACCCAGACCAGACTTTGAGCACGTTGTTGAAGGATGCCTCAGAACGGCTTGTGTTGGAGCTCAAGCAAAGGTTTAACTTACCTACGGTGTGGCTCAGGCTGATATATCAACACCCCGTAGACTTGGTGAAAACACTATTTGTCAGGGTTTTTGAGGGTGATGACGATCCGGAGCTGCTTCATGATAAACTGGAGAGCTTCGGTTCGAGAGATGTCAATGATGTTTCTCAACGGAAGCTGCTGGAGTACTTCTTTCTCGCAAAAGCTTTGTATCACAAGGATTTGGGTATCGATTTCAGAAGTTTTTTTGAGAAAAAAATCGAAGAGTTGATATCCACTGAGCGCGCGCGAGAAGATAAAGCTGATGAACTAGACATCAATCAAGTACTAAATCATTATCTAAAGGGAAGCTATGGGAAGGTTAAACCGACCGGAGACACTCTTTCATTCATGATCAAAGAGTTATCTCATAATCCGCATCATTTGCTGGAGTTTCTATTAAATAATCAGATTGAGAAGCGTTCTTGGCGACAATTCTTGTCACATTTTGATCGAGGAGATTTAAGCCAGGTAGCCAAGATTATCACGACATATTCCCGAGATAAATTCCGCTGGTTTGACCATTTAATCTCCGGTTTTAGCGCCGATGAGCTCAAGGGACTATTCAAGAAGTCTCAACTCATTGCGCTCATAGTACATTACCTATTCGATGAAGAGGCCAAGCTTGAAACAATCTTCACAAAAGCTTCTAAAGATTTCAAAAAAGGCAGATTTCAAGATGATGAAAGCATAGAGTCTATCCTTGAGTCGCTTACTGATGAAACTGCATTGGTACCACATGAATTAAGGAAGGAATATTCTGTGCTGTTAGAGGAAATAAAGTCTTATCAGATAGAGTTCAAGAAGTTGGGTGTAGAGATGCCCTATTCTTATTGGAGTACGCGGTGGCTAGAAAACATACCTTTTAGTCAGAGTACTGAGGAGTTAAGAAAGCGAGTAACAGCCAGCTTTTGTGATGATTTTGCAGGATATGCCAAGGAGATTAAGTTAACTACTGGTATTCCTTTGGAGGAGAAAATCGAAGGATTCGACATTACCAATTTTGTTGTTGCGCTGATTGATAGCAACCGTACGGAGGTTCAGCCTTATTTTCAAAGTTTCGAAGATTTTGAGATACACATTGTCGATCTGCTGACCAAGTCCAGAAGACTAAATCTTGCCTTCACTTTAGCCGATCCTAGGAAATTGATTATTTGGCTCGAAAACTTTTCACCTTCCTCAATATCATTATTGGAAAAGGCTGTTCTTCTGAGGTTCGGGAAGTCCTCTTTCGGACAACTCTATGGTCAGGTTCTTTCTACTAATCTAAGCGCTGAAAAAGCGATAAAGCTTGGCTCGATAGCTTATGGAATCTCACATTCAAAGTTTGATGCAAGAACTTACATTGAGTTTCTTCATGAGTCTGTAGCCATCATCAGGATTGAGGATTCAGTTTTGTTCGATCAACATTTAATCCAAGATGAAGGTCCGTCAAAAGCTTACCTAAAAGCATTTATCCATTACCTCGGCTTCAGGAGATATAATTATCTGCCTTTGGAAAGAGACGGATTACTAACAGGATTTACGAAAATCATGACCTACCGGAAAGAGGAGTTTATGGGACTCTTGAGAATCTCATTTCCTCTTCGAGTGGTTGTCGAAAGCTTATTTGAGATTATTCCTCAACATAGCCATCGCAACATTTTCAGTCAGTTTTTTCCACACTTAAGAACTCGATTAGACCATGTTTTGGCAACAGTCACAAGTCAGTTGCAAGTAGAGGAATCCCTAGTGCTTTCGACCTGGATGCGAATGGCACTTATTAATACGCAAAGTTCCGGTACCGATCAGGTAATTCGGCAGCTCGTTAAGTCAATTGAGCATGACGGATTTTCACAACCTACTGCGGAGAAAAGGTCAGTAAAGACATCAGATTCTTTTCCAGAAGAACCACCCTCAAAAGTCACTTGGCAAGAGGTTGAATCGAGATACTCATTTTTTGAGCTACTCGCAGAAACAATAAAAAGTGGCAAATTGCCAACCACTGAGTCTTTGTCCTCAAGCACGGATTTTACTCATGTTTTGAAGCTTGCCATTGAGTCGGAACCGGAGAAGGTAAGGGTAGTCTTTAGACAAATGTCGGCAGAAGTTCAGGGGACCAGGTACCTGTTCAATATTCTCGGTAGAGCATCCTTCTGGGAGCTAATGCAGAAAGTCGAGACCAAAGCGTTCCGTACGATACAGAAGCAAGCAGAAAAACTCTCACAATTACATGCGCAGTTGGGTGACCAAGATGCGTTGATAGACTATTTTTCTCTACGCTATCTATCACTCTATTACAAAACAGGAACGGATGCTGCCCATGTCATAGCGCCCTTGATACTTGATGCCGTACCTCAGGATTTCGAACTAAGCGCTACAGATTACCAGGTGTTGCTTTCAAAAAGCAGAATAAGGATCATCAAAGAGTACGTTTCGACGCGCCAGAAGGAATACTCTGAGAGTATAGTTAATGAGGATGTATCATACTCAATTGACACTCTGCTATATATGACGGAGAGTGGGCACACTCCCTGGTGGTCATCAGAAGTAGGGGTTGAATCTGGAAAACCTCTGACAGATCGGATAAAGGAGTTGCTCGCAAGTCTTGTGGACGAATCACCTGCGGACTTCATAAAATCTATTTCGAAACGGAGAGATGCTGAGCAAGTCGTTATGAAGATGGCAACTTTGATTTCAGGTCAACAATTGGACAAATTACTTGCATCGGTAGCTCCCAATATAGCCGGATTCATCATTAGCTTTGATCTATTGCTGATAAGAAGCACAATAAAAATTGATAGAGAGAAGTGGTTGACTTTTTTGATCATGGCAACTGTCACAGAGGATGAATTAAAGGCAAGTACATGGATGCCTAAGGCGCTGAGTATGGCGTCAAAACTGTCAAGCCTCTCTATTACGGTATTGCGTCAGCGGCTGCTGGAAACCGCCAAGGTTGCCATTAAAAATAGAGAAATGCGCTTTCTACCCTTTATCGATTTACTCGGAGCTAACCTTGATGAAAGCTCAATCAAGGCCAAGGAAACTCCGATTGCGGTGCTATCAACTCCAATGAGTCTGCAATCTGCGATCATCTATTACCTCAGAGTGGGTTCTTTGCCCTCAGGTTTTGAACACATCAATAGCCGCTACAAACTATTGGAGCTGATTCAAAATGAGATAGAATTCCGGTCTAACGAATTTCGACTATCCATTCAACAGGTTCTTGCAAGTGAAGTAACTCGAAATCGACTGATAAAGAGTGAATCAGATCATTTCCTAAGGCTGATGATCCAGATATTGTACCCTGGAATAAGCCAAAAGCTTCTCTTGGCGAAAGAAATCATCATTCCTATTTTGGTTAGAAAATGGGAGGGAATATCAGAGGAAAGGCTTAATGAAGCGTACTACCAATCGATGTTTGTTCAGGTCACGGGCTTGCCGAGCATTCCGGTAGGGGTGAGTGAACTGACTGTGTCCTATGTCCTGAATGCTGCTGAAACGTTCAAACAAACCCCGGAGTTCGAGTACGAAGAATTAGCTGATAGTGGATTAGATAAGGATATAATTTCTTCTTTGTTGAGGAAAAAGGGGCCAGAGCCACCCAAAGACTTGCCCCCGCTGGTACGATCTGAAACAGGCTATTTTGATACGGAGAAAGACCCTATGGTTGATCAAAGAGTACTCATAAAAAATGCCGGTTTAGTCATTACCTGGCCTTTTTTGACGCGATATTTCGATTTGTTGGAGATGACCGAAGAAGACGGGTTTAAGACTGTCGAAGATGCCATAAGAGCCGTACATTTACTCCAATACATTGCCACTGGTTCTGCCGAGGCGCCCGAGCATGAATTATTACTGAATAAAGTATTGTGTGGATTGAAAATCTCAACTCCTGTTCCGGTCGCGATAGAGCTATCAAACAAAGAAATCGAGACTACCCATAGTATGCTCACGGGCTTGCTCCAAAATTGGGATAAAGTCAAAAGCTCATCCATTGAAGCCGTTCAGGAAGGTTTCATGATTAGAGATGGTTATATTTTAGAAAAAGAGGATACTTGGGAATTGAAAGTAGAAAAGAAGACACTTGATATTCTCATGGAAAACCTACCGTGGGCATTGGGAATGGTTAAGCTTCCCTGGATGGAAAAAAGAATAAATGTAGAATGGCTTTAGCGTTTAATTCAAGTTTGACAACACTGAGTTCCGAGTTGGAGTGGCTTGATCACATGATTGAATATCGCTTTACAGACTATTTTAAACAGTCGAACAATAAAACTGCTCCGGTTGCTCCAGATCTCACAAGTGATGACTCTTACTATGCCTGCACCATCAAGGAACTTCAAATTGATGATATAGGTAGGCTCCTCATCATGATAGCACTTGCTCCGCATATAAGACCAGCGGTTTTTGATATATTCTTTACCAAGAATGCTCAATTTGATAGGGTCTATGCTGAATTCGGCGGGATTAAAGGTGAAAAGCACAGCGGCTTTGTTCCTACTGCAGAAACGGCTTCATTCATCATAGCTGGAAATGACCTTGAGACGAGATTTAAGATTCAAAAGTGCTTTGACGAAAACAATACACTCTATCGAAACAATATATTGGCTCTGGGTTTTACCAATGATCATGAGCCTATTTGGAGTGGTGAGCTCATTATAAGTAAAGAGTTTTTAACTCATGTTACGCTCAATGAAGCTTTTAAACCAAGATATTCTCCAACCTTTCCTGCACAACGGCTTGCAACACGACTTGATTGGGATGATGCTGTTTTTGATAAAAATGTGAAACAGGAGATCCAACACATACAATCCTGGATAAGACACGAGTATACAATACTAGAGAGCTGGAAGTTGGATAAATATCTGAAAAAAGGATATCGAGTCCTCTTTTATGGACCTCCTGGAACGGGAAAATCTATGACTGCTGCCATCTTGGGTAAGAGCAATGACATGGATGTATACCGAGTCGACCTATCGGCAATGGTTTCTAAGTACATCGGGGAAACCGAAAAGAACCTTTCGAGACTGTTTGATATGGCTGAGAATAAACGGTGGATACTGTTTTTCGATGAGGCAGATGCATTGTTTGGTAGACGGGTAAGTTCGCAAAGCAGCAATGATATGTTTGCCAACCAGCAAGTCGCCTATCTGCTACAAAGGGTAGAAGAATTCAATGGAGTTGTGATTTTAGCATCAAACTTCAAGGACAACATTGATGAGGCCTTTTTACGCAGATTTCAAAGTGTGGTCTACTTCCCAAAACCTGATTCTTCTTTACGGTTGTCCTTGTGGAAGAAGTATTTTGCGACCTTTGATTTAAGCAAAGCAAATCTGGAGAGAATTGCGAATGACTATGAAGTCTCTGGAGGTAATATCATCAATATACTTCGCTACTGTTCCATCACATCTGCTGAGAGAAACAGCAATCAAATCGATGAACAAGATATCATAAGGGGCGTAAAAAAGGAGCTACTTAAAGAGGGGGTTACTCTGTAGGTCAACTACTTAGAGAGCAAATATTTAATTTTGAAATCCTGACTAGGATGATCTTCTAAGTTTTTTTGACTTAGAAGGCGCCTAAACAAGTCATCTAGCGTTAAGAAAACTAACATATAAAGAATGTTGTCGAGAGTATTCAGTGTTACTCTAGCATAGGAAGGTCAACCTGTTGACTTGTCGCAAAGGTGCTCGAAGATATATCAGACATAAGATTCTTGCGGAGGTACACTTTAGAGGGAAGGCCTTTGCTCCGAAGAATAGAGCCGATATCTGTTTAGTAAAAGTTAATAATTGTGGATATCTCTCTAGAAGTCATTCATGTACCGTGACCATTATATGTGCTCTGTCGGTGGGATCGAAGTTGACGGTGTTACTTCATTCTCACTTTTCATTCAAGGGAAAGAGTCGTTAACGTGAGAAGGAGTGTAAGCGTGTTGCTGATTTCTTTAGTTAAGTAGCCATGATCAGAGGCTATCTTTCTTGAAGCTTCACCTAAAGAAATTGTTTCTTTAAGCTTTTCAAGCGTCGGAGGCTTAGAACTGAATTGTAGAGACTGAACATTTCCGAAATATTCGTAGAGGGTGTCTTTCAAATCTTCACCGGTTGCTTCTGCTTCTTCAAAAAGATTCGTACCTCCGATGAATGCAGACTGAAACAGCTTGTCGTATTTCGATTTAGCTAAAGGTTTATAGTGTTTTGTCCAATAACCTTGTTTTTCGTGATCTGAAAGACGGCTCGCGGTAACTCTGCTTAAAACTCCTAAGTCTATCGCTTCGTAATCCGAAATTGTTTCATCCATTCTATCGGATTGGAAAATATGATCTTCGTAGTTTTTTCTAGATCCCAGCCCAGCCTCCATAGTAGCATGTCCCTCATGACGGACGAGATTGTCTCTTTCTATTTCAGCAGTGTTGCCCTGATTGAGTAGTTCAGCATATTCTTTTCCATCATCTAAGCTTTGTTTGTAGTGTCCCAATTCATGAAGAAGGCCTACCCATGAAGGGAAAGCATTTAATTTGAGTTCATCATCATCTACAGTGTAGGAGAAGAAGTTTGAATAAGGGCACCAGAGTACAGTTGGTGAGACCACACCTTCATTAGCTAATGGAGTCATGAATTCACTGTCTGCCATTGGACGAGTAATAAGGTCCAGTTCGGTACGTGCTGTGAGGCTAGCCAACTCAATACCAATTTCTTTGCCTTGTATTACCATTTCGACCAATGAATCAAGGAACATTTCCTTGTGATCATGGGGCATAGAAGAAGCCGATAACATCGGATGGGATTTCGTCAGTGCCTGCTCAGCGTCTTCCTTGTCTTGGTCGGTTCTTGTTGCAAAATCAGCAATTACATCGATGTGTTCTTTTTTGAAGAAGCTATCCCTTTTTAGCTCAATTCCGGCTGATAGCAACCATTTTGAAGATTCAGATAACTCTTCTTTGAACTTATTTAACAGCTCAGGGTTTTCCTTGATTGATGAGCCAATAGTAGATAATGCTATTTCAAAAGTGTCTTTATATCTTGAAAGTAGTTCTCGTGTTGCCGAAAGAGGCTCAGTCTTATCAACCGTCTCAGGAAGAGATGAAATTGAACTCATGGCCTGATAAATTGTGTAGTGAAAATCTGCTTCGGCTATTTTGAATCGGCCGTAATAATAAGCGTCTATTTCTGAGGTAAACTCGTCACTTTCTAAGGATAGGTACTCTTGTATGAGCTCATCAGTTGATTCTGTGAGCTCCTCACATCTAGGTACTATTTCGTCTATGGGCATTGTTTTTTGGACAGGATGCGGAGGTAGCGGAACTAGTTGCGTGTTATTTGTGTGCCGAGCGAGGTATGGTATCTTTATCCTTTCATCTACACCTGCATCTGAAAAAATCTCTTTCAAAGCTGCTCTCTGTTCCTCTTCAGTGGGGTGTTCTTCTAATGCCTTTTCTATTTCTTCCTTCAGCTCGACAGTAGAAATCATTTGTACACTCGATGAAGTAATATAACCTAATGGTAGTTGACTCGAGAGAACTTGGTCGCCAAAACTTTTCATTTGCATGGCTTTATTTCCCATAACGTTGGCTTCTTCCTCTAATCTTACATCATGATTGATTTCAACATTGTCCTTCATTTGAAGGGTGGGCTTTACTCGTCCTTGCTTCTGTTGAACGATATGCCAAGCTTCATGAGGTAAGTGTTTTGTTTGCCCAGGACTCAAATGAATGTCAGTGCCTTGAGTATAAGCATGGGCTTGCAATTGCGCTGGTTTATCAGAGTTGTAGTGTACTTTCACATCATCCATAGAATAACCTGAGAGACTTTCTATGCTCGTCTTGAGATTGTCGGGTAGTCCCGTATCGTTTTCTTTTTTTTGAATAGGCTGCTTTAGGTGATTGGATTGGTTGTCCACCTTAGCTTGCAATTGCATAAACTTTTTTATCTGAGGACTATTGTTAGCAATCTCTTGTAGCTTCCTTTGCGCAATCGCTTCAGGTCGCTTATCAACAAGCTGGAATCTCGAATCACCGCCTTTTTTCTTGAGAGAAACTGCATTACTTATCGATAGATTTGTGTTGTCTGTTTTTTTGTCAATGTGGGTATTCAAATCTTTTTTATTCAGATTTTCGTCTATTGCTCATAACTCACTTTCATGATATGTTCAATATACGTAGGAATGACTTTAATATAAAAGTGTTATGGCTTATCTCATATTGATTCAATAGATGGTTTATTGACTTCTTATGAAGGGATTGAGAGAGTACATAGAAGTATGAAAATGACGGTGAATATCGTCTAAAGTGTTGTTAAACGTCCTGTTTGGAATGATATCATATGGGCTATTGACAGGAGTCTGTAATTCATGGGCAGATGTAGACATTTATTCAAAACAAAGAGTGTTGTAATCTCAAAAGTTACAAGGTGACCTTCTTCGATCGAAGGTTTGATTTGCCACCTGGCATTATTAAATGACTGAACTTTCTTACTTCCTTAATCACCAATTTCATCCACTCATCAACTTGGTGAAACCATTTTTGTGCTTGTGAGTAATAGTATATGTCTTAAGGTCCTGTGGCCGAGCGGCTAGGCAGAGCTTCGCAAAAGCTCCTACATTGGTTCGAATCCTTTCGGGACCTCTTCATCCCATCTTGAGCTATTCAGGATGGGATTTTTTATGACTATTGAGAATTGATTGGGTCTACTATCTTCAACTGAAACCATATATCAATAGTGCTCATCATATACTGCATATCCGACATACCTCTTTGACCACTGGGTATTCCCCCTGGAGGCATTCCTCCTCCTGGCATTCCACCGCCTGGTGGCATCCCTCCTGGAGGCATGCCTGTAGACGGTCTTGCGCCTCCACTCATTCCTCTGGGTAGTTCCGGGCTACCAGACTCTATACCTAATGAGACCTCATTAAGTCCTTGTACACCCTTCTTAGAAATCAAACCTAGTGGCACAGTCAATGCATAATCAATCTCAGTTGCTCCAACAGCAGAGACTTCAATGCTAAGTCCAATGTCCAACCCGCGCCGGTCAACCGCTGATCCAACACCATCAGCAAAGAACAGTGCCTGATCGGGGAGTTTACTGATCAAGCTATGAATATCTGGTCTCTGCTCATTTGATGGCCTGTTATTGGCATTGGCCAATTCTGAGAGCTGACTTTTATCATCCAATATTGGGTAGCGGACATACAGGCTTTTGTGCTTTTGATCAGGTAGATCAAAATAAAAAGTGAGCCCCATCCTGAGCATTTTCATAATGGTCACAGGATTATCAGTATTGATCATTAGATAAAGGTTCTCGCTATCATGAGATACCACATATCTCAGTTTTTGATTTTCATCATAACCAGAGTATTGTCCTTGAATCAATCGATCGACGGGAGTACTTACAATGACTTTCGGACTACTGCAGCCGTTAATTAAAATCGATATATCGAACAGAAAGAAGGTCAATAAGAGAGAGATCCGATATGGCATGACTACTTATTCAGGTTCGATTACTTCGAGATAAACTGTATCGCTATTGAAGCTGGTGAAGATGCCAAGACCGTTATTGATGTTGGTAAGTGGCTCTGTGAGGTTACGCGAGTCCTGGTCAGCCGTCTGGTACAGGTCTACATACTCCTGTGCCACTTTGAAGACGATGATGCGGTAAGTACCGTACTGTAGTAGTGAAAATGGTCGGATGTTATGGACGTCCAAATTGGTAGGTTCAGTGGTAAAGGTGAAGTTAGGTTGTCCTCCCCCGAAGTTGAGTCTATTGACGTCCCTGGGGTTAAACTCTATGTTCTCTACAAGGATATAGAAGTACTCTGAAGTTTCGTTTTCCCAGTAAACTTCTACCACATCTCCCTCAACCCGGTCAAAGACATCCTCGAAACTTTCGATGGGTTCAATTTCGATTTCATTTACCGATAGGGAGACTTCCAGTGGCTTATCAGGAATGACAGTTGAAGCAGACGTAGTTACACCAAAGTAGTCTACGGCAATCTCATAGGTATTAGCGGTAGACGGTAGGAGTTCATTTTCCGGTAGGTAATATCGGCCGGGCTCATCCTCATCGTGGGTCAGTAGGTAACTGGTGACACCATCGCTGATATGGAGCTGAGCATCCTCGATCTCAAACGTCTCTTCATCAGTCACAAATGGGACGAGCTGACTTAGCCGCACTTCGATAGGTTGATTGGCGTATAGGTAGCCTTCCACGATCATTACCTCAGCACTTGACGGATCGAATTCTTCGTCCGTGCAAGCGCCGAGAGTAATGACAACCAGCAATTGAATAAACCCTAACTTCTTCATCGTCAAAAACTAATGTTGAAAAATATGTTGGGCGTGAAGCCAATGGTATTGACATCAGTCACCACTATCTCATCCTCGATCACCTCGAAAGTCTTGTACCAAATGTTGGTATTGTTATACAGGTTAAATACCGACATACCTAGCTCAGCTTTAGCCCTTGGCCCCCAATTCCAGCCGTAAGTTGCCGATACATCCATGCGATGGTATGCCGGAAGACGGAAGCCATTTTTTTCTCCAATAGTGATGTAGGAGTTGTCTGTACCATCCAGCAGTGTAAGCTCATAGCCACCGATAGGACTGGTGAACGGTCTTCCTGTAGCATAGACCCAAGTGCCTGAGAGCGTCCATGGGCCGACCCTCCAGCTGTTAACTGACTTGAACTCATGTGTCTGATCGTGCAGCGCAGGGTAGGGCTCGTCTGATAGCTCAGGGAACTCATGGATGGTTTCACTCAGCGTGTAACTTATCCATCCCGTGTATGCTCCAAATTTCTTTTGCGCGAGAAACTCCAAACCTCTCGAGTAGCCAGTGCCTTCATAGAACAGTTCACTTACCTCTGTCGATTGAGCAAAGAAGTTGTTGGTCAGACGAAGGGTATATTCCGATAGGCCGTTGAGATCTTTATAGTAGCCTTCCACATCAAATAGGAAAGCATCGGTCTCGTAGGACAGGCCGGCAATATAGTGTGTGGCATTACTCACGGGATTGATCTCGTCATTAGAAAGCAACCAGAAGTCACGGCTGCCCTGAGAGATATCCTCACGAACGACACGGGTGACATACTGGTTAAACTGACCCCAGGCTGCCTTAACCTTAAATTCGGGAGCCACCTGGTATGAAAGGGATAGCCGAGGCTCGACATAGTATTGCTCAGTTTCGCTGTAGTAAGTGGCCCTTATGCCTGGCTTGATTGTCAATGCATCGTTGGGCTCCCAAGTATCCTGAACGTATACCGCATAGGTCTGTCCACCATCATCTCGGTCCAGAACTGTGGTAGTATCATTTTGAAGCTGAAGATACTGGACTTGATTGTGAGTGGCTTGTAGACCAAAACCTATATTGTGCTGCTGGTTTAAGGCATATTCATTGTCAATCCTGAGTGTTGCATCGATGACATCATTGTCCTCGAAGATGCCTGTACGGATGTTGAAGGTCGTATCTTGTCGTGAGACCTCTGTCTCACTGTAACGCTCCCTATCGGTAAAATAGTTGGAGTAGGAGAGGACCGTATTGGTATATAGACGATCTCCCCACTGCCTTGACCATTTAAAACTCGTACCAACATTGCCCCAGCTATTGAGATCGATGGTATTGTTATTGAAGCCACCTCCGTCATCACCAAATATCCCCAGCTGGTTGCTGTCAAAATCATTGGAGTTGTCGAGATTATCCTCACCATTGTAGATGGAGAATGAAAGTACATCTCGATCCGATGGTCTGTAAGTGACTTTACCATTGAGATCGTAGAAATAGAAAGCCGGTTCATTCTGGGTTTGTCCAAAACCACCTCTTTGTCCTCCTGGTCCGCCAGGACCACCGGGACCCCCAATTCCCTGGTTTTCTTCTGATCCTTCATTGAATAGGTCGAAAATATTGTTGTACAGACCGCTACGGATAATGTCTGTATAGGACCGTCTTGCGGAGATAAAGAATGAGCCTTTGCCATCGGCAAATGGCGCTTCCAACGAACCATTGGCGCTTAGCGCACTGATTCCGACATTTCCGGCTAGTTGGTTGGTGTTTCCGTTTTTTCCGGTCAGTTCTACGACGCTGGAAAGCCTGCCTCCGAAAGCGGCCTCAAAACCACCCTTGTGAAACTGGATATCTTTGACCGCATTAGCATTGAAGGCACTAAAGAATCCATAAAAGTGATCCACATGATACACCGTAAATCCATCAAAGAGGATAAGATTCTGGTCTGGTGTGCCACCCCTGACAAACAGGCCCGAGCTCGTCTCGTTGGTGCCGCTTACGCCAGGTAACATCTGTAGTGATCTGAAGATGTCTTTCTCACCTAAGCTTGGTAAACCTGATAGCTGGGCAGGAGAGAGCGAAATCTTGCTGATCTCGGAGGAGGCCTTGATCATGTGTTCTTTCTTATCAAGTATGACAATCTCCTGAAGTTGAGTTGCATTGGAGCTTAGCTCAAATACAGTGGTGTTCAGACCCACAAGTTCAGGATACAGCTTGATGGTTTTGGTTTGATATCCCATATACTGAATAGTAATTGTGGAGGTGTCTGTAGCCAGATCCATAAGGGAGAAATTACCATCGACATTAGTCGTTGTAGCATTGGTAGTACCTTCTTCGAAAACAGTTGCAAAAGGTAGTGTTTCACCGGAGTTCTTATCGATCACCCTTCCTCTGAGCGTAAAACCGAATCTGGTAGGCTCTGCATCCAGATGGAACTCTTCTGTAATAATGGCGTCAATCGAGGCGGTGTTCCTACGAATGAATATGGTGCCTTCGCTGGTGACTTTATACTGCAAATTGTAATCTTTGAGTAGGTCATCCAGTACGTAGCTCAACGGCTTCTTCATAAAGATCTTACCAGGCACAAGCTTGTTGGGCAACTCCGCCTCATCATAATCAAAAAGCACCTTGTATTTGACTGAGATATCACGGAGTATGCCGTGCAGGCTCCTACCCATGAATTGTTCGTCAATTGTTATTTTCGAATAGTCCTGCGCCAAAACGTATGTCGAAAGACTCAATAGCATCGTCATTAATCCCACAGTGCTAATGCCTCTGAATGAGCGCCTTGAAAATATGAACATGCGACAAGAGTCGTTCCTGGCAATCTCTTGAAGAAAAAAAATCAACTAAGAAACTCGATAAATCAATGAATTAGTCATTGGCGAGTCTCCATTCAATGTTCGTTGATGAATGAGCGCTGTTGGTTGACTTTTTGAGGGTACAGGCAACCTATTGCGGTACTTTAGAATTACCCATTGTCAAACGTTAACAATAAAACCGCCGCAGCTTGTCTATCAGAATCGCCTCACATCTCATTTTCTGGCTTCTTTACGTTACCCTGCTAAGCACGCTTTTCCTGATAAGGCTGGATATCTATGATACAGCCATAGTAGTGACTGGTCTTGTTTGTCTCCATGCTGGACTGTTCTATAGCAATTATCACTGGATAGTACCGAGCTATTATCTCGATCGTAAGGTTAGGCAGTATTGGGTGATTGTGCTTGGATTGGTTGTTGTGGTAATATTATGCAACAGATTTCTATTCCAGACCTATCTGGGATTTGATCAGAGCAACTTCAGGCCTCCTATATTACAGAATTCCCCAGACACGTCATTTCCTGGTAGGGCCTTTGGCGTTATTAGATTCGTACCACTCACCCTACCGGCAATAATCATAGTTCTCCTTTCACTTGTGTTGCGGATTTCAACTCACCTAAGAACCCAGGATCAAGAGAAAGAGCAGCTTCGTTCAGCTCAGAATGACGCTGAGCTCAAGCTACTTCGATCTCAGATCAACCCACACTTCCTATTCAACTCTCTGAACAACGTCTACTCCCTTGCGGTGAATGGGGCTAAGGAAACTCCGGACATGATCCTCAAACTGAGTGCAATGCTCCGATATGTGATTTATGAGAGCAATGTCGATCGGGTAGCTTTAAGTAAGGAAGTTGACTATCTACAGAGCTTCGTTGATCTGCAAAGATTGAAGGATCACGAACTACAGCGGATCAACACAAGATTTCGCCCTGCTTCCTTTCAAATCGCGCCGATGCTTTTGATCCCGTTTGTGGAGAATGCTTTCAAGCATAGTGAATCATTGCCGTCCGAGGATATTAAAGTCGACATAGATATGAATTGCTCAGATGATGGCAAGTTCGATTTTACGGTAGTCAATAGCGTGAATACTACTAAGCCTTCAGCTAATGGGATGGGCGGCATAGGCATAGAAAATGTAAAGCGAAGATTAGCGCTGCTGTATCCGGATCGACATTCTTTAGAATTCAAAGAGCACCTATCGGAATATCGGGTTCAACTCCAAATCCAATTGACATGACACAGATTTGCTGCATTGTAATTGATGATGAGCAACCAGCGCGTGAGCTACTGGCTAATTTCATTTCTAAAGTTCCTAACCTCACGCTTATAGAAGAAATGAAAAGCCCGATGCTCGCGCTTGACCATATCCATCAAGGAAGTGTGGATCTGATTTTTATGGACATACAAATGCCGGATATTACCGGCACGAATTTCCTAAAGACTGTCCGGAAAGTGCCGCCGGTCATTTTCACTACTGCTTACTCCGAATATGCGCTTGAGGGCTTTGACCTAGATGTGGTGGACTATTTGCTCAAGCCATTTAGTTTCGAGCGTTTTCTGCAATCTGTCAACAAGACAACCCAACTTATCAAAGGATCTGCCACGGAGATGGATCAGCAGGTGGTTACTGTTCACGCAGATCATCGAGTATACCGCGTACCATCGAGAGATATACTCTACATCGAGAGCATGCGTGAGTACATGGCTTATCATACAGCTGACGGGGGTCGAATTATGGCACTTCAGCGCATGAAGCAGTTGGACGAGCACCTACCGGAATCATTTATCCGGACACATCGCTCTTATATTATCAACCTGGAACATGTAAGTTATCTGGAGGGTAATAGCTTGATCGTGCGAGATAAGCGAATTCCCATTGGAGGGAATTACAAGTCATCTGTGGTAGAGAAGTTTGGCCTGGGTGTTCAGCAAGAGGATTAAGGGAATAGCCGCAATCAATAATGCCACAATATCATAGCTTTGAGCATTCGTAATCAAGGCATTACTTGGATTCTACATATCAGCAAATACTCACAGAAGCCCACTCACGGAAGAAGTCGATCAAAGCTGCCGTCAAGAAGCTAAAGAGGATAAAACCTGCAAAGTTGGATCAGCATTTTGCTGAGGCTCACGAGGATGTATTCGAAGAAATAGACTGTCTGGATTGTGCTAACTGTTGCAGTACGACAAGCCCGATATTCATCATGAGTGATATCGAGCGACTCAGTAAACACCTCAAGATGAAACCGCAAGAGTTCATTGAAACCTATCTCAAAGTGGATACGGAAGGAGATCATGTATTGCAGTCTTCTCCATGCGCCTTCCTGGGAGCGGATAATTATTGCTCAGTTTACGAACATCGGCCCAGAGCATGCAGGGAGTATCCACATACCAATCGAAAGCGGATGCATCAAATTCTCAACTTGACCGAGAGGAATGCACAGGTATGCCCTGCCGTGTACAAGATCATAAGTAAGCTAGAGAATCATCTTTAGACACCTTGCTAATATCAACCCACATAGAGATTCCGGTATTTTGCTTGATGCAAAAACCTGCCTGAAGGCCAAGCAGGCCGGAATGACGGTCTTTGCCTTTTATCTAAATGTTCGGAGGGTTACCCAGCTTCCTCTAATAGAAGTTGAATCAAATCTGTTGTGGTGACGATACCAACCAATTGACCATCCTCAGCGACAGGCAAGGCATGGAAAGCTTCCTTTGTCAGGATCTGAGCCGCATCACGAACGGTTTGAGAGGGAGATACCATTACTGGCTTGCCGACCATCACTTGTTCTAGACTTAGCATATCATATACCGCGGTATCCACATCAAATTCATCTTCTCCAAAGTTGTTGACGAAACTGAGACGTTGAAGATCCGTCAAGCTTAAGAGGCCTACTATCTGGCCCTTATCGGTAACTGGAAGATGCTTGATCTTATGTTTTCTAAAAAGCAGCTCTGCAGTCTCAAGGTTATTAGTGCTTAGCTCTATAGTGATCACATTTTTGCTCATCACATTGGCTATGGGTTGATCGACTTTTTTCATGGTCTAGGGGTGTTGTTACTTGTGTAAGATGCCCTGTCTGATAGACTATTTTCATGATGCTTTCCCAGTTTGCCAACTGATATTTGACAGCCTACCGGAATAAATGTGCGTAATCCGAGTTGTCACGAATTACATTATACTCCGGCCCTAATTTCATTCGCTCCAGTAGTTCAGGATTAAGCTTAGTAGCCTTTTTTAAATAAGAGGAGGATTTTGATTTGTTGCCAGCCCCGGCCCAATAGATGGACTGGTGAAAATGGAAAAGCACAGACTTTGGATACAATAGTAGCATTATGCTGTTGAGATAGACAGCATTGTCAAATTGGTTGTATTCAACCGCTTCTCTGGTATTGACATAGATTGCTCCCCTCAGACCATCGATCAGGCGATCCGCCATTTGTGATAGTGGTATATCATCAGCATCAGACCATTTCCTCAACCTTCTAAACTCTGTTGACCACCAACCTTGGTCGAACGCTGAGGGTTTGTCTTGAAACAGATCAAGCCTAAGCTGCTCCAACGCTGACTCGTATTTTGTTCGAAGATTAAATTGTCTTTCCCTGGCAGCATTTTGCTGATTGATGATCTTTGCTAGTTCAGTTTCTTCAGCTAGCGATGACACTTTTTGTGTTGCTTTTGATTGAGCTTTTTCATTCTCAAATGACCGAGCCCACTGATCCCATTGGAGCCAGCCTAAATAGCTGTCAGTCTTTTGCAGGCTATCAGCATAAGCTATCAAAGGATCAGGTAGTTGCTCCTGCCAATTCAATGCTTGCTCATAAACCTCAACTGGCGGCCACTGATGCCCGGCTTCATAGTAGATAATTGCATTGTTGATCTCTTGACTCTCAAGATATTCTTGAAACTTCTCATGCTCTAGCATATTCATATCCCTGGTACCCACAATGGCCGTGTATCGCATCTCATCACCGTGAGTTGGATACAAGTCTTCTCTCGGCGGTCTTGCTCCGGCTACCGCAATCACTCCACCAAGATCATATAACTGTTGTACGGCTGTGGCTGCCCGAGCTCCTCCTGAGAACCCTGAGGTAAGAACACTTGACCTTTCAAAACCTAACTCATCCAGTTCATTTACCATGGCTTCTGCAGCTTTTAATGTAGGCTCAAAAGCCCCATTGCTACTTCCGTAGGGACATATCAGCGTATACCCAAACTTGTCTGCGAGCGATTGATATTTGTTCACCGGTAGGAAAGCACGGCCCCCAGGCTCGAAAAACAGAATGGCTTTCCTACTGTCCTGAGTGGCAGGCTTGTAAATGGCGTAATACTCCTCCGCATCACTCCGGCTAATGACCGAATCTTGAAAACCAGGTTTGACTGACTGACCGAGCACCAATTCCGGTAGGAGAACCAAAAAAATACATGCAACGTGCATGAGCGAAGAACAATTGAATAGACTAGAACCCGAAGTGAGTGCAGCCAAGAAACGTGATTTTGCAGTTAGCAGAGAACTATTCCGGTAGGGTATAAATGAAACAGGCCAACCACTGATCAATCCGCTACTACAAAACTCATAGGTTTTGCAGCGGGGTGTGATTAGCATTGATAAAAAACCAAACCTTATGAAAAGTTTGAAACGAATAATATTGAGCCTGTGTCTGGTACTGGCGTACAGCACTGGTTGGTCACAGGTGCCAAAGCCGGCGGATGTGTTTGGGTTTGAGCCTGGTGCGGACTACAAGCTGGCCATGTACGATCAGATGCTTGACTACTTCAAGCAATTGGATGATGCATCAGATAGAGTAGTGATGCGTGAGATCGGAAAGTCAGTGCTTGGAAGGCCGATGTTGTTGCTGTTCATATCCAGTGAAGAAAACCTTCAGAACCTGGAGAAGTATCGTCAGATCAGTGAAGAGATGGCTCGCGCACGCATTGATCGGGGTAAGGCTGAGCAAAATGCTGTGGATGGTAAGGCAATTATCTGGATAGATGGTGGTCTTCATGCCACAGAAGTCGCTGGCGCGCAAATGACACCAGAGTTGGCGTATAGAGTTGCGACTGAGGAGACACGTGAAATGCAGAAAATCAGGGATGAGGTGATCACGCTATTGATGCCCGTAATGAACCCTGATGGACTGGATATTGTGGCCAGCTGGTATTATGAGAACCTCGGTACTGAGTATGAGGTTTCAAGACCACCATGGCTCTATCATCACTATGTGGGCCATGACAACAACCGTGATTGGTTTATGAATAACATCCCAGAGAGCTATCATGTCAGTGAGGTGATCTACAATGAATGGTATCCGCAGATCGTGATGAACCATCACCAGACGAGCCCTGCCTGGGCAAGGATATTTATTCCACCGTTTTCAAATCCTGTGAACCCAAGAATTCACCCCGGCGCAACTACAGGAACGAATCTGATTGGTACGGTTATGGGTAATCGATTTGCCATGGAGCGTATGCCTGGTGCAGTTTCATTCCAAACTTTTAGCATGTGGTGGAATGGTGGTATGCGTACTGTGCCTTATTTCCACAATATGATTGGCATCTTGACTGAAGTGGCTCATGCCTCACCAACACCGCGTTATTATCCACCTGATTCTATTCCCAAGACCCTCGGAGGTCGCCGAGGTGGTATGCCCTCAAATGGAACGAACATTTTTTATTCTGATCCATGGAAAGGAGGAGAGTCTAAATTCCGTGATGCGGTAGACTACATGATTACTGCATCAATGGCCGTGCTTGACATGGCCGCTGATAGAAAAGAGGAATACCTGACCAATATCTATAATATGGGTCGAGATGGCATTGAAGCCAACTTGCTCGAAGATACGTATGCCTATGTCATCCCTGCTGATCAACACGATGCTGGTGAAGCGATGAACCTCGTTAATGTCCTACGACAGGGTGGGATAGAAGTACATCAGGCCAAGAAAAGCTTTACAGCCGATGGTAAGTCCTATGGTGCTGGATCGTACATCGCTTACGGTGCTCAGGCATTTCGACCTTACCTGGTTGATTTGCTGGAGAAGCAGGAGTACCCGGATCAGTTCTTATACCCTGGCGGACCTCCGACACCTCCTTATGACCTGGCGGGCTGGACACTACCCATGCAGATGGGCGTGACAGTGGATAAGATCATGGATGAGTTCTCCGCTTCGACAGATCCTATTGAAACTAGAGCTTCGGCAACTGAAGGTAAGGTAAGCGGTAAAGCTGGATTTGGTTACGCTTACTCTGGTGATGTTAATGCGGCAAACAAGGTGACTAACATGCTCTTGAAACAAGGCGCTAAGGTTCATCGTGCGATGGAGGCTTCCGGGGATTTGGCAGCTGGTAGCTTCATTGTTGAGGATATGGATGGTCTGAAAGAAACACTTGAGCAGATCGGTGAAGAACATGGTCTCAGCTTCACTGGTGTCAATGATGCACCTACCGGAAATGTGAAAGCCATTCAGCAAAAGAAAGTAGGACTATACAAGTCCTGGGTAGCCAATATGGACGAAGGATGGACGCGATGGTTATTGACCCAGTATGAGTTTGACTGGGATACGCTACACAATGCTGACATTCGCGAAAAGGACCTATCGCAATACAGCGCTATCATCATTCCAGACCAAAACCCTAAGGCCATTCTCAATGGTCATTCTGTAGGTACCATGCCTGAGAAGTACACTGGAGGTATTGGTCTGGAAGGCACTATGAAATTAAGCGAATATGTGAAAGCGGGTGGCTCCTTGATCTGCTTTGATAGGGCTAGTGACTATGCGATTCAGCAATTTGGGCTACCACTGAGCAATACAGTTGAAGGGAAGTCACCTAACCAGTTTTTTATTCCAGGTTCATTGATTAAAGCAAATGTTAAGACGGATCACTCGCTGGCACTTGGTATGCAACCTGAAGTGGCTGCTTCATTCTCAAGAAGTAGAGCTTATGAAGTGGTTCAGCGCAGAACTAAGATGGAAGGAGGTACTCTGAATACCTTACCTCCCCCTCCGGCTCAAGCTGTAGAGATTGTAGCGAGCTATGCTAAAGATGATCTATTAATGAGCGGATGGGCACTCGGCGAAGAAAAAACAATTGGCGGAAAGGCCGCCTTAGTTAATGCCAGTCATGGTGAAGGAAATGTGGTTCTTTTTGCATTTAGACCGCAGTTCAGAGGCCAGCCAAGAGCTACCTACCAGTTGCTATTCAATGCGATCTACGAAGGTGCAATGAAGTAATTGAATACCAATTCAATAGAGATTTGAAGGGTGGGTTTTCGAGCAGAATCCGCCCTTTTTCTATGCAATCGGTTTCATTGCCAAAGTCTTTGACTTTTAGGCTGATAACCTTCCAACTGTGCCATTTTCTTACTAATTCGCAGGAGATTTTAAAAATCTTAGATACAAATGAGTAGTAAATACACTAAATGGTATCACCCTTACAGGTGTAGCCCCGAATACAAAAAGAAAGTAGCCTATTTCAGCATGGAGTTTGGTGTTGATCAGGCATTGAAAATATATTCTGGAGGCCTTGGCTTCCTAGCAGGTTCTCACATGAAGAGCGCCTATGATCTCAAGCAAAATTTGATTGGTGTTGGTATCCTGTGGAAGTATGGATACTATGATCAGGCGCGCAATGATGATCAAACATTGAGAGTACAGTGGATCGAGAAGATCTACAACTATCTAGAAGACACAGGTATCGTAGTGCCGCTATCTATCCTTGATAATCAGACGGTATATGTCAAGGCTTATGTGCTTAAGCCCGAAATATTCAACACAGCACCGATCTACTTGTTGACGACTGACATACCTGAAAATGACTTCTTGTCGCGCACCATTACCCATAAGCTATATGATGGCAATACACTTACCAGAATGGCTCAAAGTATGGTGCTAGGTATTGGTGGAGCCAAAATCGTAGAGTTGCTAGGTGGAGCAGATATCTACCACCTCAACGAAGGACACGGACTACCAGCTGCCTTCAGCCTTTATCAGAAGTACAACAAAGACCTTGATAAGGTCAAAGAGCACCTGGTCTTTACAACCCATACGCCTGAGAAAGCAGGTAATGAAGAGCATGAGGCAACATTTCTCAATAAAATGGGCTTTTTCTGTGAGTACTTCTCAGACGAGGAACTAGCCAAGTGGACCGTTGGTACTAACACATTGAGCTACACGGTTACTGCATTGAGAATGGCAAAAATCTCGAACGGTGTATCGAAGATCCATGCCGATGTAGCTAATGACATGTGGAAGGATTATTCTGGGATTAGCGAGATCATCCCGATTACAAACGCCCAGAACCATGCCTTCTGGACAGATAAGCCCCTAGAGAAGGCTTTTAATTCTGGTAAGGATGCTGCAATTGCTAAGCGTAAGAAGGAGCTGAAGAAAGAGCTCTTCAGGGTAGTTGCGGATCAGACTGGATCAGTAATGGATCCTAATGTCTTGACGATAGTTTGGGCCAGAAGATTCGCAGGTTATAAAAGGGCGGATCTGATGCTGAAGAACTTCGAGCGATTTACAAAGCTGATCACTAACGAGAAATATCCGGTACAGATCATCTGGGCAGGCAAGCCTTATCCACTTGATGAACCTAGCATTGCGACATTCAACCACCTCGTCAATGTCTCTAAAGGCTTCAAGAATATGGCGGTCTTGACCGGTTATGAGATTCGCCAAAGCCGACTACTTAAGGAAGGAGCAGATATCTGGCTTAACAATCCTAGAATTCCTCGTGAAGCAAGTGGTACTAGTGGTATGACAGCTTGCATGAATGGAGCTGTAAATGTCTCCACTTTTGATGGCTGGATGCCTGAGTTCGGCAAGGACGGTGAAAACTGCTTCTTAGTACCTCCAGCAGATCTTACCAAGGAAGTAAGCGTACAGGATGATCACGATTTCAATCATCTCTATGATATTTTCGAAAATAAGATCTTGCCGCTTTACTATGACAAGCCAGCAGATTGGATGAAAGTCGTGAAGGCCAGCTTCAAAGATGTGGCACCATTCTTTACTTCAAGAAGAATGGCGGATGACTACTACAAAAAGATGTACGAGCACTAGCTTACTCGACAATGCTCGATTGCAAGGGCCGATGCTTAGCGCATCGGCTTTTTTGCCAATTTTTATACTTAATAAGTCGGATTCTGCCTAAGAGTAGTTGGTTACATGGTCTTAACTAAAGAGTCTTTATTTATCCAATTATGGAAATGAACAGGATTCATACAATTGCCTTTGTGAGACATAAAACCATATCCTGCTGCGCCCCTCCGAAAGACTCAGTGTAAAATAGGTACTCACATCTATCAATTACGATGATTTCGAAATCTCTAGGTTTCAAATTTTTAATAGCTTCTTCAGCTGCTCGCTCCCTATCATCATCCTCTTCAGGTATTGGTTCTTGAGCGCAGGCCAATAACAATGTAAGTAGGGTGGAGGCGAAGGAAATGGTCTTCAACGTTTTCATATGCATGAATATGTTTTGATACTCTGTTAAAATTGCATTGTTAAGTAAAGATGACACCTCAGTGCGAGATCATATCTACCACTGATCTAAAAGTGATTGGATAGAGCCTCAAATACGTTCGCTATTAGCCGTTACGGTTTAAGTACGTTTTTCAATAAGATGGATGATGGTCACTAAATGAAGATGTATAGGCACTATCCTAACCAACGGTTTTCAATTTCAGAAGCAGATGTTTAATGTATCGGCTTTTTTACGCTCTGCCCTGAATTTAAATGTGAGATGTGCTTTCAGGCTAAGAAAATTTTCATTTCGTACACAATTTTCACCGAAAGCGGCTGTTAATTATGTAAGATTCACTTCTATTAAGTAAATTAAATCTATAAATAGTTATATTTGGCATAGTACTTGCAATTGAGAAGTTGCGGTACAAAGAATTTTAGTTAAGTGTTTTGAGTTTTTGGTTGGTGGTTTGAAAGCCCTGGGATTTCCCGGGGTTTTCTTTTTTGGGGTGATATTGTATCTTCCTTTCCTCAAACAATGTCATGGTCAGAGAGACGCTCAAGAAGAACCGAATCGGTCTAAACCCACACTTCAACTATAGGGGAGAGGAGCAAACGCGCATCGAGGCATTTACAGATGCTGTCTTCGCTTTTGCTGTGACCTTACTGGTACTATCCAACTCTATACCTGAGACTTTTGAGGACCTGAAGGCATCTTTCTCGGACATTATCCCTTTTGGCTTGGCTATCTCTATCCTGGTCAGTATATGGTTTGACCACTACATTTTTTCAATTCGATACGGTTTTAGAGATGGCTATATCACCATGCTCAACACGCTGTTGCTCTTTCTTGTCTTGATATATGTTTATCCGCTCAAGTTTCTCATGAGTCTACTCACC
This sequence comes from Flammeovirgaceae bacterium UBA6059, assembly GCA_002435755.1. Taxonomy (GTDB): domain Bacteria; phylum Bacteroidota; class Bacteroidia; order Cytophagales; family Cyclobacteriaceae; genus UBA6059. The sequence goes on from DIYH01000023.1 coordinate 75,231, forward strand.
AAGATGTTTTATGCATTGATTGCACAGGACTTTGATATTTATCGTACTCTTTTTACCGAAGTGATTAGACCCGCGGATACATGGTTGCTGATGATTTTTTATGGGCTGGGTGTTGTGGCGATTTTTGGAACCCTGGCTTTTATGTATCTCTATGCATTAAAGAGGAGGGGAGAGTTAGAGTTGTCTGATCTGGAAATCTTCGAGACGAAGACGAGCATGTACGTCAACCTTTGTCTCATGGTGCCTCCGCTATTAAGTTCACTAGTGGCCATTTCCGGCATTGGTAGCATGACCTTAAACTTCATACTCGCTGGCAATATTTACATGTTGTATCCGATACTCATACCACTCTACAGCCGCTACCGCAATAAGCGAAGAAAGTTACTTTTTCCTGACATAGCTTAATCTCTATTCTGTTAAGGGTTTATTTAATTGATATTCAGTTAGTTGAAATATAAATGATTGAATGATCATTTTTTCATATCTGAGATTTGATAGTTTTTGATAGTATCACTATCGCAAATAATAGTATTCAAAACTGACAAGAGTCAAGCTTAGCCTTTCAATCATTAGCTAACTAGCATATGTAGATACACTCAGTATCTATTGACCCAAAAATGATTGAATATGAAAAAGCTATTCACGTTTACTATCGGCTTGTTCTTCTCCATTGTCACGCTGGCCCAGTCACCTTTCGCGCTAGACAATGTTTCAAGTAAGATAAGTATTCTCGGTACGTCTACACTCCATGATTGGGAGTCAGATGTAGAAGAAATAGAAGGTGAGATTAACCTGGATTTTGATGGTAATAAACTTCAGTCATTGAATAATCTCATCTTAACTGTGACTGTAAAAAGCATTAAAAGCGGTAAGTCTGGGATGGATAAGAATACCTATAACGCTCTTAATGAAAAAAAACATCCTCAGATCACTTACCAACTCTCATCAGTAGAAAGCATTACAGCTAATGACCTAAAAGTCAACGGAGAATTAAGTATTGCTGGTGTTACAAAAACCAAAGAACTCATCAGTCAATACGTCATTGAAGATCGATCTGTTGTCTTCAATGGTGCCATCACTTTTAATATGACGGAATTTGATATCAAGCCACCTACGGCGCTTATGGGCACCATAAAGACAGGAGATGAGATCACTATTGAGTATGACGTGATTTTTATGCCCAAATGATTTTTTAAACAAACAACAGAAACATGAAAAACTTACTTTACACAAATTATGTAGGCCTAACCTTTATGATATTGTTATTGGTTCACGGCACATCAATAGCGCAGATGTCACCTATTCAATACTATAGGTATAATGATGCACGAGGAATTAACGTATTCGAAACTTCAAAAGAGGACACAGTAGAATTTAAGGGATTGGCCGTTCGATTAGGTGGTGACTTTGCCATCCAATTTCAGGGATTGTCACAAGAGAACAGTCTTGTAGGTGATACACTTGTCGATTTGGCTTCAAACTTTAACTTACCGACTGCTAATCTCAATATCGATGTGCAATTGGCTGATGGCGCCAGGTTACACATGCGTACGTATAGCTCTTCTCGACACCATGTTGAGGGATGGGTTAAGGGTGGTTTTCTACAACTTGACAGACTCGATTTCCTTGGAGAAGGTTTCCTTAGTGGATTTATGGATATAGCGACGATTAGGTTTGGTATGGATGAGATCAATTATGGAGATACTCATTTCCGTAGGACAGACAATGCCAGGGCACTTTTTAACCCTTTCGTTGGCAATTATATCATGGATGCTTTCACGACCGAACCCTTTGCAGAAGTGACCTTACAAAACAACGGTTTGCTGGGTGTAGTTGGAGTGTCTAATGGTCGCTTGAACCAAAGCCCAACGCGTGGAGATGACGGAATAGCATTTTTTGCAAAGCTTGGCTATGATAAACAAATCAATGATGATTTCAGATTCAGATTGACAGGATCAATGTATTCAAGTTCTTCAGAGAGTACTCGGGACTATCTTTATAATGGTGACCGTGCTGGTGCCAGATACTATGGTGTAATGGAAGGTATTAACGACTCTCGTGTTAGCGATTTCCTACCACGATTCAACACGGGGTTTGGCTACCAGACGGCATTTCAATTCAACCCGTTCATCAAGTTCAAAGGTCTGGAAGCATTCGGAGTTCTCGAATTTGCCAATAATGGCGACAATGATGCAGGAGGTAGCTATACACAGACTGGCATAGAAGTACTCTATCGCTTTGGAAGTCGCGAGCAGCTATATCTGGGTGGTAGATTTAATGCTGTATCAGGTGAAGCGAATGATGACGCCAGTACTCAGGAGATCAGCAGGACCAATATTGGTGGTGGCTGGTTCTTATCAAATAATATTGTGACCAAATTTGAATATGTCACCCATTCATATGACGGAGAAGGTTGGGATGGTAGTAAGTTTGAAGGAGCTCAATTTGATGGTGTAGTCGTTGAAGCGGTAATCAGCTTTTAATGTATGATGAAAGACTCAGATCTTATAGAGGGCCGGAAGGCCCTTTTTTGATGAGTAAAAGGTTGAAATCAAAACTCACATCGAGTTGATCACGCACTTTTACTAACCCAAATAGTGCCGTTGGCGGTACCAGATCGAAATACGAAAAGGCTAGATCTTGTTGACCTGTAAATGAGATATGGCCTTCACCAAACGTGATTTCATCAAATGGAACAACATATTTATTACTTCTACCTGCGATACTGATCACTATTTCAGCTTTTGCTTCCAGGTAGTTATCTCCACGGCCTGATCCGTCAAAATAGATTTTGGTTAAGTCGAGAGTTATTCTTGGGTGGTTATGGCTGTCAAGGGTCTTTCTAAAGTCTTTGTTGATGACACTATTTCCACAGTCAAAATGGTTGATCGGGAAGTTGATGGCCATGTTGGATAGGTGCACTACATCAGAGGTTACATTGACTGTAGTTCGAATAGTGTCATGAGCATGCCCACTCATAAATGAGCAACCAAAGTCAGTGACATTCGCACTACCTTTGATCTCCAGACGACTATCACTAGATAACTGTAGTGTTATGTGGCTGGAAGCCTGTCCATACGCGATTGAACTTACCAGAACAAGTAATGGAAAAACGGTTACTATGTTGCTGGAGAAGCTCATAGCTGACTATTCAATAGATGCCTCGATAAGCTGTCTTAGTCTGTGTAGGTTTTGGTTTTGCTCTTCAATGAAGGACCCTTCATTGAATTCAAGAACGGAGTTGTACACAGCATTTTTCCCTTTGAGTACCTGGCGATAGGAGATAAGGGTGTGTTCCGGGTTGTCTTTGAAAGTGATCTCAGTGTGTCCGAAGATCATATCATTTTCCATATCGAAAGAGATGATTTCACCAATTTCAAACCTCCGGACCGTCTGAATGAGTTCTATTTCCTGACCATTCCGCTCGAGTGTGACCCGAAAGGTGCTCCCCGGCTTATTGGGAAAGCCGTCAATGATCTCGATCTTCTTGAACCCCTTGATCCATTCGTCCATGCGATGGACTTTTTGGAAAAACTTCCAACAAACTTCAGTCGGAGCGTCTACCTCTTCGGTGGATACATGATCCATTCCGGAGGAGAAATAGCCAAAAGCAACAAAGGCGAAGATTAAAAAACTTACAATGATACTACCCCAGGCGAGCACTTTCATAGGGTCAAACTACTCAAAAACTAGGAGCATTTTGTGATAAGATGGTATAAAAAAGCCCGACCTCAGTGAGGTTGGGCTTTTCTATTGATCGATCAAGGGTTACTTAATCGGTTCGTATGTCTTGAAAAGCTGCAAGTCTAGGGCGTCAACAGCTTCCTGATAAGCCGCCCAGTCTTCTTCGAAATACTTGTTAACTGCGTCAAGTTGTGCCTGAACAGCATCTTTGGCCTGTGTGATGGTCAAGTCCTGATTACCGTTAGGACTGTTGTAAATACCGAGGTGACTCAATGCTCTGAACAACCTCGAGCTTGGGATCAATGGCTCTACATAGATACCCTGTACATCTTCCTTACCGCTGATCGCCTCTTTCATTGTCTTCAAGGCTTTCTCAGCTTCCTCACCTTGCTTCTTCACATCTGTCTTACCCTCTGCCTCACTTTCCTCAAGCATTCCGTTGATTTTCTTGATGGTCTCACGCGCTTCCTGGATGCGATCAACCGCCGCAGTAGCCTTCTCTACAGTGGCATATACCTCATCATACTTACCCGTCATGACCGTCATTTGACTTACGGGCACATCGATGCGTGGGTCAGCTAGTACATTCACGCTAGTAGAAGCTTCGGCACCATTATAATAGAGATTGACGGTGTAGGTACCTGGTAGGATTCTGCGTCCTCCTGGCTCTGCTGCTTCGTCTTTTGGTTTTGGTGAACCTGGGAACCGCACACCGGTCTTGTTGAGCGTCCATTGCATTCTATTAAGACCAGCATCTTTCACTACCGAGAATAGGTTACGTATCACATTACCGTCAGCATCCATGATTTGTGCTCTTACCGTGTCGGACTTCAAAGTGGTGTCCTGCTTAGAAGTAGCGCCAATGGAGAAGTTGATTGCAGCTCCGAATGGTTTGTCCTCACCTCTGTAAATGGCATCAGCCATAAATCTCGTGCCTTTGGCTTCTTTAGTCTCAAAGAGATAAGCATCCTGGGTAGGGTAAGCGTACAGCTTTTCATTGAGAACAGCAGCACCATTGCTGGCGACCTCTCTCAATGGTCGGATATCATCTAGAATCCAGATGGCTCGGCCGAATGTACCGATCACCAGATCATGCTCACGCGGCTGAATTACCATGTCATAAGTAGATACTGTAGGATAGCCTTCGGTCCACTTATTCCAGACGCCACCTCCGTCAAAGCTGACATATAGTCCAAACTCCGTACCTGCAAACATCAACTTCGGTTCGATTGGATCCTGTACAAATGAAAGCATGTATCCGTCTACATCGCTATCCTCGATGATCCTTGACCAGCTCTTTCCAAAGTCAGTGGTCTTGAAAAGGTAAGGGCTCCAGTTGCCACGACGATAATCGTTAACAACGGCATATGCTTCTCCTGCCTTCTTGTTTGAAGCTTTTACCTGATGTACCCAAGCGCCTGCTGGCATGAGCTTAGTGCTCGGAGTTACGTCAGTCCAGGAAGCACCGCCATCTTGGGTGATTTGAACCTTGCCGTCATCGGTACCAACCCATAGCAAGTCTTTCTGAACAGTTGAAGCCTCTATGGCCAATATGGTAGTATGGTTTTCAGCACCAGTCGCATCATAGGTCAATCCACCGCTTTCCATTTGGTTTTGCTTCTCTGGATCGTTGGTCGTCAAGTCAGGGGAGATGATCGTCCAGTTCTGACCTTTGTCGGTGGACTTGTGCACAAACTGGCTACCATAGTAGATGGTGCTGTTGTCGAATGGATCTTGTGCGATACCTGCATTCCAGTTGTAGCGCAAGAACTCATTGTCGGGGTGTGTCGGCTTGATGAACTGATTGTGCCCTGTCTCAAAATCAAGTCTAAGTAGGTTACCTCCTTGCCACATGCCATAGCCATATCGCAGGTCATCAGGATCAGGTAGGGCATCAAAGCCATCACCAAAGGCAATCTCGTCCCAATAGCCATTGCGGATACCGCCTGCATGTAGAGAGTTGCTTGGTCCTCTCCAGCTACCATTGTCCTGCATACCACCCATTACATTGTACGGGATGTCACTATCAGCATTGATATGATAGAACTGACCTACTGGTAAATTCTCCACGAACCTCCAGCTGTCTGCCCTGTCTCGAGATATAGCGATACCCCCGTCATTACCGATGATCAGGTGACTGCCATCCTTAGGATTGATCCACCATGCGTGGTAGTCACCGTGTACACGTGTGGGTACCCATCCTAATAGGCGATCGAAGGTTTTAGCACCATCGATACTGATGTCTATCTGTGAGAACACATTGTAGATTCTATTCTCATTTTCTGGGTCAACATAAAGTTCGCCATAGTAGAAAGGGCGATCACCCACTTGCTTGTCTTGAACTTTGACCCACTTCACACCTCCATCAGTTGACTTGTAGATCGCATTCTTCTTAGACTCTACAAGCGCGTAGATGGTGTTAGGATTAGATTGTGCAATACCGATACCTATTCTTCCAAGCTCTCCTTTTGGCAGGCCATCTTCATCCGTTCTTTCTTTCCAAGTTTCGCCACCATCGTGTGAGACATAAAGCCCCGAGCCTTCACCACCAGACTTGAAGAACCATGGCCATCTGCGGAACTCCCACATGCCAACGAATATCTTGTTGGGGTTAGAAGGATCTACAGACATGGCACCAACTCCAGTGCGATTATTTACAAATAGCACCTTGCGCCAGTTCTTACCACCATCAGTGGTTTTATAAACTCCTCTGTCCTGTGAGTCAGCCCATGCCTGACCCATCGCTCCGACGATCACGGTATTAGGATCTTCCGGGTGCACCCATATCTTATGGATGACTTTGGTGTTTTTAAGGCCCATGAGCTCCCAGCTCTTGCCGCCATCAAGCGTACGGTATACACCGCCACCCATATTTTGGCTGTTTCTTGGGTTGCCTTCTCCAGTACCTACCCAAACGATATCAGGGTTTTTCTGGAATATAGAGATTGCACCAATGCTGGCTACCTTCTCTTTATCAAAGATTGGTTCCCACTTGACACCACCACCAGTTGACTTCCAGAGACCGCCAGACGCAGTACCGGCATAGATCACATCTGGATTGTCGTAGATAGCATCGATGGCCGTCACTCGACCGGACATGCCCGCAGGTCCTACATTTCTTGGTTTCATGCCTTTGAACTGAGACATGTCGACTTTTTGCGCTAGCAAGGGCGCACAAGTCATGAGTAGCATAGCTGCTACCGCAATCAATTGAGTTATCCTCTTATGCATAGATTGAGTATTTGATTTTCGGCGCAGAATCTACCCAACCTCCTACGCATTCACAACATTATTCCGATAGGTGGAAAGATGCTCATATCAAGGGTGTCGAATTATTACTAGTCAATGATCGTAAATTTTTGTTCGGTTGCAAATTGTTGATAAACAGTCGCTTACCTAGTTGATTTCAAAATTCTTCAACTTTTTTTGATGACCCCATTAAACCAATGAGGGGTCGGGTCTTCTAAGAGTCGTATTTCACAAAACACATACATACGATGAATAGAATGAAAGCGAATTTTTTAGGACTTGGGATAGTAGCGATGACATTGGTATTGGTAAGCTGCGGTGATGAAAGCGAAGATAGCTTCACGGAGTTTGGCGAGTTTGGGTCTGTGGTGAGCACAGAGGATGATGCAGTATCAGAGGCGGCATTTGAGGACATAGATAATATCACTGAGGCAGGTGTCGCATTCGCGAATGCGACCGGTAGGGTAGAACGTGATGAGTTGATGGCATGTGCGGAGATCACACATGATTCGGAGAACAAAACAATAGTGATTGACTATGGTGAAGGCTGTACTGACCTGAGGGGAAGATTTAGAAGTGGGATGATCCTGATCTCTTACACGGATCACAGGTATGTGCCTGGCGCTCAGCGAACGGTTACGTTTGACAACTTCGTGATTGACAGTGTACAGGTAGAAGGTACACGTACGATTACCAATATCTCTGAGGATACACTTGGTGCGATTACGTTTAATGTCGTACTGGAGGGTGGTCAACTGACCTTCCCTGATGGTACGTTCGCCACAAGAGAGGCCAACTTCACCAGAACATGGGAAAGAGGAGAGGAGCCGCTACTAGACGAAGGCTCGAGAGAAGGTAGTGCGAGTGGTGTAGATCGTGATGGTAACGACTATAGTGTCGTGATCGTAGAGCGCATCATCTTCAAGCGTGATTGTGCAAGAATGAGATATTTCATCCCGGTAGCAGGTGTGAAGGAGGTGATGAGGGGTGATGTGCTAGCTGTAGTCGACTATGGTGATGGCACTTGCGACAATCTCTACACGGTGACCGTCAACGGTGAGACTACTGAGTACGAGTTTGGCAAAGGTCGATTAAGATAAGCTGGTGGTTAAGTGATAGTCGTCAGGTCACTCTTAGTGGCTTAGCGACTCTTCAAAGAAGAAGAGCGAAAAGAGCTCAAAGTTGGTGAATAGGTGGGGTCAGCCGTGGTGGGCTGGCCCTTTTTTGTTCTACCAGCCCGCGTTGAAATGACTTCAATATCTACGCTCAAAGAAAGCTGTTAGAGTTTGGTCAAGTGAGTTGTTTGAAATGGGCCAATTGGACTTAACCAATATCGAGGAGTGTAAATTCTACACTTAAGCGTGTATTATTGTTCATCAAAGTAATCAATAAGAGACGAGTATGATCAGAATAATGAATGGTTGAACAACGGTCAACAATAATGTAATCTAAAGTTATCTAAAGTAATAGTGTAAAATATACACCTCTGGTAATTCAAAAATTGTACTATTCCGTAGTGGGTTTTGAGATCAGATTTTTTTTATATGTTCATTTAACCACATTGCCCATCCACTCAGAGAAGTAACCAGGGCGATTACTTCATTAAATTCTGATATGGTTCCTACTAATTCGATGAGTTAAAAATACTTAAACGATTGAACTTAATCAAGTTGATGTTTGATGACATTTAATTGAGATCAACTTGATGACATAGATCTGTTTAAGCTTTCCCTAATACTACGATTCGTTAAGACTAAAAAAATTAACCGATCATACAACCTTTGGTATTTTGAAATCACTAACCTTTAGTGATGTCCGACCAACAGCTGGTTAATGATTTTTTAAAGCATCGTAGTGAGCGCGCATTTAGGAAACTCTATCAAGCGCAAACACCGCGATTGTATCAGTTTGCTTTGAGGATGACGGCTAATCACCATGACAATACGATGGATCTTATCCAAGAGACCTGGATGGTGGCTATTGCTAAGCTGCCCACTTTCAGGTGGCAATCTGAGCTTAGAACTTGGCTCACTGGCATTCTGATCAACCAATACAGGAGTTCGACGCGCTTGGCTCCTTTGTTGTTCACAGAAGAATTGATCGAGTCGAGTGAGTTCCCTGAATTGGAGGCTGAGGAGCCGATGATTGATAAGGAAAAACTGGAGTTAGCACTCCAAAAACTGTCTCCTGGATATAGAACCATATTGATGCTTCATGCCATTGAAGGTTACCAGCATGACGAGATTGCGGCTATTCTAGGCATTAGCATCGGAACCAGTAAGAGTCAGTTACATCATGCGAGAAAATCACTCAAGCGTCTACTAAATCAGGCCAAATGAAAGATATGAATCCTAATAAACACAACGAAAGCGATCTGAACCAACTCAGAAGGCTAGTTCGGGAAATGATGCCTCCGGCAAACTTAGAAGACCGGGTCGTCGATCGGCTAAAGTCGGAGGGGATGATCAAAGGTGATCGATCTAGATACCTGACTTATCTGGTTGGCGTGGCAGCAAGTCTGTTGTTGTTCTTTTTAGGTGCACTTACTGGCCGGCAATCAGTACCCCAGATTGATGCCAATCAGGGCTATTTGCTGTTGCTCCATCAGGATGATGGTTACGTCCTGGGAGATATAAGGGAGATGGAAGAGGCCTATTCAGGATGGCAGCCCGAGATCGAGGGAGTTGCAGTCTTTACTAGTTCGCAGGAGCTTCAGTCATCACAGGTCTGGGTAGATTATTCTGGTAAGGAAGAGAGCGATGAAAAGGGTGGGAGCAGTCTGATTTCGGGATTCTATATGATAGAAGCACCGAGCATGGAAGCAGCTGTTGCGATAGCTCGTACCAACCCGCACTTGAAGTATGGAGGCTCTATTGAGTTAAGAGCGCTAATGGTAAGAAACTAAAATCAAATAATACTCAAATGGAACGGACTCAATTTGCTACTGATTCAGAGTTGATTAAAAGACTTTTTTTATGTGTAACCCTATTCATCACCTTGATTGCCATGAACACATTTAGCCAGACCATAACTGAAAAACCAAGCGGCATTGTTGTAGAAAGCCTGAAGGTAAACCTTAGTGCTTCAGAAGCCTTTGAATATTTTACCATTAATAGCAAGTTGGAACAATGGCTTACTGCTAAGGCGAATGTCAATCCGACAATAGGTGGTACTTACGAACTCTTTTGGGAGCGGGATGATCCTGAGAATAACAGTACGATTGGGTGTAAAATATTGGCGTTAGACCCTCCGCACTATCTGAACTTTGAATGGAAAGGTCCAAGGCAGTACAAGGCATTTATGAACCAAGCTGACCCATTGACCAATGTGACTGTGACATTTAGCCCCATTGCTGATGGCACGAAAATCACATTGATCCATACGGGTTGGAAGAATAGCGCAGAGTGGGAGGAGGCGCGCATGTATTTTGCCAATGCCTGGAGCGGCGCATTTAAGCAGTTGGCAGCACAGCTTCCTTAGTTAGTCTCAGTATTTGCTAGGGAGCTCTTAGTCATTCAGACCAACCACTACTCGCTGCTGAGCGACACCTTTATTGTCCATTGTATCAAATGTGGAGCAACACTAGTATCATCAATGAAGTTAATGGACATTAACTGCTGACTTTCCGTTTCGGTTCTTGCAAAACCGCCCGTTGCTTGATATAAGATTTCACCGTTACGGAATACGAGATATGTGTGACCCATTACCTTGCCTTCCAACTGATTGTTTAACTGTACCGCAAGAGGGTCAGAGCGCGGTTCTTCGATGGGAGGGAAGGTCGGTGGAACTATCGTTTCATCATGAGAAGAACAAGTAACCAGAATAGTTATTGGCGAAAAAAATAGATAGCGATTGTACTTGGTATGAAGCCTGTATTTTCTTTTGCGGGTGGGTTTAAATTTGGCTCAGAAATTGACTAATTTCGCGGTTGAAAACGAGGGATTTTTTTGCAAGCCGACACCAGCCCCATTATCCGTATTATTGAAGAGGAGTACGAGATACCTCAATTGCAGCGTACGCGGCGTATTTCAGCGCTGCTGCCCTTCGATTACGAGCAGTCTGGAAAGTCCTATCCTGTACTTTATCTTCAAGATGGTCAAAACCTTTTTGATGAGCATGCGCCTTATGGTAATTGGGCTATCGATCAGGCACTGAAGGAACTGGCTGCTGGTGATATGGCAGATGTGATTGTAGTGACCATAGATCATGGTGGAGAAGAACGCATCAATGAGTACTCACCTTATTTTCACCCAAGGTTTGGCAAAGGCAAGGGAAGAGAGTATCTCGACTTCCTAAAGTTTACTCTCAAACCTTATGTTGACAAGACATTCAGAGTTATTCCTGATAGGGAGCATACAGGGATAGGAGGAAGCTCTCTCGGAGGACTGATCAGCATGTATGCGGGCTTTCGCGAACCTTCCATCTTTGGAAAGATGATGGTTTTTTCTCCATCGCTTTGGGTGTCACCGAAGATTTTCTATCATGCGCAGTGTTTTCGACCCGCTGAAGATACGTCGTTGTACCTGTATGCGGGAGGTCGTGAGAGTAGTTTTCATTTGCCTAATGTGCTAAGGATGAAGAATGCACTGCTCAAAAGGGGAGGTGACAAAAGTCTTCTACAACTGGAGTTAAACATTAACCAGGAAGGTACCCATAGCGAGCTTTACTGGAGGGAGGAATTCCCCAAAGCGCTAAAATGGTTGTACTTCCAAAACCAACTTAACGATGAAGCTTAAGATAACCGATCGAATAGATGAAGCAAGAGTTGTAGTCCTACCTTATCACAAGGATGAGGTCCTGTGGTCACAGGTGGCAAAACTTACTGGTATTGCGTTGAAGAGCGAATTCGATGGGAGTTTCCAGACATCTGAGTTGATTTACAATCCTAACGGAACCACGTTGTTCATCTTGCTCGGCTTAGGGGACTTGAAAGATCGATCAAGACTGAGCCTTTTGGGTCGCTGGCTCGGGTTTACTTACCGGAAAAAGCTCGATACTTCGATACACCTGGAGGCTGAAGGCCTTTCTAAGCTTGAGGTAGAAGAGTTAGTACATGGCCTTGGTTTGGCGGCTTATGACATTGGTCACATGAAATCCGAGGAAGTCGAGCAGAAAGGTGTCTTCTCAGATGATTTCACGATAGTGGTGAACAGCAGTATCAAAGGTATTGATAGGGTTTGCAAAGAGGCTTTAATAGCCTCAGAAGTGCGCATGCGCGCAATGAAGCTAGTAGATGCCCCGGGCAATGTAAAAACCCCACAATACCTGGCAGAATGGGCGTTAGACTCGGCGCACCAATTCGGATATAGGGCTGAGGTACTCGAAAAAGGACAGCTAGATCAAGAAGGTCTCAAGGCTTTGCTGGCTGTAGGGCAGGGGAGCCAGCACCCTCCGGTACTTATCAAAATGGAATACAGGCCTGATAGCTTGTCAGAGGATGTTCCGAAGATCGGTCTGGTGGGTAAAGGAATTACTTTTGATACAGGTGGTTTGTCGATCAAGTCATCCACAAACCTTCACTATATGAAAAGTGACATGGGAGGTGCAGCGGCTGTTCTGGGAGTTATGGAACTGGCAGCAAGACTGAAACTCGGTGTTCACCTTATTGGCCTGGTACCAAGCGCAGAAAATAGTGTGGATGCGCTTAGCGTCAAACCAGGTGATGTGATAGGATCATACAGCGGGAAGACGATTGAAGTAATAGATACAGATGCAGAGGGACGACTGATCCTCGCAGATGGCCTGGCTTACATGCAAAAGAACTACGCTCCGGATATGATCATTGATCTTGCTACACTTACAGGTAGTAGTGTGATGACATTAGGTTATGCCGCTGGCGCGATGTTTACTCAGCATGACGATCTGGCCAGACAGCTGACCGAAGCTGGAGAAACTATCAATGAGCGTGTCTGGCGACTCCCACTTTGGGACGATTACAAACCAGATATTCACTCTGATATCGCTGATGTACGTAATTTCAGTGGGAAGCCAGTCGCAGGAGCTATAACAGCGGCCAAATTCCTAGAGGCTTTTTTAATAGATAATCCAAAATGGGCGCATCTAGATATTGCTGGTGTTGCCTTTGGAGATTCAACTTTTGCAAAAATGAAAAGTGCCACAGGTTTTGGGGTGCGACTCATAATCAACTACATTAAACAACTACAATACAGCAAGTCATGAGCAATCAACCTTTGAACATCCTTTGTATTAGCACATACTATAAAGGCATTGACTTTATCAAAACCGTCAAAGAGGAAGGTCATAACGTCTACCTCTTGACCAACAAGAAACTTGAAAACGATCCATGGCCGCATGGCCACATCGATGAGATCATGTATGTTGAAATTGATGAAAACGGTCGGTGGAAGGATGAACATGTGATCAATGGATTGGCTTATAAAATGAGGTCCATAAAGTTCGATCGCTTTATTGCACTGGATGATTTTGACGTGGAACGCGTCGCTCACCTCAGGGAGTATTTTCGTATTCCGGGTATGGGGGATACTACGGCCCGATACTTCAGAGATAAGCTGTCAATGCGAAGAAAGGCCAAGGAATCGAAGATCCCGGTCCCGGAGTTTGTACCACTGTTCAATGATATCGATATTAATACCTATACAGACTGGGTACCATCTCCTTGGTTAGTAAAACCACGAGGAGAGGCTTCCGCTACCGGAATCAAAAAGGTCCACTCTAAAGAAGAGCTATGGTCGTTGATCGATGAACTAGGTGATGAGCGACATAAGTATCTATTGGAGAAATTCACTCCGGGAGATGTCTACCATGTAGATGCACTGACAGTAGGAGGTAAGGTAGTGTTCTCAAGAGTTAGTCAATATCTCGACACCCCTTTTGAGGTAGCCCATGGAGGAGGGATTTTTCGATCACATACCGTTAAGTTCGACTCACCTGATGATAAACAACTGAAAAAGCTCAACGATAAGGTTATGAAAAGCTTTGGTATGCAATACAGTGCTTCGCATACAGAGTTTATCAAGGCAAAGGAGGATGGTAAGTATTATTTCCTTGAGACTTCTTCCCGTGTTGGAGGGGCTAATCTGGCCGAGATGGTTGAAGCCTCATCAGGAGTTAACCTTTGGAAAGAATGGGCAAGAATTGAAATAAGTACTGCACTTGGTTTAGCGTATGTCCTACCGGAAATTAACAAGGACTATGCTGGTATTGTAGTTTCACTGAGCCGATATCAACGACCGGATGATAGTTCCTTTAGTGACAAAGAGATTGTCTGGCGAATGAAAAAGGACTGGCATATCGGACTGATCGTAAAGGCTGATAAAAAAGAACGGGTATTGGAGCTATTGGATGGCTATACCAAAAGGATAGGAGAAGAATTTCACGCAAGCTTGCCTGCACCTGAGAAGTCAGCAGATTTATGATCTGCAACTAGTGAATGAATTGGATCACACTAAGTCATATGAGGTGATTCACTTGACTTCTAAAGGGACTTCCTAGTGCGAGAAACCTATTGTACCGGTACAAATAATGACCTGATTATCTGATAAGAAAAAACACCCGGATCAAAAGATGAATCTACAGGGTAGGGATACTTGGTAGTTCTTCGAAATGTCCTATCTTGCAAAGGATTATAACCACAGGACTTAGTGTTATTGTGGCAATCAAAATCTCTCAACTAGCAATGTAAAATCGGTATGATTATCGATTTATTAAAAAATCTATAGTTTTCTTAAATATCAATACAAATTGAGTAGAATTGCTACTCATTATGCACTGGCTTGTTATCCATACCAAACCTAGGTACGAAAAGAAGGTTGCAGCTTCCCTAGAGAGAAAGGGCTTTGAGGTCTATTTACCTCTTAAAAAGGTGGTACGTCAGTGGAGTGACAGGCGCAAAAAAGTGCAAGAGCCCCTCTTTAAATCTTATATATTCATTCACGTGGATGAAGCGAACCGACAGGCTGCATTGGTCACAGAAGGTGTAGTCCGCTATCTCTACTGGTGTGGTGCACCGGCTGTAGTTAGAGACCATGAGATTGATGCGATTCGAGAGTTCCTTGGTGAAACTGAATACTTGGATGAGGATAAACTAGAGTTTTTACCAGGAAGTGAGATTGAGATCAAGTGGGGAGCCTTTAGAGGTGAGAAAGGGGAGTGTTTGGCACGACAAGGAGATCATTTGATCTTGTTGATTGAATCGCTGGGACAAGTGATAAAGGCAGAAGTACCGGTGAGGTACTTGGTGTGAGATCAATGGTAGAGAATGGATAATTGATAATTATTCATTCTTATGAAAATGCTGATCAATAGAGAGTTACAAAATTGTATTGTGACTTACGAGGCGGAGCTGTAAATAATTGACAATGAGTGATTGTTAATTGATACTTAAAATTTGTTAGATACGCTGATCACATCTAAGACAAGAGTCAAGCTTCTCGTTAAGTTTTTCCTTAATCCGAGTAGTCGAAGCTACTTAAGGTCTTTGGCAAATGAGTTTGGTGAAAGTACCAACGCCATACGATTAGAGTTGAATAAGTTTGAGCAGGCTAAGTTATTGGAATCCGATTTTGAAGGAAATCGTAAGATGTATAAAGCTAACCAAGGACATCCATTCTACGATACAATTCATAAAATGGTCCATAAGCACTTAGGTATGGATCTTCTAATAGAGGAAATAACTACTTCCTTGGGTGAGGTTCAAGCAGTTTATCTTACTGGGGACTTATGCAATGGTAATGGAAACAGTCAGTTCATAGATTTAGTGTTGGTCGGAAACAATATACAACAAGAGTATCTAGATTTGTTGGTTGCTAAAGCACAGCATGCAGTCAATAGAAAAGTCAGTTGTGCTGTGGTAGAGAGAAGAGAATATGTGGAAAAGGCTGATAATTGTAATCAATCAGAACTATTGCTGTTGTGGCAAAATCAAAATGTGACAACAAATGCTAATATCTAAAGGTAAGGTTGGCATAATCAGTGGTTTGGGTAGAATCATGAATTCGATTGTTTCCTTTGCGTTCCTTACAATTATTTTTTCTTCTTGTATAAGCCATAAGCAGCTCGTGATCCTTAATGAAGGACAACCATATATTAATGATAGTATCGCGCAGATTATGAATTTGCCTGTCCCGCTAATTCAAACAGATGACCGGCTTTTTATACGAGTCTCTGCCTTTGATCCAGAGACAGCTGAGCCTTTTAATGTAGGTGTGGGTGGTGGCATGCAAGGTGGAGGTCAAAACCAGATGATGATGGGTGGTAATCAGCAAGGTGGTTTCCGGAACAACCCGTTTATCGGTTACCAGGTGGATGAAGGTGGCAATATTGAATTTCCAGTCATAGGAACGATTAACCTAAAAGGGCTTACTGTTGAGGAAGCTAAACAAAGGCTTTACGATTCATTGGATGAGTATCTAGTCAATTATGCGGTAGATATCAATTATCTAAATAGGCGGGTAACGGTGACGGGTGAAGTGGAGAGTCCTGGAATCGTTGATATTGACCGTAATCGGATTAGTGTGCTGGAAGCGATCCAAAGAGCAGATGGCATTACCACATACAGTAGTACAGATAACATTACCGTGATTAGGGAGGCTGATGGGGTACGTACTTTTGGCGTTCTTGATCTTGATGAACGCAATGTGGTCAACTCTCCATACTATTATGTAATGCCTGGTGACATTATTTATGTACAACCCATAAGAGCCAAGACATGGACAACCCAAACGGCTTTTTTCACTAGCATCAATATCATTACAGGTATCATCAGTGCAGCGGCATTGATTATAGCACTAACGAACTGAGCTTGTCTGATCAGGATCCATATTTTGTAGAAGAAGAGAATAAGCCGCTCATCCAGCTGGATTTTAAGAAGCTGGTGAAGAAGGCTCTTAGGAACTGGTACATCATATTGGCATTCGCCCTATTGGGATTAATGGCTTCCTTCTTCTATCTGAGATATACCTATCCGGTCTATTTGATCCAATCAAGGGTACTCACTAAAGCCTCGGAAGAGGAGGAGTTATCGAGTCAGTTTTTTCGCTCCAATCCGATTGCCCAGGCGCAGAATCAGCTCGTAGATGAAATACAGATTCTTCAATCAAGAAACCTTATTAGTCAGGTGATTGATGAACTTGGATTGGGGGTGTCCTATTTTTCTGTTGGTAGAGTTAAAGACCTGGACGTCTATCCGTATGATCAAGGTAGTTCGATCCTGGTCGAATCTTACCGGCTAAATCCCGGTGCTTTCGATACACCCTTTCTGGTCAATTTTGATGATCGAACCACCTATCGATTAGAATGGAATAATCAGACTTTTGAGGGTCGTTTCAGCTCTGAGTTAAGTGGCCCTTTTGGTAAACTTAACGTACGGTTGAATAGCAACGACCGAGGAGGACTAACTGAGGTTAAATTTATCATTCATGAAACTAATAACCTGATTAATAGCTATGCCCAGAATTATCGCGTAACCAAAACAGGGAGTGGTGGAAATGTGCTCGACTTATCATTGAGTGTGACCGTTCCTGGTAAGGCCGTGAACTTCCTGAACAAGGTAATTGGCTATTACGAGGAGTCTATTGTCCGTGACAAAACACAGATAGCCAAAAGGACCACCGCCTTCCTGAATCAAAGATTGAACGATCTGGCTGAAGAGTTACGTTCCTCTGAGCAGGAAATGAAGCAATTTGTGATCAACAATGACTTGCTGTCAGGAAGTGTCGATACACGACTTACATTACAGGTCGAGGTATTACAGGAGTTGGATGCTCACATCGCTCAGCTTGAGATATATCGAGAAGGCATAACGTCGTTGATTGAACAATTAGACGATTCTCTAGCCGCTGAATCCGGTTTTGATTTTATATTGGTTACGGCTGTACCCGAAATTAATGGGAAAGATTACAGTGCTGCGTTTAGTGAATTGAATGAATTGAAAGCGGAGCGAAATCAGCTTTTCATGAGTGCTGCGCCGGCCTATCCAGCCTATAAAGCCATTGACCAGAAAATTGATCAATTGCAACGATTCCTTACCAGGGAATTGAATCAAAGTCTCAAAAAACTGGAAACGTTAAGAGCTGCAACAAAGAATAAAAGCGATTCTATTTACAGTGAGTTAAGAAAAGTGCCGGATCTTCGAATTGATTTCAAAGGGATCAATCGCCTACTTTCTATCAAGGAAGAGCTATACCTGGAGTTGCTTAAGCAACGAGAGCAAACAGAGCTGTCACAGGCTACTTCGGTATCAGAAGTCAAAGTGCTTATGAATCCAAGGCTGGTAGCAAGAACCAGCGCAACATCACGGGATATCTATACCATGGGGGGTGCGATTGGCGCAATGATCCCTCTGGCGGTTATGCTGCTGATGGTCGTGATGGACACTACAGTGGACAATCCTGATGAGGTCAGTAAAAAGACTAATGTGCCCGTCATCGCTAGTATCGGACACAGCAGAAGTAAGAAGCAGATAGTAGTTGCACGAGAGTCTCGCACAGGGATGGCGGAGATGTTCAGACTGCTGAGATCTAACCTGAACTTCTTTACGAATACTAAATCCAATGGTCAGGCTGGAAAGGAGAAGCAGTCACTGCTGGTGACTTCCTCTGTTTCCGGGGATGGGAAAACCTTTGTAGTCGTCAATATGGGCATGAGTATGGCCATTGCAGGGAAGAAAGTTTGCCTCGTGAATATCGACCTTCGCAAGCCCAAGCTAGCGCGCTATCTCGGTCGTGAAGATACTATGGATGGTCTATCGACCTATTTGGCAGGTGGTATAGATCTGGAATCTATCATTCAGGGTGCAGATGGTAGTGAAAATCTTCATTTTATTCCTTCAGGGCCTATTCCCCCCAATCCGGCAGAACTTCTCTTGACGGAACAAATGAAGTCAGCGGTACAGCAGCTTAAATCAATTTATGATGTAGTCATCTTTGACGCACCACCGATTGGCGCGGTGGCAGATGCCTTTTCCATGGAGCCCTATGTAGATGTGAGTCTGTTTATCGTCCGCTACCGCCATTCGCAGCTACAGGCCCTTGAACTGATCCAGAATGTCAAAAACGAACAAAAGCTGCCGAACCCGGCTATAGTTCTGAACGATGCGAAAACGCATCAAAATAGCTACAGCTATGGCTATGGTTATGGTTATGGTTATGGTTATTATGCGGATGACGGAAAGTCGAAATTAAGACTTGGGAAATGGTGGAAAAAGGTAGTAGGATGACACTTCAACAAAGTCAGAGGGTTCGCACAAGATAGACTATGAAGATAATACTTTTAAAGAGGTTTCAACAGATTACCATTCCATGCTTGTGCCAGAAATAATAATGGATCAGGAAGAGCAATGGGATAAGGTTATTCTTCCCAAGAAAACGTTATTTCATCTGCCCTATAAGGAGCTATGGAGTTATAGGGATTTACTTTTTTTATTCGTCAAGCGGGATTTTGTGGCTGCTTATAAACAGTCTATTCTTGGACCTGCATGGCATGTGATTCAGCCCATTCTCACTACAGCGATTTATGTGGTGGTGTTTAATCGGATAGCTAACATTTCGACTGACGGAGTACCCCCTGTGCTCTTTTATTTTGCAGGCATCACTCTGTGGCAGTTCTTTGCCACTTGTCTTACCAGTAGCAGCAGTGCTTTTATCGCCAATGTCGATATTTTCAGTAAGGTGTATTTCCCACGCCTGATCATCCCTCTTTCGTCGATGATGTCTGCAATGGTAGCCCTTGTTATCCGACTCGGACTACTTTTGATGATCTATGGTTATTTTATATTCACTGGGTCACAGATCCATCCAAATATCAACCTGATGCTCTTACCGTTGACGGTAGTAATTCTTGGTATTCTAGGTCTTGGGTTTGGGGTTATCGTGAGTTCGCTCACCACCAAATATCGTGATCTCAGCTACCTGGTGGGTTTTGGGGTACAGCTGTTGATGTATGCCACACCAGTGATTTATCCTATGAGTGCTTTACCAGAAGAGTTTAGAGCCTATGCGATTTATAACCCTGTGGCGCCTCTAATTGAGAGCTTTCGATATGGATTGACGGGATTTGGTAGCTTCTCGATGAATCAACTAATATTTTCATTCGTATTTGCTTTGGTTCTTTTAACTACTAGTGTATTTCTATTTAATAAGGTAGAAAATAGTTTTGTTGACACTTTGTGATAAGACAGCACAACGGGCAGATACTAATATCAGAATTACCATGAAGGAAAGTATATATGGTCTAAGCTCTATGAAAAGATTCCTTTTCAGGGTTTGGAGGCGTTTAGATAAAAAAGGTTTCAGACTCTTTCTTGAAGAATATAATGACTGGATAATCAAGGATCATTTTAAAGATTTTATAGACAGACTGCATGTCTATTATCCTGCTTCAGCTAATTATTTTAACTATCCAGACTTAACATTCAGTGCTGCAAATAATCTACCTCAGAAGCTGTTAGATTTAATCAAAACAAGCAAAAAAGACAATGAAGGGCGGCAACCAGATATAATTGAGGTTGACTCTGAACCGACAAAATTGGGAGCCCTTTTTGATGAGCATTACTCCGATAAAGGTTCTTATCACGGTTATGACAAAGTTTATTCAGTGGCGTTAACCGAGATATTAAGTCGTAAAGATCAATTAAACCTACTGGAGATTGGTATAGGGACAAATAATATCTCGCTCGTTTCCACAATGGGTAGAAATGGAACTCCGGGAGCGAGTCTACGAGCTTTTCGAGATGTAGATTCAAGAATAATGGTTTATGGGGCTGATATAGATAGAGACATTCTTTTTTCAGAGAGTAGAATAAAAACTGCTTTTGTGGACCAGTTGAATTTATCTAGTCTAAAAGGGCTCGTAGATACTTTGAAAGTTGATCGATTTGATGTAGTCATAGATGATGGTTTACATTCAATTGAGGCCAATCTCAATTCTCTAATTTTCGCTATTGATGTCCTAGATGTAGATGGTTGGTTTTTCGTCGAAGATATTCCCGAAAGATCGTTGATTGTCTGGAAGTTGGTTTCAGAAATTATAGCGGCTTACGGACAAACACAACTTGTAAGATGTGAGAATTCATACGTTTTTGTATTTAGACGTAAATCATATTCGAGCCAAAATTTAAGTAAGAGAGTTTAATTGCGGTTAGTCACTTATTGTACTTATAATTACTACAGCTCAGCATTAAGACTAAGAAAATCGGCCAAAAAATTTGGTATTTCGAATGTGCAGATTTTCACAGATGATTGGTTAAGACGCACATCTTTCTATAAAATGAATGAAGTCATTTTTAAGAATGATAAAGGTGGTGGATATTGGATTTGGAAGCCATTCATAATTGCTGATCAATTAAGCCGTTTGGAAGAAAATGAGATTTTAGTTTATAGTGACTCAGGAATAGAGATTATCGGAGAATTCAATACTATAGTTGAAGAAATAAAAAGGTCAAATGGTTTTGGTTGCTTTCAAACTTATGGATTCACTAATGAACAGTATATTAAGAAATATTGCTTGTATAAAATGGGCTGTGATTCAACATACTACTTGAATGCTCCAATGATTATGGGTGGTTTTTTGATATTAGTGAATAATCAATTGGTACGAGAGGTAATAAACGAATGGATGGAATTGTGTATGGATTATGATCTAGTATCGGATAATCTAATACCTTATCAAGGAGAACACGAACGCTTTAGAGAACATAGACACGATCAATCCATATTAACACTCATTTGTCTTAAACGGAAAATACGTTTTTTTAGGGAACCTACGCAATTTGCTAAGGATGAGGTCATGGGTGACAGTTCATTTACCAAGAAGTTTGATATTCAGAAGTTCCTCTATCACCACAGAACTAGAATAAAACCGTCCTATTGGACCTTATTGAAAATAAAAGCTCTTAATAGAATGAATAATTTCAAAAATAGTTGATTGGGAAGCGAGGTAATTAAAGTAGAGAACTTATCAAAGTTATATCGTCTTGGCGTATGGGGTACAGGCACGCTCAAAGATGATATAAAGAAGCAATTAGCAAAGTGGAGTGGCCGTGCGGATCCTACTGCTACTGTGGGTTCTGATAATCAATTGGATAAAATTGATCAACAGGTCGTTTGGGCTTTAAAGAGTGTAAATTTTGAAGTGAGGCAAGGAGAGGTTCTTGGAATTATAGGTAAAAATGGTGCGGGAAAGAGTACGTTACTAAAAATCCTTTCAGAAATCACCGCACCCACCACTGGAGCAATAAAATTAAAGGGTAGAGTTGCTAGTCTACTCGAGGTAGGAACAGGTATGCATCCAGAGCTGACGGGGCGCGAGAATATATATCTTAATGGGTCAATTCTAGGGATGAAACGTTGGGAAATAAAAAACAAATTTGATGCAATTGTCGATTTTGCTGGTATTGCAAAATATGTAGATACTCCAATTAAGCGATACTCAAGTGGAATGAGTGTCAGGCTAGGTTTTGCTATTGCTGCATTTTTGGAGCCTGAAATTCTGATTGTTGACGAAGTATTGGCTGTTGGAGATGCAGAGTTTCAAAGAAGAGCACTAGGGAAAATAAAAGAAGTTAGTCAGGGTAATGGCAGAACAGTATTATTTGTAAGTCATAACATGGCTTCAGTGCTTAACATATCAACGTCATGTCTAATGTTGAGTCAAGGAAGTGTAGCAGGTATGGGTGATAGCCAACGTATTACCTCCAGTTATCTTAGTACAGACTCTAACCTTTATGACTTTAGAAAAAAAATTGTAAGAAAACCATATCTTGAAATTCTAAATTATCGATTTGCAGGACCGGACGCAAGAATGGTCACGATGACATCAAAAGAGAATAAAGAACTTGAGATTTTAATTGATTTAAATATCTTCAATGAAGACGACAGACTCAATATCGGATTTCTCGTGAGGAACGAATTAGGAGATAATGTACAATATTCATTTTCCACTGATATGGATGAGTCTAGATGGATTAGGTTGTCAAGAGGTATTCATAGGATAAAGACGTATATAGATACGAGTTCTCTAAATGAAGGAACTTATTTCGTCTACTTATTATCAAGTATTCATTGCGTTGAAATGCTTGTTTCAGAAGCTGATTCGATATGTCTGAAGTTTGAACTATTAGGTAATAGAGGCGACTCACCTTTTTGGTTCAACAAGAGGAACTCTATACTTGCACCTTACACAAAATGGCACGAGATAGAATAATTGTTAATGCTTGTAAAGCCGTATAAGCATTTTTTCTGCGGAATGAATAATAACTGCCTATTGCCTCAAGCAAGGTCTAATTACGATTTTTATTAAAGCATTCATTTGTAGAATTAGTTTTTTGTCAAAAAAATAAGATGTCATATGCTTACATGCTCAATATGCTCTAGTAACAGGACAAATAAAATCTGTAATGTCAAGGGATTCACTGTTTATGAATGTTTTAATTGTTCAAACGCTTTTACACATCCAGCTCCTGATATCACAAAATATGAGAATGAAGATTTTCATAACAAAACTGGTGACAATACGATTATGTCAGTCTCACATCTACCTCCTGATTGGCAAAGGTTGATTAGACTGCAATTATCAATTATAGAGAGTTCAATTTCACTAGAATCTAGAATTCTCGAAATAGGGTGTGGTGAAGGAATATTACTTAATGAACTGAAGAAGAAAGGTTATAATGTTACTGGCATTGAGCCAAGTGTTACCGCTGCAAAAAGGGGAATTACTAAAGGGCTAGAAATCCATTGTACATATTTTGAAGAAAACACTTTATCTACAAAATATGATTTAATCATTCTTTCTCATGTATTTGAGCACATAAAAGGTATAGGGCACTTCTCTAATTTGTTGAAACAACAATTAGCTAAAAGTGGTGTACTTATGCTTACCCAAACTAATTATAAAGGTTTAATACCCAGGATTCGAAAAAGGAATTGGTATGCCTGGGTACCTGATCAACATTTCTATCATTTCACAATAAAGGGTTTGGAATATATATTCGGAGATTATAATCTCGAAAAGCAAGAGTATATAACGCTAGTACACCCAAAAAACTGGTTGTACTGGTTTGCGCGATTTATTCCAAGACTTCAAGACCAGTTCATTATTACTTTGAGAAAATCAGACAAAATTAGACCTGTTTGATTTATAAATTTATGAAACATAGTGTCGAATATTATATGCCTAACGCCAGTTAAAAATGAGGAATGGATCCTCAATGATTTTCTTCGTGCTACAAGTCAATGGGCCGATATTATTATCATTTTAGATCAGCTATCAACAGATAGGTCACGAGAGATCGCTTCATCTTACGAAAAGGTAATTACTTACAGCAATGCTTCTCAAGAATATAATGAACTTTACAGGCAGAACCTATTATTATCATACGCCAGAAAGTTTGGACCGAACAACTTATTGTTTTCACTAGATGCAGATGAGTTCTTATCTGGAGATTTCCAATCTACCAATGAATGGCAAATAATTTTAAATGGAAAACCCGGGGAAAGTTATGCGATGAGGTGGGTAAATGTATTGCCTGGTTTATCGACGGGCTGGACAACATCACATGGTTTATTTGCATTTCATGACAATGGTAACTCCCATTATGGTAGCGTAATTCATAATAAGCGTCTTCCAGTTTTAAAAGAGAATCCGATAATGGAAATAGAAGATTTCAATATACTGCATATGCAATATGTCCATTGGGATAGAATGCTAAGCAAGCATAGGTATTACAAATGCCTTGAGCGAATCAAATTTCCAAAAAAACATCCTCTGGATATCAATAGAACATACAACCATATATTTTGGAATAAGTCAAAAGTTGCCAGACTAAGCCCGAATCTTTTTGAAAATCTAATGCATTTAGGTATAGATTTCGACTTTGAACATGACAGCTATTACTGGTATGACGAGAAGGTCATGGACTTCTTTGATTCATATGGTGAAGACTATTTTCGACGCATTGATATATGGGACTTTGATTGGAGTAAAGTAGCGACACTTACTAATCGTGGTGGCTACAATACTCCATGTTCTTTGTTAGACAAGCTGATCTTTTTTACTGATAAGCATATAAATAAATATGAAGATCATTTGTCGTCTTATATAAAAAATGTAATACGTTATAAGATTTGGAAATAGAAAAGATTCAGTTTCTCGTAGCTTTGAATTGTATCTCCAAAATAATTCGTTGACGAGTAAGAATACATTGTACAGGAATTATATAAACTTGATCTAATGACTCAGGCCGAGCAGTACACCTCTCAAAATGGTCAGGATGAATATCTTGATAAGGTTGTATTTAATAGAAAGAAAAACGGAATATTTATTGATATAGGTGCTTATGATGGGATCGATTTAAGCAATACCTATTTCTTCGAAAAACATCGTGGATGGTCCGGACTGTGCTTCGAACCCACTCCAAATGTTTTCAAGAAATTAATTTCTAATAGGAATTGTATTTGCGTCAATGCGTGCGTAGATAAAGAAGAATCTAGCAAGCAATTTATTAATGTAGAAGGGCTTGAAGTTCTTAATGGTTTAGCCTATTCCTATGACGAAGAACACATGAATCGGTTGAAGCAAGAGGCAGAAGAATCTAATAAGACATTGAATTTTTCTCGAGTCAATACAGTGCTGCTAAACAAAGTCTGTGAACTAAATAGTATTAATAATGCTGATTATTGCAGCATTGATGTTGAAGGAAATGAACTTGAAATACTCAAAAGTATCGATTTTGATAGACTTAGAATAAGCGTCTTTTCAATCGAATGCAACTATGATTTTAACGCCCTAGATCATTTCATGTTTACCAGAGGTTATAAAATGATTAACAAATTGGGTGCGGATGTAATTTACGTTAGACACGATATAAGAGACAAATTAAAAATATTATTTAGTGCGACTGTGTCTCGGTTAAAAAAAATAGCGTCCATAGGTAGATAGTGTACAAAGTATTTCCTTTATCGGATATAAAATGGACGGCTTTTGATACTGACTGTAATAACAATGGAGAACTATTAAGGCAACATGGAATTGAAGTAACTCAAATTGAGGATAACGCTGATCTTTATGTTTGCCGATCTATACCATTTAGTGGTTTAGCTGATAGTTTGTTCTTTTTTGTTGGTCGAAGAAACATTCCAATTTTACTGTGGACTCATGAGCCGAGATACTCGATCAACTTTGTTAACTACTTTCCCGGAAATTTATTGAGACCACCAATTCATATTATGAATTTATATACTCGGGATGTCTATTTCAATAATTACACTTGGTTTGGATGGTCAATGCTTAAAAAACTCAATTTATTGAACGAAGAGCATTTTGACGGTAGACAGAATAAAATTGGAACGTTAACTTCCTATGTTCCAAGAGCTCAAAATCATAGACTGATGTTCGGTGGAACGGATATAAGCCTTGTTGCAAAAAGACAGCAATTAATTGAATGTGCCCACTCAATGGGCTTAATTGACATTTACGGTAGATCATGGCCCAATGATATGAGTATTTCTGCGTCTAGAACAAATCAGAATTGGCATGCAATGAAATTAGACATTTTAAGGAAATATAGATATAACATCGCGTTGGAGAACACTAATTATGATTTTTATGTAAGCGAGAAAATGTGGGATTCTATCCAAAGTGGATGCCTTCCGATTTATTATGGATACAGAAATACGATTTATCAAGATTTTCCCAAAAATAGTTTTATTGACTTGGCAGATTATAATTCAAATGAAGGGCTTTTGTCTGACATTAATAAGATGTCCAAGTCGGAATACATAGATAGACTTAATCTATGCATAGAAGTCTATAATAGGATCTATGACTTAGGAGATTATTGGGAACATCACGTAAAGGCATATTGTGCCCTAAAAGAGAAAATATCAAATATTCTTGACAAATAGAGTATTGTTTAGCGTATCGAAAAGAAAAATGCTTTGTATAACACTGGGTTTAAATCACAGGAAAATGTAAATAATTGCAGATTTAAGTCTGAGTATAAAAAAAGTCGTTGATTATTAGCGTCGCACTAGTAACTATAGTTAAGAATGAAGTAAATAGAATTCGAGGAACTCTGGAGAGTGTCGTAAAACAAACAATACCTCCATCAGAATGGATCGTTATTGATGGAGGATCGAATGATGGAACGATTAACATTCTTTTGGAGTACCAGAAGTATTTTACATCATTTATAGTAGAAGAAGACGGAGGAATATACGATGCAATGAATAAAGGTATAAACCTTTGTAATTCGGACTATGTCTTGTTTCTGAATGGAGGTGATTATTTAAATTCAAAGAATGTTTTAGAGTTTATCAATGATAATTCAGGAAGTGATTTACTCTCTGGTAACATAGAAGTTCGTTCTGGTCAAGACTATATAATTTGGTGTCCTCCGACTCGAATTGATCCCGATTTTTTTTATGATACTACTTTACCTCATTGCGGTACAGTAATTAAAAAATCTTTGTTTTTAGACTTTGGTCTGTACGATAATACGCTAAAGATATGTGGTGATTATGAATGGTTTGTAAGACTGGTTAATAATAAAACTGACCTTAAGTATTACAAAATAGATTTAACAATAGCCACCTATTTTAAAGATGGCATTAGCACACATAATGAACGATTAAGAATTAAAGAAAACAACAGAATAAAAAAGGCCTATCCTTACATATACAGGATGAGAAGAAAACACAACTGGTTTGAATTCATGTATACTTCATTGCTTTATCCGAGGTATTTCTTAGGTCATTTTATTAAGCTAATCTTTTCAAGAATTAAGTGATTTCCGAGTTGAGTCAATACATTTCGTTAAGCTTTATTATTGCCACATACAACAGAAGCAAAGAATTAAATGAAGCATTACAGAGTTTCACAAGGATAGACAACTCAATCTTAGATTTTGATTGGGATATTATCGTTGTAGACAATAATTCATCAGATGATACAAGGTCAATTGTTGACCAATTTAATAAGAGCCTATCTATCAAATACTGTTTTGAAGCAAGACCTGGAGTCTCTTATGCCCGAAATGCTGGGGTGGAAACAAGTAGAGCCAATTTTGTTGTCTTTTTAGACGATGATGCTAGAGTAACCACTTCTTATGTTAAAAACTTATCAGGCGTACTGGCCTTGTCACCTGATGTTTTCGGTGGTCCCATTTACCCATATTACGCAGGTAACAAGCCATCTTGGTTCAAAGATGAATATGAAATTCGGAAACACTACCCAACATCGGACTGGATTCCGTCATCAAGCCAATCGCTTTTATCAAGCTCCAACATGGGATTTTCGAAAGATTTTTTCAAGGAATTAGGTGGTTTTGATACTTCTTTAGGCCCTAAGGGTGAGAAATTCTCATTGGGTGAAGATGGAGAAATAATTGTTCGGTCCAAATATAACAAGGGTAAAATATACTACGATCATCATCTAGTGATTGAGCATTTAGTTCCAGATTATAAAATGAATTTAGCATATCAATTATACCGTGCTATTGAACATGGGAAGGCTAATGTATTCTTAAACAAAGGCCTTGAGAGCAGCGGAGGTGAAAGAATTTGGGATCATTATTATGCATTACACAGTGGACTTGCCACAATAGAAGGATTGTTTGAAGAAGAATATAGGCCTCATTTAAAGGATCAAAGTTTTGATCATGAGGCATTTATAGTTAGAAGCATTGTACCAGAACTGATAAATGTTGTCTATCACTACAAGTCGGTGGCTGAAAAAACAAAAAAAAAGACATTAGGTGACTCATTAATGAACCTAAATCTTTTTACCGTGATAAATAAAATTAAAATAGCAATTAAGGCCATGATGACCTACAAAAAAGTGTGAATTATGAGACCGTATCTAATTGATAACTTAGTAGATATCTTTTATAAATTCAGATGTAACTATTGTGGCAAGCGGTCTAATAAACTTGATTACGATGGTATTAATCAACCTGTAATTCATAAGTTGAAAATTATAGGCGCTGGTCGACGAAAATGTAAGTGTATTCATTGTGGTGTCAATGATCGCTCGCGCTTAGAACTATTTTATCTAAGAACTCAGACAAGGTTATTAGATACCAACACCAAATACAGGGTTTTGATGATTGCACCAGAATATCACCTGTATGAAGTGTTGAATGGCAGAAGCAATCTACGAGTAGATACCGGCGACATTAATCCGAAACGTTATGAATTCGCAGATACCGTATATTCTGACTTGACAAGTTTGCAATATGAAGACCAAACCTTTGATTGGGTAATTTGCAACCACGTGCTCGAGCATATTCCGAACGATGCTAAGGCAATGTCAGAAGTATACAGAGTTTTGAAGGAAGGTGGACGAGCTATGCTTCAAGTGCCAATTTCTCTTGAACTAGCATCTACTTACCAGAACGATGATATAACTACACCCGAAGAAAGACTTGTGCATTATGGTCAGGAAGACCACACAAGGGTTTATGGCCAGGATTATTCAGATAAATTAATCACGACGGGTTTTGTACTAAGAATGTTTGACCCATCCGAATCTATCTCCAAAAATGTCCGAAGGAGACTGAAAATTAACGTTGAAGAGAAGCTATACATTGTCGAAAGAGAGAACTAGCCTTACGAGGCTCACAATTACTGAATCAACTAAGAGCTTATAGCTAATGCTGTTTAACTCGCTAGAGTTTTTCCTCTTTCTTCCATTAGCGTTTTTCTTTTATTGGGCTTTGGTTTCAAACAGAAAAGCTCAAAATGCTTTCTTGTTAGTAGCTAGTTATATTTTCTATGGTTGGTGGGATTGGAGATTTTTGGTTTTGATTATAGTCAGTTCTCTGGCTGATTTCTTGATCGGTAGGAGACTCTTGATTATTCAGAGTCAAGACTCCAGAAGATGGCTGCTAGGCCTGAGTCTGGTCATCAATCTTGGCATACTCGGTTTTTTTAAGTACTTCAATTTCTTTATTAGTTCTTTTGCCGAAATGCTCAATTTATTAGGGTTTCAACCTAATGTCTACTCATTGAACGTTGTATTACCAGTAGGTATCAGTTTTTATACATTTCAGACCTTAAGTTATACTATTGATATTTACAGGCGAGAAATCCAACCGACTCATAACTGGCTTGAGTTTTTTGCATTTGTTAGTTTTTTCCCACAATTGGTAGCCGGTCCAATCGAAAGAGCTCGGAATCTTCTTCCACAGTTTTCTCGAAATAGATTGTTTGATCTCGATAAATCAAAAGATGGACTGAGGCAAATATTATGGGGGTTATTCAAGAAGGTTGTAGTGGCTGACAATTGCGCACAGGGTGTAGACTGGATATTCAACAATTATGACAATACATCAGGTAGTGTCCTAGTTTTAGGTGCTGTTCTATTTGCGTTTCAGATTTATGGAGATTTTTCTGGTTATTCTGATATTGCTATTGGTACTGCCAAGTTGTTTGGCTTTAATTTGATGACGAATTTTAGAAACCCCTACTTCTCAACAGGCATAGGAGATTTCTGGAAAAGATGGCACATATCTTTATCCACATGGTTCCGTGATTACGTCTACATACCTTTGGGAGGAAACAGAGTGAGCCCGATGAGGCGATCTGCAAATAGCGCGATAACTTTCGTAATAAGTGGACTTTGGCATGGGGCGAATTGGACATTTGTGATTTGGGGTGGTCTTCATGCGATATATTATACCATTGAGAGATATTTGATGGGACTTAATAATTATCAGAAGATCGTCAACGGTTCAATAGCTTTTAAGGTTATCATATCGATTTCAACATTCGGATTAGTGTCCATCAGTTGGGTTTTCTTTCGAGCTCCGAACCTAACTCATGCTTTGGGTTACCTCAGAATAATAATGACGCGAAGTACACTAAGCATACCTGATTATTCTTATTATAGTCTTATTTGGATAGCCCTGTTACTCATTGTCGAATGGACACAAAAGAATAAGGAGCATGCGATGGAGGTTTCAAAGCAACCAGTAGTATTCCGATGGGCTTCCTATACGGTGATAATCAATTTGGTTGTATTATTCGGGAGTTTTTCCGAACGAAGTTTTATCTATTTTCAATTTTGAGACACCCTCTATTGCTAATCGTAAGAATGACCTTTTTTTTAATAATTAGCATATCGGTCAGCTATCCGGTCATTTACCTTGGCATAGTAAAGACGGAAGCTTTCATGTTGTGGATCGAGGGTAAATCAATTTACGAGTTACTCATAAAAGCTCATAAAGGAGAAGTATATAATGATATTATAGTTATTGGCGACAGTGTTGGTAATCAACTGTACTATCATGCCGACTCCCTTCCCGGGATAGATGGATTTGCGAGCACAATGGCGATATCCATGGTTGGGCAATATATATTACTCAAAAAAATTTCTGCTAATTCTGACATGAAGGGTAAATATGTTTATTTGGTTTATCATCCAGGCAGTTTCAAGGAAAACTTGGATACTAAATTCACCTACCATTATTTTCTAAAGCCTTTTTTTGTCGAAAGCAACAGTGCTTATCTTAATAAGGAAGCACTAAGAAACATCGAGGACATACCTTTTTATCAATATTGTCAGCTGCCTTGGTTGAAAGCGACTAATTTGGCACCAAAGCATAATGTCAGCAATGATAATAATGAAAAGGTGTTCTATCTCTCCGAGATAAGTAAGGCCTACTTAATTAAGATAAAAGAACTTGCCAAGGAAGATGGTTTCTCTTTCAGGGTAGTTGCGCCACCAGTACAGCGCAAATTCATTGACTATCGGCAGGAGCGATTCATCAAACAGATTCAAGAGTTGGATATGGAGAAGGAGTTTATCGGATATTTTAATGATATGGAGTACTTTGATGCTAAATTCTTTCAGGATGAAGTGCACTACAAAGATCCGGCAAGTCTAGGGACGGACTATCTCAACTTGAATTGAAAATCCTATTTATCAACACAAGGGACATTCAGGGAGGCGCGGCGCTATCCATGTATGATCTTTATCAACAGTTTAAAAAATGTGAAGCGGTTGATCTAGGTTTCCTAGTACTAGAGAAAAAAACCGAAGATAAAGACATCACGAAGTTTCAGTTTGAAAGATCATTTATCAGAGGAATTAAAAGACGATATAACCGCTGGCGGCTGCCGAAAATTGGTTTGAAAAATCATTTTGAAATATTAACAAATGCTAAAACCTATTTCGGTGATGAATTAATGGAGTTTGTAGGAAAACCTGATCTGATTCTTATAAACTGGGTGGCAGGTTTTGTGGATATTCCAATTTTTCTAGAATACATAACCAAGCATAAGATACCAGTCTTATGGAGGTTGGCCGACCTCAACCCATTTACAGGTGGATGCCACTATGATTACACATGCGGAAAGTTTAAGACAGGTTGTGGAAACTGTCCGCAACTCGTAAATCCCGCAATAGATGACGTTAGCCGACAAATCTTTGAATCAAAAAAAAAGGCATTTGGAGATGTGCCCAATAACCTCCTTCGGTTCGTGGCATTAAGTGATTGGGGCTTGGCAAAAGCTAAGCAGAGCCCTATTATTAGCAAATTTGATCTTTCTACTATCTTAAATGGTGTAAACACAGAAATATTTTCATTCAAGGATAAACTTGCCTGTAGGGCGGCATTAGGAATAAGTTCTGAAGATAAAGTATTGTTGATAGTGGCAGAATACCTTGATATTTGGTACAAGGGAACACAAGAAGCGATTGATGCACTTGAGCGAATCAAAAAAGATTACCCTGATATATGTTTGGTCTCGGTTGGCAAATCACAATCTATTCAATGCAGATTTCGTCATATTCCATTTGGTGAGCTGTCTAATCGTCGCTTGATGGCAGCTGTTTATGGAGCTGCTGACTATTTCTTATTCCCATCTCACTACGAAACGTTTGGGAGAACTTTTCAGGAAGCAATGGCATGTGGTACCCCGGTGATAGCCTATGAAACAGGAGGAGTGCCTCATTTAGTAGAGCATGGGATTAATGGATATATAACAAAAGATAAAAATGCGGAATCGCTCTATGAAACGATTTTTGAAGCGCTGGGTGATTACGATGATTTAGAATTGATAAGTGAAAGAGCGGCTGATAGAGCGAAGGAGTATAGTCTTGAAAAGCAGGCTGGCAACTACATTCAGCTTAGTGCACAAATGACGAATGGAACAGCCTAAAATCAGTATCATCATACCTTCCTTTAATCAAGGTCAGTTTATAACTGAGACCCTTGAGTCAGTGCTTAATCAATCTTACCAGAATATTGAAATACTGGTGATTGATGGAGGTAGTACAGATAATACGATTCCTACGCTTGAGAAATACGACAGCAGAATTGCTTACTGGGTTTCCGAAAACGATAAGGGTACGTATGATGCCAATAACAAGGGCTTGAGTAAAATCACAGGTGATTATTGGTGTATTCTTAATTCAGATGATATTCTCTTACCCAATGCATTAGACAAGGTGGTTGAATCCGTGGAAGAAACCAATGCGTCATGGATTGCTGGCGGAGTGTCATTGATTGATGAGAAGTCTTGTTCGAAAGCCGAGGTTTTGCTTATTGAACCCTCAATAAAGACTGCCGGTCTATCATTTATCACCAAAAATTGGATATATCATCCTGCCACATTTTTGCATCGCTCCATATTAGAGGAAGTTGGATACTTTATTGACTCGGATATTATGGATTATGAGTACTGGCTGAGGCTTGAATCGGCAGGCTATTTTCCAGTAATTATTGATAGCCTTTTAGCTGGTCTACGGTTTCACTCTGACTGTAAATCAATGGACTATTTAAAGATGTATAAACTGAATGTATCCCTTCTAAGGGATTATGCCAGCAAAATCGACAACAAAATGTTTAAGTCAGAAGTCGAAGAACGTATCCATGAATGGGATAGAGAATACCTGATGGCTCAATTAAGGTTGTCGGTTGTTAATAAGTCTGTAATTGGAATTTTGAATGACTCATTATCATTGCTTGTAAAATTTCCAGGTGAATTATGCAGGCGTATGTATTGGGGTACGGTTATGAGATACAAAACTGGCCTTAGCCTTGAAGAGTATCACCCTTACCATTTCATGTTTGATGAAGGTTAGTTTCTTCAATAGTTATTTGCAAGGAGGGGCAGCCAATGCTGCAATCAATCTTTATAATTCGTTAGATGGTATCAATAAGACTTTTTATTACAAAGAGAATATTCCTGAACGTCATAATAAAATTGTTGATGCTGATAGCAGTTTTGAACGAGTGGATGCTCATAAATCGAATTACCGTTCTGTAGTTCAACGTTTGCACAAGTCATTAAAGGCTCGTAGCTATTACAGCCAACTGAACAAGTTATTATCCAATAAGCCAAGTGGGTTTGAGCAATTCAGTGTTCCAAATCAATTTACTTCGACACCCATTTCTTTTTTCAGCAATGATCCCGGCATCATTCACTTGCACTGGATCGCGGAATGGATTGATTATACCAGTTTTTTTAACAGTCTATCATCGAATACACCAGTGGTGTGGACCCTACATGATATGAACCCCTTTACAGCGGGTTGTCATTTTTCTTTAGGGTGCGATCGGTACATCAAAGGCTGTGATATTTGTCCACAGTTAGCTTCTGATAATTCAGTTGATACATTTATCAAAAAAAAAGTAGAATCCATTTCTCGATTGACCAACCTGCACGTGGTTGCACCTTCTAATTGGCTGTCAGATTTGGCGAGTAAATCGATCGTCTTTAAAAATGCAAAACATTACGTGATTCCTTATGCTGTCGATATAGAGATATTTCACCCTTCTTTTAAGAGAAATATTCATTTTAAAAGTGAAGCACTTAAAGTACTCTATGTTTCAGCTGATCTCGATAATCCAAGAAAAGGCTTTCACTACTTTAAGTCACTTACTGAACAATTCAATGATACAAAGGAAATTGAGTTTTATTCAGTAGGAGATAACATTACTAAATCAGATAGTATTAAACAATTAGGAAGGATTGATTCAAAACAAGAGCTCGCTCGAGTATATTCTTCAGCTGACCTTCTAATAATGCCGTCAATAGAAGACAATCTCCCCAATGTTGTATTAGAAAGTATGGCATGTGGAACACCTGTTATTGGTTTTGATGTTGGAGGAATGGTAGATATGGTCCACCACAATCAAAATGGCTTCCTTTTCAAAGTAGGAGATATTAAAGCGATGGCCAAAGTAATTGCTGATTGCAACCAGAACCGAGTGCAATTGAAAGAAATGGCCGCCCGTGGGGTAAACCTTGTGAGAGAATCATTTAGTACCTTAAATCAATTCGAAGCTTATAAAAAGATATACCAGGAGGTCTCTGATGTAAATTTAATGGGAGAACGGATTACCCATGCTTAGTGTGGTTGTTCCGTCATATAACCAGGCGGAGTATCTCGGCAATTGTCTTGACTCGATACTAAAGAATAATGATGTGGAAATCATTGTAATTGACGGTAATAGCGATGATAACTCGGCTCAAATTATAGCCTCTAAAGAGGATCAACTCAATTATTGGATTAGTGAAGAGGATAAAGGTCAGGTAGATGCCATTAACAAGGGTTTTGATCATACCTCCGGTAATATCATGTCATGGCTTAACTCGGATGACATTTTGTGTAACAATACGTCTTATAAAGTATTGAAGGCATTCGAAGACCCGGAGGTTCAATGGATTACTGGTGATTGCGAATTTATAGACAGTGCAGGTATCTCTTTAGGAATCAAAACCCCAGAGTTACCGGATTCTGTCAGAGACTGGCTTAACCTTCTTGTTCGAGGAAAAAGCTATCCGATTTTTCAACCTTCTACCTTCTGGAGAAGAGAGGTATGGGAGGAAAGTGGTCCACTAGATGATTCTTTGAATTATTCATTCGACCATGAGTTCTTCTTCAAAATATTTCAGCGTTTTGGACCACCAACATTTATTGATGAAACGTTGAGTCAGTTTAGAGTTCACAAGCAAAGTAAGACAAGCAGGCATCAGGCTTTGTTTGAAAAGGAGAACCGAAAAATTGGTCTTAGAAACTTATCAGGCCTACCATTTAAAGATCACGTCAGACTCAGGGCAGTCAGTATCCTGAAATGAAGAGTTTGTTACAAAAAACGATTGTCAGAGCCTTATTGGTAATTACTATTTTGAACCTGTTCCAGTGTAAAGAGCCAAACTATCCACTGGTTAGTGAGGGGCAGTCGAATTATGTACTTATTTTAGACAAGTCGGAAAGCGAATTCATGATGGAGGTGCTGGCGTTGTTTCGGAATTATATCGAGCAGATTTCTCAATATGATATGCTTATGGTCGAGTCAGTTAGCAATGATGCCATACCTATTGTTATTACAACTTCTGATAGTAACTTGAATGCATCAGGAACATTACCTGGCTCCTCACCACTTCTACGAACAGACGATTTCCTGATAAGAAATAATGAAGAAGGTCTTACTATAATTGGTGGTTCTGAGATAGCTACCTTTAATGGAGTGGTCCATTTTTTAGGTGACTATTTAGGTTGTCGCTGGTATGCACCTGATGAAAATTTCACTCCGAGACAAAGCACAATCGCTTTGCCTTATTTCGAATACCGGCATACTCCCAGTTTCGAATATCGTGATGTACACTATCCGAGTAGCTTTGATTCCACTTGGTCGGTTCTGAATCATTTGACCCCTCATCATCGGACAGTGTATTCCGAGGAAGGATCAAAGAGGTTGTTTCATCCTTATACTCATTCATTTTTCAAACTAGTTCCTCCTAGAGATCATTTTGATGCACACCCCGAATATTACTCTCTTGTCGCTGACAAAAGAACATGGCAAAATGGTCAACTCTGTCTTTCTAATGCAAATGTGCGTGAAGTAGCTAGTAATAAACTAATGAGCTGGCTAAACAGTGATGTTAGTGCTGAATACTTCTCGATTGATCAAATGGATCATGGACGATGGTGTGAGTGCTCAGGTTGTCGACAGTTAATAGAAGAAAAAAACGGATTAGGTGGATATGTGATTGATTTTGTAGATGATGTATCAAAGCAGGTACAAGATAAATATCCAGATGCTCGCTTTACAACATTGGCTTATCTCAATACTGAGGAAGCACCTTCAATTGATTTGAATACTAATACTACAATTAGATTATGTAGGTGGGGTTACTGCAATGCACACGCGTTAGATGAATGTCATCATCATCAGTCTTTCGTCAATAAACCTAGCGCTGACTTTAGGGAAAACCTCTACAAATGGAAGAATATCACTGATCGGTTGTATATATGGGATTATCATATAGATTTTTCCAACTACCTGATGCCCTATCCTAATTTCAGATCTATGGGAGGTAACATTGGCTACTATAGAAATCAAGGAGTAGCTGGCGTCTTTGCACAGGGTTCGGGTAAAGACTATTCTCAGTTTGCATCAATGAATGCGTGGGTTTTATCCCGACTATTGTGGCACACTGACCTGGATGCATATAGATTGAGAGAAGAATTTTGTCATGCCTATTACAAAGAAGCCTCTCGATATATTCTAGCCTATTTAGAATTATTGGATGAACTGATGAATTCATCTGACGCTTATCTGATACCCTACAGTGGAATGTCAGCCCTTAGTGCTAGTTTCCTGATGGAGGGTGAGTCATTTTTGGATGATGCTTTGGAAGAAGTGAAAAACGATAGTGTCCTTACCGCTCGCATCGAAAGAGAGCTATTGTGCCATCAGTTTGCCCAAATTGAAAAGCATACAGAAGGCGTTAAATTCAAAAATGTAAGTAGGAAAGTGTTTGATAAAGTACAAACTCATTTCATTCATTTGGTGAATCGCCACCAAATATCTCGATTTAGGGAGTTCAATGGTGATATAAAATATTACTTAGATGCTAGCTGAAGACTAAATGAATGTTGGCATGGGAACACTAAGTATCATTATCCCAACTAAAAATCGTAAAGAGTTTCTTAGAATTACAGTAGATAATCTCTTGAAACAAACGAGGATACCGGACGAAATCATTGTCGTAGATGATCACTCATCTGATGGGACACTTGATTTTCTTAATTCTGCGTACAATGGACAGGTTCGAGGTGTTACAAACAAAGGGCATGGTCCAGGTGCTGCTCGAAATACTGGGTTCCAGCATTCAACGGGAGAGTATATCAAATTTTTTGATTCTGACGATATCCTCTCATTGAATAGCCTAGAAGTACAATTGAAAGACTTAGAGAAATCTGGTCAAGAAATGGTGTATTCCCCTTACGTGCATGCACGATTTAGCTCTGGGAAATGGTTGCAGAAGGACGTCATAATTCAATTCTATCCTATTCCGAAAGGTAAGTCACTTCGAGATTGTATGGCCTATGGTTTTTTCTCCGTAATTCCAGGTATGACATTCAGAAGAAGCCTCATTGAGACCATAGGACCATGGCGTGAGGATATAATTGCTTATGAAGACTGGGATTATCTATGGAGAATAGGTCAACTCGTCCAAAATCCAAGACATACCAATGAATGCTTAATGATCTACAGGATCCATGATCAGCAAACAACTGGAAATCAACGAGATGATAATTATCGGGATCAAAATAGGTTAAAATGTTTATCACGAATATTGAAAGACCCTAACCTGCCATTGAAGCTGAGATTTCTTTTGAAAGTTGAACTATATAGTACCAAAGCACTATTAAATAAGAATAATGGAATACCACCCATTTATAAAATGGGAAGGCTCTTCAAAAGATTAAGAAACAAATATCAGAGATTAATAACAGGGACCAACTGGGAGGTTTATCATGGTGTTAAAAATAAATCCATCCATGATTATTCGTTTTGATACTTACCTTTCGTTAAGATCAATATCCTTGCGAATGGCTATAATGTTTTGATAATGATAAAGCTCATACCATAGCGGTCCGTCCTTGTAATAATTAATCTTCAGTAGTGAATCAGGGAGCAATCTATAAAGATTAAAATTAGATAGAAGATCAATATAATCTTTCAAAAGCACACGACTCACAACATTCATATAGTTGAATTCAAAATGTATGATATCTACAATTCCTTTATTAAGGCTGTCGCTTGCTCCTTTTAGTATTTTGTATTCACTTCCTTCAGTGTCAAGTTTAAGCAGCGAGATACGATCAATACTGTTTTGTTCAACGAATCTATCTAGCGTACTCACCTTGATATTGACAAAATCTGCCTCCGCTTTATGCTGGTATGAGATTACTTCTTCATACATGGTAGCTAGTTCGGATCCTTTTAAGCCCTTGATGTCATACATCTTAGTTTCACCTTGGAAATCTGAAAGAGCTAGCTCAAATAAGCGACATTTTGTTGGTCTGAATCGCTGTTTTAATTTTTTGAATGTCTCTGGATGGGGTTCAAGACAGAAGACAGAAGGAATGTCTAAAAACTCATAAGTGTAGTCACCCACATTGGCTCCTACGTCAACCACCACATCAATCTCATGATGATTCTTGAGATAATTGAATAAAAATTTTTCGCCGTTATTCTTCTTGTCAGAATTTAATACCCCTAAACCTCTAAGTGATAATTCGAATAGAAACTTGTGAAATCGTACCAGGTAAGGCTTTGAAAAGAGATTCGGATAAACGGAAAAGAGCTTTTGTTTCAGATTACCAGGTACACTCATAATTCACGATCATTAAACCTCAATTAATTATTATGCTAAGTAAAGAAAATAGAGAAGATATCTTGAATAAAGAAGATCAGTTTAATCTTTTCGGTGCGATACGTTTTGAGCTTAAGTCATACATGGGACGCAAGCTATACAGTAAAAAACCTCCCTTCAAACTATTAGAAGGAAAACCAAAACTTCTTCATTTAGGTAGTTCAATGAGACTACTTCCAGATTTCATTAATGCTGACTTTTATGTTTTTAGAGAAATGATCCCATTCGCTCAAAAAAAATCGTGGGATTGGTTTTTAGATTTAAGATACCCTTTGAACTGCCCGTCCGATAGCTGGGACGGGATTTTTTCAGAGCATGTGCTAGAACACTTATATCCTGATCAAGTATTAGCTCTTTTGAAAGAGTTGCATCGTGTTTTGAAACCCGGGAGTTGGTTAAGAATTAGCGTTCCAGATGTGGAAAAATACGTTAATCATTATAACGGAATGAAGCAAGAGGGTTTTGAGGTCTGGGGTACGGGTTGTGAGGCCTTAAGAAGTATCAGTCAAAATTGGACGCACATATCTCTATGGGACACAGAACTGCTAAGTCTGTTTCTTAAGGAAGCAGGTTTTAATAAAGTAGAGTCAAGAAATTTTGGAGAAGGTGTTGACTCGCAATTAATCAAAGAACAGGAACATCGAGCTTGGGAAAGTCTTTATGTAGAGGCACAAAAATAAATCTGAATAGCTTGCTACAGTATATTAAGCAAACACTAAGAAGACTAGAACTTAAATTTTCTAATGCCTCAAAAATTAGAAAGGTTGAAGAATTAAATCCAGATGAGATATCTGTTGTATACCATGAACTTCAAATTAATAAACCATCGGTAATACACCACCTTGATTATAACCCCAATCTTAATGGGCAGATTGATGAACTTTTTAGTAGATACAGAGAGGTCAGATTGTTTCGTCAATATTTAGCAGTTTTTGACAATGTAACTTTTACAGGTAGAGATGGACTTATGATTTTTGAGAATGGAAGTTTTTGTCTTGACCATGTCCATTTCTTCGATGATTATATTCGCCATAGTAAGGATTACTATAGAAGATGGTTAAAGAGAAAAAAAGTGTCATTCAATTCGACGGAGGCATATTCATTATTGGGATATAAACCAGGTGAATTTTATCACATGATGTCCGACATACTTCCCAGATTGTATTTTATAAAAGATATATTGCCTAGCTCAATCAAGTATATCGTTCCTAAGAAATCTCCAGAGGCATTTCTGGAGGCGATATCGGCAATTGGTATTGAAAAGAGTCAGCTGATCTTTATTCATGAATACGAGGATGTTCAGGTTTCAAAACTTTATTGGTCACCGCCTTTGACCTACTCGGGTTTTAGTGAACCATTAACTTCAATCAAACTATCAAAGAATCTGTTGAAATCAGTTTACAAGGATCAGAAAATATCTTTAAAAAAACGAACGTATATAACTCGTCGTGATTCTTCTAAGAGAAGAGTTTCCAATGAAAAAGATTTAATAAACCTGTTATTAAGATATGATTTCCAGGTTGTTGAACTATCGAATATGACCTTTCAAGATCAAGTGAAAGTGTTTAATAATAGCTTATTAATAATAGCTCCCCATGGAGCAGGGTTGGTAAATCTTCTTTATTGCCAACAAGGAACACGTGTACTAGAATTGTTTCCTGTTAAGATGCCTCGTGGTGGTACATGTTACTGGTCTCTATCTTCGGCTATGAAGCTGAAATACAACTATGTTAATTGTCAAAGTGATGGGAATTCTGACGATGAAGATTTCGCAGTACCATTAGACAATCTTGCATCATGGATTAATAACGACATTAAAAATTCCGACCATGCTTAAACCTAATCTATACGACTTGCCCGAGATATTTAGAGACTTCTATCAGCAGGATAATTTAGTAGGAGCAAGTGGCCAGTTGCATGGTCTTGGAAGCGGGAGTGGCTCTACACTTAATAATTTGCTTATTATCAACAGTTTATTTCATGATCGTATTCCATTAAGAACTTTGGAAATTGGGTTCTGTCATGGTGTATCGGGCCTCCTGTTGCTTTCACTTCATGAACTGTATGATAAAGGGGGTACGCATCATGCAATAGATCCATTCCAATCAACAGCATGGGATTCTGTGGGAAAATTACAAGTGAATCATTGGAACTTGGATAACAGATTTACACTTTATGAAGACTTTTCTTGTCACGTACTGTCAAAACTATGTCTGGAGAAGAAAAAATATGATTTAATATATATCGATGGGTCCCACTTGTTTGAGGACGTATTTGTTGATTTATACTACAGTCTAAGATTACTTGAGGATGGTGGTGTTGTTCTGTTTGATGACAGTACTGACCCTCATGTTGCTAAGGTATTGACATTTATAGAGTCAAACTATGATGAATTCTTAAAACCACTAGACTTGGTTAAGTATAGAGGAAATAGAATTTTTGACAAAATCAAATATAAAGCAGCAGCCAAGTTAAAATTTTCACAACTAACTGGATATGAAAAACAATCTGATAAATATTTAAGAGACTGGAGGGTAAAGCTCGAGCGTTTTTAGATCAGTGAAGATGAGTATATCATTAATTGGGTCTGGAATCTCAGCAATATCTCTGGGAAGACTTCTACAAGAGCAAGGTTGTAAACCTAGATTAATAGAAAAATCTAACGGTCCGGGAGGTTTAATTCGCTGTGAAGACATTGGAAAACGATTGTATCATAAAGTAGGGGGGCATGTTTTTAATTCTAAGAATATAAAAGTGCTGAATTGGTTTTGGGAACACTTTAATCTAGAACAAGAATTTGTTCATGCCCAGCGCAATGCGAAGGTATGGTTGAATGACAAGTATGTTGGTTATCCGATTGAAAATCATTTGCATGAGCTTCAAGGCCAGATTGTTGAATCTGTAATTGATGACTGGCTTGGGAGCGGATATTCCGATCCCGATAGCTATCGGGATGATACTCTCGGATATTCGGAAAAGAGTGAGCCTGATGGTCTGAGAATCGGAGGATCTGAAGCATTCAATCGAAAAGATTTTAAGAGCTTTTTGATTCACAAATTTGGACCAACATTGTTTAAGCTTTACTTCGGTCCTTACAATGAAAAGATCTGGCAGACTGACCTGAGTCAGGTGTCACTAGACTGGCTGGAGGGCAAGCTTCCTATGCCAAACCTGAAGGATGCCATTATACAGAATATCTTCAAAAAGGAAGAGACTGAAATGGTTCACAGTACCTTTTACTACCCAAAGAAGGGCGGATCTCAGTTTATCATTGACAGGTTGAGTGATGGTTTGGATATTCGAACCAATTATGAGGTAAGGTCTATCAAAAAAATTAGCGCAGGGTGGCGAGTAAATGATAAGTTAGAGGCGGATAAGGTGGTCTACACAGGTGATATTAGAAGTCTTCATCAAATGCTTCAGGGAATTGATCATGAGATAATGGATGCATGTCAATCTGTCAAAGGCTTGAAATCTAATGGTACCAGTAACGTACTGTGCGAGTGTGATCCGACCGATATCAGTTGGTTGTATATTCCAGATCCCAGTATAAAAGCCCATCGCATCATATATACAGGCAATTTCTCCGAACAT
>DIYH01000024.1 GCA_002435755.1 Flammeovirgaceae bacterium UBA6059
GGCGTTGGCACTGAAGACCGTACCTGCCGTACCGAATACTCTGTCACGCACCTTGAACCGGCTCACATGGCCTCCGACTTGTATGACTTCACCTGCCAGTTCTTCTCCAAGGCGCCTGGTCCTGGGTTTGATCAAACCGGTATAGAGCCGTGCCATCACCTGTTGACCACTTCGAAAGATGGCTTCAGTGGAGGTGACACTTGTCGCTTTAACTTTGATGAGCACCTCATTAACACTTGGTTCTGGTATAGACACTTCTTTTAGTTTTAATACTTCAGGTGGCCCGTAAGTTGTGTATTCGACTGCTTTCATACGTTCAGAATTAATGTTCACAACTCAAAAATGAAGCAGCTTGAGGAACAGATCGTTCGGAATGATGAATCAGAACCTCTTATATAGAGTCTTGTTTAGAGACAGTGATCATTTCTGGCATTAGAGCTGCCACGAGTACTATTTTGTGTAATTGTTTCATAGACTCTATGTGAGTTTCGTCAGAATATGAAACAGAACAGTTGGAGAGACTTCTACTTACGCACTGATTTCAAATAAGCCTTAGGTGTGGTACCCATCATCTTCTTGAAAAAGGTATTGAAGACCGTTTTGGAATTGAATCCACTATCGTAAGCAAGCGCCAGTAGTGTCAAATGTCTTAGGTTTTTGTCGACAACCTTCTGCTTGAACTCCTCAAGACGATAGCCATTTACAAACTCCGAAAAATTCAAGTCAAAACCTTCATTGAGCAATTGTGAAAGTTCGTTAGGAGTGAGGTTGATCATCTCAGCAAGGCTCCTCAAAGAAAGCTGAGCACTGAGATAGGGCTGCTCCTTCTTCATAAAGGACCCTAACTCATCTTTTAATGTTACAAGCTGTTGTGCACTCAGTAGCGATTTCTTGTACTTCCGTTCATGAGGGCCGGTGGTTGTATTAGCTCCAAATATTTGGCTGGTTAGGCGTATGAACTCACTGCTGCCATAGAGGGGCTTCAACATCGGTTCGTGTCTTATGAATATCATCATAGGCAGCCTGTTTTCTATTCCGGTAGCGACCAATCCAAGTGCCCGATCAGTATTGCCAAGTTGCGCATGGATCATAACAAGGAGATCAAGGGCCTTGTCCATCAAAGAACTGTCTAATGCAGCTTCAAGCTCTTCCACACCCGC
Organism: Flammeovirgaceae bacterium UBA6059; assembly: GCA_002435755.1. Taxonomy (GTDB): domain Bacteria; phylum Bacteroidota; class Bacteroidia; order Cytophagales; family Cyclobacteriaceae; genus UBA6059. The sequence goes on from DIYH01000024.1 coordinate 1,161, forward strand.
TTGGGCTAGTTGTGTATTGCCCATCACTGCGTGAGCCAGCGTCATGCCACCTACCTTCATGAGATCGGCTGCTTGCTCTGCGTTCAGATTTTGAAAATGCTCGATTGCTTCGCTATGCCTGTCACTAAGTAATAGGGCTTGCCCGAGATACAAAGTCGACACCACAAACTTTGATTTCATCATATGGCTTTTCTCAAACCATAGAATGGCCAGGTCATATTGGTCCTGCAAGTAATAGATATAGCCTCTTAGATGGTAGTTGATTGGAGAATATGGATCGAGTTGCAACGCGATCTCGATGTACTCAGCAGCCGCTTTGAGTTTAAACTCAGCGCAGAGTGTTGAAGCCATGGACTGGTAGTAATCGACGCTTGGGCGCACTTCGAAAGCTTTAGCCAGGTGATCATAAGTGGCCTGAAGGTCCCAATCCTGAAGTAGGGCCATGTAGGAGAGTTGAAGCTGACATTCCGGTAGGGTATGATCCAATTTAATGGCCTTTTCAAGATAAGGCTGTGCCCTGGCGAAAGCTTCATGCGCCGGTTCGAGACCAAGGGTTGCGCGCATGGTATAACCAAAGTGCATACCCAGTTGGGCGAGAGCGTAATTGGGCTGTAATCCGACGACCTCCTTCATAAGAGAGAGTCCCTTATCTATCTCGATCCGACTCATCTTGAGAATATGATAACGACCCTTAAGGTATTGCTGATAAGCATCGGTAACCACCGGTGGACTATCGACAAGGTGTTCGTCTATATCAAAATGACCTATATGCTCCCGTAGCTTGTCAGCAATGAGCAGGCTGATCTCGTCCTGTACGGTAAAGATGTCTTCGACAGTTCTGTCAAAAGTTTCTGACCAAAATGGGTAGTCTTCTACTACATCTATCAGCTGGGCCGTGAGTCGCATGCGCAAACCCACCAGCCTGATGCTGCCTTCGAGTATGATGCTAACATTCAATTCTTGACCAATTTGCCTGATTGATAGGTTTTTTCCTTTGTAATGGAAGCTCGACGTTCTGGAGGTTACCTTCAGTCGCTTGATCTTAGCAAGGGCATTGATGATCTCTTCAGTCATGCCATCAGCAAAGTATTCTGTAGAAGTATCTGCACTCATATTAGCCAGTGGTAACACTGCGACGGTGTATCCGTTCTGGTTCCCTTTGGACTTAAGTTGCTCTTTAGCAGGGATCGTGATCCCATCATTGGCGACTGCAAACACCTCGATAGGGGTGACAACATTCTTGAAATCAAAGTTTCCTAAAGAGACTGTCGTGACATGTTTTTGGTTGTGGAGTTCTTCATTGAGCTTACGAGAAAGGAGCACTGAACCGGAAGTAGCCACGCCTTCTACACGAGAGGCTACATTTACTCCGTCACCATATACCTCAGTTCCATCGGTGATGATATCACCCATATGGAGTCCTATGCGTACAGGTACACCATCCTTTCCTGACCATTGTCGTTGCATCGCTATGGCACACTCGATCGCTTCTATACCACTCTTAAAAATGCTCAGGGTCCCGTCACCGTAGTACTGCAATATGTTACCATGATATTGAGCATGACATTGCTCAAACGCTTTTCGGTGCAGCTCGCGTTTTTTGATTGCTACAGATTCATCTTGCTGCATCAATGCAGTGTACCCGACGATATCGGTAAACATGATGGCGGCCAGTTGTCGGGTTTTAGCGGATGACATGCTCGGCATTCTGAGATGTCAATTTACATAAACAAGGGGAAGAGGTCCGGACAGATGTTGACAACTACTATACATCATCTGTGAAGTGACCACCATGTTGGCCCTTGCTAAACTTGGCTTCATTATAGGCTACAGAGCCACCTCGCGGTATGGACAATGATTGCCAATCATCTCCACACTGCTGCCTGCCGATAAAGACGATTTGCCCAACATGGTAAGCATAATGAGCGAGTTGTCGATAGATAGCTTCCTCTACGCTATGTTCCTGATTACGTATGTAGATGGTTTGATTTAGATTACCCTCTTCCAGTGAACCTGGAGCATCCAAGAGGCAATTCCACCCCTCGTTCCACTTTTTGAGCAGTTCTGTGCGAGTAGTAATATCTGCATCGAATTCTGCCTCCCGATCACGCCACTCCTTCTCCCCATCACTTACCAGAAAATCAGTCCACCTCGAAAGCATGTTTCCCCAAAGATGTTTCACGATAACGCCAATGCTGTTGCTCTCTCTATGAGCCTGCCAGAAAAGCTGATCATCCGAAAGCTGATCGAATGTCTTTTCGCCAAGCGATTTGTAGTATTCGAATTGTTTGATCAGGCTGGGTAGAAACATGATAGAGTGCTTAATGTAAATGAATGGGTATGGGAACCTGAGCGTTGTTCCTTCTTATTTATATGTAAATGATCACACACTTTGCTTAGCTAATAATTTTCGTCAAAAGCCGTCTATTGTTGGATGTATAACCCCTGCTCAAATAGAGTTTTTCAGCATGAGTGTTGTGGGATTCAACTTCCAAATGCACCGCATTTACACCCAGTCTTTTGGACTCTTCAGTCACAAAGTCCATCGTCGTTCTACCTATTCCTTTATTCCTGAAGTTTTCTTTAATGAAGAATTCATCAATGAAAGCATCACGTCCTTTGTACTCAAAACTGAAACCAAATGTTAGAACCAGGTAACCTACGTTGAGCCCCTCCAATGTGATCAGGTATAGTCTGCCCAAAGATTCATTGTTAGTGAATTCTGATAAGTTCTGCTCTCCGGTATCCAAATCAAAATCATAGCTATCGATAGCATTAAATGCTGCCATCATTTCCAAAACATCAGCCTTATCCGCACTTGTGAATTCTTTGAATACTACATTCATTCTATTGAGTACGAAATAAGTAGACTGACAGATATCAGGTAGGATTTACTACAACAAAGAGCTGTCCTCATTAAACAAAGAGCGACGCTGAGTGTAGCTAAAAACTGTTGTCCAGCATTGAGTTGAGCCGTGACTCCCTATTGATCTACCAGACTCATCCCATTCAAATCGGTAGTCAGGATATCCGTCATGTAATCGAAGAAGGGACGCATGTCTTTGAATCCTTTACTGACAGTTCTGGCAAAGTCCGGCTTGAGCACCTCAGAATCAGTGAAGTTCCTCTGCAGGATGAACTGCTTGTAACGAAGAAGGTCGATGGCCGGATCCTCTTTGTCAAAGCCTTTAGGCGCAGTTTTAAGTTGTTCGCCGACAATCTGCCCGAAGTTGCCCTTGAACTCACCAGACCCTATCACTTCTCTCAAAGGTTCAGGATCCTGGCTGATCTGTTTTCGGATATGGAGTATGTCCTCTTTATTCGGCCCCCAAAAACCGCCTGCTATAAAGGACCTATCACCAGGCGACAGGCTAAAAAAATAACCACCGCGTAAAGCTTTAGTGGCTCGGCTTAAGCTTCCACTCCAGTTGCTTTTGTAGGGTGTCTTATCTTTTGAAAACCGCACGTCACGGTAGATCCGGTAGACCCGACATTTGTGATCATCGATATGATCATGCTCTTGCATATGCCCTTTCACTTCCTCCAGGAAGTCTTTAACCTCTTCGTAGTGCTTCTGAAACTCTGATTTACGTTCGTTAAACCATTCTCGGTTGTTGTTATCTCTAAGTGCGGACAAAAACTGGAAGCTGGCTTTGCTAATAGGCATAAGACTGAGGTTTTTAAGTTAGATCAGGAATAGCCTGTGGTGTTACAGGATTAATATGCTCTAACGGTCACACCTTTCATGAAGTTGACAAATGCCTTGTTCACCACGCGATTACCACCGGTTGTAGGATAATCGCCAGTGAAGTACCAGTCTCCAAGGTGGTTAGGACAAGATTTGTGTAAGTTATCAACTGTCTGATAGACTACTTCCAGTTCTGCCTTCATATCATCAGGCTTAACTATCTCAGCGATCTTATCAGAAACCTCTTCGTATGTGAATGGGGCATAAATTTCCTTGACATAGTTCGGAGCATGCTTATCATTTACGCTCGCAAGACATTTGTCATATACTTCATCCAGCAGATGGTTCATCCCACGCTCGTTAAGCAATGAAAGTACAGCCCTAAATGCTACGAAATCCTTCATACGACTCATGTCGATACCGTAACAATCCGGGAACCTGATCTGAGGTGCTGATGAGACGATCACTACTTTCTTAGGTTCTAGCTTGTCAAGAAGTGTGAGTATGGATTTCTCAAGCGTAGTGCCACGAACGATTGAGTCATCGATAATGACCAGTGTATCACGATTCTTTTGCACTACTTCATAGGTAGTGTCATATACATTAGCCACAAGGTCATCACGGTGGGCGTCATCGGTAATAAAGGTACGGAGCTTGGCGTCCTTGATGACCAGTTTTTCTACTCTTGGTCTAAAAGATAAAGTCTCCTCTACACTGACGGAGGTTGGTTTTTGATCGATGATGACCTCCTTCCGCTTCTTTACAAGATAGTCTTCCATACCCGTCATCAGACCTAGGAAGCTTGTCTCAGCTGTGTTGGGTATGTAAGAGAAGATCGTATTCTGTAAGTCAAAGTTGATCGACTTCAGTACATGAGGTACCAGGAATTCTCCGAGTTTCCTGCGCTCATAATAGATATCGGGATCACTGCTACGAGAAAAGTATATCCGTTCGAAGCTGCAGCTTTTCTTTTCGATTGGCTTGATAAATTTCTCTTCGCGATAGCTGCCATCTTTTTCGATGATCAAAGCATGACCAGGATTGACTTCCTTGATATCATCGTAGTTGCAGTCGAATGCTGTCTTGATCGCAGGTTTTTCAGAGGCTACAACAACAACTTCGTCATCTGTGTAGTAGTACGCAGGACGAATACCAGCAGGATCGCGCGCCACAAAGGATGCACCATGACCGATCATTCCTGCCATAGCGTAACCACCATCAAAATCTCTACAGGAGCGTTTCAGTATTTTCTTGAGATCAAGCTCCTGCTCAATGATCGAAGTGATCTCAGCATTTGTGTACTTGTCTTTGTATTTGTCGAATATCTTCTGGTTACCTTCGTCCAGGAAGTGGCCGATCTTCTCCATTACAGTTACGGTATCCACTTCTTCTTTAGGGTGCTGACCTATTTCGATAAGCTTGTCGAAAAGGTCATCCACGTTGGTCATATTGAAGTTGCCAGCTACTACGAGGTTGCGACTCCTCCAGTTATTCTGCCTCAAAAATGGGTGGCAGTTTTCAATCTTATTTCTACCGTGAGTTCCGTAGCGAAGATGGCCTAACCACACTTCGCCAGTGAAGCCGTAGTTTTCTTTCATCCAATCCGCGTCAAGGTACTTGTCATTGCCCTCTTTTTGAGCCTTGCGCATTTTCTTGGCAATCTTATTAAAGATTGTTTCGATAGGCTGCTGCTCCACAGTACGGTATCGGCTGATATAGCGATACCCTGGTTTCATATCTAGTTTGATATTGGCAATCCCCACACCATCTTGCCCTCGATTGTGCTGTTTTTGCATAAGCAAATACATCTTGCGAATGGCGTAAGTAGGCGTGTTGTACTTGTCAATATAATATTGGAGGGGCTTTCTGAGACGGACGAGTGCGATACCACACTCATGCTTGATAGAATCGCTCATCAGTTTTGGAGGCTTAAGGCGCGAAGATATGAAGTTGAATAAAGTTCAACAAAAAGTCTGATTTTATGAAGAACCACAACAGGGGTAAAGCTAAAAAGGTTGCCAGCCAAAGATGACTATTCGACAAAGGGTCGTTTTCCGTACCTGAATGTCGGTCGACAGATGGTTTGAATATCATGTAATAAGGCAACTTCAGATAAAAAAATAAGCTCACCACAGTACTAAGCACAGCCACAGAGAAAACAGTCTGTATTAATGGTTGATCCATGGCTGCCCATAGTGAACTAAAAAGTAGGAGTTTACCAGTAAATCCTGCTGTTGGTGGTAACCCGGTCAGTGCGATCATCCCAATGACCAAAAGTACCAAAGTGTAGTATCCATCTTTCGCCCTACCGGAAATATTGGACATGATACTAAAGCCTCGTTGCTCCCAACCCCCGATCAAGGTGAAGGTTAGATAGTTCATTAGCGCATAGACCACACCGAAGAACACTATGGCAGCTAGTCCAAGTGTATTGCCTGCAACTATGCCAAGGAGCATAAAGCCGGCATTGGCGATAGTTGAATAAGCCATCAAACGTTTAATACTTTGCTGCCATATGGCTGAAAATACTCCAACGACTATACTGAGGATAGCCACTGCTCCTAGGAAGTACAGCATTAAAGTCTGTTGCCAGAGCATAGTTTGCTGCAGCCAGTTGATGATAAGCCCTATGGCAGCCAGTTTTGGTACCACAGAGAATAGAGCGATAGTGGAGGCAGGGGTGGCCTGATAAACATCAGGTGCCCAGATGTGCATAGGTGCAGCGCCAAGCTTGAAAAGAACGCCGGATAGTATGAGTATGGACAAGATGATAAAAGTCGGATTTCCGGTAGGAAACTCTCGGAAGACCAATGATCCATTGATCCCATAAACAAGGGATATTCCATATAGCATGATGGCAGTGGCGACTGCTCCAAATAGTAGGTATTTAATACCGGCTTCATAGCCTTGCTTTTGTCCATTGATAGCGACTAATACATAAGAAGAAAGCGAGACCAACTCAATCCCTACCACCATCACCAGGTAGTTTCGGGCTATGACCATCAGGAATGCCCCTAAGCCAATTGACAGTATAAGCGCTGACTTCTCGCGTCTCTCAACCTCGGAAGGTATGGTCAGGTCGAGCCAAGAAGTGAGTACAATGGCTACCAGGAACACCAGTTGCCACAATCCTGTCAATGGTGTGACTGCAATGCCATCAAAAAAGTGGACCGATGAAGGTAGGAACAGTCGCTCGATACAGAAATATGCTGCTGCTGCACAAATCATAATTGAGACCCATCTCAATGCTTTTATGGAGATCGATGAGATGAGATCAAGTATAAGAAGTAGCACAAATCCTCCTGACAATATGAGCTCAGGGAGAATGGCGGGTAGACTATCATTGATAATGTCTACGGCATTATTGATGGCGGATATTTGATCGGCCTGTGGCAAGTCAGCGAGGAGTTAAATTGACGTAAGGTAGACCTGCTTCCCAAACTTGTCTCACAAACTCGTTGATAGACGGGTTGATAGCATCCAGTACTAAGTGTGGCATGATCCCAAACAGGAAAATGAGTAGCAGTAACGGTACGAACATGATCCATTCCCGGTAGGTCAGGTCACGTAGCTTATCTCCTTGCTTCGCTGATCTGACCCAATGCGGTCCAAAGTACATGCGTTGGATGACCCAAAGATAGTAAGCAGCTGTGACCAATAGTCCAAGTAGTGATACCAGAGCCAACCATGTCGGGATAAGATTGTCAGCTGAGAAAGCACCTAAAAAGGCCAGCAATTCTGCTACGAAACCGGAGAAACCTGGCAGTCCAAGTGAGGCGAAAAATACAACCACTGACACAAAGGTGAAGTAAGGCATGGTGCTCGCCAGACCGGAATAGTTTTCGATCAGTCGATCGTTGGTCCTGTCGTAGATCACTCCGGCGATAAGGAACGATGCTGAGGAGGTCAGTCCGTGACTAAACATTATCATCATGGCACCCATAGCACCTTCTTCTGTGAGAGAGGCTAACCCAAGTAATACAAAACCCATATGGGATACTGAAGAGTAGGCAATGAGCTTCTTTAAGTCTTTTTGGGCCATTGCATTGAGACCACCATAGATGATGGCGAGTACACCAAGTACTGCAATCCAGTAAGCAGAATGTAGTGCCCCTTCCGGAAACAAACCGTAGCAAAACCGGAAGAAACCGTACCCACCAATTTTTAGCAATATGCCGGCAAGTACTACCGAAATAGGCGTGGGTGCTTCAACATGGGCATCAGGCAGCCAAGTATGGAGTGGTACCATGGGTAGCTTGATTGCGAAACCGATGAACAACAACAAAAATGCCCAATATCTGAATTGACTGGAATCTATGGTAACTACTTCGGTGATGGATAGCCATGAACCGGGTATGAAGTTAGCCGAGTCTCCCATAGCTGGAATGCTGAAAGTACGGACCAGGTGATGCGATTCGATCTGACCGGCCCGGAGCAATTCCTGCACCTGATTAACATCTGCCACACCTAATCTTTGGCCGGTCTCGACCGGATCGATGACTGACAGATAGAGCCCTATCATTACTGCTAAGATGAATAATGAACCTAACAGCGTGTATAGGAAGAACTTGATAGAAGCATAAGCACTGCGCTTGCCACCCCACAGCCCAATCAGGAAATACATGGGAAGCAGCATGAACTCGAAAAACAGATAGAAAAGGAAGAAGTCCAGCGCTATAAAGCAGCCCATGATGTTGCTGCTGAGCACCAGATAGAGCGTGAAGTAGCCTTTTCTTTTTTGAGAAATACTCCAGGACGAAATTGCTCCGGTGAACATTACGATCCCGGATAGCAGCACCATCAATATACTCAGTCCGTCTACACCTATCTGGTAGTCAATAGATAGCGTGCCCAGCGCTTTAAGGTCAAAGGTGATCCAATCTGTTTTCTGCCAATATTGGTAATCACTTGTCGAGCCATCAAATCCTAAGAATAGCCAAATAGACAAAACCAACTGGATGCTTGTGGCAGTCAGGGTAAGCCATCGATAGCTCCCGGCCAGTCTTTCCGGTAAGGCAAGCACCACTACCGCAAACAAGAGCGGCAAAAAGATCAATATGGTTAGTAAGTGATTCTCCATTGAATGAATTGAAAGAGCCATACAATGATGAGTATGACACCTAAAATGCCCCAAAGTAAATAGGATTGACCGTTACCTCCTTGCAGACTTCTGGTAAGTTGGCCGATCTTGCCAGACATCCAAGCCGTCAGATTAACTCCTCCATCTACCACATGACGGTCAAGCCAACCTAGCAGATGCGCAACAACAACTCCTGCTACTCCAAAGGCATTCACCGCACCATCTATTACTCGTTGATCTAACTTGGCCATGCCCCGACTAAGTGTCTCAAAAGGTACTGTAAAGACCACATGATAGATTTGGTTGAAGTAGAGTTGATGATAAGATACACGGGCCAGAGTAGAAAGTGTATTGACTTCCCCAGGCGGTTTGTCTTGAAATTGGCGATAGGCAAAACCAATACCCACTAACGTCAGTAATACTGTGGTCAACCCAATGATAAGGTGAGTATGATAGCTATCTTCAATATGTGTGGTCAATAGAGTAGCCTCTGGCATGATCAACCAACTCGTTAACCATGCTGCTTGTCCGTCAAATGGATTGATGCTAAAGAAAATACCTAGTGAAAAGAGTGCCAACAATGCTGCTGGCCATTTCATGAGACCAGGCACTTCGGTGGGCTCAGAAGCTGATTGCGGTAGCCGACTCTCTCCGAAGAAAACCATGAACAATTGGCGACCCATATAAATGGCAGTGAGTAATGCGGTGAGCAAGGCAATGAATGGGATCAGGTAGTGCATAGACAGGCCATTTGAGGATTGTATAGCCCAGAGCCATGACTCTACGATAATAGCGTCCTTAGACAAGAAGCCGGAAAATAATGGCAGACCAGCCAAGGACAACATGGCGATAGTATAAGTGGCAAAAGTCACTGGCATTTGTTTCCTCAGCCCACCCATATACTTCATGTTCTGTGCGTCGATATGTGTTATACTACTATCATCCCATTTATGCAATGAATGGATGACTGAGCCAGAGGACAAGAAGAGGGCTGCTTTGAAGAAGGCATGTGTTACGAGGTGGAAGAGTGCAGCGAACCATGCACCGACTCCCATTGCTAAGACCATATAGCCTAACTGCGAAATGGTGGAGAAGGCAAGCACCTTCTTAATATCTGTCTGTGCGAGCGCTGAGATTGCCCCAATAAGTGCTGTAACAGCTCCTGCATAAGCCACTACCGTCAATGCTTCTGAAGGGAAAATGAAAAACACTCGTGCTAGCAAAAAGACCCCTGCTGCAACCATAGTAGCCGCATGGATCAAAGCAGATACAGGAGTTGGTCCTTCCATAGCATCAGGTAGCCACACCTGTAAAGGGAATTGAGCTGATTTGCCAATGACTCCACAAAACAACGCCAGAGCAACTCCTATCAGGGCCAGAGAGGGCACCTGGATATTGTTTATTCGCCAGCCACTCACATTTGATTCTGATACCACAAAAAGGGACTGCAGTGCATCCAGGTCCGTTGTGCCAAACCATGACCAAAGCATTGCAATACCAGCCAGGAAGCCAATGTCACCTATACGATTGACGATGAAAGCCTTTTTAGAGGCCTGGCTTGCAGAAGGCTTTTGATACCAGAATCCGATTAGCAAGTAGGAACTAAAGCCTACCAATTCCCAGAAGAAGAAGATCATAATGAGGCTTTGTGATAGCACAATGCCTAACATTGAAAAAGTGAATAATCCCAGAAACGAGAAATAGCGATTGATTCCCGGGTCTGATTGCATGTAAGCTACCGAATAGAGATGGACCAACAGTGATACTAGTATCACTACCAGAGCTATGACCTGAGTCAAGCCGTCCAATCTCAAGCCAAAACTCAATGATCGCTGAGTTGTAATCTTGAGCCAGCTATACTGAGCGGTCAGTTCATAGCCACTCGCCATAAGCCAACACGCCAGCAGAAACGATACAGCCACCATGGCCACACTAATCCAATGTGTTCCGGACTGCTTTCCGAGTAGCAAGGTAATAGTAGCTCCCAAGAAAGGAGCAAATAGCAGAGATAAAATTGCTATATGTGTGATTGAAGTATTCACCCTTTTAGCTCATTGACTTCTTTAAGATCAGAGGTTTGATAGTGCCTGTAGATCTTGAAAAGTATAGCCAATGCAACAGCGGTTTCGGCCGCTGCAATGACCATGATGAAGATGGCAGCCATTTGGCCCTGAAGTGACGGCTCATTCTGACTGAAGATGACAAAGTTAACATTAGCGGCATTGAGCATAAGCTCAATACCTATCAGAATGAAGATAGAATTTTGTTTGGTGAGCGATATGAACAAGCCAATACAAAAAACAAATGCGGACAATATAAGCAGGTGCTCTGTTGTCATTCTTTTTCAGGTTTTGCGATGGTCGAGGCACCTATGAGCGCTACCAACAACAGGATAGCAATAGCCTCAAAAGCAAGAATGTTTTCAGTGACGAGGTTGACCCCTATCTGCGGCACTGTATCTTCGTTTGAGATTTCTGTATGATTACCTATCGATAAATTGTTGATAAGATTTACCAACATGTAGAAAAATGCTCCACTTACGATCAGACCTGGTATGATGCGATAGTTGGACGTTTCTACTTTATAACCTTGAATACGCTGCGTCAGGAGTATCCCAAATACAATGAGCACAAGCACCCCTCCGACATACACCACTATCTGAGAAATACCCACGAACTCGGCTCCCCAGACCACATAGAGTCCTGCCACTATAAGAAAAACCATCATCAAAGTGATCGCGGCATAGAATAGGTTTTTGGTAATGGCTAATCCAATACATCCTGCAGCAACCATACCTGCCATTATCACAGTACCGATGCTACTGATCTCCATTTGACTTAGGCTTTTTAATGACTGGCTTAGAGCGCATCACTGGTTTGACTTTCTTTTTTGCAGGTGCCTCTTCTTTCGATGCTTCGTTAACCGGGTTCACCTTTGGCTTTACTTTGACCAAAGGCTTGGGTCGTGCAGACTTTTTAACTGCCCCTTCTGATGGAGAAGACTTATGTACGTCTCCGGATGGAGGCTCAACTGCCGGTTTGGTTTTGATTGTCGGTTTAGCCTTAAGTACTGGTTTTGGACGGTTTGATTTGGCAGAACTCTCGGCACGGGCTTCATTTGATTTCTTAGGAACTGCTGGTTTGGTCTTAGCCTTCATCAAGGCCATGGCTTTAGCTTTAGGATCTTCAGGATCGACAGTTTTAGCAGATGGTTTTGCCACTGACTTAACCTTAGGCCGGAAATTAGGTTTAGGCTTAGACCCTGTTGGAGCAGGAGGTTCGCCTGATGGCTCAACAGTTTTTTTTGCCCTAGCTGCAGCTTTTTCTTTCTCTGCTGTTTCGAGCTTCTGTCTAGCCTCTAGTATCTCCAAAGGCGTCATCTCAGCGAAAGAGTAGTTGTGATCTTTCACGTCATACTCACTGAAGTCATAGGCCTTGGTCATGGTGAGACACTCTGTTGGACAGACAGTGGTGCATAGTCCGCAAAAGCAGCACTTTGCCATGTCGATATCAAACTTAGCAGCATGGATGCGCTTTGGCGTATCATCGGAGGTGCGACCAATTTCTTCCGGAGATCGGATGGGTTCGATATCAATACAGTCTACGGGGCAGATCTTCGCGCACTTGTCACAGACAATGCAGTCGTCGATCTCATTGTGCAGGCGATAGCGGCCATTGTCAGGTACAGGTAATGATTCATGAGGGTACTGCAGTGTTACTATGCCGGTATCTTGCTGAAAATAGTCTTTGTTCTCAACGCCGATTGGGGTACGGCTCTCCCTGGCATCAATGAGGTGTTTGAATGCCAACTTCAGCCCGGTCCACAATGTGCGAGAGCCTTGCGTGATACTTTTCCAATATGATAGCTCTTGAGTCTTCATATCATCAACATCCTCCAAAGCCCATTGATCAGCAGTAGCAATATACTGATTGGTGTGAGGTACTTCCAGCTAAAATTCATCAACTGGTCCACCCTTAAACGTGGGTAGGTCCAGCGAGCCATCATTTGTAGGAAGATCAGAAAGAAGGTCTTGCTAAAGAGCCAAAACGCTCCCCAAACATGACCTGAGGTGGCTCCAGGAGTACCGCTGGTCCAGTCTGCTAGTGTAACACTTCCAATGTTTGGCAATGGAGTATTCCAGCTACCAAGAAATAAGATTGATCCCAGTAGGCTTACTAAAAGCATCATACCATACTCCGAGAGCATGATCACCCCCCAGCGAAAGCCGGGGTACTCCGTGTGAAAGCCACCTATTAACTCGGATTCAGATTCCGGTAGGTCAAAAGGCGTACGATTGGACTCAGCTAATGAGGCTATGAAAAAGATGATGAACAGGGGAATGAGGAACGGTGCTCTGAGAATATTCCAGGTCAAGATACCTCCTATGTCTGTGGTGTCTATACCTAACGCTTTGATGCCAAATAAGTAATTGGCGCTATCGCTGAATATACCTTGCTGGAATGACATCTCTTGCAGATCAAGTGTCTGGCTGATCATAATGGCGCCAATCACACTGAGGCCCAGAGGCACTTCGTATGAGATCATTTGGGCGATAGACCGCATAGCTCCAAAGAGTGCAAACTTGTTGTTGGAGCTCCAACCGGCGATCAGAATACCGAGTACATCAAGTGATACAATAGCTAACAAAAAGTAAATGCCAGATTCCATGCCTGCTCCCGCAACCCCGGATGTAATGGGTAGAATGGCATAGCCTGTAAAGACTGCCGCGAATATCAATAGCGGAGCGAGTTGGAAGAGTCGTTTGTCTGCGGCCTTAGGTACTATATCTTCCTTCTGAAGCATCTTCAACAAGTCTGCTACTGTCTGTAACAGGCCATAGTAGCCTACCTCCATGGGGCCCATTCGGTCCTGCACAAATGCAGAAACCTTTCGCTCTGCGTACACGGCAAAAACGACGAATATGAGCAGAAAAGGAAGATAAAAGAGGAATGTGTACATTTAAGAGGAGGCGTGTAGTGACGCCTGGCAATATTACAGATTTATGTATCAACATAAAACGGCTTGGGTCTGTTCATTCCCAAAGCCGATAGTTGTCAAGATGTACCTTTTCCCCAAAAAAAGTCTTGGTGATTGACTCAAAAGCCGGTGTGAAATCTGAAACGTAAAACTGGTCTTCTCCTGGTCTTGCAGAGGCAGCTAATTGATGGTAGTCAAGAAAACCCTTAAGAGCTTTTGCTACTGTTTCTGCAGAGTCGATCACTTTTACATCTTCGCCCAGTAGTGCTACGATTTCCTTCTTGATGATAGGGTAGTGAGTACACCCAAGTATCAGCGCCTCAATTCCCGAAAGGGACGGATCGTCCAGGTATTGTTTGATAATGCCGTGGCTGATCTCATTGTTGACAAAACCTTCTTCTATCAAAGGGACAAGGAGAGGTGTAGCCAGTGACCGGAAATCTATGTTAGGAGTCTGAGAATGTATTTTGCCGGAGTAGACCCCTGAGTTTACGGTTTGCTTGGTACCAATAAGTCCTACACAAGTGTTCTTGTATTGCTCTCTTACAAAACCGACCGCAGGATCAATCACATTGAATACTCTGGCCCGAGATCCTGTATACTCTTTTACTAGATCATAAGCAGCTGCGGAGGCGGAGTTGCAAGCAATGAGCACAACCTTGCAGCCTTTGGACAGTAAAAAGTCAGTAATCTTAACAGAATAAGCCTGGATAGCAGCCGTCGATTTGTCACCGTAGGGTAAGTGTGCAGTATCACCGAAATAGATCAATTGCTCGTCCGGTAGGACTGCTTTGACTGCTCTGGCGACCGTAAGGCCACCTATACCACTATCAAAGATGCCGATAGGCGCATTGGATTTCATAGGGCAAATATCTCGATTACAATGAAAAAACCCCGAGGGATCTGATCGCTCGGGGTTTGTTATTGTCAGTTGGTCGTTGATAAAGTAAATGTTGTTTGGTAGGCAAATAATGATGGTTTCTATTAAGTTATGTAGTTAACTTTATCAGAAAACAATGATCTTCTTTAAATATGAAAACGCCTAAGTTGAATAATGTTAACACTTTCATAACAATAGTCTCACTAATAGTTGGAATTGCTATATCAATTATATCTTTTTTCCCGAGGGGATATACGTATAATGTTGAGGTGCTCTCAATTACTTTGAGAGACTGGATGATGAAACCAAAAAATAGTATTCAAATGTTAAGCGAAGACAGAGTTATCGCTACTATAGCTTATGATGGAGATAAAACCTTCTCTATTCAAACGGACCACCGATTAATAGAAGATAATTTAAGTTTCGCTGCGAATGATTCCATTGTTAAAATTAAAGATTTCAAAGTATATAGCAGTGTTATTGAATTGATTGGGCACGCTGAAAAGTCTACAACAGAAGACACGTCTAAAAAGCCCACAACTGACACAACTAGAATTGTCAGTTCCCACAATTCTGGTACTGAAACTATAGTCACAGTGAAGCAGACCAAATTGAAGGATAATAATGGTTCAAAGAATTATTCTAATGACGAGCTAATTTCTGAACTTGAAGAGGAGAATTCGGGGCAATTTGTATTTACGGGCAAAATCGATTTCAACCAAACCAATTCACGACAGAGAAAAGATGATTCACTTAAAGTGGTCTTACTTTTTGCGAATGGAGATAGTGCAGAAAGGACAATAAGTAAAACAGATACTGATTTTAGCTTTGAGATAGACAAAGATTTTAAGCAAAGAAATTGTCAAATGATTGTTTATAGTGCAGATAACGTTTTGTACAATGAATTAGTCACCCTTGATCCGAACACTCCTCCCTATCTAAAATTATGATTAAAAGTATCCTGACGTACCTTTTATCTACAGCTGGTTGCATTGCTGGTTTTTGCCAGAATGAAGGGTTGATTTATGTAGAAGTTGTTCACGATTCCAAGCCTTTGGATTCAGCAAGAGTTGAAATGTCAATTCTTGGAACGAATAGAGTGCAATTTGATAAATTCACGACCAATAGGGGTAGGGCAATGTTTACGTTCGATAAGAATGAAGAAAATATTGGGAGCAAGGCCGAATTCAAAGTGACCAAAGAAGGGTTCTATCCATCTCTGAAAATAATGGATATTCTGTCTTACGATGCAGGAAATAGAATCACCATTCATATGGAAGAAATCGATAAGCAAGATTCTTCCTTTGTTTTAGTTAAAGATGCATCTAAAATTCCAGTCATCGGGCATTTTTTAAATCAATCCAAAAGACGCGGCTTATACTCCAGTGCAGTGCTTGGCTCTGTAGGCATGGCGGTGGTCGCTAGTAATCGTATCAATCATTTTGAAGACCTGAAGAACACTACAGTGAGTAGACCATCGAATAGCACTTATGATGATGAAATAAGGGCCTGGAGAACAGTCAGAACTGCTAGTTATTCCCTGCTGGCTGCTTCGGTGTTGGTTAGTTATTTAGACCTAACAATCTATAAAAGAAATCTTGATAAAAAGTCAGACTCCTACAGTGAAGCATATTTCAGAAAAGAGTCAATTATCAAATTGGACTTAGCGCCATTACCCCGTCTTACATATACCTTCTAATACCTAGTTTGCTGTAACAGTAACAGTAACAGAAGCAGAGCCTTGATCTGAGTTAATAAAGACTTGGCCAGTATGCTGTCCAGCGCTTAGAAATGATTTATCTACATTGACGGTTATTATATCTGTTTCTGTAGTCACACTTCCAATATCTGGAGATGTGCTCAACCATTCCTGATTTGAGGAGATAAAATAATTGATGGACCCTCCGGAAATGTTTTTAAGGGTGAATGAATCTGAACTTTGATTAGCGTCCAGAGTCAGGTTTTGAGGGAGTGCCTCAATTTTCGAACTCACTTCCAATGTAATATCGACTGTAGCAAAACCACCTCTCGCTGATGAGACTAATAATCCATGACTGTGTGTGCCCTCCGCCAGAGTCTGCCGGCTAACACTAACAATTACGGATATTCCTCCCTCATCATTTTCTAGAAGTGTACCTGAACTTGGATTTGTTGATATCCAGGCTTGATTCTCTATAATTTCCCAGTTGAGTACTCCCTTCCCAGTATTTCTGACCTGAAAGGCTTGAGGTGCTTCAGAGATTCCAAAATCTAGCGAACTCTTTGAGATCGAAAGCTCAGGCTGAAGTGGTGATAGATAAATATCTATTTCAAATACTGTATTACTTGCTACAGTGATAGTCCTTGGGCTATTTTCTTCGTACTGCGGTTGAGAAACAGTTAACTGATAATTACCTGATGGAACTTCTTCAATTATGTATTGAGAACCTTCCATTCTTGCAGCAAGTATATCCTGACCACTTTCTTTTCTAATAGACACTTGCGCATCTGCGATCCTGCTATTATCGAGGATATCGAAGACACTCACCCTGACCACTCCTGGTCTATCCTCATCATCACCACATGATGATGTCAGAGTTAGCAATAGTGCGAACACGAGATTCAATATTTGAACTGATCTGAACATCTTAATTACTAGTAAAATCGATTTGCAATCGGTAAGGTGCCGCATGATTCTCGTCTTTTGGCTGTATCAAGATATAATGCGGCTCTCCTCCCGTCACTGGTACCCTGGATGAGGTAGAGGTTTCAGCATCTTCTATATTATATGAATGTATCGTATTGTCGTAGGCATTGAGAGCTTTATCATACATTATCGCATCTCCCAAATCTCCATAGATCAGGCCGCTTTCATTTAAATTACTAACCTGAAATTGTATTAAACCATCTGATGGTGGGATAAACACATACCAGTCTTTAGTATCTTGGTCATAACCTGCGGTGGCTTCCAATGAACCATCAATTTCTAATGTTGACGCTGTACTTGAGCTATTGTTGTTTTCGGAAGTATCAGTATATCCAGTAGGTTCGAAATAGCTAGTAACTCTGTATGGTGCTTTGTTGAACGTATCATGTCGTTGTATACTCAAGTGAAGTTGTTCACCAGCCCTCACAACTTTACTGCTCATCTCGCTGACATAGTTTGGCCAAATACTACCGAAAGATTTGATGCTCAACTGATTGTTTGATGTGATTTCAACAGACCCTATTCTACCTAGAGCTACATTCGCCTTATTTAAGTTCACAATCTCCAATCTTAAAATGCCATCGGATGGAATATCTATTTTGTACCAGTCTTCAGTGTCTCCGGCATAGCCAATGGTCATTTCATACGACTGATTCACTTCGAGTAATGAAGCATTAGACTTCAAATCATTGGTTTCAAATTGATCTATGATTGATCTACTTTGAAAATTAGTGCGCAGCAGGTAAGGCGCCTTATGACCATCGTCTGAAGTTCCGACGCTTATATAGTATCTCAATCCGTTTTCAATTGATAATTCGTCGGTGGATCTGCTGTAGTTGGGTGAAATCGTACTCCCATAAGTCAGCTTTTCAAAATCAGAATTGTAAATTTCCATACCGGATAGTGAGCCCAAAAATGTATTGGCCTCACCGGTGTTTTCTACCGAAACTTGTAAAAGACCATTTTCCTGTAGAGTTAGGTAATACCAATCTTCTTGATCTTGCTCAAAACCAACTGTGGCTTGATAAGTCTGATTTGGTTCAATCATGCTGGCGTTGGCCTGATTGTCGTTATTTTCAAACGCATCTGGCCAAAGGTTCTCGGAAAGATTAACAGTAATTGAATAAGGTGATCCAAAATGATCTTGGTAGCTCTTTAAGCTTAGATAGTAAGTTCTACCGTGTTCTACGGAAACTGGTCTACTAATGTCTTGTCCATTTGGACCGACATAGCTTGAGGGATTGAACATCGAGGTGAGATTTTCATCGTAAAGCACAACATCATTTAACCTGCCGAATGAAACACCTGATTCGTGCAGATTATTGACTTGTATAGTTATTCTTCCATGCTGTTCAGGTACATATGAAAACCAATCGAAGTTATCGTTCCCGAAACCTACCGTTCCTTCGTGAACCGCCCCACTTCCTAAGGGCATGGCATCATCAGAAGAACTGGTTTCTTCGGCTATCTCGTTTACGACCAATTCATCATAGAACGCAGAAACACTGTAGGGTACCTTGTGTGTGTTGTTCTCTGGTATGATTCTTATATAATAATCATTATTGGCGGTGACGGGAAAAATATTACTGTTTCTACTTTCTCCTGCGTCAAGGTAAGAGCCACTGATTAGAGTGATTTCGTCTAGTTGGGTGTCATAGATTTTTACCTCACCAAGATCTCCACTGGAGACATCTGACGGCCAAAGGTTGCTGACTAGAAATTGAAGCGTGCCATGTTGCGTTGGTCGTACCTTGAACCAATCACGGCTGTCACCGGAATAACCAATCTCAGCCTCAACTGTCCGGTCAAGCGCAACTTCTTGTGCAAGATTGTCTGTATCGTTGGGTTCGATTTCAATAATGTCTCTGACAGTTATGCTTCGAGTGACACTTCCAATTTCACCTTGAAGATCCTTTACCTCTAATGTTACAGTTTTTTGTCCGGTTGAGGGATATTGACGAGAGGCTATTTTCTCCAATGTCCAATCAGTAAATGAACCATTGTTTTGCCATCTCCATCGGACTTCTAATTCATTTGGACTGTCCCTGTCATCTTGCACACCTGAGGCATCAAAAGTAAATTCTGTAAAAAGATCACCTTCCTCGGGTGAAACAGTAAAGGTAGCGGTCGGCTTCTCATTCGGAGCAAGTCTTTCGGCCAATACTAATACTCTGCCTTCACCAGCTTCGTTGGCATTGATAAAAATGTCTCCAGAAGACTGTTGATTAATGGGAAGTTGGTCTCTTTCGATGGTTACGATCACATTGTTTGTATTCAGACCTCCTGTTTGACTAAGTCCGATCCAGTCGCTGGCTGTGCTAAGTTGCCAAGTCATATCTGAGTTTCCATTGTTCACTATTTGTAGAGTCATTGAGGGTTCGTCTTCTCCAAAATCTAGTGTGTCTGGTGTGAAATACAGCAGTGGGTTTTCTGCGACTGTCATTTGGATATCTACGTCTACATTTCCACCATCAGACGTAAACCTGAGTCGGTCTTCGTATTCACCAGCGCCAAATTCTTCCCTGGAAACAGTTAGCTCAAGCGATTGAGGTTGACCAGCATACAGGATATTTGAATTGCTGTTGACTGATAACCAACTCTGAGATTTTTCTGCACTCCACGAAAGTGGGTTAACACCAATATTTTCAAGAGTGAGCAGCTTCGTGTTTTCATTATCGCTAAAATTGACGACATCAGGAGATACTTTCAAGATGCCCGCGTCTGGGTCAGGTACGAGAATTTGTACAAATACTTCCTTTGATCCGGTCTCGTTGGAGTTAACTATAATTCTGCCCGTATGATCACCGTATTCCAACCCTTCTCTATCAATATTTATATGTAGGATGTTCTTTTGAGTCCCAACTGCCCCTACTTCTGGTAGCACATTCAACCATGTCCTATCTGGTTCGATCCAATAGTTGACAGTACCATCGCCTCTGTTTTCAACAAAAAAAGTCGCTACAGAATCGAGCCCCATGTCAATATCAGTCGGCTCTACTGTTAGCAATGACTCAACTGCAATCGTAACGTCAACGGTGTGTGGTTCACCGCCATTTGAAATTACTATGATTTGGCTTCCATGCGGTCCGGTACTTAAAGAAGATCTATCTACGGTTACCCCCAAAGTAGTACCAGCGTCTTGATCCCAGGCGATTGTTCCAAAAGTTGTATCAGGTGAAATCCAGCTCGTGGATTCGGATATGTTCCACTCCAGCGTCCCACCACCGTCGTTGTAAATTTGGATTATTCGATTCTGGTCATCAGCACCAAAGTCTAGACTTGTGTTACTCACTCGAATGATGGGCGGTTTAGGAGAAAGCTTGATTCTCTCAGTGATTGAAGTACTATCTCCAACGCGTTCATTATTTATGTTTAACTGGTAATTTCCGTTTTCTTCAAACCTATGATGAGTTGTTGTTACATTATAATTACCCATCTCAATGCCTTTTATAGTTGCTTCCCCATTAAAATCGGTTTCCGCAGGGCTACTCCCAGAGTTAGGAGTGAGGGTGATTTTTGCAGCCGGAATAGGTTTATCTGTGCCTAGTTCAACTATATGAAAGTCAATGTTGGCTTCAGGATTTGATTCGTCTTCATCACCACAGGAAATTACGAAAGTGACAAGCGTGACGATTAAAAAAGCTAATGACTTGAATGATAGACTGGCTTTCATTAGAAGTAACGATCGAGATATCATTTGAAGATAATAAACATTGTTTTTTATTTGTTCAAAAAATAATTTTAAAACATGAATATAATATTAATAAAAATTCTGGTTGAGAAGGATGTTATGATGCCAACAAGTGATTTGAATTGGGTTGGTAATTTCTTCAGGTAAGCTCATATAACATATTCTAACCTAGAGAGGCCAAAATAGCACATTCTTAGTAGTCTGGATTGTGAATACACTGTTCCAAGTCAAATGTTAAGAACAGAATATACGAAGTAATCAAAATCTAATAAATGACTTGATTCTTCTGTCAATTCTAGCCTATAAAAACTTTAAAAAAATGATGATTAAGCTGTTTTTCTTTGTTTTGAATACCACGTGACTAAAAGTACGGTTGCCGATACCGACAATAAAAAACCCCGAGCGATCAGATCCCCCAGGGTTTGCAAGCAAAGAGGTTAATAAAATATTTAAGTGAGAAAGTTAATCTACGCTGGCTCTATTGCCAAATGTGTAATTCATTCAAATCAAAAAGCACCTTCTTTATAGTTTTGAAGTTTGATTAAAGACATTGCATTCACACTCATGATAAAACAACTTTCACTACTATTCTTGATGACTACCTCTTTAGTGGTGGTTGGTCAGCAAACCCCTTTAGTTATTTCGCCTTCACTCAATAGTGATGGCTCGGCCATGGCTTTTTCCTATCAGGGAGATATTTGGACGGCTGATGCAGATGGCAGTAATACCAAGAGGTTGACGATTCATGAAGGCTATGAGACATTCCCACAATGGAGTGCGGATGACTCCCGGATTGCATTCTCGAGTGACCGTTATGGTAATCACGATATTTTCACGATTGCAGCGACTGGTGGTATACCTAATAGGTTGACCTATCACTCCGCAGCAGATCATATGAGTAGCTGGTCGGCAGATGGTCAGATCTTGTTTGGTACTCGAAGGCTATATGCCCAGGTGGAGCGTGAGTTGGAGGTTTACAGAGTCGATCCTGGAGGAGGCACCCCAGTCCGAGCTATAGATGCGCTTGGGTTTGACGCTGTACATTCTCCGGATGGCAGCATGATTGCTTTTGTGCGCGGGACCTGCAGGACAGCTCGCGAGGCTTATCAGGGACCAGCCAATCGCAATGTTTGGGTATATCATGTAGCCAGCAATGAGTATACCCAAATCACCACCTATGAGGGCAATGATTTTAGCCCTGCTTGGAGAAACAACAATACCTTACTCTTTATCAGTTCGGAAAGTGATAGATACAACGTCCATGAGGCAAGCCTGTCCTCTAATAAAAAGAGTGTTTCCACCACTAGGCAAATAACAGATGAATCTGAGTTTGGAGTAATGTCTTTTGGCGTTAGCCGCAATGGACAAAAGATTATCTATAATACTTTGAATAAGCTGATGATGGTAGATGCGACTTCTGGTACTGCCTCAGAAGTCAACTTAGCACTAGGCTCAGATTACCGGTTTGACCCGGTAGTTAAGAAGACGATTACCAACGGTATGGAGAGCTACTCTATTTCCCCGAACGGTAAATATGCTGCTTATATCACACGAGGTGAGGTTTTCATCACACCTACGGACAAGGATGTCAAGCGCACTCAGAGAATTACCAGCACTGCTGCTCGTGAGCTGGTCGTAAATTGGCTCAACGATTCTACCCTTATCTATAGCTCTGATCGAGAAGGACAGTATGACTTATTCGCGGTAGCAAGTGTTGATGCCAAGGAATCCAACCTATTCAAAACATTGAAACTCGAGCATACCCGAATCACGAATACCGAGGCGGATGAAGTATCTTTTCAGATTTCACCGGATGCTAGGCGAATTGCTATTAATCGTGATCGTGGGACCCTGGTCGTGGCTAGCGTTTCTCCACAGGGCAATATCAATGATGAAGTAATACTGCTGGATGGCTGGAGCACGCCATCAGGTGTAAGATGGTCTCCTGATAGTAAGTGGCTGGCCTACTCGCTCTCAGATCTGGACTTCAATGAAGAGATATATGTCCACCGTGCTGATAATGGGCTAGCGCCAATCAATGTAAGCATGCATCCTAGATCGGATCGAGCTCCTTTTTGGAGTCCGGATGGTAGCAAGCTTGGATTTACGTCGATCAGAAATAATGGGGACTATGACGTGTGGTTTGCCTGGCTCAATAAGGAAGACTGGGAACGAACACAGGAAGAATGGAAGCGGTCAGGCGAGGAAGAGGATGATACTGACAAAGATAGAGATGTCGTCGTAAAAGTGGATGCTGATGGTCTCTATGAGCGACTAACTCAGGTTACTTCAGCTCCTGGAAATGAATCTGATATTCAATTTAGCAAAGATGGAGAAACGATCTACTATGTTACTTCAGGAGGAGGTCGACAAGGAATCAAGGTCGATGAAAATCTCTATAGTGTCAAATGGGATGGTAAGGAGAGAAAGGAGTTGCTTGGGGGCAATCAATCTCCTGAAGATCTTCAGCTGACAGAGGATGGCAAGTCACTATACGCCTTGACCAAAGGTGGCAAGCTGGTCAATATAGATCCAAAAGCTGCCAAATCAGAAACGATATCGGCTTCTGCCAAAATGCAAGTGGATGAGATGGGAGAGCGCGATCAGATGTTTGAAGAAGCATGGCGTACCTTGAACAAGGGGTTTTATGATCCCAACTTCCATGGTCAAGACTTTGAAGCTTTACGAACACTTTATAAGCCCATTGCTTTACGAGCAAGCACCCAGGAAGATTTTCAGACTGTTTTTAACCTGATGCTGGGTCAGCTTAATGCCAGTCATATGGGCATGTATCGTGTGGCCAACCCAAAGGAGACTCAGAAAGATAAGACAGGTTTGATAGGTGCAGAATTGAAACCTACTGATAGCGGAGTAGAAGTTACGGCCGTCGTGCCTAACAGCCCTGCGGACAAGGCCGCTAGCAAACTAATAGTAGGTGACCGTATCATTGCGGTAGGGTCTCAGACACTTGATGGTCAGACTAACTTTTATAGTTTGATGAATGACAAAGCCAATGCTCCATTGCTGCTGAAGGTGAGAAATGCTGCTAGGACACAAAGAGAAGTGGTCATCTGGCCGGTAACAAGTCTGAGAACTGAGCTCTACAATTCTTGGGTCAAAGAGCGAAGAAAGCTTACAGATGAGTACTCAAATGGGCAGTTGGGCTATCTGCATATCCAAGGTATGAACTGGACAAGCTTTGAGCGATTTGAAAGGGAGTTAATGGCCGCCGGATTTGGCAAGAAGGGTATTGTGATTGATGTGCGTTACAATGGTGGTGGGTGGACCACAGATTATCTGATGACTGTACTCAGTGCCAGACAACATGCCTATACTGTCCCAAGAGGAGCAACAGACAACCTTGAGGAAAATCATCTTGAGTACAAGGAGAAGTATCCTTTTGGAGAGCGGTATCCCTTAGCAGCCTGGACCAAGCCTGCCGTTACACTTTGCAATGAAAGTAGCTACTCCAATGCCGAGATATTCTCCCATGCCTTCAAGACCCTTGACCGTGGGACTTTAGTAGGTAAAGCGACTTTCGGGGCAGTGATCTCTACTGGTGGTCTCACACTGATCGATGGAGCATTGATCAGGCTTCCATTTCGTGCCTGGTATGTAAAAGCCACTGAGGAAAATATGGAGCTTGGACCAGCAGTGCCAGATGTATTGATAGACAATCCTCCGGCGTATAAGGCCTTGGGGGTTGACCCACAGTTGGAGAAATCAGTGGAGGTATTGTTAGAGGAGATTTAAACTCAGCATACCCGTGAAGGCTGATGACATGGTCAAATGAGAAATTTACTTCAAGCTCTAACAAAGCTGACTCAATGGACCTCATTCCCGAGACTATTAATACTGGGACTAATTATTTATTCTCTTGATTTTACTTTTCACTTTGCTAAGCATAAAGTAAGACGTCTTCTTTTTACAGAGAACGCCAAGGAGATCAGAGGGCATGACGACCTGTTCTATTTCTATTGGTTGCGATCACCGTTGATTGATGGGGATGTTGATTTTAGAAATGACATGGAGCTAACCATGCCGCCGGAGCAACTGGAAAGAAATCTTACCTGGGCAGAGACGAATAGGACAAACCTTGGTTTGATACCCAATAAATATGCCGTGGGTTGGGCCATTATGAATGTGCCTTGGTTTACTGTTGGCCACTTGACGACTCATTTATCCAGAATATTTGGTTCATCGCAACGCCCTTTGAATGGTTTTTCAAGATATTACCAAATTGCAATTATTCTCGGCAATATTATCTATGGTTACCTGGGATTGTACGTTTGCTTTCTTTTCCTCTGTAAGTACTTAAACAAGGAAACTGCCATTATGTCCACGATGATGGTTTGGAGTGCGAGCTCGATGATATTCTACTCAGTCGTGTCCCCTAGTATGTCACATCACATAGTTTTTTTGCTATTAGGTATTAACCTTCTTTTTACTCTTAAAACCCGTGAAAGCTCTAAAAAGCCATTGAATTGGTTAGTACTGGGTATTTCTGCGGGGCTTTTGGTAATCACAAGGTTTCAATGTGTGGTTTATCTGTTGTTTCCTGCAGCCGTTGTTGTTCGCTTGATATTTGAGGATCGAAGATTGCTGAAGTATGTTTTTCTAGCCTTGGGAGCTATTTTGATATGCATATCTCCTCAACTCATCGCGTGGAAGGCGCTTTATGGGGAATGGATATTATACTCATACCAGGGAGAGGGCTTTAATTGGACCAGTCCGGAAATATTCAACGTTTTGTTTTCACCTATGCATGGCTGGATATATTGGCACCCAATTATGCTGTTATGCAGTTGCGCTTTATTCTTTTTTGGTATTAGAAAACGGGACTTAATAATATACGCTTTAATAGTAGTTATTGTTACCTATATCAATGCATCATGGCATAGCTGGTGGTTTGGAGCTGCATATGGTAACCGTGCCTTTGAGGGAGCAATAATTCTTGTTATGATAGGCTATGGTCTTACCTATCAGGGAGTTAGTAGTACTAAGCTGGGAAAGCTAACTTTTTTGGTCATAAGTATGGTCTTGGTAATATGGAATTATAATTTGCTCTACCTCATTGTTGGTGGACCGCTTGGAATGGAAGAACCTGTAACTTATCAGGACATTCTTGCTGCAACACTTAGAAAGTGGGATTTATGATTTGCTCTATTGGGCTTCTGTTATTCGAAGGGTACGTCAAGGCTACCTATGAGAATATGGAGCGTGCCTGCAGTGTCAGGAGGACTGGTGCATAATCCTCTGGCTTATAAGGCAATAAGAATGGATCCTTAACTTGAGAAGGTAGAAGAGTGTTGATAGATGAAAATCAATTAAGTCTTAGGTTTCCAACTACAGGCAGGGACAACATAACCTTATTTATACCTAATCGTATTAAGCATTATACCTAATGTGATTAAGTATGATATCAAAGGAAATGATCGGTGCGTCCACTATCCCTATTATCCTCTCTATATTGATAGAGGGTGAAGATTATGGTTACGAAATCATTAAGAAAGTAAAGACCTACTCTGGCGGCCAACTCGAATGGAGTGAGCCAATGCTCTATCCGGTGTTGCATAGACTGGATCGTGGTGGGTACATTACTGCCACCTGGAAGGTACTTGACAATGGCAGAAAACGTAAGTACTATGCCATTACCGCTGAAGGCAAAAGTCTATTGGCTGAGAAAAAGTCAGAATGGCAGCAGATGATGCTGATGCTTTCCAACATGTGGGGACTCAACCTTCGGCCTTCATGAGCTTTGATATTGAAAAGGGGATAGCTGCATGGCGAGCGCAAATGCGAAAGCATCGTGGATTTGAAGATGCCGATATCGATGAGCTTGAGGATCATCTCAGAAGTAAGATTGATGATAAAGTCTTGAATGGCCTGAGTCATGAGGATGCCTTTGATCATGCAGTTGCGGAGGACTATGAGGACCTACCGGAAATATCGGGACAGTACCTTTCCGGACGTACAACCAGCGATACCTCCCTGGGTCTTCTAGCCAATTACTTTAAGGTTGGAATTAGATCTTTCGGTCGTGCAAGAACTTATTTTGTTATCAACCTGGCTGGATTGGTAATTGGAATAGCGAGTGTCCTCTTCATCGTGTCTTACTTGAATTTCGAGTATTCGTACGATGATTTTCATGTCAATAAGGAGAATATCTTTCGGGTAAATACTCATTTTGAGCGTGCATCGGGAAGTATTAACTACCCGATTATTCCACCTGCTGTAGGGCCCGCAATGGAAGATAACTTTTCTGGTATTATCAATACTTCCCGCCTGAGATATGCCTACAGTGTGTTGGTACGGCACGGGGATCGATCATTCTACGAAGAGAAAGTGTTCTTTGCTGAGCCCTCCTTTTTGGAGATGTTCTCCTTCGATTGGATAGCTGGACAGCCCTCTGGTGCGCTTGCGGATCCTAATACGATTGTGCTGACTCGAAGCATGGCCCGTAAGTACTTTGGCGATGAAAATCCGATCGGCGAGGTGATCAAGTATAATAACGATACCGACCTTCAAGTAATAGGTGTGATCGAAGATGTACCTGCAAATTCTCATGTCGACTTCCATTGCCTTGTATCGTTTGAAACCTTCCGACCGGGTCCAGGAGCATTGGAGCCTCTTACAAGCTGGAAATGGCTAGGGTTTTTGACTTATGTACAGCTTGAGGATGGTGTCGTGATAGAAGATATGGAAACAGGTCTGGCCGATATGTTCAAGGCTAATAACAACTCGAGAAACAACCTTCAGGTCGAGTTTGAACTTCAACCGCTCAGCAAGATCTACCTTACTTCGGGAGGCTTGAGTAATCCACAAGGCGGGCTTTTTAGGATCAATGACAAAGACAATCTCATTAGCCTTGGTGTGATTGCAATGTTGATCATCGGCATCTCTTTTTTTAACTATTTCAACATTACAAGCGCACTGCTAAGAACAAGGACAAAAGAGATTGGTATTCGTAAAGTATTTGGGGCTAGTAAGTCTAAGGTACTGGTGCAGTTTGCTATCGAAACTCTCTCTATGGTCATATTGGCTACCGTACTTGCAACAGCCATATTCTATTACATCAACCGGAACGAACCTGTCGATATAGGCTTTATTGCAATGCTTGATGTTGCGCTGGTGGGCGCTTTTACGGTACTTAGTGGGATACTTTTTGGTGGTACATTTTCAGTGCATTCCGCATTGGTCCTGCTCAAGAATAAAATGGCTGTGGCGCGGACAAGATTGGTATCATTTGGTGGCCTGGTCTTAGTACTTCAGTTTGGTATATCAGCTGCTTTGATCATGGTGAGCTTTGTGATCGTCAATCAGTTGAGCTTCTTTGCACAGAAGGATCTAGGCTACAATAAGGAGGGGCTTATCATCGCCAAGTTTGGCAGTGAAGAAATGAACGCGCGCCGCAGGCTGTTTCAAGATGCCATGACGAGCCTGCCCACTGTAAAGGCTGTGAGTTTTGGTCCATCTCTGGACGGCAGCTCAAGCGGTAACCCGTTGCGATTGCGAGAGTGGTCGGAAGACCAAATCATTCAGACGTCCTATTTTGGAGTAGACTATGACTTTCAGAAAGCGCTTGGACTTGAAGTTTTAGAAGGGCGCTTCTTCTCTCGGCAGCACGCTCAAGATTCTGTAAGTTCAATTCTTATCAATGAGCGATTAGCAGCAATGCTTGGTGTGGATGACCCTATCGGTAAAAAGGTGGAATTTACATCTGGAGAGTTTGAGATCATCGGTATTTTCAAAGACTTCCACTACCAAAGTTTGCACCATGAGATAGGGCCAATGGCACTAGAGATGTGGCTGGGACAGCCACGTAGTGTAATGATCCGCTATGAATCTGATGACATTGCAGGCACGCTCCAAGATCTGGATGCTACCTGGCAAGAGGTTTTTGCTGATGGGGGCTTTCCCTTTGACTATCGTTTTCTCGATGAGCAACTACAAGCAATGTATGGTAAGGAACAGGAGTTTGCTGGTTACCTAAAGATTTTCACAGGACTAGCCATCTTTCTTGCTTTGCTCGGTCTATTTGGAGTATCCTCTATTAATATTCAGCAACGCATTCGCCAGATTGGTATCCGCAGAGTACTGGGCGCAGAGCTACCGCAAATAGCCAAAGTAATCAGTACGAGATATCTCGTCAGTGCTATGATTGGAATTTTAGTGGCATTACCCATTGCCTTTATTGCCATGCAACGTTGGCTGAACGACTATGCGTATAGCATCGATCTTGGAGCAGGCTATCCGTTGTTGACCTTTATCGTTGTGCTAGGTATTACAACACTCACTATGGGTTTTCAAGTTTATCGCGTGATGCATGTAAACCCTTCTATAATACTGAGAGATGAATAAGGTATAATTCTGAACTTATGAGATTGGAATTGATTTGGAAAGAATATGCACCATTAGTATACTCTCAGAACTGCTATAGCAGAGCGAATAAGTAACAGTCTCATCATGGCTGTAGGCAAGCTGATGGATTAACTCTCACAATGATTGGTAAGGTTATGTTTGTCGAAGGCATCAAGCTAGCCATAAGCGGGTGATCATTTTGATTGGTCAATTTCCTCCAATCCCTCCTGACTATATCTCATTAGAGTTTCCCTTCTGTCCTTTGAAAGATCAGATTCCGGTAGGTACTGAATAGTACGTTCATAAGCCGCTCTTGCAGAATCCAGGCTTCCGGTCTTCTGTAAGTAGTAGCCTAAGTAATAATTGGCTTCAGCGGACTTTGGATAGCTGTCATAAGCCAGAATATACAGTCTTGCTCGATGCTGATACTCGGGATCTTTTTGCCAAGCTAACCAGCTACGATAAGCGCTGAAGAAATTCATCGAAAGTGGTTTTTCAGCGCCTTCTGCTTTGAGTGCATAGTAAGTGCTATCAATACCATCAAACCCTCGTTTTAAAAACAGATTTTTCATCAATGCAATGTTGGGAGCAGCTGGAATCGCCGGAAGGACGAAGGTAGAATCAATTACCTTTTCCGATAGGGAGGTGAAGTCTTGAGAGAATAGCTCTGCCTGACGGCCTTTCAATTGAATATCCAAAAACCGCAACATCAGCTTGTTGGCAGTCTCGAATCCTTCTTTGGGAGGAGCCTTTTGTTTCCCAACTATATCTGGGATGAAAGTGTCGAGCATCCCATAATTGAGCATGACAAACTCTGACATAGTCGGGAAATGCGCATAATATCGCTCCGAGTGTTGGAGATGGTAGGTGTGTTGGGGGTCTATAGACGGGTGAGGAGCATAGAGGAACAACATGGGAGCAGTGATATTCTCAGGTTGATAATAGACTGACTCTCGCAGCAGCCGCTGTTCGAAAGCACTTGGCAGACCTCCTTCCAGGCTGACCAACCCCTTATATTTATCATTGCGAGCGATGGCAGCTGCACATACTGATGAGCCAATAGCATTTGCCATTAGCCCTATATTGTTTATATCAACAAATGGCAGTTGAGCTACTTGTCCCACCACATACTCCAGATCATCTATGGCCACCTCCAGCCCGATACCTGAGACTTCCTTAAGGGAAGAGAACCTGCCTTTAGGAGCAAATGCCACTACCACATAACCATGACTTGTGAGATACTCCGCAGTAATGCTCTGATAGGCTGGACTTCCCCCATTGGGAAATAAGACGATCGGAAATTGTTCGTCTAATGGCTTGGCCTCTGACCGGGCAGTAACATTCAGCTCTAGCAGCAAATCGAGTTCTTTTGCTGTGAAGTTTCCATCACCACCAAGATCATTAGTTTGGTTTATAAAGATCTTCCTGGCAAATGTCCTTTGTTCGGGAGTATTACTAAAGTTGGTTTGTCGACCCATCAGATGTATATAATGCTCATACTTGAGAGGCGTCCCCGAGCCTACCTGCGATGGATACCAGAGATTGATTTGATATTGTCGGCCATGGTTTGGGTCCTGGTTTTGATAAAGATTACCGTCCCAGTCTGCATAAGGGACAGCCGATCTGGATTCGTCATAAACAAAAAGGGTTTTGAAACCTGTCTGGTACTTTCCTAGATTCAATGATCCCATAATAGGAGTTTGATCCGCAACTTCAGGAGAAGTACAATGGCTCATCGGAATAAGACAAGCCATTGATAGCTTGATAAGCCTTTTCATTTCCTGACGGTCACGTCATTGAATACTTGAGACCAGGCCTTGTCCTCGGTAAATTTGCTACTCCAGCCGTTCCAAATGACACGATTCGGATCTGCGTAGGAGATGGTAGCCCTAAAAAACCGATCTCCAATGACGTTCTTGGGGCTTATGGCCTGAATAAGTTTCTCTTCTTTATCGAGAAACCATTGATGCTGTCCGTGAAGTGGGAAGTCATGAGCGAATGAAGTGACTAGAAAGCAGTCTTCTTTTTCATAATAATTAAAGAGATAAGCGTAAGTGCGCTGGTTGCCATTGCGGCTGTCTACAGTCACCGACTCGCATTTGATAAACTGTCCGTCCAGCCAGTACTCACATGTGCGGGTACCATTCTCCTGCCACGTGCGATCCGTACCTGGATAGAGTGTCTCTGTGATCTCCCAACTACCGATGAGAAAGTCCAGGTCTCTGATGTTTTGGGCTTGTGAACTGAACCCAATGAGTAGGGCATAAATGATGGTCACGATGTTTTTCATATTCTTGATAATTTGAGTTTGAGCTCAAACTAATCATGAAGGTCAAAGTGGAGGTCTCAACATCCGTAAGGAGGTCTCAACATCCGAATTCACTATGTATTTTGTGATCGATATTGCTGTGGTGTGAGTCCTGTGTATTGCTTGAATACCCTGTTGAAGCTGGCCTTTGAGTTAAACCCTGCTTCTTGAGCAAGACTTATGATTTTGAGATGATTGAGGTCTGAGTTGACCAGTTTAAGTTTGACTTCTTCTACCCGATATTCGTTGATATACTGGTAGAAGTTTTTACCTAGTTGTTGATTGATAGTGTCCGAGATGACCCTATCGGAAATATCCAGCGATCTCCCAAGGTCTGCCAGACTTAATTCAGCATTTCGGTAGAGTGCCTGCTCTTGCATTACTTGATTCAGGGTACGGAGGACTGAGGATGTCTCACCTGTTTTACCACCCGATTCTGGTAGGTCAGGAATGATCAAAGTCTCTGCCTGTCGATAGCCACTGATGCTAAGCCAATAGAGCAACATGGAATAGAGCAGAAGGACTGTAGACTTAAACCCGAGCCAATCATTGAGTCGTTGTGAGCCCAAAATCGCAGTACTGACGACCATAAATACCAGAATGATAGCAAAACCTATGATGGTAGCGAGCGTAACCTGCTTGATCCAGCGAAGGTCGATAGCGTCCATATTTGATACATGATTACTTAGCTGCTGTTGATACGCTGTGACCATCTTGAGACCCAAATAATGATACATAAGGATGGAAATGATGGCCGCTGATTGCAACAACTCGGCGGTCGCATGAAACCAATGATAGGGGTGTGACTCAGTAAAAATGAGATGATAAATACTATGAAGATAGTTGAGGACAATTGGGCTGAAATGCCAAAGGTCCTTGGGATAAAATTTCGATTGTGGCTGAGTCAAGGCCTTAACATAAAAATAGAACGACGGCCCGATCCAATAAGATAGGGAGAAGGGAAGCCAGGCCAGCCAACGATAATTATTCCACACAGAGTTGTCCAGCATGTAAGGAGTGAAGGTCAGGCACATACTGACAATCATGAGCGCAAGGAAGCGATTGGCCTGCCGATTTTCTTCTTTTGTGAGTAGCAGCCCTCCAAACACCAGTCCATTGGTTACCGCACAGATGGTCAGGAGCTGAACAGGGGTTAGGTCAAACTGCATGAGCTAATTATACGGAGCGTCCAATAGAAAAGGTTGATTTATAGCGGTTTTGAACTACCAGGAGAGATGATCACAACAAGTGTATGGTTCTTGAATTTACAACAATACAAGATGACCCTCTCAAGAAACTATATTGCCCTCCTGGCCTCATTCAATATGCAAAATCATAAATACTTGACCCCAATTAGGAAGCTAAGCTCATTCCTGCTATTTTCATTCGTGATGAATCACTCACCAACCAATGCTTGAACGACCTTATGATCTGGTGCCCAAGGCCCATCCAAGGATCACTAATGTCTACAAAGCTGGCCTTACACTGGCCAGCATGCTGGCGATCTATGAGTTAATCCCAATGTTCCTTGACCTGCCAGTGCGCTATGGCTGGGGTTTTCTAGCTGTTACGGTATTTATCTCACTCGTCAATCTGGGGATCTATGCAGGTCTGGAGCAGTTAAAATCACAGTTTTATCAACCGCGTTACCTATGGACGGTTCGTTCGAGCTTTACTTGGGTGTTGATAGAGATGCTGGGAGCGGCAGTCATGTCTGCGACGTTGTTCAGGATTTACAGCATCTTCGAGGAAGGGATGTCGGTCGATCCTTTTGCCTTTGGGATACTTCATTTTGTCTTGAGTCTGGGAGTATTACCTTTTATCGTCCTCTACCGCAACTTTCACTTACGGCGCAGGAAGTTATTCTATATCAGTCGGATCAATATCAATGAAGAAGTGAAGATCAGCTCTGAAGATGGAGAAGATACACTGACCTTTTTCTTAAAGGACATACTATTCTTAGAGTCTGATAAGAAGAGTATTCTTATCCACTGTTACCATCGCGGTGCTTATAAGAAATATCAGTTGCAGAATAACCTTTATCGATTGGAGAGTGAGTTCTTTCGACTGCCCATCGTGCGTGTCCATGAGAACTATCTGGTCAATCTTCTGAGTATCAAAGCGCTACAGACTCACCCTGTTGAGACCTTTACCATCCAGGTGCAGCCGATCAACAAACACCTTCCGGTAGGCCGGTCTTTTATCACCTTGCTCAAGAGACAGTTTTCGAAGATGCAAAAGGCTTAGGTGTCAAACCTTAATCAAGAAGTTACAACCATTTTTGATTGTCACCTCTGATCATCTTTTTGTACTATCCTCTCACCTGAGCGTCATTTTTCTGTCGTCGGATATCTCGGCTCGCCTGATTTTGTAGGCTTGTCAGCTTTCGCTGCTCTCTTCTGGTGATTATTCCGTCAGCCTCTATTCTGCTTTCTGTTCTGCGAATCATCCTTTGTTCAGCTCTAAGTCGCTTGGCTTCCATACGTGTTACTTCTCCGCTGGCTACACCTTCTGCTATGCGCACTTTTTGCACAGCCTGTCTTTTATCAGTTTTGTTAATGATATTGTCTTGCGCCTGTACATCGATGGAGATGATGATTGCCGTAATGATGCCTATAGTTACTATTAACTTTTTCATGATTTTTTGTTTTGTTCAGCACTTAGAGTACCAACTACCATAAAGGTTTAATGGCATATCAAAAGTTTTCTAACATTCGTCAGAAAAACGTTGTGGCTAAAGGCAGCAATGGATCTGAGCAACACCTAAATTTCTGATAAGACTCGTCCAATGAATTGGTCTTTGCTTTCAATGTAATGTCACAAAGATCTGACTTAGTAGTTTCCACTGACCATCTTCCTTTATCCAGTGTGCTGAGTAGTCTCCACCACGAGTACCTGGGACCTCTCTCCAGCTGCCTTGCTCCCACGCCCGATCTGCAACTTCACTCACTTTTAAGGTACTTGTGGTACGCACATAATAGAGTCCCGGGTTTTTCTCGAAAAGCCCTGAGAGTAGTTTTTTGATTATCTTACCTCCACTCAACTGGCTACCGTCTCCGCCGGTGATGATAATGTCACGACCATAGCTTTTGGCGATAGCATCGACATCTTGCCCTCGATACGCCGCGTTGGATTGAGCGCGAGCCTCCAGGATCAGCTCGCTATCAGATGGAGCATTATGAGCGGTACCTGCATTGATTACAGCCTCAGCTTCAGCGGCTTCCTGTTTGATGTGATCGAGATAAAGAATACCGTTGAGGTGGTCTATCTCATGCTGAAAGACTACAGCCGTAAACTCCTCAATCATCTCAATACCATGCGATCCGTCTGGCCGATCATATTCGACAAGTATGGCATAGGCTCTGGTCTTGGTCGTATCACTCCTATCGGGAATGGACAGACAACCTTCTCGACATGGCCACTTCATCTCCGAATATTGAATGATTTTAGGATTAATGTAAGCCTCAAACGGGAAGTTCTCTTTGTCAAACCTCTGTACCCAGATCACATTCTTCAGTATGCCGACTTGCGGTGCAGCGATCCCCGCTCCAAGCGACGCACTGTCTCGGACAGTAGTGTACATTCTGTCAATAAGCAACCTAAGGATCTCATCATTGGGATCTGCAGTGATATCCAGGCTTTGGGTTCTTAACAAAATAGAGTCAGCTTGGTTGTTGATTTTGAAAACACGCATAGGTTGATCAGACCTACCGGCAGTAATCATATCAACTTGCTCTGGTGTAAAACCTTTAGGCTGTGCTAGTGCCTGTAACATCACTCCTGCTAAGGCTATGCTGATAGCTATAATGAATCGGGGCATATGTCTTGACTATGAATTTGTTTGAACGCAGGCTTCAATTTACGAAAGGAGCGTTTAACCGCGCTGGAATAGTTCGTATACTTGTCGGGTCAAGTTATGTCAATGTCTCGATTACAAAGATTCACTTTTGCGCTGATCATTCTGACCTATCTCGCTACTGCTGGCAAGGCGGATGATCGATACAAAGATCTAAAGGCAGGCAAGATCATAGCGTGGACTTTAAGTACCTGGCCCGGTGATTTTGTTGGTATTGCTAAAGCACCGTTTGCTGATAAGAAGAAGTCAGCCATCGTCCTGGGCACTACACTCGGCATTATAGCAGTGGATAAGCCAACACAGCGATTTGTTCAGAACACTTTCAGCCCCCTTTTTGATTGGGATGTCCCCCCCGTACCCGGAATAGGGGAGATACAGGTGGGTACTAGAGCATTACTTGGAGGCTCTACCAACGGTTATATACTCCTGGGCCTGACAGGCTACTACATGGGGTCGCTGGCATTTAAGCATAAGAAGGGACAGGTTGGTGTTATGCTCACATACAAAGCTATAGCTACCTCATATTTGGTCTCGCATCTAGTACTTAAATCTGTCTTCGCACGGAAGCGACCTTACAATCCGCTGGATGGACCGTATCCTTCTGAAGGGTTACCTCCGAAATTCACAACGGACAACTGGGATTTTGGTAACTATAGTTGGCCGTCTCTAAGTAGCAGCCGAGAAGGCTCATCATTTCCGTCATTCCACTTTACCATGTATTTCGCCATTGCAAGGGTACTGCATCGTACGTGGGACAATCCATGGGTAGCCTACGGTATTTTATTGGCGGGTCTGTTACCTGATTTTGACCTACACAATCATTGGGTATCGGATATGTTTATCGGAGCTGTGATTGGTACGGTTATCGGAGAAGTGATTTATAAGAACTTTGAAAAGAAAACCTTTGGTGAGAATCAAGGTGAGATGTCCTATAGGAAAGGTCAGGGGCTAAAGAGAGTTCTGAAAACCGCCAGTTTCAACCCATCATTCGGAAGAGGTTATGCAGGGGTGAATTTTAGACTTTGTCTTTGACCATGTTTTTAGCGCTTGAGGACAATCCAAACTATAGTCACTGCAATCAACAAATCTGAATGTAATGTAACCAGGCTTTGCATTGGTGCATCTTATTTGCAGGCTGTGAGTTCATGTCGACTGCCGCATAGATTATCTAGAAGATGAATAGCACCGAAAAAACCTTAGATTCTCGTCAGGGAAACCAACCTCTTTCTAACTATAAACTAGCTATTGAGGTACTCCTTGTAGTATTCTTGGTCATGCTTGATGGATACGGGTATATTCCGATTTCCCAAACACTTTTCATATTTGGATTGCTATTGATATCTCTAAAAGTAAGGAAAGAAGGTTGGTCTTCCATTGGATTCAGACGATCGGCCCGTTTCAAGAGAAATCTGATTATTGGGCTGAGTGCAGGCATATTCTTGGAGATTTTTGCAGCATTTGTGACCACTCCACTTATTTCAGATTTAGCAGGTATCGAACCCGACTATTCGAGTTTTGAAGGCATAAGGGGCAATATAGGGATGCTTGTGTTTTTTATCATCCTGTCTTGGATTCTAGGCGCTTTTGGAGAGGAGATCTGCTTTCGAGGATATCTCATGAGACGGTTGTCCCAGCTTTTTAGGAAGAGTTCGAAGACATGGGTAATCAGTCTAATCCTATCAAGTGTTCTTTTTGGGTATGGACATACAGATCAAGGAATTGCGGGCTGGTTTCAGGAAGGTCTCAGTGGATTGTATCTTGGAATTCTATTCCTAACAACTGGTAAAAATCTTACTGCACCAATTGTATCTCATGGAGTATCGAATACTCTTGCGTTCATCCTTATGTACTTTGGGGTGTACCCTGGAGTTGGATATTAGTATAAAGCTGATGTGAAAAGGTAGTGAGTATTGCCACTGTCCATCCATAAGCCTTGGTTATTCTGGCTTGCAATTACGAATGACTATTTAACGTTTTAAATCAGACTATTTCTGAGGTCAAAAAACAACAGCATTCATTGACTAGAATGCCAACTTAAGCAATGATATAAGAATCAGATATGAGCTTTCGGTTCACTTAACTCTTCAAAAAAGGAGGTGTATTGCTCAGCAATTACTTTTGGATTGTTTCTGGCAAGCACCGTTTTTCTCGCGTTTTGCCCAATTGTTTTTCTGAGATATGAATCCTGTACAAGTAGTGTGAGGTAGCTAGTCCAATCCTCGTCACTGTAAGCAAAAAAGCCGTTCTCACCATGCTTCATAAGTAGTTTGTCTGCTTCACATGGCGTGCAAACAATCGGAAGGCCGGCAACCATGAATGTGATGAGTTTGTTTGATGGTTTGCGCTGTTGATGGAAATCATCCAAGGGCTTGATCACTACACCAATATCAGCATTAGCCAATACCTCTTCCCAATCTTCGGTCCTCCATCTTATGTATTCAACCATACCTTTCTTTCCACTTGGTCGGTTTGTATGGTAGACCAATTCAAGTTTAATCCCAGTCTGTTTCGAGATATCCTCTAAAATTGGATGCAACCTCTCCATTACATCCATATTACCGCTGTAGCCTTGCCAGACAAGTCGTAAACTTGTTTTGTTTTCATAGTTCGCAATGAATTTGGAATTAGTAACAGGACACTCTATCAGTCTATATGGTAATGCATGATCCTTGCAAAACTTCATATCAAGGGGGGAAAGGAGAATCATGCCCGTCAGCTGCTGGACAAAATTTGGTTCTAAAAAAAAATCTTTGACACAACCAGCTGGGTTATCAATTATATCATAAAGAATGATTTTGCCTTTACTCCTAAGAATTGCCAGCTGTTGATAGTCAATGCTATCTAAGTTTTTAACGATAACAATAATGTCAAAACCTTCTAAACTGTCTAGTTTGGTGAAGATGTCAGCAACATAAATTTTACTATACTTGTTTATTGCATCTACAATAGGATCTATACGAAATTTTCTATCTCCCAAAATAGACTCATCAGTGTAGACCGGTCCAAAGCCGACTTTGACTTTTTTAGAGAACAAATTGATTATCCTAAGACGTATGAACCATTTTAGATCTACAAGAAGGTAGATTGTCTTGAGACGTTTTAGCCATACGATAAACTTATCAATCATAATGTTTATCACAAGCAAGTTGAAAACATGAATTAAGTATATTAACTGTTGAAGCTCTTCACTTTAATAGCTTAACTGACTCTTCTAATTGCTGAAGTCCTAATTGGACAACAATCGTAGGTACTCCGATTTTCGACCTATCTATACGTCCAGAGAAAAGGAGATCAACAGAACACATCTGGCAGTTCAATAACTTGTAAGGAATACGCTGTATTTCATCGTCATTGTATCACTACATTTTCATGACGGGCGATATAGTATCCCATTGTCTCCTTCAGCATTGCTTCCAAACTGTAATAAGGGCTCCATCCTGTTAGTTCTCGTATTTTCTTAGAGTTAGGTAACCGCCTGTCAGAATCATCATATCCCTCACCGTAAAACTCATCACCAGAGATCGATTCAAACGTACTGTTACTGCTAGCATTTCTACCGAAGTAAGTATTATAAAGATGGAACATTGTTTTAGCCAAACCTTCTATGGAAGTTTCGTTTTCATCACTTCCTATATTGAAGATTTGCTTAGAACAACTTCCTCCCTCATTTTCAATTATTCTGAGATGTGCGTCGGTAGCATCCTTGATATAGGTATAGCACCTTTTTTGATCACCACCATTTACAAGGTATAATGGCTTTCCATAGAGGAGTGCGTCCATAAAGAAGCTGAAAACACGAGGAAAACCTTCCTCTTCAGAAGGTAAAAAATCAATTCTGGGACCAACATAGTTAAAGGGGCGTATGATGGTGTAGTCCAATTCATCCTTTAATCCGTAGGCGTGAATCACCCGATCAAGCAGCTGTTTTGCACTGGCATAAATCCATCTATGTTTACTGACTGGACCAAGAATGAGGTCAGAGTTATCTTCATCAAAATAAAATGCCTGATCCGGTTGGTAAATAGACGGTGACTTGCCATAAACCTCGCTTGTAGAGAAATGAATTAGACGTTTTTGATGCTTAATACACTGTCTAATGATATTCATGTTCTCAGTAAAATCAAGCTCAAATGTAGAAACCGGATCCTGGACATAAATACCAGGATTGGCAATGGCCACCATGTTAACAACCAAATCATGTTCTTGAATGAGTAGACCAATGCGCTCAGGGTCTTCTGCAATATCCAATTGCAAGAATTCAACTCCAATGTGAGGTCTAAGGATCTCATCTAATTTGTCTTTAGTAAGATCCACTGCGGTGGTACTGTAAATTGCTTTTTTTGACAATGCTTCAACGAGGTGAGATCCTATAAATCCCCCCGCTCCCAAAAGAAGTACTCTTTTATTCATGAATAATGCTTAGACTTAGTTGGTTAGGTTTTTTGATAGATTCACCGACAGTGTCGGTTGGCCTTTATGATAGAATGTAGACCAAAGCTATTATTAGTATACATACTGCTGAGACAAAAAAGCCAAATATCAAACTTGGATATTTTTTGAATACTATTTGTAGAATGAAGATTCTTTTTTGCTCAGAAGTGTTTTTTCCTATGAACTCCGGTGGAATGGAGGTATATATTCATGGGTTAGCCAAATCATTGCAAAAATCGAATATAGAGGTGACTTTGTTGATAAGTGACATAGGCGCAGCACGGAAATACCTTTATGATGGGCTTCAAATTCAAACGTATCCAATACCTGAAAGTCCAACCTCTAGCGAATTAAATGGTTTGACACGCCCTCGCGGCATAGAAGAGTTTGAATCCCTGGTTCGAATAGGCTCTCCAGATTTAGTCCATTTTCATTCCTTAGGAAGAGCGATTAACGCTTATTGTATAGAAGTGGTGAGTCGTCTTGATATTCCTGTAGTTTTGACTGTTCATCGCACGACTAATATCTGTATTAGGTCGGACTTCAATCGCTTTGGAACTGAAGCGTGTAATGGGAAAGTCGATAGAGATGTTTGTCTAGCTTGTTTTCTAAGTTTTAAAGGCTTACCTAAATCAATAGCACAGCCCTCAGTTCACCTTATGTCAAAATTGCAGATTAGACTCAATAACCTTCTTCCCTCAATAAATATTGCTAACCACAAGTTTGAGGAAATCAAGAGGATAAAAGAAAATACCCAAACCGTAATAGCTTTGTCTAAGGTCACGTTTGATGCTCTGCAGGCAAATGGTATTGATCCACCAAAGTTAAAGTTGGTCTCCCAGGGGATCTCGGTAGATATGATCAATGCAGGGAGTGACAGAAAAAGTGATAATAGTGAATTGAACCAGATCAGTTTTGGTTATTGGGGTAGGATTCATCCAGAAAAGGGAATTAGGATGATGATAAAAGCTATCCAGTTTATTGATCCGAAAGAACACTCTTTGACCATAATAGGGGCAAAAGTTCCTGGATTAGAAGGTTTTTACGCTGAGATGCAGCACTTGACTCATGATATGGAGTCAATCAAATGGGTAGGAGGCTGTTCTCAACAGCAGTTGCCCAGTTATTTAAGTGATATTGATGTACTCATACTACCTACAGTCACCAATGAAATGGCCCCTTTGGTAATATTGGAGGCATTTGCCTTCGGAATTCCAGTTATTGGGTCTGACTGCACTGGTATTTCAAGTATGGTCGAACACGGCAGAACTGGATTACTGTTTGAACAAGGGCAGGTGTCAGAATTGACCAATCAACTTCGAAGAATTGTAAACAATCCGGAGTTGGTAATCGAATTCTCAAAGAATATCGGGAGTGTACGATCTCTAGATGATGTTGGCAGAGATATGCTCGATATTTATCAAGAAATACTAAGTAGCTAAAAGGATTCGCTTGTGCTTCCAACGCTTGTGCGTCCAGAGATAATACTGTGGGTCCGTCAGAATTTGCTCCTCCAGGATACGAGTGTGCAATTCGGTGATTTCGAACTCAGCAGTTTCTCGTGGATTGTCCGTTAGCAGTGTGGTTTTGAATTCATAGTAGCCCCGCTTGACCCTGTAGATACCACCAAATACTACCGGAATATTATACTGTTTAGCAAACTTCTCTGTACCCAACATCACCATGGTATCTTGGTTGAGAAAATTGGTCCAATATGCTTTCTTGTTTTTATTCGAGGGTGATTGATCAGCTCCGAATATGAAGCAAGTAGGCCCCTTTTTCATCATGTCAAACATGCGTTCGGGCTCGTTTTTGGGATAAAGCTCGAGACCGGTCTTACCCCTTGTCTTTTGTATCAGCCTGTCGAAAAAAGGATTGGTAAGTGGAGCATACAATGCAGCTGTCTTATGAGGTATGATTGCTGCTACTGATACGGCAAACAACTCCCAATTAGCGTAATGCCCACCCACGAA
Source organism: Flammeovirgaceae bacterium UBA6059 (assembly GCA_002435755.1). Lineage (GTDB taxonomy): Bacteria > Bacteroidota > Bacteroidia > Cytophagales > Cyclobacteriaceae > UBA6059. Next base: position 43,092 of record DIYH01000024.1, read on the forward strand.
AATGAAGCTCTTTCTTTCCTTATAAAGTTTTTCAACTACATCCATATTAGCTGCTGGGCACCTGCGAACGGCTTCTTCCTCACTAATGCTAAAAGCTTTGATACTCTCAATAATGAGATCACAGAAATGTCTGTAAAAACCTTTCATCATTTGATCCATGTCCTGTTTAGATTTCTCTGGAAAGGAGTTTTCGATATTCGTTCGTACCACCTTTTTGCGGTAGCCCACCAAGGAGTAAACAATATGGAATAGTCCATCACTGATGACATGTAGTATGGGCAGGGGTAGTAGAGAGAGCGGTTTAAGGAACAAATAATAAAAAAAAGCAGTCATGCGATTTTGATCAAGCGGCAAATGTAATCATAGATCAACTGATGGCAAGACACAGGAATCACGCGCTAAATAGACTCATCTAGCGGATTGATCCATTCTGAAGGTTGAAAGACATGCCATTCAGCTTTTGCTAGATCATAATCAGGCCTGATCAATGGCTGATAGGGCCTACCGTTGAGGGAGCATCGTGAAACGGCATGGATCTCCACATTAGTCCAACCCTCATTGGCTAACCTCGACTTTAGTCGCTGGACATATTGCCATGTGAAGTCCGGTGCAGTTGCCACCTTTCTGTACTGCTTTCTAGGCAATTCATCGGCTGGTTTTATAACCTTAGATTCTCCGGTTTCCTTGTTTGTAATGTTGAAGTAGATAGATCCACCTTTTACACGCAGCATCATTTTCCACGAGAGTCGATGACCTTCTTCCGTCCAATGAACATTACCTGGATACAGATGATATCTTATCGGAAGCAATGCCTGAATGATAAAGTAACCATAGCCTATAAAGAGTGCTAAGTTGGCGTACTTAGGTACCAGTGTCTTGGAAAGCTCCGTGACTGAGGGGGTTGGTTTCTTCTTGAAGAAGATATTTCTAATCGCTTTGGGATCATAGAAAAAGACCAAAAAGGAAAGTGCCAGATACGGGAAGATACCTATTTGAAAAACAGCTGAATTGAACAGGTGAAAGAATAGTGAAGCAGCTAGCGCAATAAATCTTGTGCGCTTCCAAAGCAGCGCTGGTATGACCAGCATATCAAAGAAAATACCCCCGTAGGCTATTGAAAATTGGAGCCATTCTTCTTGTAATAAATCTCCGATGAGCCAATAGTCTCGTTTACCACGAAACCAGATACTTATTGGCTTGGCCATGAGCCAATCGTCGTAGATCTTTGAGAACGCGGCATAAGTATAAACGATGAAAAGTTTTGCTACGAAAGCAACCTGTACCCATCTTGCGCAGATGAGTGACTTGAGGTCTGGTCGTCGCTTTGCATCTATACTGTAGTACTGATGTGCCGGTACAAAAATCATGATACCCAGCAGTAACATCAGCAGATAGTAGTGGTTGTTGTAGTTCGACTTTTGCATCAGGTAGACGCATGACCACATGACAAAATAAACTGAAATAGCTGCTCTATAATACCAACCCAACATGACCATGACTCCTGCTACGCCCATGATGAAAAAATAGTAGTACATACCATTTCCCGGTAGGGGTTGCAAAAACTCGAAACCGATAAAATTGAAAGTATACTCAGGAATGATAAAAGCCCGCTTGACCCAACCTGTCATAATTGCGCCCCAAGCCTCGGCAGTGATCAGGAAACCAAACAGCATTCTGAAAAGAACCACGGCACTGTTGTCTATCGGACTAAAAAGGTACTCTTTGTCAAATATGCGCTTAATGTCCATTATATAGGTTTTATCTGACCAATGTAGCTGGAGTGTCTACAGTGAACAAGCGACAAGGGTCAACTTTATGTTATAGTTCCATTTTCATCAACTTGTCTGTTTGTCGATCTGTACCCAACATAAAGGAGTGTGTATCAAAAACCTTCAACCCCATCCGTTCATAGAAGGCGATTGCTCTTACATTTTGATCCCAAACACCAAGCCAAAAGACCTGTATGCCTTCTTGCCTGGCTAAGCTTATGGCATGCTCAAGCATGATGCCACCAATTCGTTTGCCCTGGTGTTGTTTTAGTACGTAGATCCTCTCGACTTCCATGGCGTTTTCAAGTGGTTCGTTCTGAGCCTCACCAGTGTTCAACTTCATGTAGCCAACGATTTGCTGGTTGATCATTGCAAAGTAAAATGTAGAACCGGGCCTATCGAATTCTTCTTTGATGTGCTCGGCACTCATCTTTTCCGATAAGTAGAGACTCATATTCTCTTTGGAATTTAAGTGACCGAAAGCATCCGTAAATGTTGAAATACTCATCTGCCTTAATAGACCAAGCTCCTCTTTTTGTACTTCCCGAAGTATCATGTTTTGTACTACTTACATTCATTATGCGTCACTTCTACATCAACGATAACGAGAAGACCTTAAGAAGTAAAAGTGTTCTAAATATTATGACGGCATTCGTTGGATTTTGAAGATAGCAAAATGGAATCTCAGAGGTTGCGAATGACAAGGAAATATGCTCAATCCATCTGGTGAAGAGCTTAAATCAAGCTGTTCGAATAGTCTGTTCTGGCTGTATTGAGAGTATATCTTATAGTGAATCAAGTAATTGATGGAGAACTATCGGAAGCTTGGTACCTTATTCTTGCTGACTGATCTGGATAGAAGTTTTGATTGGTTAGAAGGTGGATCACTCATCGCATCATATCGAGTATTCATCTATGTTAAGTACATGTTTATCGAAATTCATTCATATTTTATCTAACACAGCGGTTTCCTAACTGTAAAAAATTTAACTTCATCATCATTAACTACAATTAAAATATTCAGCTAGCTATGGAATTTATTAGAAAGTTAATCTTTGTTTCAATGTTATCCCTTTGGGGCTACTATGCTTTTTCTCTCTCGGACTTAACCTCAGCGGCAGACCAGGTTCAAGTAGAGTATTCGGAAAGGCTCGAGGCATAAGAATTTTCAGGGTATGAATCAGAAACCCCGGCAAGTGTCGGGGTTTTTTTATGCTCTAAAAACTAAGAATGTGTCATCTTACGCTACCAATTACCAACTACACTTTGCAAATGCTCTGGCTTTTGGGTAAACTCATACTTCGTAAAAATTGACTTATGAAGTATTCCAGTTTCCTTTCAAGATTTTTCATCATATGCTTAATCATCTGTCCAGGTATCTGTGCAGGGCAAATAGTCGATATATCTTATTATCAAGAGATGGATTATCGACTGATCGGTCCATTTCGCGCGAGTCGTACTGTGGGTGGAGTAGGCATTCCTGATCGGCCCAATGTCTTCTATGTAGGGGTCAACAATGGGGGCGTCTGGAAGACTGATGACTATGGTCGTACCTGGAATCCGATCTTCGATGATGCACCTACAGGTTCTGTTGGGGACATTGCGGTAGCACCATCTGACCCTGACATTTTGTATGTAGGTAGTGGAGAGGGACTTCACAGGCCGGACCTTGGGGTGGGGGATGGGATATTCAAATCTACCGACGGTGGAGCTACCTGGGAGCATATTGGGCTACCAGATGTACAGCAGGTTGGGAGACTGATCGTCCACCCGACTGATCCTGATGTCGTGTTTGTGGCCGGTCTTGGACACCCCTACGGTCCTAATGAAGAACGTGGTGTTTTTCGTACACGGAATGGCGGTGAGACATGGGAGAAAATCCTCTATATCAACCATAACACCGGAGCTATCCAGGTAGAGTTTGATCCGACCAATCCTGATATCATCTACGCAGATATGTGGGAACACCGAGAAGGACCTTGGGAAAATGCAAGATTTTCAGGACCCAATAGCGGTTTGTACAAGTCAACGGATGGTGGGGACAACTGGACCCAACTGACTGAAGGGCTGCCCACTGCTGAAGATGGTCTCGGTAGGATCGGGGTGGGTATAGCGCCTTCTGACCCAAATGTCATTTATGCAACGGTCCAGTCCGATCGAAAGGACGGTATCTACAAGAGTACCGATGCTGGTGCCTCGTGGGCACTTATCAGTGAAGATCGACGTGTGTATGGTCGGGGTAGCGATTTTGCTGAGATCAGGGTACATCCCAATGATCCCAATAAGGTATATGCCGGTAATGTGGCTTCCTATCAATCCAATGATGGTGGAAAGACCTGGTTTTCGCTGAAGGGTGCGCCAGGAGGGGATGATTATCATCGTATCTGGATCAACCCAATCAATCCTGACATTATGCTCTTTGTAGCAGACCAGGGTGCGGTAGTAACTGTCAATGCAGGTCGTACCTGGAGTTCTTGGTACAACCAACCGACAACACAATTGTATCATGTTTCCACAGACAATGCTTTTCCCTACTGGGTCTATGGAGGACAGCAAGAGAGCGGCGCTATAGCTACGGCAAGTCGTGGGCCAGGTGGTCAGATTACTTTTCGTGAGTTTATGGGCGTGGGTGCGGATGAGTATGCTTACGTAGCACCTGATCCGAAGGACCCCAATATCGTCTACGGAGGTAGAGTGATGCGATTTAATAAGACTACTGGTCAATCGCAGAACATCGCTCCCGAGGCGCTACGCTCAGGAAAGTACCGCATACTTAGAACTATGCCGCTGATGTTCCACCCTAAGAATGACAGCATGTTGCTCTTTGCGACCAATGTACTTTGGAAGACAACCAATGAAGGGCAAAATTGGGATATCATAAGTCCGGACCTTACGCGTGAGCAGCCCGAAGTTCCGGTAAGTGTAGGTGACTTCAAGACAGAAGAGATGGAAACCATGGCCCGTAGAGCCGTGATCTATGCGGTAGCACCTTCGCCCCTGGACGAGAATATCATCTGGGCAGGTACAGATGACGGGTTAGTGCATATCACTACTGATGGTGGCAAGAACTGGAGGAACGTAACCCCACCTGAACTCAAGTCATGGGATAAGGTAAGTCAGATTGATGCGGGTCATTTTGATGGGCAGACGGCTTTCATTGCTATCAATGCTATCCGTAAGGATAATATGAAGCCGCTCATATACAAAACCGAGGATGGAGGTAAGACATGGACAAAGATCACAAATGGTCTGGCTGAAATGGGGCCAGTCAATGTGGTAAGGGAAGACCCGAAACAGCCTGGGTTATTATTTGCCGGTACCGAACGCGAAGTATATTTCTCTATTGACAATGGTGAAAACTGGCAGTCGCTTCGAATGAACATGCCAGCGTCATCGGTACGTGATCTTGTGATCAAAGATGATGATCTGGTGGTCGGTACACATGGCCGTTCTGCCTGGATCATGGATAACATAGAGCCACTTAGGCAGATGGCTAAGGCACGCTCTGCCGACAACTACCTCTTCAAACCTGCCCTGGCCACCCGTGTTCGATGGAATATGTTCTTGGACACACCATTACCACCGGAAGAACCTACCGGAGAAAACCCTCCTGATGGTACTTATCTTGATTATTTCCTATCGGAAAATGCAAGCGAGGTGTCATTGGAGATTTTCGATAGTGATGGAGACTTGATCAGAAAATATTCTTCCAGCGATGTGCCGGAGTTTGTCGATACTACAGCACTACCACATCCTACTTACTGGATCAAGCCATGGCAGGCCGTGCAAACAGGGGCAGGCCATCACAGATTTGTTTGGGACTTGAGGTACCCCAATCCTCCTGGCTCGGATCGCGAGTTTGCCATTTCTGCGGTCTTCATGCAGACACCCAGTGGACCACAAGGACCTTTTGTCCCTCCTGGTGAATATAGGGTAAAACTGACCGTCGATGGACAAAGCCAAGAACAGAAGATCACTGTGAGGCTAGATCCCAGGGTTGAGATATCCGAAGAAGGTCTTCAGGAGCAGACCGAGCAGAGTATGCTTGCCTACAACAGTTATCTGGATCTGCAGAAGGTCCGTGAGGCACTTGACGAGAAAATAGCTGAGGCGAGAGGCAGAAAAAAGGAAGCAATGGAAACCCTCAGAGGAAATGGAAATCCTGATAATGCGGACGTGCTGTACGGTAGTATTTATGCGACTGATGGCGAAGAGGAAAACATCGTGGCGTTGCAGCAAAAGTTTTTGCATATGCTCGTGATATTACAGAGTGCAGATGTACAGCCTACTGAGCAGGCTAAGGCCGGGCTAGCAGAACTTAGAATGACGATGCGTGAAGTACTGAAGCGGTGGGATAAACTGAAGTAAGAATTCGTAATCCTTGGGCTTTCTAAAAACCTGAGTTCGATTAAAATCTTGACTCAGTTTGAATCGGTTTTGAGTAGAAATTTTGACAAAGTCTTGCAGGAATATCAGGATATTTCAAGAGGCTTTGGTGAAATCTATGCCAAAAGCGGTCAAATCAATCATGACGAGTACTTTTTAGGCCATCTTTGCTCTAAAAATTCATCAAAATGGCTCGCCATTTCTCAAGATTTTTAAATCAAATCTGACCCAAACAATCCTCGCTGAGTCTAATATTTTACGTCGAACTCAGGTTAAAAGGTATGTAAGTATTCGGTTGGCTAGGTGAATAGCTTTGATAATTCGAAATTGATTTTCGGTAGCAGCAAGGATGATACAGTGCCTGTCTCTACAAGATACAGTGAAGGTTGCTCAATACTGTCAGAGTATATTTCGAGAGTCTTATTGGCAGGATCTATCAGCCAATATTCACCTGCCCCAGCTTCTAAAAACCTCCTTTTCTTAATGTTTCTATCGATGAAACTATTGGATGGCGACAGCACCTCTACTACCAAATTTGGCGCTCCTTCTATTCCTCTTGATGAGATACGTGATACATCCGATTGGCTAATGAATATCAGATCAGGCTGAAAGACGGTCTCATGATCGAGATAAACATCAACGGGTGAGAATAAGATTTCTCCTTTGAGTTCAAAACTATTGAAAGTTTTGAATAATTCTCTAAGTACACGCTGATGGTTGGGGCTTGGTGCCGGAGACGTGACAAGTTGACCTTCAATCAATTGTGCCAGCAGCCCTTCTTCGAGTTTTTGATAATCCTTGACTGTCCATGATCTGGAAGTATCTATGGTAGCTACTTGCATAGAATAAAGATAGCGAATAGAGGGCTAATAATACCTTTCGTCCTGTCCAAGGTAATTCTTGGATCTGATCGATAAGTATAATATTTGATAAAAGCACTACACTAGACCCTGCATTAAGTTACCCACAAAGAAGCCGAGATAGTTGCCTACTGCATAGCCCAGTAACCCCACAGCTACACCAGGCAGTACCAGCTCTCCATAGCCCCGGGCACTGGCCAGGGCAAGAGCTGAAGAGGACCCACCTACATTGGCTTGTGAGGCAACCGCCAGGATGGCGGCATCTATCTTGAGCAATCGCCCGACACCAAAGATGAATACCCCATGAATGAAAATCGTCCCAAAAGCAAAGTAGAAAATGGAGGGCCCTACTGCCACAATATTGGCAATCACGGACTTGGCTCCATTACTGGCAAGAAATAGCAGTAATAAATAATTGCCTAGCATAGCACCCCCCGAGAGTTGCCTAACAACTGATAATTGACCCATCAGCAGTGCTAGTGAGGTCAGCCATAATATTTTCGGTAGGATGGGAAACCATTCCGCCAGAAGGTCAGCACCCAGCATACAGCCAATAGTAATGCCTGTAAAAGCAGCTATATCCTGAATAGGTATTGCTTTAAGACTGTCGTACAGGGCCTTTTCTAAAGTCTTCGGATTGTCTTGGGAAGGATTATTGTCCACCGGTGCAGGGCTTGTCTTTGTTTTGCTCCCGAGGAGTAGGGGTGCAGCGAGGCACACGATCAGCCATATGGCTGTGAGGATCACATCAGCGGCTATACCTGCAGTAAACAGGCTGCTGTTGGTCTCAAAAGCATTGCCTAAAGCCGCGAAGTTCATGCCCCCACCAATGTAGGTGCCAGTGAATTGGCCAGAGAGTTTCCAGGTCTCAGGACCAATCTGACCAGCCAGTAACAAGCCCATTGTGGTAGCACCCAAAGCGGACCCTATCGAACCTACGAGAAAAGCCTTGAGCATGGTGGTACCAGCCATCTTCAATGATTTGATACTCACACTGAGTAGGATGAGCACAATGCTGGCAGTCACTCCTTCTCTCATTAAGAAGTCGTAGACGGGTGACTCACCAGGTATGACAGAGGTGTTCGAAAGTATGATGCCGAGGATGATACAAAGAGATGCAGATCCCATCTTCTTGAGAAAAGGAACTGACCTTTCGAGCCATAGTGCGGTTATCACAATGAGGCTCATCAATAAGAATATAGCAATAGGATCGTTTATCATAGATTTATGGCTTAGTGCTCAATATACGGATTTGTGAACGCTCAATATTTTTTTTGAGTATCTAGGATATTGAGCATTGGTCTACCGTCCAAAAAACGTTTGATATTATCAATAAATAGATCTGTGATGCGGCCGTTTTCGCGATCACTAGTACTGGCAGAATGGGGACTGATCAGCACATTGGGCATGTCCCAAAGAGGGCTTGTTTCCGGTAGGGGCTCTACCTCAAAAACATCCAAACCTGCAGCACCAATATGGCCTGATTTCAACGCTGATACCAACGCCTGTTCGTCCACGACAGCACCCCGACCGATATTGATAAACGTACAGCCTCTAGGCAGTAGGTTTATCTCTTTCCGTCCTATAAGTCCTTCTGTTTCAGAGGAGTGAGGTGTGATGATCACCAAGTGCTCGGCACGAGGCAGCACTTGAGTCAATTTCGATTGATCATATAGCTCATCCACCTGGAAGTCTGCAGGAGATTGATGCTTACTGGACCTCTTCATACCTATCACGTACATACCGAACGCCTTGGCCAGTTGGGCAGTGCGTTGACCTACACTACCCAGTCCAAGGATGACGAGTGTCCTATCGGAAAGGTCGGTAGCCGCATAGCGCTCCCAGTGATGCCGCTGTTGCTCCTCCAACATTCGCGATACACCTTTATGAAACATCAACATCACCATCATGCAAAACTCTGCTAACGGCTGAGCATGAACTCCCCTGGCCGTAGTGAAAACGGTACTTGGCATTCGCTCGTCGTACCTATGCTTGTGGACAAACTGACCGATACCTGAGCTTGTAGCTTGCAGCCATTTGACATTGGGAGCGACTTCTGGCAGGTCTTCGATATGGGTCTGGTCAAAGTCGAATAGTATATCAGCTTGTGATAGGAGAGCAAGCCATTCTTGTTCTTGTGCTCTAGTTCGAGGGATAGGCTCTCCTTTGTGGTCTGCAGCGTAACGCGGGGGTCTTAGAAGGTCAGGACGGTAGACCACCTTTATTTTGGAGCTTGCCTGTTGGATCTTCTTTACATGTTCTTCTTCCAGATAGCTGGCGATGAGTAGGTTGTGTTGAGGTGATACCATATTGCACTAAAGTGAGCTGCCTTTTGACCGAATGAAAGAAGGCTTACAGCAATGTCGTTAATTGTGTGTTGGTTGGGTGGTCACCTGTTGAATAGTATCGTCATGACAGTAGACCTTGAGAATTGTTTTGAAGATAGTTTTGAAATGGATTCAATGGAAGGTGTTGCTTCTTGTTTTTATAATAGCTTTTGAAGAAAACAGTAGCCAATTGACAGTTTACTATCCATTTACTGATTTTGATCATTTATTTAAAAATTGACTCATCCAAAGTTTTGATCTGCTTTGTACAGTGTTATTTTTAGTATTTGGTGTTAACTGAAATAACATTTTCTTAATCCAGCCTTTTTATGCAGCGATTTTCACTATTTCTAGTCCTCTCATTTTTCAGCGTTATTCCTCTTCAAGCTCAAGTTAATGAGCAGGATTCACTCGCCTTGGTGGCGCTCTATGAGAATACTCATGGCGACAATTGGAATAATAATAATGACTGGCTGGAAGGGCCGGTGGAGAGTTGGCACGGAGTTGAAGTAAGGGATGATCGAGTGGTATCTGTAGTTTTGACTGGCGGTCAATTCTCCGGTGGCAATAATCTAACGGGCACACTACCCGATGACTTATCTATGCTTATAGAGTTGGAGAGACTTGATTTATCGCATAATCACTTGACTGGTGAAATTCCTCAGTCTTTAGGCTCCTTATCAAATCTTGCTCATCTTGACCTCAGAAATAATGACATTGGAGGTTCTATTCCATCCGCATTTGGTAGCCTTATCAAGTTGGAATATCTAGATCTCCAGCTAAACCTGATATCCGGTCAGATTCCGTTTAGTTTAGGTAACCTAGGTAATTTGATAAGTCTTAACCTGGGATACAATAACCTGACGGGAAGCATACCTAAGGAATTATTCAATTTAAACAGCCTTGAATCCCTGATTTTGAGTAATAACGCTCTCTCGGGTGAAATTCCGGAAGGAATAGATAACCTGACAAGCCTAACCCTTTTGGATTTTAGTAAAAATCAAATCACTGGGGTGATACCAGCCCAAATCACGAGTCTCTCTGAATTGCAATTCATAGTCCTCAACAACAATATTTTGACAGGCTCTTTACCTCTCGAAATAGGATTAATTGCAGATTTAAAAATTCTTTATATTCATGTCAACCCACTATCGGGCCCGATACCCTTGAGCATCACTAAGTTAGACCAACTTGCTTCATCAAATGAGTTTGTTTCTGGTTTTGTGTACTTTGGTACTGATATTTGCGAACCTCAGGACGAATCCTATCAAGCATGGAAGAAAGATAGAGTCATTGAGGCAAATGGAATGATCTGTACCTTTACCGAGGACTCGCGGTTAGACTCTCTTGCTCTGGTTGATTTCTATAATCATACAGGTGGCGAAAGCTGGGTCAATAATGAAAACTGGCTCACCGGAAACCTGGAAAGTTGGCACGGTGTGTCTGTCAGTGGAGGACGAGTAGTAGGATTAGAACTTTACAATAACGGACTTGATGGAATCATTCCTAGCGAGATTGGTAACCTGACGTATCTGGAAAGTCTTGTTTTGCCTGGAAATAATCTTACTGGTCCATTACCTGGTGAGGTGGGAAAGCTTGAGCGACTAGTTGAGTTAGATTTGTTTGTCAATGAGCTAATGGGGGAAATTCCTGAAGAGCTCTATAGCCTTACAGGTCTTGGGCGCCTTGATCTGTTTGGTAACCAATTTAGTGGTTCAATTTCTTCGAATATTAAAAATTTAACAGGTCTGACTTGGTTAAATCTTGCCGCAAATCAGTTAACGGGAACTATTCCCTCCGAAATTGGAAATTTAGAATATTTACAGTTGTTAGGGTTGAACAACAACCTTTTAACAGGAGAAATCCCTACTAGCATAGGGGATATGTCTTTTCTCAATACCCTATATCTTTCAAGCAATCAGTTGTCTGGCAGCATACCCGTCGAAATTGGTCTTCTTAAAGAATTGGATGAATTAGATTTAGCGTATAATCAACTCACTGGTACAATACCTGGTCATCTAGGTAACTTGTTAAACTTAAGAGGTCTTTCTTTAAATAATAATGGGTTGACTGGTACTTTACCCATTGAAATCAGTGCATTATCTCAGCTGGAAGAATTGTGGTTAGCTTCTAACCAACTAAGTGATGTTATACCTGCCGAAATTGGGCTTTTATCAAAGCTAGAAGGCTTATCACTATCGAATAACAATCTGACAGGAAATATCCCACCGGAAATAGGGAAATTGCAATCATTGACCCAACTGTATCTCAATGGCAATGATCTCGATGGCATTGTCCCGGAAGCATTCACCAGTCTCGTTGCGCTTGAAAGGTTTAGCATTCAAAATAACGCTAACCTTTGTGAGCCCGAGACATCATTGTATGCCGCCTGGGCAGCTGGGTTATTATCATACCATAATGAGGGAACTTGCGATAACACAGATGTCGATCCAGAAGTAAGTTCAGTCTCTGTGGTAGACAGTCTAGTACTTGTTACACTTTATGAACGCACAAGTGGAGATAATTGGTTTAATAACGAGAATTGGCTGATAGGTCCGGTAGAAACTTGGTTTGGCATTACAGTTACAGATGGTCGTGTGACCAGAATTAACATGAACAGTGATGGAGGGGAAGACTGCTGCACCGGCAATAATCTTACAGGAGAAATTCCTACGGAGTTGGGCCAATTGGACGAATTGCAGCATTTGATGCTATACTGGAATAACCTGACTGGTGTAATTCCTTCAAGTCTAGGTAATCTGAAAGAGTTGGAGAAGCTAGGTCTATGGTCAAATGACCTTGAGGAGGATATACCTCTTGAACTAATGTCATTGACTCGACTATCTCTGCTGAGTTTAGGAGGCAATAGACTGACCGGTGGTATCCCTCCCCAGATTGGAGATTTAACAAGACTGACAAGTCTCCATTTGGGGCCAAATAACCTGGGTGGAGAGATACCTGATGAACTGTCAAAACTAACCAATCTAAAAGCACTTTATCTGCAACGAGCAGGATTAGAGGGGGAGCTTCCTGAATGGATTGGCAACTTCAACCAACTCACTAATCTTCATCTCTATGACAATAACTTTATAGGGGATATACCACTTTCAATTTGGAATCTGGAACATCTGTATTATTTGTATCTGCATGACAATGAGTTCACCGGTAATATTCCTGAAACAGTTGGCGATCTTAAGGAGCTGAGAGAGCTCTGGGTAAAAAACACAAACCTTTCAGGTCCACTTCCAAAATCAATCACAAACTTAGAAAAACTGACTTTGGAAAGGATAGCTTTCGATTTTTCCGGTACAAGCATTTGCGAACCTACTGAAGAGTGGTATCAAGAGTGGAAAAATGCATTTCAAGTAAGGGGTAGTGGTATTTACTGTGCCTATCCTTATTTTCTCTCGTTCAGGATCAATGGAGTCGACGCAGTTCCAATTATCCATTATGATAATAACTCTATTGAGTTAAATGTAGATACCTCAATAGACTTAAGGAGTTTAGTGATTGATTTTGAAGTTGTTGATAAATCTATAGTCTCCATCGACGGGCTAACGCAGATCAGCGGAGAGACAATTAATAACTTCAGCGAGCCATTGATATACACAATCACGACTCAAGATGGTTCTTATTCTACCGATTGGCGAGTGTCGATAACCAACCAGCCGCTTAAGAATGGTATTATCCAAACTGATTATGAGGCCTTAGTATCATTTTTCCAAGCTACAGAAGGAGAAGGCTGGTATAATAACGTTAATTGGTTAAGCTCTGAACCGGTAAGCTCTTGGTTCGGTATTACTGTTGAAGGTCAAAGGGTAACTGAAATTAACTTAAACAATGACGGTACAGCTGACAACTTACTAGGAAATAATCTCAAAGGAGAATTACCTCAAACCTTAGAAGCACTTACTGCGCTCAAGGTGCTTAATCTTGGCGGGAATAACCTCTATGGTACTTTTATTTTCAACCTTCCAAAACTTTCATCTTTAGGACTATCGAGCAATGATTATTTTGGTGAGTTGCCAACCGACTGGAACAAACTTCAAGGTTTAAGAGAATTATCGTTGAACAACAATAAATTCACTGGTCAAATACCAACAACAATCAATGAACTCAAAAATATTAGACGACTTCATATATCCTATAATCAACTTACAGGTTCAATTCCGAAAGAAATTGGCGACCTACTAGAGTTGAGGGATCTATATTTAGATGGCAATCAAATTGAAGGTAGCATACCGATTCAAATTAGTAATCTTAAAAATCTAATTAACCTTAGCATTCCATTCAATAACATATCAGGAAGAATACCTGATGAGTTGGGAGATCTTACAAGTTTGGGGGTACTATTTCTGGCTGGTAATAGGCTTGCAGGTCCTATACCACGATCTTTAGGGAGACTAACTAGTTTAAGTGGCTTGATCCTTTATGGAAACAAGTTTGATGGCAGTATACCTCAAGAGATCGGTGACTTAATAGAACTTAGGACAATAAGTTTATCTAACAACCGCATGTCAGGTGCGATACCTGCTGAAATAGGTAAGCTTAAGGATCTTGAGCGGTTTAAAATTGATGGTAACAATTTTACTGGTCCTCTCCCTTTATCGATCCTCAATTTAGAGCATCTTGGTAGCCTAGATAATCCTTTGGCTATTCTCGACTATTCAGAGACTTTCGTGTGCAAACCCCAGGTTACAGCATTTGCTGAGTGGTCTGAAGGAAGAAATATAGTTGGGACTGATGTTACCTGCCCGCAGATTGGATTTATAAGTTACTCTGTAGATAGATCAGTTCTATCCGTGATTGATTATCCAAACAAGACCGTAATACTCGATTTCAGTCGAGCTTCGGATGATCGCCAACTGATAGCGGAGTTCGAGTTAACACCTAATACTAATGCTTTAATAGGAGATGTTACTCAGCGGAGTGGTATTACGCCGAATGATTTTTCATATCAGTTGGTTTACACCCTTGTTGATGAATTGGGCAATTTTTCTGAGTGGCGAGTGATCTCAGGGTCGATCACCACAAGCCTGCCAAATAGCTCGGACATTGACATACGCATTTTTCCAAACCCTGCCAAAGATATGATCACGGTGATCGACGATAAACAGCGTATCCGCCAGCTGCGATTGGTCAATATGAGCGGTCAGTTGATTCGAGAGTTTGCCCACTCAAAAAGCAACGAATACGATCTGATTGGTATAAGATCAGGTGTCTATCTTTTGCAATTAAACTTGACAGATGACCAAGCAACATACCACAAACTCATTGTCAACAAATGATAAAAGCATAACACCTTCTCTCACGATATGAAATACCTTACCTCTATTTTGCTCATCATATTAGTCCATTCTTCGAAGAGCCAGGTGAATAAGCAGGATTCACTTGCACTCGTTGCGATCTACCAGAATATGGGCGGAGACAACTGGAAAAGGAATGATAACTGGCTGGTTGGTAATGTCGATATATGGTATGGTGTAACTGTTGTAGACAGTAGAATCTCAGCCTTAGAGTTGAGTAGCAATTCCTTAACTGGACGGATACCGACAGAAATCAGCAATTTAACTGCCCTGTTAGATTTAGATTTTGCTGGAAATGCGCTTTGGACTTCCATTCCAGCTGAGATTGGTGCTTTAACCAATCTGAGATACCTGAATTTGGTAGGATGTGTCCTTACCGGTAACATACCATCAAGTCTAGGTAATTTATCTGATCTTGAAGTTTTGAACCTTCGTCAAAATCTTCTTGAAGGTGGCGTTCCAGATGAAATCTTTGACCTTACCAATCTCAAGTATTTGTATCTAGATGGTAATGAGTTGGTTGGTGAGATATCAGTGGAAATAACAAACCTAAGTAGTATTCAAACTATTGATCTAAGAGACAATTATTTGTGTGAGCCATCTTCGTTGGATTTTAAAAATTTCATTAACAACATCGGCTATGGCGGCACAGGGATCAAATGTGATTCGCTTATCGTCCCTCCTGAAGATTCTTTGGCGCTGGTTGCACTCTATCAAAGTACCAATGGTGAAAACTGGGACATCAATCATAATTGGTTAGAAGAGCGAGTTGGGAGTTGGTTCGGTATTGAAGTATCCAGCAATCGGGTCAAAGAGATTTCGCTTCCCAGTAACGGTCTAATTGGTACACTTCCAATAGAGCTTGACAAGTTGTCTGGCCTAGAGTATATGGATCTATCGAGAAATGAAATCTCTGGTGGCGTTCCAACCTGGTTTGGTCAATTAGACGAACTCCAAGCTTTGGTTTTAGATGAAAACAACTTCTCGAGTACAATACCTGATGAGCTCGCTGACCTCCAAAATTTGGTCTATTTATCAATCAACAATAATGACTTGTCTGCTTCAATACCTGCAGGGTTTTGGTCCAACACAAAACTTGAGTCTTTAAGTCTAAGAAATAACGACCTATCTGGTGATCTCACAAATTTAGTTAGTAGTGCAACGAGTCTACGGATTCTTGATCTATCTGGTAATAGTCTTCTCGGTGAGATACCTGTGGAGTACTTTAATCATCCTACTTTAGAATACTTGGGTCTCAGGAATAACACTTTGGAAGGAGAAATCCCTGATGGAATTGAGACTAACGTGAGCCTTACCTCAGTAGATTTGAGTTACAATCTCCTTGTCGGATCAATTCCTTTATCGTTTGTCAACCTCTCTCAGCTTGGTATTGATGGCGTTTTTGACTATTCCAACACTCAAATTTGTGAACCTTATGCGTTGGTTTTTCAGGAGTGGAAAAATGGTAGAAGTGTATTTGGTACTAATGTGTCTTGTGTATCTACTTCTCTTTCCAGTTTTAAGATGGTAGGATATAGTGAAGTACCTAGTATTAATCGCTCAGACTATACAATAACCTTCAATACAATTGATGAAAGCTCACTCGTGGCAGAATTCGAGGTAGCATTTGGAGCGAGCGTTTACATAAACGAAGTTCTTCAAGAAAGTGCGGTTACCTCAAATGACTTTTCATCACCCGTCACCTACAGCATAGTATCACAAGACAAATCTGATACTTCCGAATGGTTGGTTGTGATCAGCTCACTGTCCGAAACGATTACAAGCATAGATGATTCATTCTTCAATGGCCTTAAGATCTACCCTAATCCGGTTAGGGACTTTCTCTACATCGAAGATTCTGAAAAAAGAATTCAAAACATTCAATTGATAAACTTGACCGGCCAACTTATTCGGACTTATCATATGGCCAATCCTGATAATCAGTATGATTTAAGCGGTATGAAAAGGGGAGTATATCTACTTCAGATCGAGTTGGACAATAAGAGACTATACAATACGAGAATACTAATTCAAGACTAATACAATCAGGAACTCAATAATAATTCACTCGACATCTCGGATGAGACTCGCGAAAGCTTGAGATGCTCTTATTGTTAAGTCGGGTGTTGTAGCAGGTTAGCTCTTCGAGTGACCTTAAGTCAGAGAGTGGGGACAGGTTGCGTACCTGCGTATTCGAGCAGTCTAGTACTTTGAGTGATCGGATCGTTTCAAGTCCTTTGAGGTTTTTGATGTTGGTGCCGCTCACATTAAGCGATTGAAGACCCTTCAATGACCCAAAAGGTGAGAGGTCATCAATAGGAGTGTCTTGAATGGAAAGCGCTTTGAGAGATTTCAATTGGATGATTGAATTGATATCATAAAGCGGGCTTTTAGAGCATTCTAGTGCTTCTAATCCTGAGAACTGTTCTATGCCTACGAACGAAGTGATCTGAGTTTCTGTGAGCTCCAGTGATCTAAGATTATAAAACGACTTGGCCAGTGCAAGGTCCTTGATATCACGACCCGATAATTGCAATCTCTCACTTTTTACAAGCCGGTGAAGATAACGCTCACCTACTTGTTTTACGGGCGCAAGATTATCCTTCATCTGAGCCTGGTTGTTAGCCGACATATCTTCCCACCACTTTTTTAGTTCTGATGATTGGAAAAGCAGGAGTTGGTCAGGATGCTCTACTTGCCAGAGCATGGCTATTTCGGATTTGACCGATGTATTATTGATATTGATTTCTTCCAAAGTCGAGATATTGGTCAAAGGGTGGAGCTGACTGATCCCGGTAGTGGAAACATCCAGTATCTTGAGAGAAGGATGGTTTTCAAGTCCGATGAGGCTGTTTACCCGGGTGCCACTAGTTCTAAGCTCCATGAGATTGGTCAATTCTCTACAAAAACTTAAAGAACTGATCTCTGTGGTGCTTATGTCTAACTTTTGCAACTGATTGAACCGAGAGAGGGCAGAAGCATCACTGATAGGGTTCCCGGAAACATCCAATTCGGTGATATTGAACAGACGAATGATTTGTTCAAGATCTGGAGTACCATCGCTACCTATGTCCATCTCTTGAGTCAGTACTGTCTTCCATTCCGGTGACAGTCCTCTCCACCACAGCTCATTTTCACGGGTATTGACCACTACCAATGCATTTGGGTGTGCTGACATGTATCGGGCTGCTTCCAGCTGTGAAATTTGGGAGTTATCCGCCTGGATGTACTCAAGGTTCGGAGCGTTGAGCGAGGTTAGCTCTTTGACCCTCGTGTTTTGAATGTCGAGAGTACGTAGTTCGTTCAGACTAGCCAGATTGCCCAATTGCGATAGGGGGGTACTCGCTACCGTGAGACTTTGTAGTCGGGGATATTGGCCAATGCCTTCAAGGGAAGTGATTCGGGTCTGGCTGAGGTCAAGCTCTGTCAATGAAGGCAACAGGGGTAGTTGGTCCATCGATCTGATCGTGTTGTTTCCTCTCAGATCGAGGGAAGACAATTGCGGTAGCTGCACAAGAAAAGCGTATTGATTAAGCCTCGCCTCAGTAATGTTGAGGTGCTTGACTTTGCTAAACATAGACCAGTCAAGGCTGTCAGTCAGTGGGTTTCTGGATAGGTCAAGCTCCTCGATATCTACGGCGTACTTAAGTGGCTCAAAGCTAGTCAACCCGCACCCTGACATATGTAGCGATTTCAACTTACCAAGGTATCGCAATGGGCTGAAGTCCCCTGCCTGAACATTATTGATATTGAGATGCTCAAGCTTGTCGAGTAACTGGAGAGGTGATAAGTCTACCAATAATGAATTGTTAGATAGGTCGAGGCTGTCCATATCGATCAATTGGTAAAGCTCAGAAGTGGTGACCGAATCGGTGCTTCCAAGCTTGCTCAGGAAGATAGAAGTCCATTGAAATGATAGTGAATTCCACCAGGTAAGTAGCTCTTGATCACGACTTATCTTAGTGGTATAGATGCTGACGATCTTGAGCTCATCAGCTTCTTCATTGATATTGATTTCAATGAACCTTGGCTGACGATTATCAACAGAATCCCCATCTACAGTAAGCCCTACCAGATGTCGTTCTAGGTGTACTTTGAGATACAGCTGGTCATCCTCGCCGACCTCTTCTGTGATATCCAGAATATTGAACTCAAATGAAACATCTCGAAAAAAGAACTCAATATCCTTAAGATAGGCGATCACATCCTTGTTCGTGATCACCTGACGATCCTCTAGCAGATCGTCTTCGACTTGTACTTCGCTATCACGAAATACCTTAGCATAGCTCTGTGTGATAATGACATCCTTGTCACGTGTAGACGTATTGGTACTGCCTACTGTATTGAGCATGTACTCCAGGAAGGACACTAATCTTTCGGCGCGCTGCGGATAGAGACTAGTAGTATCCGCTACCGCAATGTCTTGTGCTGATAAGGTGCTCGATACCGTCAAGCTGAGCCAGAGGACAATAGACCACCTAACCCTTGCCATACAGGTATGCTTTAAGCAAGTCATCCTCTCCTGGGTTGAGCTTTACGAGGTTTGAGATAAGCCAACCAGTATTGTAACCTGAACGTTTGAAATTGGTGATCTCGAAGTACCATCCATCGATCTGAAAGAAGTGAAATTTTACATCCTGTACTGTTTTGAACTGCTGCTTACCTGTCTTCATCTCATAAAGGAATAATGTGAGGTAGTCAGGCTCAAAAGCATGTGGGGTGTAATCCTCAGGCCTGTCATTGTCTTGAAGTGCCTTTCTCAGTGTCATGAAATCCAGTTCATGACTCATGGGATGGATGAACTTCTTGTTAGCAGTTGTATCCTTACCGAATAGTCCTTGATACTTACTGGACACCACATCATCTATTACCCACTCATAACCGAGTCGTTCCTGCTGCAGGACCATAAGCAGGATGAGGTTGGATTCATTTCCACGATCGTCAAATACTGCATTTACTTCAGCAAAGAAGCCGCTTTGATGAAAATCCAGAAATAGCTGGTCTTTCTTTTCGGCAACTTCCTCAATAAACTCCTCTTTCAGGTTATCCGAAATGTTAGTGTTAGATGCGTCAAAAAGGATCGGCAGGTACTTTTGACGAAGCTTCGCCTGGCGGTAGTTGCGATCGCCCTCATAGTACCGGTCGCCTTTCTCATCTTCCTCACCATTAAACCGTCGGAAGAATTGATTGACCAGCTTGGTACTGGCATAAAGTGCCGACTCATCCTCTTTCGTCAGGCTGCCACTCTGTGCCCACACCATTTCCGGTAGGACACAAAGCAACCATACGTACCAGACACATCGGATCATGCACTCGTCTCAGTTACCCTGATGTCGCCGAGCATGACATCCCAAAACTGGATCGTCCTACCGGAAATCTGGGTCTTCTTGCGTTCTACGTAGATCGTGATGTCCTTCTTAGTGGTGTCTTTGTAAGTGAATCCGTCATCAGTGCTTCCTTCAAACCGCTGATAGATCGTAATGACGCCTACGAACTTGCCGTCAGGTTGTGGTTCAAGGTCACTAATGTAGTGGATATCATACCAGCTGATTTTGACCTTGTCATAGTTGAGAGCAATGAGCCGCTCGAAGTACTCGCGCACTTTGTAGTAGTTGATCTCATCAGAATTAAGTGAACTCACGCCCATTTCACTGTCCGGAGCAAAGAGTTCTTCTGCACGATCCATCACCCTACTGGCCTCAGAGTAGGGAGTGTCCTTGTTGCCGATGATACTGATGTACTTGCTCAGGTCCCGTACTTTTTCCAGTGCCAGAGAATCGATGGCCTGCTTGCGTTGAGGGCTCAGTTTTGGTGCCTGTGCGTGAGCCATGCTACCGCAAATAATCAATAGCAGGGTCAGCAGTAGAATTGTTTTATTGTTCATTTTCATCGTGTCGGTGTGAGGAGTTATTTTTTGATCAGTTCCAGTTCTGTGATTTTACCGGCACCATTAGTCTTGATATCGTTGATCTTGTTGGCGTTCTTGCGCTGGTCCTTGATGTAGTTGAGGTATTTATCGATGGTCGTCGGTTCATCATAATCAACATCATCCGGTCCGTAATAGATCGCTATGAGTACAGGCACCATTGGTGAGGCAAACATGGTCAGTGCCTCTTGTATACTACTGTTAGCGGAAGCCGTACTGGAAGCATTCGCAATAGCATCGAAGTATCCTGATAGGCTCTCAGTCGTCGATTTTGGGAGTTCAGCTTTTTTCGACTGGTTCATCAGTTCTTTGTCAGCTTCAGAAGTGTCAATTTCTTTTTCGACGACCTCATCGGTTCGTTCTTCCACCTCGGTAGTTGCTACAGTGGCTACTTTTTTACTGGATTTGCAGGAAGAAAATGCCACCATAATGGCGACAATCCATAGGCAATAATGGATGGAACGTACTGTCAATGCTGTTTTCATGACTGGTGTGTAGTTAATGGTTCTGCTATTATGTACTTCAACTCTCGATTGTATGATTTATTATAGATAATGGTCTTGATATCCACAATCAGAATTATATCAGCACTAACGTAATTGTTGATGACAGGTGAGTGAATTAATGGATTTCTTCATATGAATTCATAATGATAGGTGTCTTAGACGAACCAGTGCTTCTAAGTTTTGTCCAGAGATTGTGATTGCAAAGAATAAGACCTACAATACATATTCGATTACCAATCCAAGCTTTATCTACCCTTTCATCTTACCAGTGAATGTTTTGGCAAGCTTGACTGATGGGGAATGAGTCATCCGATTATGGCTGACTGCCTCGCTACCTGTCTGTATCGTATTGTCTTATGGAGATTTTCATTTCAAGCTCCACCATAGAGTCTGCATTCATTCTGTGAGACACATCGACAAACCTGGTTTTGATGTCTTTTAGCCAAGTCGTGCAATTGTATGAACAGCACTTTTTTGTTTTATTAAGGGCATGAAATACTGGACCTATCTCATCCTACCTTTAATAGTCTCCTGTTCGGGTAAAATAGAAGAAGCACCTCCAGAGGTGGCTTACTACAAGGAACCTTATCGCCCGCAATATCACTTTTCCCCGGAAGAAAAGTGGATGAACGACCCTAATGGTATGGTTTATTTTGAAGGAGAGTATCACCTTTTTTATCAATACTATCCGGACAGCACAGTTTGGGGCCCAATGCACTGGGGACATGCGATTAGCACTAATTTGATCACCTGGGAGCACCTTCCGATCGCACTGTACCCGGATGAGCTGGGTTTGATATTCAGCGGTAGCACTGTAGTGGATTGGAACAACACCTCCGGGTTTGGCGAGAACGGACAACCCCCGTTGATTGCCATTTTTACTTATCATGACCTGGAAAAGGAACAATCTGGGACCTATGATGACTTCCAGTACCAGGGCATAGCCTACAGCAATGATAAAGGTCGCACCTGGATCAAGTATGAAGACAATCCTGTGCTTCCTAATCAAGGGATCAGAGACTTTAGAGACCCGAAGGTCATGTGGCATAGTCCGACTGAGTCCTGGATCATGACACTTGCCGTCAAAGATCATATTGAGTTTTACAGATCAGAAAATCTGATCGACTGGACTAAACTCAGTGACTTTGGCATTGATGCTGGCGCTCATGGGGGAGTTTGGGAGTGTCCTGATCTGTTTGAGATGGAAACAGATGATGGTCAATCGAGATGGGTATTGCTTGTCAGTATTAACCCCGGAGGCCCCAATGGAGGTTCTGCAACCCAATACTTTATAGGTGATTTTGATGGCCGTGAATTTGTGAATGAAAATAGCCCTGAAACGATACTATGGCTTGATTATGGCACGGACAACTATGCTGGTGTGACCTGGTCGGATATCCCGGAGGAGGACGGCCGCCGCTTATTTATTGGGTGGATGAGCAACTGGGATTATGCCCGATTGACTCCTACAGAGAAATGGCGAAGTGCTATGACGGTGACCAGAGAACTGGAACTAGTGGAAAACCAGGATGGTGAGTTCCGTGTGACCAGCTGGCCCATTATAGAGTACAAAGATTTGATTGTTTCAACACAGCGTATTGCGAGTGATACAATGTATAGAAGTTACATGATTCCGCTAGGGCATGATCTTTTGGACATCCAATTAGATATTGACATGAGCGAATCGAACGATGTTAGGGTGACTTTCCATAATGATCAGGGTGACTCTCTGTACTTAACATATGATCGGCCAGGAGCTATGTTCACCATAGATCGTGGTAGCTGTGGGAAAGTAGAGTTTGAGGAAAGCTTTGCCAATATCCATGTGGCGGACCATCAGATCATTGAAAATGAAATACAGTTGAGAATCATGTTAGATAGGAGCTCTCTTGAGATGTTTGTTGATAGCGGAGTATTGACTATGACAGAACAGGTTTTCCCGGATAGACCGCTTGACCAGATACACATTAGTTCCTCTGGTGAACTGGAAGTATCTGGTAAAGTCAATAAACTCAAATCTATCTGGTCAAAGTGAAGGAGTTAACCGGCATTACACTTTTTTACAATTGGTGACCATCGGCGGAAGCCATTTCGCATAAATTGCTGATCATGTCAGCGGCTGTTAGGAAAATTGCGTTCATACTCATTAGCATTATTGTAGTGCCTATACTACTATATACCGCTTTACAGGTAAACCAGCTTGAAGATACCGAGGAGATGATGTGGGAGATCTATGAGCAGCAAATGAATGCTATTCTTTTCTCGATCAACCAATACTCTAACGATGTAGTTACAGGATTGGCAAAGCAGCTGGAGTACGCCGATCCTCTGGATCAACCCGATACAGTGCTCAATCATTTTCTCAATTACCATAAAGAGGTTGTTGCAATTCATATGATGGATGTAAGCTCACGTCAAGTGGTATGGATGAGTCGAGATCCTTCTGAGAGCTTTGAGGATATTACCAGTACAACCATGGCTGACTATGGGGATATGATGGAGCGACTGGTGAGATACAAGAAAGCTAACTTTATGAAAATTGAGCCACTGGGTAAACTTGGCAATGCATCGGAAGTTTATGGGATGGCTTTTGTCATAGAGCCTATTTCAGGGAGCTTTGTTTTTTGTCTCGCACTTGTCGAGGCGGTTGACTTTATGGAATTTTTCCTTGTGCCTAAAGTACAGCAAGTGGCCGCAGATGGTTTTGTCATCCAGTTTAGAAAGTCCGGCCAATCCACTACTGTGTATCAAACCAAGGAATCCACCGGTCAGGAGTTCTTTGTAAGATCGCTATGGCTGTTGCCTGATTACAATCTGGAGATAGCGCTCCACGGAGAATCGATTAAGAATATTGTCGATGAGCGTACCATGCTTAACCTATCAATGCTGGGTGTAGTGATATTTATTCTTATCGTGGGAGTCATTTTAGTATTTAAAAACATCCAAAAGGAGGTACAACTTGCCCAAACAAAGTCTGACTTTGTCTCTAACGTTAGTCATGAAATCCGGACACCTCTGGCCCTGATCAGTATGTTTGCCGAGACCCTTTTGCTCGGTAGGGCTAAATCAGAGGCGAAGAAGATGGAGTACTACGATATCATTAGTAAAGAAGCTTCACGCCTTCGTAACATAGTCAATAAGATCCTCAACTTTTCGCAGATAGAGGCTAACAAAAAGCAGTATAATAAATCAGAATGCGACTTGGGTGGTATCGTAGATGAAGTGCTCAATACTTACTCCTTCCATTTGCAGAACAAGGGGTTTGAATACGAACTACAGCTAGCGGAAGAACCTATGATCATATTAGCAGATAGGGAAGCTGTGATCGAGGCATTGATCAACCTACTTGACAATGCCATTAAATATAGTCCTCAAGAAAAATCCATCACTGTCAGCACAAGGAAACGGGCGAGTCAATACCTTGTGCAGGTGACAGATAAGGGATTAGGCATACCGCCAAAGAAAAGGGATCAGATTTTCGACAAGTTCTACAGAGTGACCGAAGGAGATATTTACAGTGTACAGGGTGCGGGACTCGGTTTATCGATAGTTAAGCACATCATGGATGCACATGAGGGCAATATTGAAGTAGAAAGCGTTTTTGGGAAGGGGAGTAGTTTTAAGTTGGTTTTTCCTCAGATAACGGGCAATAAACAATAAATTCATACTATGGCAAGGATATTAGTAGTCGAAGATGAGATGCATATGCGCATCGGTCTGAAAGACAATCTCGAGTTTGAGTCGTTTGATGTGGATTTGGCAGAGGACGGTGAAAAGGGGCTTAGTCTGCTTGATGGCAATACCTATGATCTGATATTGCTGGACGTAATGATGCCAAAGATGTCAGGTTTCGAAGTGTGCAAACAGGCCCGTAAAATGGGAGTGGTCACGCCGATCATATTTCTTACGGCTAAAGGGGAGGAGATCGATAAAGTGCTTGGTCTTGAGTTGGGCGCTGACGATTATATCACTAAGCCTTTTAGCCTAAGAGAGCTGATAGCCAGAGTGAAGGCGGTGTTAAGACGTACTGGTAACGACCCTGAAGAGGTCACCATCAAGAAGGCAACAATAGGGCAGTTGGACGTAGACTTCCAGCACTATGAAGCTAAGGTGGCTGACGAGTCGGTTAAAATGTCCCATAAAGAATTCGAGACGTTGCATTATCTACTTGTCCATAAAAATGAAGTTGTCAGCCGGTATCAGCTACTGGAAGATGTCTGGGGTTACGAATCGCAACCTACTACCCGCACTATTGACAACTTCATATTGAAGCTCCGTCAAAAGATAGAGGATAACCCCAATGATCCTAAAGTGATCCTAACAGTGCATGGAGTAGGATACAAGTTGATAGAGTAGTAAACCAGTTATTCCTTCTATGTCTACTCGTCCCAGGCTCAACATACCACTTACTTTGCTCGACTGGCTTCTTGAGGGCCTGACCATGCTGCTAATGGCTTGGCTTATATGGTCACTGATAGATGCCTATGGAAGTCTACCGGACACTATACCTACCCACTTCAATCATGAGGGACAGGCAGATGGATTCGGTAGCAAATCGACATTGTGGCTATTGCCATCTATCGGGTTTGCTATGTATATCGTTCTTTTGATCGTCAACCGGTCCCCTCATAGGTTCAATTACACTGTCGATATCACTGAAACGAACGCAGCTTATCAATATGCGCTCGCATGTCGACTCATTAGAGTGATCAACTTAAGTGTGGTGGCTACATTTTGGATATTAAGTAGAGAGATGATCCTGGGCGCTCAGGAAGCGCCGGGTCAGTTAGGTGGTTACCTTCTACCTATGATCCTTTTTCTTACACTCTCGCCGATTATTGTTTATCTCATCTTGTCAGCTCTATACAAGAGTTAGCTCCTACTTGCTTTCGTTAGAAAGGTCTTGGTGACTTGACTTACGCTTAAGGCTGGAAGAGATAGACGAACTCGCACACATTCAAACCTATCTCTACCTACCTGTTTAGAGCTGCAATTACACCCCTCTTTACACCTGTCTACACATCGTTGACATCTCGTGACATGGCTTGACCCTGGTGTGACAAAGGTTGCTCAACCCTGCCGTTTATTTGTACAGTAACAAGGTCAAAAACTCAAAACTAAAAGGAAATGAAAAAACTAATCTTCACAGTACTTGTAGCAGCTATAGGTACTACCGCTATCGCAAAGAACACTGGTGGAAACGCAACAAAGGTGAGTGTCCAAACCAATTTTGAAGAGTCTCTGATGAACATCGTGTACGCGGACGATGAACCTTCTTTGGTGGCTATCACTATTTATGATGACAAGGGTAAAGAGGTCTTAAAAGACAAAGTCAGAAACTCCAATGGGTTCGATGAGTCTTATGATCTGTCGAAGTTGTCCTCCGGGATCTACACACTCAGTATGGCCGATGAGCAGGGAGAGTTTTATTCGACCAGTGCCCTGGTCAACAATGATCACTCAGCCGTAAAACCAGCTGGCCGGGCTAAATACCAGTTGACATTCGATGCTGAACAGCCTCAGATGGTACACATACAGATCTACGATGACTGGGGTAGACCTGTCTATAGAGAGTCCTTAATGTCCAATGCTGGTTTTAGTAAGGTATACGACTTGGCAAGAGTACAGTCTGGGCACTTTGTTTTCGAGGTGAAGTCCTCCGCTGGACTTGAAACCCATAGACTTTAATGAAGAACGATTTATTCATATTGATACGCTATATTCCCAGCCATTAGGCTGGGATTATGCTATGACAACTTTTTACAAACATCAAAGTGTCGTATCTGATTTAAGGTATAGTTTTCGCTAGCAGAAGAGACAATGGAGAGAAGAGAGATAGGATGGATTGCAGTAGTAGTTTTACTATTGACGACTACTTTCGCTACCAGCGCTGCTAGCTTGGATCAAGTGTTGAGCCTCCGCGGATATTGGAAATTTACTATTGGAGACAACATGAAGTATGCTAGCCAATCGTACGACGACAGTAGCTGGGAGGAGATCTACGTTCCAGCACAATGGGAGGATGAAGGTTTCCACGGTTATGATGGATATGCATGGTACCGTAAGCACTTCGATGGGGCGGCTATCAAAGGACTTAGTAATGTGGTACTCAACCTGGGATACATTGACGATGTAGATTATGTCTATGTCAATGGTCATTTCATTGGCTACACAGGTAATTTCCCACCTAACTTTTACACAGCATGGACGGCACTTCGTGAGTACAATGTTCCTCTCGAATATCTCAACCCGGATGGTGACAATGTGATTTCCGTTAGGGTCTACGACACAACCCATGGAGGTGGTATCATTTCAGGTAGCATAGGACTCTACACCAACGCCAAGAGTGCTGGTTTTGCCAGCCTTGAAGGGCTATGGAAATTCAAAATGGGAGATGATCGTGAGTGGCGGGAAGCTGAGTTTGACGATAGCGACTGGCCTTACATCATGGTACCTTCGCTCTGGCGAGAGTCCAAATGGAAAAAGCGCCAGCAATACGGCTGGTACAGGCGCGAGTTTACCGTGCCTGAAGAGATGAAGGGTGAGCAGCTAAATATTCTTCTGGGCAAAATTGATGATTTTGATCGCGTGTACATCAATGGGACATTTATTGGTGAGACCAACGATGGACGGCCATATGGTAAAAGTCACAGCTACGAGGAATATCGAAACTATCCAATACCTGATCGCCTCTTAAAACCTGGAAAAAATGTGATTGCCGTACAGGTGCTTGACATAGGAAACGACGCTGGCATCTACAAGGGCCCAGTTGGTCTTGCCATTCGAGAGCAGTCTAAGCTTGTCCTTTGGACTTATTGATACGTCTAGGTTGAACCACAAAGGGGCTACTTCTTTCTAAGTTTTTGTTCATCTTTAGGTCTAGTAGAGGTTCATATCCACTACCTTCGACAGGAATCATCACCTGTAAACACAACATATGAACCTAGCTATTACGAGACCAGCTACACTGGATGAGCTCCCTATACTACTTGAGTTCGAACAAGGTATCATAGATGCTGAGCGCCCCTTTGACCCTACTCTGAAAGATGGTCATATCAGCTATTATGATTTGGAAGCCTTTGTACAAGCCGATGACGTAGAGGTACTGGTAGCAGAGATTGAAGGACATGTTGTAGGGTCAGGTTATATCAAGATCGAGGAGGGCAAAGTCTATCAGAAACATGATCGATATGGATACATAGGTTTCGTCTATGTGCGCCCTGAGCATCGTGGCAAAGGTGTGGTCCAGCAGATCATGAACGGCCTTACTGAGTGGGCTCAATCCCAGGGCATATCGGAGGTCCGTCTTGACGTCTATGCGGAAAACGCCTCAGCCATTCGTGCCTACGAGAAGGCTGGTTTTAGCAAGAACCTTGTAGAGATGAGAATAGATATCTCTTGAAGACCCTTAAGAGTCAGTTTTCTCTTTTTTCTTTTTGCTCAAAGCAAAGGTTATAGGAAGTATCATTCGCACGTTTACTTTTTCACCAGACTTGAGTGATCCTGGTATCCAGTCCGGAGACTTCATAATGACCTGTCTGGCAGCCGCATCACAACCACTTCCGATCCCTTGAGCAATGGTTACCCCTTCGATTGCACCTGTTTTTGTAACCACAAAAGCTACAAACACCTTTCCTTCAACTTTATTCTTTCTTGCTACCGGAGGATACTTTAGCGTTTTGGAAATGTATTTGTAAAAGCCTTTGAAGCCATTAATAGGCTGTGGTAGATTATCCACTTTGGTGTGTACACCAATATCTTTGTCATTTAAAAGTTCTGACTCTGTGTATTCTTCATTCATTGAACTTCTTCCGTAGATCATTATGCCAGTTTCCAAGACTTTGGCAGAAGACAGATCATAAATACTCAGTTGGTTCTGGTCTGTAGTTTTGCTTGCTAGTTTTTCATAAGCCAGCAAGGTGAGCTTTATTGACCTGTATGACCCACCAGTTCCTAGTACGGCTATTGAGTCATAATACTCACTAACCTTAGCGAATGATGAGTCTGCAAAAGCCTTTATTAAGACTTTTTCGAATTGGGCGGACTTTTCGTACCGTTCCACTAATGCCTCAAGAGAATAATCGGCTTTTCTCTGACCAAAGCTAAAATCAGCTAAGAGTAATAGCGCAATAGTCCATATTAAAGGTTTGAGCATTGATGAAATTGGTTTTAAATACAGAACCAGTTTTAAGACTGATCTACTCTTAGCAGGTCAATGTGAAACCATTAATTGTTGCCTCTAAGTTTCCTCCTATCACTTATCCGCTCCCTTGTAAACCTCTCCCTCTTTCATGACAAAGTTGATATCACGAAGTTCGCTGATATCTTTGAGCGGATCACCATCTACTGCAATGATGTCCGCGAGGAGCCCGGCTCTAATTCGGCCAAACTGGTCTGATTTTTCAAGGATCATAGCATTGACAGAAGTAGCACATTGGATGGTTTCCATCGGCTTCATGCCACCCTGTACCATGTATTCGAACTCTCTGGCGTTATCACCGTGCTTGAAAACAGCTGCATCAGTACCGAAACCGATGGGCACACCTTTGGAGTAGGCGCGCTTGAACATATCGATCATCAAGGGTCCGATCTCACGAGCTTTTTTGGCCACCACTTCTGGAAAGTAGCCCGGACGCTGACCGAGCTCAGCTGCAGTCATACCCGCTGTGATTGTGGGGATAAGATAGCTGTTTCGTTCGATCATAAGGTCCATCGTAGCATCTGACATAAAAGTTCCATGTTCTATGGTCTTCACTCCCGCACGAACGGCCCTGGCCATGCCTTCATCTCCATGAGCATGAGCCGCTACATAGAAACCAAAGTCTTTGGCAGTCGAAACTATCTCAGCGATCTCATCTTCCTTAAAGTGAGGTCCCAGACCGTCTTTAGCAACGCTGAGTACACCACCAGTAGCGGTGATCTTGATCCAGTCCGCACCATTTTTATAACGCTGACGGACTGCCTTACGCGCATCTTCCAGACCATTTACCACTCCTTCCTTAGGACCCGGATCACCCATAAGATCTGCCCGGTATCCATTGGTGGGGTCAGCATGTCCACCTGTTACTCCTATGGCCTTCTCAGCTGTGAAAATCCTCGGTCCTACGACTAATCCTTTATTGATAGCATCACGCAGAGACACATTGACTCCTGATCCACCCATATCACGTACGGTAGTGAAGCCCGCCTCAAGTGTTCTTCGCATGTAGTCGGTAGCCTGATAAGCTACGTCAGCCGGATTATCAGTAAACCGTCTGATGTAGCGTTGAGGACTGGTCTCACCTTCTACATGGACGTGCATATCGATGAAGCCGGGCATTACGGTCATGGCCTTAAGATCGATGATCTGATCATCACCTTTCGCAGAAGTATAGCCATTCTGGATAGCTGTGATCTTATCCCCTTCTACGATGATGGTTTTCTCATTGGTTGCCCTGTCACTTTCTCCGTCGATGACAGTACCGGCATGGATCAAAATACGTTGTGCTGAAAGTGTGAGCGTTATTAGGACAAATCCTAAAAATAAAGTTAGTCTCTTCATGGGTTTGGTTAGTTGAAAAAATCAATGTATTAAAGATACCAAAAGATGTGCATCTTAGGGCATTGTTGATCACACCTGTTATTCGTACATAACCCAATCCGGTAGATGTGAGAAAGACCATTTTGTTATGCTGTACGATCGCTTTTTCAATGAAGCTATCTGCTCAGGTACAAGGCGAGCGATTACTCACCAACAATAGTGCTGATGATCGGTACGCCAGTTATTCTCCTGGCGGTAATCATATATTATTTGAATCCAAAAGAGATGATCAGTGGGACATCTATATAATGGATAGCAATGGGCAAAACCAAAAACGTCTAACACAGCACGATTCTTCAGACAGACGACCTAGTTGGCATCCAAGTGGTGATTTGATACTATTTGAGTCGAATCGAACGGGTCGGTTTGAGTTGTACGAACTGCATATTGCTGATCAACGGCTCAGCAACATTGCAATCGGTGATCCTGAAGCCGAACCCATCTTTGCCCGATACTCTCCTGATGGAAGCAGCATCGCCATGGCGATTAAGTTTTCAGAGTCTACAGCTGAAATAGGGCGCTATGATAGAACAACAAAACAGCTAGACTTACTTACTGATAACCAGTTGCGTAGCTTCTATCCAAACTGGTCTCCTGATGGTGAACGGCTCGTGTTTTTTTCACGACACGATACGGATAATCAGGACGATGAGATCTATACAATGGACATACCTACCGGAATGCTCCAAAGGCTGACCAATTGGCCAAAGCACAATTTCTGCCCATCCTGGAGCCATTCCGGAACTTTAATCGCTTATGTGACCTCCATGGAGGATATCCGACCTGAGATCTACGTGATGGATGCAGATGGTGCGAACCAACGGAGAATTACCTTCAATCAGGATGGTGATACGCTACCACAATGGTCACCCGATGACACGAAACTGCTTGTAACAGGCTATCGCAATGGTAATTTTGAGATAGTTGAAATCACCCTTTCCGAGCAGTAATAATGTATCATAGCTCGATAGGGAGAGGTTTTAATGTATATCTGATGTGCACATTCCTCGGTGTAAAGATGTCGCTCGGGGGATTGAAAATGTCGTACGTAGCAATAGATCAACGTATCGCACTTCCTGGCGTAATTGATGAGGTTCCGAGATAGTAACTAACCCTCTTCCTATACCTGACTCAATTATTATGACTTATTTCAAGACACTAGCCTTTTCATTTATAGCTGTCCTGGTGTTGATGATATCCTGCGGTAAGCCAAAACCTCTACGACTTGCTACTTACACCTATGCTACAAATGATCGTATGGCCAACTTAGAGCCTCTGGCGGCAATGCTCGAAGCAAGACTTGAAAGACCAGTGGCTATTAAGAGCTACCCAGACGTGGCTTCTTTCATTTCGGGTATCCGGTCAAACGAAGTGGATATCGCTTTGATCAACACATTGGGATACCTGCTCCTGTCTCTGGATAATGATCATATGGAGCCAGTGGCGACACTACACGTGAAGGATGATGCGAAAGACAACTACAAAACAGTCTTGCTAACGAATCAAGAAGGTATTAGAAACCTTGACGATCTGCGTCAATATCAAAGTGAGCTGGCCGTCCAGTTCGTTGCAGAAGGCTCTACGTCAGGCAACCTCGTACCCCGTTTATTGCTTAGCTCAATGGGCATTAAATCCCCGGACACGCAGTTTCGATCAGTGACATATGGAGGAAATCACACTTCTACATTCGAACGTCTCGTAAGTGGAGAGAGCCAGGTTTGCGCTATCGGCAGCAATGAATACTTCCAACAGATTACCACCGACCCTTCTTTGTTGAGTTCAATTGATCTGCTGTGGATTTCTGATGAGATTCCGCTCGGACCAGTGTTGCTCAATAAAGCATTAATTGCCCAAGATCAGGAGCTTATCACTAATCTGCTTTTACAACTTCATGTTGATCGCAAGGATGTACTAGAGTCAATAAAGGATGGTTGGTCAGAAGCTAAACAAGCCCATAGGTATTATGCAATAACTGATGACTACTATGATGATTTCCGCAAGGTAAATGGAAATAGTACAGACCTTGCGGACATCTTGCAGTTGTTCAAGAAATAGCCTACGTGTTACGTTCTTCAATTTAGTTCTGCGTTGGGAAATGCTTCGTGGAGCTACATTTTTATGACCATAATTCCAGGTGATTTTTTGTAGCTCTGTGGGCGCTTTGGTATTTGATCGAAATGAAAACTAAGGCTATTTGTTCGTTGGTTAGCTGAGATCCGAACTTGGCTATATAAACTAGTTTCTGTCTGGTTTTGGAAGAGGTTAGCTTGACAAGGTCGCTTACTTTGTTTTACAGGTACCCCTGAATCAAGAATATCAAATAACATTGATCAATTTTCTGATTGAGCAAGAAATATGTTTCTTACAAATGATAAGCGTCGTTTAACCAAAAGTGATTTATGAATATAGCGCTCTTTGGATGTGGTATATGGGGCAAGAAAATTCTTAGAGATTTGGTTACACTTGAATGCATGGTTGATGTATTTGAAGTCGATCATAGAGTTAGAGAAGAGGCCATAGATATTGGAGCAAATAGCTTTCAGCATGGACTTCCAGATGGTAAATCTTTTGACGGATTTATTATAGCTACGCCTTCTAGTACACACCGCGAATTGTTAGAGGTATTAACCGTTTATGATACTCCAATCTTCGTTGAAAAGCCTCTGACTACCTCATTAGAAGATGCCAGATATCTCCAAGAAAGAATGCACAGGAGAGTATTTGTAATGCATGTCTGGATGTACCATTGTGGTATACTAGCCCTTTCTAGAATTTGTCAATCGAAGGAGCTTGGAAAAGTACATAGCTTAAGAACGCGAAGGTGTAACTGGACAAGCCCAAGAAAGGATACGGATAGTATTTGGAATCTAGCTCCACATGATGTCACTATATGTCAGACCATTTTCGGATATCTACCAGAAGTGAGATTTTCGAAAATTGAACGTTACGCTTCCGGTATGGCCAGAGGTATGATTGGTGTCTTGGGTGATGATCCATCATTTATTTTTGAGGTGTCAAATCGTTATGAACGTAAGGACAGGGAGGTTCGATTACATTGCGAGAAAGGTGTCGTCGTGCTGAAGGATGAGCGCGCTGATCACTTGATCGTTTATCATGGTGATGAGCATAGTCAGATTGAAGTGGAAAAAAGGTACTTCACGAATACTCCACCTTTGATGGAAGAGCTTCGAGAATTTGTTAATTATCTCCAAGGAGGTGCAGAGCCAAGGAGTAATCTGTCTCACGGTCTACAAGTAGTAGCCGCAATTGACCAACTCATAGGACTAGACAATGTCTAAAGCCACTGTCATTGTTCCAACTTCCATTGACCGAGGAATGCTATTACCTTATTCGATTGGTAGCGTTCAAAATCAGACTATTAGGGACATTGAGATTTTCATAATTGGTGATGGAGTTTATGACGAGACACGTGATGTGATATCTCAGCTAATCACTAATGATGATAGAATCAGGTTCTTCGATCACCCCAAACACGAACGACGCGGTGAAATCTATCGTCATGCGGCATTACAGGAAGCCAAAGGTGAGATAGTCTGCTATCTGTGCGATAGAGATCTAATGCTTCCTGACCATATCGAAACTCACTACAATCAATGTAAAACCCACAACTTCTCATCGTCCATGTTTATCAGGGTGAATGAAGATTCTAGCTTAAGGCTAGACCATTACTTTGCCTACATTGGTTCTTCTACAGATCATGATAGCAAAGTGATCAAAAAGACTGGAGGTTTATCAATGATATCTCATACGTTAGAATTCTATCATAAGCTACCATATGGCTGGCGAACTACCCCAGTTGATCAACCCACTGATGCATACATGTGGGCCCAATTCATGGAGCATAAAAAGTGCAAATCATATTCGCATCCAAAGGCTACCATACTTTACTTCAAACGCTCTAGTCATCCGGGATGGCCTTCAACAAAGCGCTTGCCAGAATTAGCACATTGGTCAGAGCACGT
This sequence comes from Flammeovirgaceae bacterium UBA6059, assembly GCA_002435755.1. Lineage (GTDB taxonomy): Bacteria > Bacteroidota > Bacteroidia > Cytophagales > Cyclobacteriaceae > UBA6059. The sequence continues at coordinate 77,735 of DIYH01000024.1, forward strand.
GAAGAATAAGGAGTACATCGAAAAAATCAAATACGATGGACTAATTGGCTTACTAAATGATACAAATCTGGTGCGCGAGGAGCGAGATAAGTTAGCCAAATTACTAAGAAAGAAGCAAGGAGATCAAAACGGCCAGAATGCCTTAAATACAAATAGAAAACGCATTATATTCCATTTCAAAAGGGGGCTCTATTTACTAATCAAATCCTTTTGGCGATGATCCCTTAAAGATGCTTCTAGATCTCTCACACTTGGAAAACCTTCTGCCCTTTCAGACAGTATGGCCGATGTAAATGGCCAGGGTATACCTAAATCCACTGCGTTCCATCTACATCCCCAATTATCATCTTTCCCATAGTCCACATAAGATTCGGATACAGCCTGAATGTGGGTCGAAGGTTCAGTAAAATACCACCCATGAAGTAGTCCTTGAGGAAAAATCAAAGCTGCCATTGAACTCCCAAACAGCTCGTATAAAGCATACTCGTTATAAGTGCTAGAGCTTTCTCTAAGGTCCTTAAGTCCAAGAAAGCAATGTCCACTCGCCAAACAGAAGTATTCATCATGTCTCAAGTGCAAGTGCATTCCTCTGAAAACTCCTGCCTCAGACTTAACAAAACTCCATTGCACTGGGGCCATACAACTCTGCCAGTGATTTTGAAAGACCTCAGTAAAGGAGCCACGTTGGTCCTTTTTTTCATCCAAAAGAACTAGCTGACTGTCCTGAATTTCTACTCCTGAGATTAGTTTTGACCGAGACATTTCTAAATCATAAAGCTGCAAACTAAAGAGAATCTACCTTAAAAGGCCTGTTAAGAAGAATTCTACTGGTTCAGTTATCAAGGTCTATATTTCGTGTAAGTGGATTACTGAACGGTAATAGGAACAATCACCTCTGTTTTATCCCATTGGAGGTGCATATTGTAACCGGAATTATCTGCCGTGCTATCGAAAAAAATCGAGAACTGCTCTACAAGATTAGGTAGATTACGTGAAGGGATGTTCACTACAGCCACATCCAGGTCCTTATTGGGCATGAAGGCCCCCCACTGACCAAGTTCACTGTTAAGTACGAGCTCCCATTGGTTGACATCCGGTGTGGTGTAGAATCTGTACCTGCCGGCAGGTACGGATTGTCCTCCAAAAGTGATGCCCTGACTAAAACTGATTTCGGTAGCATCATTAGCACCTGTCCTCCAGTATTCCCGGTAGGGGACGAGACCGCCAAATATTTTGCGCCCCTTTTTATAAGGTCTGCAGTAAGTCACCATAAAGGTAGCTTCATCAGCTTTAAAAACGACTGTTTCTTCGGGACTATGAGCCCGCGTAGTGATGATAGTATAAGCGACCCAGCCGGCAAAACAGAGTACTGCCCCGCTTATGACAAGTACGATAATAGTTCTCATTTTTCTACTCGCTCTTCATCCATTCATACACCTTATAATGGTCGCCATTCATACCTATACGGCTATATACCTGTTGTGCGGCGGTGTTTGTATTGTCTACGTATAACCTTATGCCTCTCACCTCAGTATCATTTTCTGCTAAGGACTGGATATACGCATACAGCTGACTAAAGATACCGCTACCGCGAAATTCCTTCTCGACGTATACCGACTGAATCCACCATACTGTACCGTTGCGCCACTCGCTCCACTCGTATGTGATCAGTAGTGAAGCGATGACCCTCTGTTCAACTTCAGTTACATAGTAGATGCCTTTTTGTGGGTCTTCAAAAACAGCTTGCACACCAGCCGACACGGTGGCCTGATCGAGCGAAATGCCTTCTGTTTCATGGGCCATTTGCTGTTGGAACCTAACGATGGTCTGAGCATCTTCCTCTTTCGCCGGACGAAAGTGAATTACTTCCTGAGTTGGACGTGCGAGAGTCATATCAATCCAGCCCCAGTCTTTGGGCTCCAACCGCAGCACCTATGATACCAGCATTGTTGAGCATCTGGGCAGGTACGATCTTACATTTGGTATCGAGGAGGTCAAGGAACTTATCTGACTGCTTACTGATACCTCCACCAAGAATGATCAAATCGGGCCATAAAAGGAACTCCATAAGCGCCAAATATTCATTGAATCTTCCAGCCCATTCTTCGATGGAGAGGTTGAGCTTTTTCCTAATGGAATTAGCAGCATACTTTTCCGCAGCATCACCGTGCAACGGCATATGGCCGAACTCGGTGTTAGGTACAAGCTCGCCTTCTGTGAAAAGCGCCGTACCGATACCAGTACCAGCAGCGATCATAAGGACGGTCCCATTGTTACCTTTTCCGGCACCAAAGCTCATCTCGGCCAGTCCGGCTGCATCAACATCATTGACCAGATGGGTGGTACAACCTGTTTTTTTCTTGATCTTCTTTGCTGCTTTTAAGCCGAGCCAGCTGTCATCAATGTTGCTGGCAGTCATTACCTTGTCATGTTTGATGGCTGCAGGGAAGCCACAGCCGATCGGCCCTTCCCACTCGAAATGGTCTACAATCTGTTTGACAGTTTTGATCATTTCCTTAGGAGTAGCTGGGCTAGGTGTTGGTATCCTATGTCGTTCTGTCGCTAGCTCTCCTCGCATTGTATCTACCACGGCACCCTTCATCCCGGTACCGCCGATATCAATACCCAATACTTGCATATATGGTTAGTTGGTTATTCTAGAATCCTCAATTTAGCAAAAGTCAATAAAAGTGTTTTTTCTCCTGCTTTATCGAATTTTACTTTGGCTTTTCGATTGGCACCATTGATGTCCATTTCGATGACTTCTCCAAACCCAAACTTTGGATGTTCTACCTTTTGACCCTCGGCCAGGTTGCTGGTATCTGAGGGTGTGAAGTCCGCAGAAGGTGTATGAACAATTTGATTGGTGTATTTCTTGTTGCTGTTGCTACGAACGTTACTGACGAAGTTTTTTGCAAAGTAGCTTTCTGAAGGAGAAGCTTGGGTTTTACTGCTATACTTCTTGTTGACACGAATAAATGAAGGATCGATATCCTCTAGAAAACGACTTGGTTCGCATGTCTTCAGGCGACCGAATCGATAGCGATTGAGCGCATAAGACAACCATAGTCTCTTCTTAGATCTCGTAATCGCTACATAGAAAAGTCGACGCTCCTCCTCCAGGTCTGCCCGGCTGCTGAGCATCATTTGTGAAGGGAACAGATCTTCCTCCATGCCGACGATGAAGACGTAAGGAAACTCAAGGCCTTTGGCCATGTGGATCGTCATCATTGTCACCACATCATCACCACCTTCTTTGTTGGTGTCCTGGTCTGTCAATAGTGATATCTCCTGCAAGAATGCTCCTATTTGCTTGTCTTCAGTCTCAGGATTATCGACAAATTCCTTGATGGCATTAAGCAGTTCCTGGACATTCTCGTATCGGTTTAACCCTTCGATGGTCTTATCCTCATAGAGTTCCTTGAGCAGACCTGAGTTCTTTGCAATCTGTGAAGCTGCCTCATAGGCGTCCTTCTTCTCTACAGCTATTTTGAAGCTCTTGATGAGGGTTACAAACCCATCTATTGCATTGGCAGACCGACCGTCAACAAATGCGCGCACATTTTGAAGTACTTCCCAGATGCTAACTCCGTTTTCATCCGCGGCTACTACAACTTTTTCAACGGTAGTTGGACCAATTCCCCTCTTGGGTAGATTGATAATGCGACGCAGTGCCTGCTCATCGTTGTGGTTGACGGTGAACCTCAGATAGGAAAGGAGATCTTTGATCTCTTTGCGCTGGTAAAAAGATACACCTCCAACGATCCGATACTTGATATTCTTTCTACGGAGGGCTTCTTCCATAGCCCTGGATTGGCTGTTGGTCCGATAGAGGATTGCAAAGTCCTTGTTGCTTAGATGTTGGTGGTTTTTCTCTTCGAATATAGCGGAAGCCACGAGTGAGCCTTCCTCATTGTCATTATTCGCCTTTACAAGCTCGATAAGGTCTCCACTGTCATTGTCCGTCCAGACATTCTTTTTAAGCTGCCCTTTGTTCTTGTCAATAACACTATTGGCCGCATTGACGATGGTCTGAGTGGAGCGGTAGTTCTGCTCCAGTTTGATCACCTTCAGGTCAGGGAAGTCTTTTTCGAAGTTGAGAATATTTTGGATGTCAGCGCCGCGAAAGGCGTAGATACTCTGCGCATCATCACCTACTACCGCAATGTTCTGATGCACAGCGGCCAGTTTCTTGGTGATCAGGTACTGAGAGACATTCGTATCCTGAAACTCGTCTACCAGTACGTACCTGAATCGCTGTTGATATTTATTGAGCACATCAAGATGTTCCTTAAACAGCACATTAGTATTGAAAAGCAGGTCATCAAAATCCATAGCGTCTGCTTTGAAACAACGCTCGACATAGGTCTTGTAGATCTTGCCCATCTCTGGCTTCATGTTAGCCGCGTCATCTGACTGGTAGATTGGGTTGTTCAGATATTCTCGCCATGAGACCAATCGGTTCTTTGCTGCAGAGATGCGGTTATAAACCACATTTTGTTTGTAAACCTTGTCGTCAAGGTTCATCTCCTTGATTATAGCTCTGATCAGTGACTTGGAGTCATCGGTATCATAGATAGTGAAGTTGCTGGGGTACCCCAATTTAGAGGCTTCCGCACGAAGGATCCTGGCAAATACCGAGTGGAACGTACCCATCCAGAGGTTGCGCGCATCATTACCTACCACTGACTCAATCCGCTCCCTCATTTCAGCCGCAGCTTTGTTGGTAAAGGTGAGTGCCATGATAGAAAACGGATCAACATCGTGCTCCCTGATGAGGTGAGCAATGCGATAGGTGAGTACTCTTGTTTTACCGGATCCGGCACCAGCAATGATCATACAAGGTCCGTCGGTAGTGACGACTCCTTCTCTTTGTGGAGGGTTAAGACTATCTAGGTAACTAATTGACTCACCAAAATTCATCCATGCAATTTACCATAACCCAGAGGATAATGATTTGAAGAAAATTAAAATCTCAGCTGAAATCAACAGAATCACTATAGTTCTTTTGATAGAAAAGGAGAACAAAAATCTTTGCTGGGTGATCTGGTCATTAATAGTGTCCTTTTTAAAAAGCTACTCATCGTTTTTTGAGGGGTGTTAAGCAGTGACTTTAGCTCTTTTGCAATGAAGTTCCGACCGACGTAACTTACATATAGTAGATAGTAAAACACTAGCCTAAATCATCATACCAAGCATCAATTTGATTGTTCCTGATGCCGGATTCCGATTGATGGAAGTACTCATTTCTTTTCGTGTCATAGACATAGTCCTCAGACCATTGTTTCCCATGGACTACCACATCTTTTAGTGCTTCGATGATATACTCAATTTCCTCATTTTTCATAATAGGATGGATAGATAGGCGTACCCATCCCGGCTTTTCCGATAGGCCACCCAGGTCTATCTGATCAGTGATAGACTTGGATGTCTCTTGATTGATATTGAGAAGATAATGCCCATATGTACCTGCACAGCTACAGCCACCACGTGTTTGAATACCAAAGCGGTCGTTAAGTAGTCTCACTACCAGATTAAAGTGCAGATGACTGATGTAAAATGAGATCACACCCAACCGCTCTTCACAGTGTTCGGCAAGTAGCTCAAGGCCATCTATGGACTTCATGGCCGGAAGTAAATGTCCAAGTATCTCATGCTCTCGTTCCATCATCCGATCCACACCCATGTCTTCTTTCAACCTGACTGCCAGGGCTGTCTTGATTGTTTGTAAAAAAGGTGGTGTGCCTCCATCTTCACGAGCCTCAATGTCATCGAGATACTTGTGACCACCCCAAGGGTTGGTCCAGACAACAGTACCACCACCTGGTATATCTGGTATCTTATTGGTGTAAAGTTTTTTATCAAAAATCAATATTCCCGGCGAACCCGGGCCTCCCAGGAATTTGTGCGGAGAGAAGTAAATCGCATCTAACCTAGCTTCAGGATCGTCAGGATGCATATCGATGTGTACATATGGTGCGGAACATGCAAAGTCCACAAAGCATAGTCCTCCATGCTCATGCATGATCCTGGCCACTCTGTGATAGTCGGTTTCAATACCGGTAACATTAGAGCAGGCGGTGATGGAGGCGATCTTTCTTTTTCGATTGCGGTACTTGTCCAATAACTCCCGGATGTAGTCGTAATTGAGCATACCTTCCTCATCGGGCATGATGTTTTCCACATCAGCGATGGTCTCAAGCCATGAAGTATGGTTTGAGTGGTGCTCCATGTGTGATAGAAAGACCACCGGCCGTTCGACCTCATCTATATTGATCCTATCGGCAAATCTCTCCGGTACTCTAAGTCCTAGCATACGTTGAAACTTGTTGACTACTCCCGTCATTCCGGACCCTTCAGCGATGAGCATATCATCAGGACCGGCATTGACATGTCGCTTAATGACCAGTTGCGCATCATGATATGCATTGGTCATCAATGTCCCTGTAGTTGTCGTTTCCGTATGGGTATTCGCTACATAAGGACCGACTTTTTGAATAAGAATGTCTTCAATGGGTTGATATAGTCTGCCACTGGCAGTCCAGTCGACGTAGATCAAAGGTTTAGCGCCATAAGGTGTGTCAATGGTTTGATCATGACCGATCACCTTTTCTCTATAGGGGAGAAAATACTCCTCGAGGGATGCTGCTACTGTTACTGACATTGGAGAGTGTAAATGTTGTTGAAGTAAAACTAAGATAATTCGGTCATAGTCGCCAGAGTGGTATTCTATCAATAATTGATGAGGGTGATGGTCGTCACGATAAGAAAATTAGGGCTACCTTTGATCAACTTTTAAACAGTGCATGAGACAACATTAATACTCATGGAGTTCGTTAAGAAGATTAGATTTACAGAGTAAATGAGGCCATAGGCCAATACTTCAATTCATTTATGGAATACAATACACAAAGAGAAGATCTCAAACTGAGGGAGTACGGAAGGAATGTTCACAGACTGATCAAGTACATTAAGACGGTGGAGGATAAAGACAAACGAAATGTGCACGCTGAGACAATGATCGAGCTGATGAAGTTTGTCAATCCGGCCATGAAGGAGTCACCTGAGTACGCTCAGAAACTTTGGGATGATCTCTACATCATGGCAGATTTTGACCTTGATATTGATAGCCCGTTTCCTAAGCCGGAGGCTAACCTCGACAAACCACCTCAACGTGTCGCGTATCCAAAAATGGATGTACGCTTTAAGCACTACGGTAAGAACATCGAGCTGCTGATCGAGATAGCAAAGCAGAAGGAAGACCCCAAGGAACGTGAGGAAGCGACGGTTTACATCGGTAAGCTGATGAAGGCTTTTTATTCGGCGAGCAATCGTGAAACTGTAGATGATGCCACAGTGATCAAAAACATAAGACAACTTTCCGGGGATACACTAGATCTGGATGTTGAAAAGGTGCGTGAAGGCAACCTTTTTGAGAGTAGCCGGATCATCAATGATCGCCCTAACGCAAGCAGAGACGCTTACAGTCACGATCGCAACAGAAGAAACAAATCAGGTAAAAAGAACTTCAAAAGGAGAAGATCTTAATGAGTTCATTCCGCGTCAGGGGAGGTGCACAGCTCAAGGGGGATATCGTACCTCAGGGAGCTAAAAATGAGGCCCTTCAGATCATCTCAGCTGTATTACTCACACCTGAGCCTGTCCATATCCATAAGATACCTAACATCCGTGATGTCAATAAGCTCATAGAGCTGTTGGCTGATTTTGGTGTAAGGATCGAGAAGACAGGTGAGGAATCATATCGCTTTACTGCCGAGCATATCAACCTTGACTTTATGGATAGTGAAGTTTTTCGAGAGAAGGCCAGCTCTCTGAGAGGCTCGATCATGATGCTGGGACCACTTTTAGCGAGATTTGGGACTGGCAAGATGCCCAGGCCTGGTGGAGACAAAATTGGTCGTAGAAGGTTGGATACCCATTTTGTCGGCTTTCAAAAGCTCGGCGCAAAGTTTAGCTATGACGGGCAGTCCGGCTTCTATAACATCAATGCCAAAAAGATGACTGGTACTTACATGCTGCTAGATGAGGCATCTGTGACAGGTACCGCAAACATCGTCATGGCGGCTGTAATGGCGGAAGGTACTACTACCATCTATAACGCGGCGTGCGAGCCTTACTTGCAACAACTATGTCGTATGCTCAACACCATGGGGGCCAGGATCAGTGGTATAGGTTCCAATTTACTGACCATAGAAGGTGTAGAGTATCTTGGCGGAACTGAGCATACCATGCTACCTGATATGATCGAAATCGGCAGTTTTATTGGTATGGCAGCAATGACCGAATCTGAGGTCACCATAAAAAATGCACGTGTTGATCAACTGGGTATTATCCCCGATACCTTCAAAAGACTAGGTATCAAAATGGAGTTCAGGGGGGACGATATATTCATTCCTTACCAGAAACATTATGAGATTGAATCATTCATCGATGGGTCGATCATGACGATCTCGGATGCCATTTGGCCTGGCTTTACTCCCGATCTGTTATCAGTAGCGCTCACAGCGTCTATTCAAGCTAAGGGGACAGTACTGATCCATCAGAAGATGTTTGAAAGCCGCCTGTTTTTCGTGGATAAGCTCATCGATATGGGAGCTCAGATCATCCTCTGCGACCCACATCGTGCTACAGTGATTGGCCTTGATCATAAGTACCCGTTAAAGGGCATCCAAATGACTTCTCCCGATATCAGGGCTGGAATTTCGTTGCTTATTGCGGCATTATCTGCTGAGGGTGTAAGCACTATCCACAATGTGGAACAGATCGACCGGGGCTACCAAAACATCGACTCCAGGCTCAGGGCCTTGGGAGCCGATATCGAGAGGTTTTGATCAGTACTAATTAGTTATTTAATTTTCTCAGGTCACCTGAAATTTTACCTCTGACTTCTTCAAGTGTTAGATCACCGGCACCTGCGGTACGGATATTGACATCCAGCAGTACATCGCGGATATAAATATCACCAGAGTTGTCGTAGATTTCTACATTACCAGCGACAGTGCGCGAAATGATATCACCAGAGGCATCATCTACAGTAAGGTCTCCCTCAATATTCGTCAGTCTGATATCCCCGGAAGCATCATTGAGTTTCAGGCTTCCAACCAGGTCTGTTATTATGATATCACCTGAAGCATCATTGAGTGTTAACTCGCCTCGAAGATTCTCAAGCCGGATCTCCCCTGAGTTATCGCGTATCTTGAGTTGATGCTGAGCAGGGCTTTGTCGGTTGATATTTTTGAGTACCATATCACCTGAGTGATCATCGATGACGATGTTGCCATCTATGTTGTTTAGGTATAGCAAGCCTGAACCATCGTAAATATCTAAATCATTGACAAGATTGGCCAATATCAGGTCTCCAGCATTATCATCAATATCCAAAAAGATATTGTTAGGCACCTTGATCTTAAGATTTATCTTTCTGTCAGGGCTTTTAAGAAAGTCAAAAGGATTGACCCTGTCATGGCCATCTTCAGGGCTGTTGTAGTCGAAGGAGCTAATTAATATGGCCCTGTCGCCTTTCTTTTCCAGTGATAGCTCCAGGTCCTCTGATAAAAACTTATTGGCCTTCTTCTCATTGGAGGTCATAATGATCACTTCGGCTTCCACTGTGATTACTGGTAGAGAGGAGGGAGTGATCTCTACTTCGCCGGCTCCTGTATTAATATCAAAAGTAACTACACCCTGACTGGGAACCTCCAGTAAGGTCTCCCCGCTGTAGTAGTTATAGATATTAGAATCAAACTCAGGGTCTTCGACCAAAGTGATTTGCTTCACCTGTTGCTGAGCCCGGCTGCTGAATCCATAAAGGATCAATACAGCGCAGAGTATAAGTTGTTTCATCTTCCTTGTTGTTTTGAGTTTGAAAGGTAGATGCATTAGTTGCACGATGGGTTGCACGCGCTACCGCAAAATGTATAATTTCCCGAAATCCCGGTTAAAGGCATTGTCTGCAGCTGTGGCTCTTCTGTCAATGGCTTGTCCATTTTGCCTAATGATTACCCGGTAGAGATAAACCCCGTTAGCCAGTTGATCTCCAAACTCATCTGTGCCATCCCATGCAAAATCCGTAATATTATTACCAATATTGATGGGGCCAATTTCATCTTGTGTGATTTCCCGTACCACACGACCAGTCACGGTCATTATTTGAATTTTAAGTTGATCTGGGATATCACTTCCAGTCAGCGTAAAGACAAACCTTGTACTCGTCGAAAATGGGTTAGGGTAAGGATAGAAATGTGTAACCGTAGACTCATTGACAACTTCGAAGTTGATTTCGTAAGGTTGTATGCCTGACTGATTGCCAGCGGCATCAGTGGCTTGCACTCTCAACCCATAAAGTCCGTCTTCTAACGTCGCAGGTTGGTATTCAACACTAAAGTCTCGGTCTTCACTTGCTGGCTGCCAGGCGACTTCCTGATCATTGAGGTTTACCCGTTCAAATCCACACCCATCACACGGCCTTTTCAAAAACAGGTTGACCCCAGCCGTATCTACTTTTAGTGAAAGTGGGTTATCGTCTCTTACCAGAATAGTGATCCGAGGGCTTGGGGACACGATATCTCCGTCCATGATATACACACCATCGAAAGCCACATCCAGCACAGGATTACGCTTGTCAGTGGCCACAGTTAGGTAATCGGGAATGACGTATTGATTGTTGCCGGTATACAATTCAAGCCCTGTTCGCGGTAGCGCTTTGACACTCAAATTACTTGTGCCCTGGTAACCCAGTGTATTGAAAGTAAAAGGAATCGTAACCGAGTCACCAGGCGTAGGGGAAGCGACGATGAGGTTCTCACTGATCACAGACTGATCAGCCACATTTTGAAGTGTAATATCAACTTCGAGGGAATCAGTGTAGGGTGTATTTGAGATATTGAAATAACCAAAAGCTGTGTTTAGGACTTCACCTTCTTCGAGGTTAGCTGATTGCACAGTTGGACTGAGCAGTATGCCTTCGGGAGGCGTTTGATATGTCACTATCCAGGATTGCAGCTGGGCTGCCTCAAAGTTTTCTCGGTCCTCCGTTGACAACTCCAGCTGGATAAAGGGGTACGTATCCGCATCGATAAATGCCAGTGATCGTTCAGGGACTATGTTATCACTCAGAAGGCTCACCTCCTGTCCATTGCTGTTGATACCATAGACTGTCATCCTGGAGTTCAGCCCTTGGTTTGTGACATTATTGTAGAGGATGTCCCAATCCGTGGCTGGTCCTATGAGCGTACTCCTAACTGTTCCGGAAGTGAACTTACCACTGATCGGCTCCTCCATGTTAATGATTTGTTGTTTCGTATTTATCGTACTGCCGTTAGAAACCACGACTATTGCTCTATCAGGGAGTGATCCCTTCTGTCCAAGGGCAATGAATGGACTGCCCGGTTCCAGGTTTCTAAAGAGGTCAGGAGTAATGCCCAGTTCCGTAACTGCGGCTAGTACCTGGTCATCCCATCTCTGATAATCAACGGTACCGATAGAATACATCAAGGCATACTCACCTTCATTTAGGTTATCTACAAATCGGTTGATATATCTGGGACCACCATTCGCTTGGTTGGGATTGTAAATGTCATTATCTGTGAAGTTAAAAATAACCTGAGGTACACGGCCACAAACCAAATCATTAAATACATCAATTCTACTAAACTCCAGCACCTTATAAGGTGCTGTGGATTGTAGGTCAAAGCCCATCATATTTACGGTGTTGTCACGACAGAACATTGTATCAATATTAGGTGAACTACGCACCATATAGTTGAGTCCGTTGACTAGCAACCTTATGTCATCTACGGTAACTCCGTTAGCCTGGCTGCCATGAGTGATAACAGAGATTTGAGAGGTGATTTCTTCAAAGGACCATTTTCGACCAGCAAAGTCCCGAACCAGACCGTTAGTACTCAATTCTCTAAATTGGTCATTGTGGCTTGCTGCCCATCCTGGGTTAGTTTCAGGTAGGTAAGTAAAGGAGCTGACCACAGGTGTATTGGACTCCCCAGGGTTAGCATTAGAAAAACTACTACGCCAGTATACAACCGTGCTGTCGGCCAGGGTGGAGAGGTCCGCCGTGACTGTAATGAAAGCATTGCCCTCGGTGTTGGAAGAGGTATAGTAGGGACTGTTGAAACTAGCAATCGTATCAATCTCGACCGTAAAAGAACGACGTGGCTCCAATGGATTTGATGACTGGACCAATAGATTGACAGTAGATTCAGATACAATACCAAAATCCACAGGGAAGAGGTTGGTTGTGCTGCCACCACTAATAAATACTTCCGTTTTTACCGTATTGTTGTTTTCGTCTATCTCATCGATCTTGTTGTTAGGATCTAGTATGATCTCAAAGCCATTGTTGCCATTATTGACCTGGTCGGGATCATTGTACAAGGTGATGAATACATCATTTTCTCTTCTCACCGCAGGCACTTCCTGTACCACACCCGGTACACTTGTACCGATGCTCAAAGTACGATTGACCAGTATCTCCAGATCATCAGGTTCATACTTACCGTAGTTGATGATAGGTAGCTTTATCTGAAATGAGTCAGCATTGGATGTCAATTGATTGCCATCAAAGGTCTCCAATGCTATACCAATCTCTTTGATCGTGTAATCTGGTTGTTGAGTACCGAATATTGTGACGGCAGGGTCTCCCAGTAAGATGAACTGTTCGACTTGTGAAATGCTGGCCTCTGACATTCCATAAGTATCAAAATAGCGTCTGCTTACCTCCATAGCTGTCTCACCTAGCGACCTTCCAAAAAAATCATCATCGGAAAATGAGACTTCATAAAAAAGCTGTGTGTACCTTCTTAGGTTAGAGGAAAAAGCCTGCTTACTATGGGCCATGAAGGCGATCGCTCCTTTGTCAGCGGTAGCCACCCAGTCTTCTCCAAAACCACGTTCGTCATCGTAAACATTCCCTGCGTTGCATCCATTGACTAAGATGACCGGATAGCGGCCAGCATTTTCATAACCAAATGCAGGATCAGAAGCAAAACCAATGTCAATGTCTGTGGCACTCGTACCCGAATGACCAAAAAAAGTGATCAAGCCTTTACCCTCATTTACCTCACCGGTGATGTTGAGGATCTCAACCGCTTGGGTAGTTTCTTTCGATTGAGTTACTACACTACCTCCTAGAAGCTCGTTGACTGCTATTTCCTCAAATTCTGAAACATATTGCCTAAACTGGATCTGCTCAGAAAGATTTTGACCGCCGCTCAGATGGACAATGTCCTTGCGCCATAGTTCGTCAAAAGCAGTAGACTCTATTTCTTTTACCTTGTTAAGATAGTTCTCCACCTCCTGGGGGTTACGTGCATTAAGTCGACCTATCGGTAAATCCGGATGGTTTGTAGAGGAGGTAATACCAGATACGAAGGGCAGATCACCACCTGGATATCCATATGTTGGAATGAAATTGATTAGACTGGTGTCAGAAGGATCAAGACGATAATAGTTGAGATTGACAGATGTACCTTTTCCTATCAGGAGTAGGAACTGAGGGTTTCCGTTTTCCAAGAAATAGCGAACAAGATTCTTAATAGCCTGAGGAGTGGGTTGGCCGTATCCAAATTGATCAAAAACCTCATCTATGTCCAGTTGAAGGACATTGTAACTACCTCCTTCCGCAGAAGCCCGATATTCAGCATAAGCTTCGACTGGGTCTGAGGTACCGGTAGTAGGTTGATGAAGGTCGCTGTGTGAAATGATGTAGTAATCAAATCCAGCATCTACACGATTAAACTGAACTGGTTTGATAGAAGAAACTTGTCTGATCTCATTAGTAACTAATAATGTGGTAGATGAGGATGTATTCCTGATCACTGCACTGATCGAAGTTCCCGAGCTATTATAGCCTACTGAAACAGGATTGTCCTGGTTTGTAACATCGTATAAGACTAAGCCAGAGGGAGTATTCGACACATTGATGAAAGATCGACCAGAGCTGTTGGGTATCAATCTGAGGACTTCCGTAGGTGCCCCACCCATATCGAACGACTTGGGATAGTTCAACTGGGCATATGAAACAGAAACACGGTCTGCTGCTCCATTAAGCCCTCTGGCAGTGGAACGAACTACAAGCTGACCTGATGCTGATATGTCTGACCATTGCAAATCAGCTTCGAAAAAATAGGAGTTGTCCTGAACCCATTGAATATTGTCAAGCGGGCGCAATTGGTTGGTGCTGGGGCCAACAGATATTTCGACGATATGCTCATTGTTGTTTCGGCCTTGGTAGAGCATCTCAAGCCTCGGATTGCCACTGGACATAGCGCCGCTCACCAGCCCCTCAAACTGAACATTGAAGCTGTTATTTCTCGTAAATGACGTACCTGTCCATCCTTCACCATAATCATATTCTGAGATCAATATTTGATTGGCGGGAGGGTAGCTTCTTCCTTCATGATATTGGTTAGTGTAGAGCTGCCTGACTACTGCATTCTGATAAGACTCAGCTGGAATGTTGGTGACATTGTTCTCAATGTAGGAAGCCCTCCTTCTTCCATTGTTGCTGGTGAGGCTCCAAGTCAGAAAATAGCTACTACTGTCTGAGAAAAGGCTGTAGTAGGGATGCGGCTGTGCGTCTGGGGTTCGGTAGAGCTCTGTCTCTGATGCTCCTGTGTTTCTACTACCGTAAAACTCCAGGTAGTCGGCCTGATCGAAGATGCCATCAGCCTGTCCCTGAACATGGATAGCTTGTTCTACACCGTTGTGATAAAGGCTAATGCTACGAGGGTCAATTGAGCTGGTAGGTACACCCGCATTTGTCAACTCTTGCCTGGAGATTCTATAGATTCCATCCTGAGCAACTTTGATCTTAAAATAGGTCTGGTTATAGTCAATCCAGTCATTGGCGCCCTGCCCCGAGCCAAACATGGGCAAGGTGAAAAGTGCTATTGTGAGCAACCATTTGATCTGTCTATTCATCACCGCCTTTGTTGAAACCTGCTTTGATAGAGAATACATGAGAATATAACGATTCGGCATTGTCACCAATGTCAGTAAGTGCATAGTCGATCATCACAGCACCGAGTCTCAACCCCAGACCAAAGTTCGGTCTAAAACTGCTGTAGGTAGATTGATCAAAGTCTTTGATTTGCTGAAACTGATCAATGCCACCTCTGAGGTATATCTTATCAGTGTAATCTATCTCAACACCAAGCCTTGGATCTATAGAGGCGAAGCTTGACTTGATCAGTGTATTACGCTGGCCATCAAAGGTAATCTCAGCATCCATTGAAGCCAATAGTCCAAAAGGCCCTGGCAGATCAAAGTTTCGTCCAACGCCAAGGACCATTCGCGGTAGCGTGATCTCTACGGAGTTTTGAGGTATCTCGTTACCCGTGAGATTATACACATCACTGAGCAGTTCCGCATTATGACTCCACGCATTAAATGTACTTGTCACATCCCGCAGGACCAAGCCAAAGTTCCACTGATCAAGCCGCTTGTTTATACCCAGATCAAAACCGAAACCCCAAGCGGTAGCAAAATCACCCGCTGTTCGGTGAATGACCTTAACATTGCCGCCTACATCTACGCCTCCTAAAATAGATAACTCCCTGGCGTAGGAGAGTAAAAACGCGTAATCAGCAGCTGAAAAGAATCGAATGTTGCCGTAGTTGATAGCACCATTGGCATCAAAAAGGAACCTCGTGTCAGGAATACTGTCCACCGCAAATCTGATTAATGATATGCCTAGATGTGATTCATCATCTATTGGAGTAGTGAATGCCAGATAATCATAATCTGCAATACCCGCAAAATACTCCGCGTGCATAAATGCACCTTCATAGGTAGAGGGCGATTGTCTGAGTCCGGCAGGATTCCAATACCCGGCTGTGACATCTGCGGCTATGGCTACCTGAGTATTGGCCATGCCCAATGCGCGTGCTCCAACACCAATAGCGAGAAATTCATTGCTATGTTTTGGAGCTGAAGACTGAGCCAGCAAGAGCTGAGGGACAAGTATCAATAGGATTACAACGCGCAGAATCATCATCTTCTTGCTAAACTCAAATATATGCTTTAGTGAAGTAGATTAAAATCATTGAGAGAGGCAAAAATGGTGAATGGGATGAAAGGTCCACTGCCTAACAAAGCTAGCTAAATCATACCATTTATATAACTATTAGAATATTTTATTGCATTTAGTATGCAAAATGAAGGGTTAGGTAATATTTTTTACTTGGTACTTGGCTTTGCAAGGTACTTTTCCGTATACATTACGCAAAGGTCAAAACTAACTTAAAGAATGAGTGATGAAGATTGAGAATACACAGGTGCAGATGCGGAAGGGAATTCTCGAATTCTGCATCCTCCATATCATCTCCCGCGGAGAAGTGTATGCTTCAGATATGCTGGAAGAGCTTACATCAGCAAAAATTATGGTGGTGGAGGGTACATTATATCCATTATTGACAAGATTGCGAAAGGCTGGTTTGGTAGACTATAAGTGGGTAGAGTCCAACTCAGGGCCACCACGCAAGTACTATACACTTACTGTAGAGGGCAGTGACTTTCTTAGTAAGCTCAATAGTACTTGGACGGAGCTTTACGATTCGACCAATCTGATCATCAACAACACTAACGGCAAAAAATCATCATGAAAAAGAATATAAGTATCAACATAAGCGGCATCATATTCCATGTAGAGGAAGATGGCTATGAGAGGCTGCAAAACTACCTCGAGTCGATAGGTAGGTACTTTTCCACTTTTGAAGACAACAAGGAAATCGTAGCAGACATTGAGAACCGTATTGCTGAGATATTTCTCTCTAAGCTCAATGATGGTAAGCAGGTGATCAATGCCGAGGATATTGATGGTCTGATAGCTACTATGGGTACAATATCGGATTTCGAGGCAATCGAAGAAGAAAGTACATTCACCGAAGAAGCTCACATACCCAAAGAAGAACCGGCTGAAGATACTTCCTCAGGACAGGAAACCAATACAACAAAAGAACCCAGGCGGCTTTATCGTGATGGTAAGCGTAAAGTATTGGGTGGCGTTTGTGCCGGTATCGCCCACTACTTCAGCATAGATCCTCTGTGGATCAGACTCCTGTTCATTCTCTTCTTTGTCAACATCTTATTAGGTGGTTTGAGTGGTATTGTTTTCATCGCCTATATCGTGCTTTGGATTGTAGTTCCGATCAATAACACTCTTGACGAAGATCAGAAGATCAAGAAGATGTTCCGTAATCCGGATCAGCGCGTATTGGGAGGCGTAGCAGGTGGTATCGCCTCGTACTTTGGCACGGATGTTACATTGATCCGATTGTTGTTTGTGATCTCGATCTTCTTGGGAGGTACCGGCCTCATCCTTTATATCATATTATGGATCATCACCCCTGAAGCAAGGAGCATTACTGAAAAAATGCAGATGCAGGGCGAGCCGGTGACCTTGTCAAACATAGAACAGAATGTAAAAAAAAGTCTCAACGTAAATGAGGGAGAAGAGAATGTCTTTGTCAAGATCCTGCTCTTTCCTTTCCGTGTGATCGCAGCTGTATTTGGTGCAGCAGGTAAGGTGTTGGGTCCCTTCTTAGCCTTTGTGCTTGAGGCCGTAAGAATACTTGCCGGCATAGTCTTGCTGTTGATTGGTGCCTCGATGATCCTGGCATTGATCTCGCTCTTGATGGTATCCGTGGGTGTATTCGGAGGCTGGACAGAGTTCATTACCGTTAGTGAGTTCCCGATAGAGCTAATCCAAAATACGATCCCTGTTTATACAGCAGTCTTCTTGTTTCTTGGAGCACTTATCCCTGCATTGGTCTTCATCTTTGGCGGGTTGTCGATCATAGCCAAGCGCAGTGTGGTCAACTCATATATGGCTTGGGCCATTTTCGGCATCTGGATCATATCTCTGATCGGGATCAGTTTTACGCTACCCAGGGTCGTGAAAAGCTGGACGAGAGATGGAGAACATAGAGAGGAGCAAACTTTTGACTTGAAAGATAAAGTGGTGGTACTTAAGCTTACTGAGACAGGCTATGATGACTATGAAGGGGCCAGCCTTAAACTACGCGGACATGCAGACTCTACCTACAGACTGGTTATGAGATATGAAGCACGGGGAGCAAGTCGTCAGGAAGCCGCAATCAACGCGCAAATGGTGACTTATAATGTGGTGCAGCAAGATTCGCTTTTGTTCTTTGACTCTAACATAGCGTTTAAAGAAGATGCAGTGTTCAGGGCCCAACAGCTTGATCTGACACTCTATATTCCATACGGAGCGGAGTTTATGATGGATGAAAACCTGCAGTACATCATCAGGAATACTATATACAGAAGTGGATACAGAGTAAGTCAAATGGATGGCAATCGCTGGACGATAGATCCAAATGGGATCAAATGCCTGACATGCGATGAAGGTGATGAGGAAGAATACGAAGCTGAGGAGGCTTTCGAATCATTCGATAGGGATGGAGATACACAAAGATTCGATTTTCGCAGTTTCGATGAGATCGAAGCGACCTTCAGGTTCGACCTGGAAGTGATCCAGTCCAATGAATACTCTGTGGTGGCCCAGGGGCCAAACAATAAAATGAGGAACCTGGAAGCGCGACAGTCTGGTGACAAGATCATGTTCGATTTTGATGAGCGCAACTGGCGTTGGTTTGATAATGATAATGATCCAAGGGTCAAGATATTCATAACCTCGCCACGACTGACCGATCTCGATTTGAGCGGAGCTTGCACGGCCAAAGTGAGAGGTTTCAAACAAAACCAGATCAATGTGTCCCTCACTGGTGCGTCTGAGGCTGATATGAGTGTGGAATCTGAAAGACTCGTAGCAGATGTGCAGGGTGCTTCTAATCTTAAGCTTTTCGGTGAAGGTAAAGAGTTGGATGCTGAGTTAACAGGAGCAAGTTCGCTGGAGGCATATGAGTATGAGGTAGACTATGCAGAAATCAGAGCTGCGGGGGCCAGTAACGCCGAAGTGTATGTCAACAAAGAAATAGATGGTAGAGCCACCGGTATTAGCAATATCAAGTACCGGGGTGATGGTGACATCCAGGGAAATCGTCGCAATGCCAAGGGCATTAGACGCGGATAGTTTTATTTCAAGTTCAATTCCGAAAAGCTCTGCTTATGGCAGGGCTTTTTCTTTTTCGAAGCTATAGTGGAAAGACGAGCCTTCTGCTCCCGAACAGGAATTAATCGTGCAAGACTTACAGACTATGCTCATGCAGCCACTAGCTCAATGTTTCAGTCATCAATCAGTCTTGATCAGGTAATTGATCATGAAACTAGTTGGTTTTGGCGTTTAGATTGCTGCTATGGATATAAGGGTACGTTTTTTCGGTGGCGCTAAGACCGTCACAGGTTCCAAATACCTATTGGAGATAGACGATTTCAAACTATTGGTTGATTGTGGACTGTTTCAAGGTTTAAAGGAACTAAGGCTCAAAAACTGGCAGCCTCTGGACATTACTCCCTCAGAGATTGATGCTGTGTTGCTCACGCATGCGCACATTGACCATACCGGCTACCTGCCTCGCCTGGTAGAGGATGGTTTCAAGGGCCCAGTGTTTTGTACGGATGCTACCGCCGAATTATTGAAGATCATGTTGTTGGACTCTGCCAAACTGCAGGAGGAGGAAGCCCGATTCGCCAAGAAGAAAGGCTACTCAAAACATGATGACCCACAACCGTTGTATGGACAAAAGTCCGCATCTAAAGCACTTGAGTATCACGTAAAATGCGGTGTTAACAGTGAAGTATCAATCTCCAATGAGATCTCTGCAAGGTTTGTGCTGGCGGGACATATCCTGGGTGCAGCATCGATCATACTGCAGGTCAGCGGTTCGCAGCAGTCCAAGACCTTAGTGTTTTCCGGTGATTTGGGTCGTTATGACAACCCATTGCACGAGGACCCTACGGCTATTCCTACAGCGGATGTTTTGTTCATCGAGTCAACTTACGGCAATCGTCAAAATGAAACCCAATCACCTCAAGAAGAACTCGCCAGAACGATCCATACCATGATCGATCGAAAAGGGTGCTTGCTCATCCCGGCATTTTCTGTGGGCCGTACCCAACTCATGTTGTATTATTTGTCAGAGCTCTTCGATAGTCAGCAGATACCTAAGATACCCGTCTATCTTGATAGCCCTATGGCGCTATCAGTTACCAGCTTATACCGGCAGTACAATGATTATCATCGCCTTTCGATCGATAAAGAGACGGGTACTTCCCCATTTGATCATCCGCAATTTCACTATGTGCAGAAGCAGGCTGATTCTATGGCGCTCAACAATATTCAGAAAGGGGCTATCATCATCTCAGCCAGTGGCATGTGCACAGGTGGCCGTGTACTTCATCATCTGTACCACCGGCTCCCACGGCCGAATGATACGGTACTCTTTGTAGGCTACCAGGGTGAGGGTACCCGTGGTAGAAAGATCCTCGATGGAGCGGAAAACATCAAGATGTTTGGCCTTGAGGTACCCGTGAGTTGTCATATCGAGATTATCAATGGCCTTTCTGCACATGCGGACCTATCGGAATTGATGCAGTGGGCCAGTAACTTCATTAGCCCACCCAAGAAAACATTCATCGTTCATGGTGAGCTGGAAAGTGCTCGTCACTTCTCGAACCTCCTGGAGTCAGAATTGGATCAGCATCCACATATTCCTGAGCTCGGCGAGTCAGTATCGCTATTTCAGGGGATCTAGGAGTATAGATCGGTCTTAGTGGTCGGACGAGTATTGCTGATTAGAGCCGTAAAATCAGACTTAGCTTGAATATCTGTAGAAGACTCGTCAGACCACTAATCTGACAGTTCTGACATATTATAATCGTCCGACCACTTCCTCTATTTTAGTAGTATCAATTTTTTTTCCGGTAGGATGCAACCTGCCTAGAACGTGCTGCATCTACCTTGCGAACACTGACCAATGACGCTGAACTTGTATACCTCGACTTCTGAAGAAGCGCTGATAGAAGGCTGTCGCCAAAACAAAGCAAAAGCTCAAAAAGCCCTCTTCGACAAATACTCTGGCAAGATGCTGGGTGTAGTACTGAGGTATATCAAAGACAAGGATGAGTCAGAAGAAGTGATGATCGCAAGTTTTATGAAGGTATTTGACAAAATAGACCAATTCAAAAGTGAAGGCAGCTTCGAAGGCTGGATCCGCCGGATCATGGTCAACGAGTCGCTCATGTACTTGCGCAAGAACAAAAACATGTACCTCGAAGTGGACCTGGAGACGGCCGACCGTGACCCTAACTTCGGACAGCTTTCCGATCACCTGGAGGCAGAAGACCTGCTAAGAATGGTGCAAGGGCTGCCTGTAGGCTATCGCACTGTCTTCAACATGTATGCCATCGAGGGCTTTAGCCATGCTGAGATAGCCGAGCAGCTCGGCATCAATGTCAACACTTCCAAATCTCAGCTGAGCCGTGCCAGAGGACTACTTCAAAAGCAACTCCTCGCCTTAGAAACCGACGTAAACGACAAATTATCAAGGTCATGAAGAAGCATCAAATCGACCGACTTTTCGAAGACAAACTAGCCAATCATGCTCAGGAGCCAAGTGCTAAAGCACAGGCCCGGTTCGATGAGCTACTGGCTAAGAAACATAAGAAACCTGTGATCATCTGGTGGCAGGTAGCCGCTGCAGTGGCACTTCTTGCGATGAGCACTTTCGCTTATCTCAACTGGAAAGGAGAGGAGCAGCTCACGGCCGACCTACCGGAAAACACACCTCAATTGGTAGAGGAGAATGTAGACCCTGCTACTGCTAGAGATGAAACCAACGATGGGGCACTTATTAATGAATCGGTTGAAGAGGAAGGAGTTAAACCCAATATTAATGAGCCAATGATTGCTGAAACGGATGTTTCGGCACCTGATAGCGAAAAGAATATTGGAAATAATAATGCAATCAGCCAGAACTTAAAACTCATAAATGATCCCTCTCAGGCCATTGCGGTAGTGAAAGAAAAGGTGGTACAAGACGAAGTGGAAAGCGAAGCTGAGCCATCGTCTACTGCAATAGAGGAAATCGCTTCGGACCACATTACAGTAGCTGACAATACCACGGAGCAGCTAGAGGAGAATGTCGACTCAGGCGAAATCATTGAAATGACCGCTGACCTATCGGAATCAGACATTGCGGTAGCGATCAATGAAACACCGGAAGCAGCTCCTGCAAGTGTGCCTGCAAAGAAGCGACTGCCGGTGACGATCATTTACAAGTCGTCGAACGCGGATCCTTCGCTTATCGCAATGCAGGACATCCGTAGTGATGTTGACTCGCTGGCTAATGAGCGAGACAATTCTTTAAAGTCTATTCTTCTTAGTAGTGATCGCTCTCTACTGGCAGAGCTACGAAAAGCGAAGCAGGACCTGTTTAACCTTGACTTTCAAACAAAATCGAAAAAAGCAAACAACTGATCTGGTCTTCATGGTGACCCGAGAATATGACGATGAAATCAACTCAAAATGGACTCAAATAATAGGACAATGAAAAAGCTAATACTAACAACAACACTTCTCACTTTTACCTGCATGTGGGTGCTGGCGAGTGATAAAAACGCAAACGAGAGAGATACTGTGATCGTGCGCGTGGGTAAGACCCAACTCATCATCCAAACAGAGAACGCCGATGAATTGAGGGCACTCAGCGAATATGATCTCAATCAGATGATCCTTGATCTGAATCAATCGATTGATACAGCCGCAGGTGGGGTCGACTACATTCGTATTGATGATGATGGTCGTGGGTATGAAAAAGATACCATAAGGGAAGTACGCGAGCAGAAGACAGTAGTGGTGGGAAAGGATTTTAAAGTGGTGGTACAGGGTGATGCCAAGGACGAAGATCACTGGAAGAAATACGATGGCCGTCGAACTTTGGGCACTAGCACTAATGGTCAAATAGAGTTGGGTACCAATAACTGGATCGGTGATGATGGCTTCCCTAACGAGAGCAATAGTCCCTATGCAGTACGTCCCTGGGGGTCGTGGTATGTGTCTCTAGGTGTGATCAACAAGACATCTCTTGGAGGTAAACTATTCCTGGAATGGGGTGCTGACATCAGCTGGTACAACTGGAAATTTGAGGATCACGATACTCGAGTGATCAGTGGACCGGACAGGCTCGAGTTCGTAACTGAACCGCGAGACGTCAGCTCCATAAAGAGTAAGCTGACTGCTACTTATATCAATGCCAGTTTTGTGCCAATGCTCGATTTCGGTTACCACAAAAAGAAATATGAAAAGGATGACGGTACTAGTGTGAAAATCACACGACTCAATCGCAGCGGCTTCCGTATCGGAGCAGGGATGTATACCGGGTACCGCATAGGTAGTCATACAAAGATCAAGTATGAGGAGGACAATGATACCGACAAAGACCGGGACAATGGTTCCTACTATCTCAACAGCTTCCGCTACGGTGTGATGGGTAAGCTAGGCTATCGTGACTTTGACTTCTTCGTCCGTTACGATCTCAATGAAGTATTCGCTGAGGATAGAGGTCCAAAGCTCAATGCGCTGACGTTCGGCATCATTCTATAACTCAACAACGGTCAACAATTCAAGAAGTCCTGTTCTGATCCAGAACAGGACTTTTTTTGCTTAATGCATTCTGGTTTAACATGTCCAACCAAGGGGAGAATACGCCTCTGAGCTATTGTTGACTAACATTCTTGATTGGTACAGTCAAAGTCAATCTTCTGGTCCAACCCAGGCAAACGGATTGTATGCAATTTCCCACAGATGACCATCCGGGTCCTCAAAATATCCATGAAAACCACCCCAATCAGCGTCCTGGGCTGTTTTGATAAGTTTTGCTCCTGCCTTTACTGCCTGATCCAAAACTTCAGTGACTTCTTCTTTGGTTTTTACATTATGGGCGAGGTTGATCCCACTATATCCATTTCCTTCTGGACTTATACCCGAATCTTTCGCCAGGCTATCTCTATTCGAAAGTCCTAACCAGGTTCCGTTAAGATTGAAAAAAGCCACTCCCGGAGGTGATTCAAGCATAGGTAGTCCAAGTCCATCACGATAAAACTCTATCGATTTGTTCAAATCCCTGACGCCAAGCGCCACCATGCTAATTCTGTTCTTCATCTTCGTTCTTGTAGTTTTCTATGATTCTGCATACATCTTGTGCGATATTGATCACCAATTTAACGCTCTAGCGCTATTAATATATGTCAGCTGCTCTGTCGACAAGACGATGCTCGGAGTTCGGTCAGGCAAAGTGAAAGACACTAACTGATCGTCTACTACTTGATAATAGGAGTTACCATCTTTAGACCAGTTGACTTGGGCTTTTACTTTCAAAACTGACTGAGATTAAACTTATGCGTACTGGAAAGTAGAGTGTTCGGTTAGGCTTTTCATTTCAATATATTCAGTTGAATCCAAATCTAAGGTTATTTGGGAAGCTTTTGGAGAGTTGCTAAGAGGGTACTCTGGATAGATGATAGGTACAGTTACTCAAGCGTTATATTCAGAATATACTTACTATATCTAGCAAATTTGACTCGGAACATGGTATTGGTGGTCAGCTTTTCTACTGGAATTTTAAAACGTTCTAAGTTGTAGTAAGTGAGTTTAAACTTTGGCCGAGTTATAACAACTATGTTTTTATCTGCACCTTTAGTTCTTGACACCTTAGCTGACATCAAATCACTTATTTGCAGTGTGATATCTTTTTTGAGGTTGGCCAGAGGTTTCCAATAGTATGTGTAGCCGAAGTAGAATGTTATATCGAGGAAACAAATCATTGACAACTCAAATACTTCGTTCTTATTGATGTAGACCAAGACCGGCATGGGAAGGGCAAGAATCAGTCCTATCAGAAAAATTTTCTTTAATTGACCCACGGCTTTGATTTGTGCTCTTAGTTCGTCTAATTCATCAGGAGTCATATCGATTTTCGTTATTGACCTGCTAGTGCATAGTGTTGCAGATATTGTGCGCTATGTATTTAACCCATGTCAGGATGCTCTCAAAGCTAAATTTAGTTGAGGAAAAGGTTGAAAGCATCCAGAGTTACTAAATATGATTAGCTGATGAACCTCCCAATACCTAGAAGTACATATGTAGATGAGCTTCGGTCTGTTTTTAGATCAGTACTGATACTCCAGGTTTCGTTTGATGGCTTCCACCCAGGCATCTCCCAGTATTTTCGATATGAGATGCAAAGAGGCATCCATACCTGCAGTTACGCCTCCTGATGTTATAATCTTTCCATTATCTACAAACCGAACATCGCTCTGTACTTCTTTAATGCTTGGATAGTTTTCTTCGAGCAAGTCAATTCCTGCCGAATGTGTAGTAGCATCTAAACTATCCAAAAGACCGAGATCCGCCAGGATGAAGGCCCCAGTGCAAACTG
The DNA here is from genome assembly GCA_002435755.1 of Flammeovirgaceae bacterium UBA6059. Classification (GTDB taxonomy): domain Bacteria; phylum Bacteroidota; class Bacteroidia; order Cytophagales; family Cyclobacteriaceae; genus UBA6059. Next base: position 103,132 of record DIYH01000024.1, read on the forward strand.
ATAATACGTGATCCGTCTGTTTTGAACCCTCACTGACCCATGCCTTGGTTCCTTCACTTATAGTGTTCCACATACCTCCCGGAATAATGAGTATGTCTGATCGGGGAGCATTAGAAAAATTGTACTTAGGATTGACACTAAAATTAGGCATAGTGGTAACTGCCTCGATGTTTTCGGCAACCATATAAACATTGAAGTTTTCACCTCCAGCAACGAAAATGTCGTAAGGCCCGGCAAAGTCCAGAACCTGAGCATGAGGATAGATTAAGATCGCCACATTGAGCGGCTTATCTAATGTCTTCAAAGTCGAATGGGGAATCTTGACTTCCTCTAATTTCATACCACAACTTGGACAATTGCCTGGTTCTTGAAAATGCCTACCGTCATGACTGCAGCCACAAGGTGCACATTGATAAATAGGCGAATTGACTTGTCCAAATACGCTTACCGGAAAAATCTTAAGAAGCAAAATGCATATTAAGAAAGCTAGTAGAGGTATTGATTTATGTGTCATATGTAAATTGAGTTATTGATGACACAAAGGTGGACTACTGTCAAATGAGATTTTTGACACTTAAAGCCAACCTTTTGATACTTTGCGCCACAGGGATAGGGTGTCTATTTTCTGAGTTCAGAGCGGATGCGCTGGAGATAGGCATTGAGGAGTCAGTTGGAGAGTATTACCATATCAACTGATTGTAGAAAAGAATGCATTAAAGCTGTTCAATGAAATCCTTGATAAAACCGGATTCCTTATAAATCTCATGCCCACCTGCCAGTAATTGATAATTGACATCCATTGCTTCCAACCATTCTTGAGTTGGTCGATAAGGATCTTGATCACCGAAGAACAGTTGGATGTCAGTTGAAGGCTTCTGAGTCTCGTACCTAAGCCGGGTGGCGGAGATGGAAATGAGTTGCTTAATGTTGAGTCCTTGCAAAGCAGCCTTCCAGGCGATCAAGCCTCCTACACTAAAACCAACACAGCTGACTTCCAGATGCTCAAGCTGAAGTAGTTTTTCAACAGCTCTATCTATACCTCCATTGACGAACTGTATGTGGATCGTTTGTTCTTCTTTCAGTTTATGATCTATACCTGCCAACAATCGGGCATCAAGCAAGGTGATCGAGTACTTTGGCGCTAGCATCTTTTGATAGTTCTCGATCCAGTTGGTATGCTTAAAACCCCATAGGTCGGAAATAATAATGAGTTGAGGTTTCAAAATGAGAGTGAAGAGAGTGATTAATTTGATGCATATGGCTTCCTTGCAAAAATACCCTCTACCATAGGGCGGAAGTGGTTCAGCGGGAAGGTGTCATAGTCAGGATCGAAGCTGGACTGGTCCCATTTTTCTACGAATCGCAGTGCTGCTAAATAGTATGGATGATCCAGGTATTGGTCACGCAGATTACGTTTTTCTTCAGATAGTGATTTGTTGTATTTCATTTGGAAGATACCGTGATGCTTCACGACCCACCCCACTTCTGCACTCACAAAGGGTCGGAGTATTTCATAGGAGACTTCTGCATGTGAGAAAGGCGCCAGTACATCGCCGATATCATGCAGTAAAGCTGCTACTATCCACTCCTCACTAGCTCCGTCTCTTTCTGCACGGGTGGCAGTCTGTAGACAATGATCCAGTCGGCTGATATGATAGGCGCCATCGTCCTCCTTCAGCAGTGCCAGATGTTTGATAATGCGATCGGCCAGGTCCTTGCTAGTTTCGAGATCATTCTCCCGAATGAGCTGAAAATCCTCGGCCGTGCCATCGATCATTTGAGTAAAGCTGACGCGTTCGGTTTCCATTGGCCTATTTTGATCATTGAATATTAGATCAAATTTATGGCATTGGTCATTATATCCCAGTAATTTGTACTTAGGTCCAAGTACTTACCACCCCAAAGATGATTGCAGCTCCAGGGACTAATTCAAAAATGATTCCTTGCTTTGAGCATTCGGGCCACCGTCTTTAGTGATGCTCATAAGTCTTCCGATCAAAAAAACCACATAGACCAAAGCGGCGACCACAAATGAGGTAAAGCTGAAGGTTGGGGCAAATATGCCAAGTGCTGTGAGTAGTCCACCGCATAGCATCACTCCACTTACGCCTCTCATTTCATTGAGTAGGCCAGTATCATTGGCGAGTTGGATGCCTGAGTTCTTGGCGTAAGTATTGATAGGATTGAAGAGCCTCATTAGGCCAACAAATGTGAGCAATAGGGCCGACAAAGAAAGGATGATGATTTCCATTTTTGCTTGCTTTAGTTTAACTGCAGCAAATGTAGATGGGGGTGGTGACAGACTTATGTCAGGGGCAGTCCTGATTCTTCACATACTTTTCAAAATACTCTGTAATCGTCATTTCATGAGGCGAGAAAGTCTCCTCTGCAGTTTTCAGTTTTTCTATAAAGTCCATACGGAAAGCCCGGAAATCATCCCTGAGTCTGCAAAAGGCGATGAGTAGAAAGTTTCTATGGATGCTGTAGATCGCAAAAGGCTAATACTACGGCTGGTTTGCTTACCCTCAGATGACATATAGTTGATGTCAACCACCTGGAAATGGATGATCGCCGACTGGATCTGCATGAGATTATCGCTTGTTTTCTCTTCTTTTTGAGGACCATTGAAATAGATGCAATCTGTCAGCAAATCTGTATTAGCTTTTTGGGAGTACCTCAGAATGGCCTTTATCTTTTCAAGAGCACTTGACGCATTATCAGTGAGTGATTGGTCTTTATTCTTGTGGACAAGCTGCTCTACCGAGATCAATGCATTAGCTTCATATTCAGTGAACAATACAGGTGGGAGGTGATAACCCTCCATGATCTTGTAGCCTTTGCCTTCTTCGGTAAGAATAGGTATGCCTGACTGCTCAAGAGTCCTGATATCGCGATAGATCGTACGTATGCTGACGTTATGTCTCTCAGCCAAGTAATTGGCCGTGACAATTCTTTTGGATTGCAATAGTGTAATAATGGCAGTGAGTCTGGAAAGTCTTGGCTTTTCTTCTCCTTCCATTGTTTATTTTTTTTCGCTAATCAAGTGTACACTTCTACTCTTCATTTTCGCATTGATATTATAGAGAATTCATCTCTATTCAGGATTAGAATTGGAGAATAATCTAGTTTTGATGCTATTCGGTAATCAAGGATCAATACCGCTCCCCCAAAGTCTCAGAAGGTGAGTGCTGATCAATGGTAGTTAAGTCATCTTTAGACAATTCCACATTCAGCGCTTCTAAGTTCTCTTCCAGGCGATGGACTTTTCGTGTTCCTGGGATGGTCGAGATCTCATCATTCTGACTTAATACCCAGGCAAGAGCAACCTGCGCTTTGGAGATACCTTTAGCTTGCGCTATTTGGTCTATGACCTCTACAAATTTTAGGTTTTTCTGAATGGCTTCATCTGTAAACCGTGGATTGCCCAGGCGAAAATCACCTGCTTCTAAATCTGCCCGGCTTTTGATAGCCCCCGTCAGAAATCCTCGACCCAATGGACTGTACGAAACGAAAGTTATCCCGAGTTCTAGGCAAACTTCAAAAAGCTCTTGTTCCGGTTCACGACTCCACAATGAGTACTCTGTCTGTAATGCGCTAATAGGATGAATGGCATGTGCTCTTCTCAAGGTTTCCGGGTCAACTTCAGAAAGACCTATGTATTTGATCTTTCCCTGCTTTACTAACTCGGCCATGGTGCCGACGATCTCTTCGATCTCCACTTCAGGATCTTGTCGATGCATATAGTAAAGATCAATGGTGTCTGTTCCCAATCGCTCGAGGCTATCGTCACATGCTTTGCGGATATATTCAGGCTTTCCGTTGAGTCCCAGGAACTCACCATTTGGTCCGCGCATGATGGCGAATTTGGTCGCCAAGACCACTTCGCCCCAGCGGTCCTTAAAGGCTTTTGCTAATAATCGCTCGTTTTCACCACTCCCATACATGTCAGCGGTATCGAAAAAGTTGACACCTAGATCGATGGCTTTGTGTAGGGTGTTGATCGATTCTGTCTCGTCAAATGAGCCATAGAATTCGGACATGCCCATACAGCCGAGTCCGATACGATTGATGTTAAGCGTGCTGTGTCCAATTGTTGTGGTCTGCTTCATTTTGCTTTCTTACGTTTGACAAGTATTACAAGCGATTATCTAATATAGACTATAGAAAATAGAAGGTACAACTTCTTAATCTGAAACGAAAACCAGGAAAGAATATGAGTTTGTGAACCCTACCTTAAGCTAGTGTTATTCGATAAACATTGTTCCTCATTCCTGTCGATTCCGAAATGTTCCAGTACTCGCATTGCTCTCAACGTATTCCACCGGCTTGGTGTACTGGCTTTTTCCATCGAGAAGTGCTGCTTTCCAGGATGAGCAGCTTGCATGTTCCAGGTACCTATACGATTTCTTTTAGCAAGAATCACTTGAATCGCAGGTTCCATTCTTTCGTCCCATGAGGCCTTGGCAAACTGAAAATAATCTAATGCACGCAATATGTCATATTTCCATCTACCTGGGTAAGAGAGCTTCAGGAAGTCTTTATGTATCATCTCGCCTGTCCTATCGGAAAGGAATAGTTTGTGTAGCAGGATGAATTCCTGAGCTGTTGCCTGTGCCCGTTTTACTTCTTCAAGTCTATAGGAGTGGCCGGCCTGTACGTAAGTTTCGAACCCTTCGAGTACAGATATGGTCGAGTGAAGCGAACTATGTGTTGCACCACTACGCGTGGTGCGGCAATTAAATCCTCCATCTGGCATAAGTTCGCCAAGCAGGGCGTTTACTACTGATTGGAGATGCTTCTCTGGCGTTTGGAAGTAGCTGGCAAAGTTGAGGAACATACCATTGACACAAACATCACTCCGCTGAGAGGTAGATGGCCCTAGCCTGATACCACCGTCCTCAGCGATGTGGGTGTCCAGGATCATATCTATGGAGTCCCGGATTGGCTGGATTGCCTGACTGATATTGAGATTGCGGAGATCGAGTAGTGTATAGTGGGTTGAGATCCACTTCGGCTGATAGTAGCTTTCTCCCCAGAACCCGTTAGGCTGGCGTTGATCGAGGAACCGCTTGCCCCAACTTTGGCGTGCGATAAGGTCCTGTAGCTCTGGTTTAGACTTACCCAAAAGGTCCCGACAGGTCTGGTACTGGATAGACGGGTCTCCGTCGAGTAGCCAAGCTATGATTTCTTCATGATCCAAGAGCCTTAAGATTTAGGTGCCTATTCAAAGAACAAAAGAGATCACAAGATTGATCCCCTGTCTAGTAGAGATCTGCCATCTTCTAATTCAGGTAAGTCTAAGGCTTCCCTTTTGAAAATACCCAAAGTGTGCCTTTATGAATGATCAAGTAAATGAGAAACCCAACGATCTGCAGGATTAGCCCAATTCCTATTGGCAGTACTCCTCCAAAAGTATAGAGCATGCCTAGTGCGAAACCAAGTAATGATTCCGGTAGATAAACCCTGAGAAAAAGCGCCAGTGCCCAGGGGAGCATGATGTAGTATTGAAGAATCTCTTCAAGCCGGAATTCCCAGAGCAGTCCAACTGAAAGCCCGAAGATCAGTCCAGCCAGCAAGTAAGGATTGCGTGAATAGCGTCGAGTTTCATTTGATCCATCCTTACGATCGCGCTTTTCAATGATGGTTAAAACTATCCACGTGAGCGAAGGTATGGTCAGCATTCCCCACCAGTTGGTGATTCCCGGTAGGCTATCATCAGCGAGCGGATAATGTGTCACCACACCACCATTGTAATGCTCAAGTAGAATGAGAGCTAACGTGAAAAGTGCTGCACCAAAGACAGCCTGGAGTTTTTTATTCATAATTCTTAGGATAAGGGGTAGATGGGGACGTTTCTATTTAACTCGAAAGATTAGTCGATTAGGTTGGGAAGAATCCTGGTCTGAAAGGCCAGATAACTGGACTTTTCCGTGTTCCCATGGATATTCCAACCATTGAACACAGTTATTAGCTCATTCTCAGGTGATACGAACAAGAATTGTCCACCGTATCCATTTCCAGCGAATATCTTGGTCTCACTGCCTTCCCGCACTGGCACCCACCATTGATAACCATAACTCGTATGCTCATTGATATCAACAACTGGCATGGTGGAAGTGGTAACCCAATCTTCGGAAATGACCTGCTGTCCTTCCCAGGTTCCTTTGTTCAGCATCAGGTATCCAATTTTGGCAAGACTATGTGAGCTTAGATAGAGTCCGCCCTCCGTATCGACTTCACCTCTTGGTGTGGTTTTCCAATAATACTCGGTTATGCCGATAGGGCCAAACAGCTTCTCTTCTGCCCATTGGTCGATGCGTTTTCCAGTAGCTTCTCTTACTATTTTACCAAGCAATACGCTTGCACCACTATTATATTCAAAGGTGGTACCGGGTAGCGTATCCATCTCATGAGAGAGTACATAGGTGATCCAGTCATCGCTGAGTTCCATAACAATGCAGTCATTGGTAGTTTCGTCATAGTTGTCTTCATCCCACAATAATCCGGACCTCATAGTGAGGAGGTCCTCAATGGTGATGGAAGCTTTTCGAGGGTCTGACCAATCCACCTCATATTTGCTGAAATACGCGACAATGGTTGTATCCAAGGTAGGGATCAGTCCTTCATCTACCGCAATGCCAAGCAGCATGGAGGTGACGCTCTTGGTGACAGATTGCATGCTATGAAGCTCTGTACCATTGTAGTATGGATGCCATGCAGGGTGGTCGTAGTTGTATTGGAAGTTAGTAGTATCGTATTGTACCGCAACGGTCTCGTAATCCTGGTCGTAGTGCTCATCAAAAACCAACTTACCATTTTTGACTACCATGAAGTGATCGATCAGACCATAGCTTCCCGCCAGGATATCCTGGTGGATCGAATCCAGTGCTATTGCGCTGATTCCCTCTGCTTCCGGCGTTGAGCTGGGCCAATAGGCGGCCGAGTTTGAGTGTTCAGGCTCTTCAGCAGCTTTTTGCTTTGGCTGGCCGCAACTGGCAAATAAAAGTAAGCCACCGGTGGCTAGCGCATATAAAGATTGGATAATTTGCATGAGTTGAGGGTTGGACCACTACCAAGATAGTCATTTCTCAACCCATGCTTTGGACTAAAAGACGAATCAGAACTTTCCTCCATTCACATCATTTTTGGGTATCGACTCCACATTACCCCGGTGCTCTACCACCTTGCCATTTTCCAGTCGGAAGATATCGACTTGTACATGGCCTTAATTGACTTTGGCATCATTACAATTGGACTTGCAGGGTGTAGTTACAAAATTGCCCAGACCTACTAAGAGCACTAGCTCGTCATAGTTGAGAGTCTGGTTGGGATCACTCACTAAGTTGCCGACAATGCTCTAGACTATTTATTGATTTGACCAGAATACTACTTAGACTTGAGAAATGAATTTCTGCACCCGACGAAATTTAAAGCTAATACGAGGTTATTGCATTGGTTGGACAGTCGCCTTTATATTCTTGTCTATCGTTAGGGGAGTTGGTACGGTGGAGCTCGGCAGCTTGCAGTTTGGGTTTTTGCAGAGCCTCCTGATCGCATTTACGCTTGGTCCCATCATCGGGGCAATATCAGGCACATCTGAGATCTGGATGGAGGAACGCTTCTACCGTAAAATACCCATCATTCAGTTTTTACTGCTAAGGCTAGCGTACATGGTATTGTTCATCCTTGCGCTCATTGTTGCGGCCTACGCGGTGTACCAATTCTATTTTGGGACGGATCTTGACATCATCTCATTTGCCTCAGATAGAGGTAGTCATGCCATCTACTTCTACGTGATTTCGGTAGACTTCATGATTAACGCCGTTCAGCAGGTTAACCTGATGCTTGGCCAGGGTAATTTGGGCAAGCTGCTTACAGGTGAGTTTTATCACCCGCGTGAAGAGGAGCGGATTTTTATGTTTTTGGATCTTCAGTCATCGACTACCCTAGCGGAAAAACTAGGGCACATCGAGTATAGCTTGTTGATACAAGATTGCTTTAATGATCTTGGAGTAGTGGAGGAGGAGGGAGCCGAAATCTACCAATATGTTGGGGATGAAGCGGTGCTCACATGGGACCTGAATAAGCATCTGGAAAGTGCAAAGTTCACTGAGGCTTTCTACCGCTTTAAGCATCAGATTGGATCGAGAGAAGCTCATTATCAAGAGCGATACGGAGTACTACCCTTCTTTAAAGCAGGAGCCCATGTTGGTACAGTGACCGTAACCGAAATCGGTAAGTTCAAAAGGGAAATTGCCTACCATGGCGACCCAATTAATACTGCCGCCAGGATCCAGAGCATGTGCAACGAACTCAATGCAGAACTGCTTATATCCGAGGCTTTGGTTGAGCGTGTTGATCAGCAAAGTTTCACCACTGCAAGTACAGGATCCATTCAGTTAAAGGGAAAACAGCAACAGGTTCAACTCTTTAGCGTGTCCGAGACGCAATGATACGTTGGTTAATCAGAGCTTAACTCTTAACATCTAAATCAAAAAAGAGACTACCGCAAAGGGCAGTCTCTTTAAAGTCAATGGTCAAGATGATCTAAGCCTTGAGCTTGACATCCTGTCGGCTATACATCGTTCGAAGTTTTGAATAGATCACCACGACGATAATGTATTCCAAACCCAGCAGCCAGAAACCATAATCACCGAAGAAGGTATAATGATCTCCACCAGCAGGATATATGAATACGGGTACTGTGATCGCAGCATCCAGGACTATGGTATTCATGAACATAAAAGTTCCTAAAACTAATCCACTGGTAGTCGAACCTCTCAGGTAATAGTGCCTTGCTCCAACAGTAGCAGCAGGAATAAGCGCCACTAACAGTACCAAATTGGCTTGCGCCTCTTGATCGTTCATCACTGGGATGAAGAATGACGTTACATATGCCGTCACGCCTATAGTCCAGGCAATAAGTGCAGACAGCATAGCTTTTGGGATATCTGGCCTTTTCATGGTGTTAGATCTATAGTTCACAGATTATATTGACTGGGGAACTGATTGATTCCAGACTCCAGAAGCCACCGTCTTTTCTACATACGCTTCGAAAGACACAGGTTTACGATTGAGTACTTCCTCTACATCATTTGAAATGGTCTGGTTTTCAGAGTGCCCCAAGACTTCAGTGAACAAATATTCTAAGAGCCATATGTGTGACTCTGGAAGTCCGGCCTCAACCAGGCTAGCCTTGAACTCATCCATTGAGATAGGTTGATACTGTATGGTTCTTCCTAGTTTTTGGCTGATGATGCCAGCGACTTCTTCAAAGGTCAATTTTTTTGGACCAGTGACCGTGAGCGTCTTACCGTTGAGCGTATCGTCAAGCAACGCTTTTATGACCATATCTGCAATGTCTTTAGTGTCTGTATATGGGATCTTGGCGTCTTCCATTGGCAATGCCATATGACCAGCCAATATGTAGTCCACAAATGCTCCTTCACTGAAGTTCTGATTGAACCAAGATGCTCTTACAAGCGTATAGTTGAGACCTGAGTTGGCAATGATCTGTTCGCAGGCCTCCGCCTCGGTCTCACCCTTACCTGAAAGGAGCACAACCTTTTCAAGACCTTCTTTAAGAGCTGCCTCTGCAAGGTTAGCAATAGCCGATTTGGCTCCCGGAACGGCTAGGTCTGGATAGTATACGATGTAAGCCCGGTCCATTCCTTTCAGTGCAGGTCTGTAAGTAGACGGATCTTCCCAGTCAAATGCTGGTGAGCTGTTTCTGCCACCGATACGGACATTATGTCCAAGCTGATTGAACCCTTTTACTACGTGGCTACCAGTTTTACCTGTTCCACCAATTACTAAGATGTTGTGTTGCATAATTGAAAATATTTATAATGAATGTTTATTATTTGTTATACAAGAAGAAACCCCAGACGGCACCTGAAAATGACACCACTGAGAAGATCATTCTGATAAGATGGAGGTGGTTCCAGTTGGTTTCGTAATACTCCCGGAATGCTGCGATGCTGTCATCACTCATTTCTGATAGTTTGAGGACATCCAGTTGATCGTTAAGTGGAACATTTCCCAGCCCGGTAACTCCCACAGTACCCATCAGGTAGGTGATGGAGGAAACCGACATTACCCAAAAAGCCATTTTGTTGGCTTGGAACTGGTGAATACTGGCCAGGCTCAAAAAGACTATACTGCCAAAAAAGACAATATAGAAAGCTGGGTTGAGGATGGCCTTGTTGATGGACTGCATGGTCTCCAGGTAGGTGCTGTTTTGAACATTTTGCGTACCGGGAATGACGGATACAGACCAGCCGTAAAACAACCCTGCTGATAGTCCGGTGAGTATCACCGCGCCGAGCATGATGAAGGATTTGATTGAGATTTCCATTGTTAGTCTATGTTTTTTGTTGATAGCCATTTTTTAAGTGTTGCATATTCTGCTGAGGTGAGCCGAATATCACCTTTGGGCATCCGTCGCTCTACGAAAACCATGTTGTAGATTTTGGTAGCCCGCTTCTTCATGTTCTTCTCTTTGAAGATCATCATTGGATTTTGCTTCCTGTGACAGATGTTGCACTTGGTATCGAGTATTTCTAGGGCCTGACCTTTTAGTTCAAGTGTCTCTTTTGCAGGTCTGGCCGGATCGTAGGAAGGCATAGCATTGCCACTAGAGTAGTTGATCAGGAAAATGACTATGACCACCAATACTCCCAGCCAGACAATCAATGTGTTGTGTTTTTGCATTTGCTTCTTAGTTGAGTTCTGAAGCAAAGGTTGGCTATTGGGGAGGCTGAATCTTGACACTTCCTGCCAATCACTTGACAGTTTACGCCAGAATTAAAGAATTAGTGATTTTTGCGGTAGTCGAGGGGCGATTGGTCGGTCCAGCGCTTAAACGCACGGTTAAAAGCACTCTGCTCTGAGAAACCAGTCTGGAAAGCGATTTCAGCTATGCTCCGAGTAGAGTCTTTGAGCATGCTCATAGCGACCTCTTCCTGTGTTTTCCTGATCAGATCTCTGAAGGTGAATCCATTTTCCGATAGGCGTCTGGTAAGCGTACGGTTACTCATGCCCATGTGCGCTCCAATCTGCACAATACTTGGGATTCCGCTCGGTAGGGCATCCTGGATCAGTTGCTCTACGTCCCTAACCACCTTGCTGGCACTTACTTCTATACCGCGTGTTTCTTCATCAACTCGCTCCATTAAAAACTGGTTGATGCTGGTATCGGCCTTGGCTGTGCGCATTTCGAGATCTTTCGTCTTGTAGGCAATGAAGTTGTATGGCTGATTGAACCGGATGTCGCACTTAAATGCTTCCTCGTGGCTGACAATGTTATCTGGTGGGCCATGTTTAAATGAGACTGCCACAGGCATAATGTCTACCTCGGTCATTGCCTGGAGCACGACCACAGTAGCTGACATGGTCGCTTCATTAGATAGCGCCACACCTCTTCGGTGTGCATCGCGATGAAGGTAGACATAGGAGACATTATTTTGTTTTTCGACCTTGAATAGGTAGGTGTCAGAGAGTAGCTTGAAGTAACGCTCGCTGCGCTCGAAAATCTCTCCGGCCCGGGCACAAGTACGCCAAGAAAGGCCGAGTACTCCATAGTCATCAATTTTCATCTGCTGCCCGACCCTTACAGCAAAACCTGACCCAATCCGGCTATCTATCATTTCGTGTAGCGCGAAGAACTGATCACTGGGGACAGCCCTGACATTCTCCATAGCATCAATGGATATGGGCAGGTCTCTAAACTTCTCTTCTGCCATGCCTTCAGCAAGGGCATGGTTAATGACTTTTCGATAGAGGCTTATGGAGATATAGCTCATGGCAACTGCTTGACGAATATAATAGCTCCGTTTTGATAATGGAATTAGCTAGGTCTTAAACGCAAGTAATTGCTTAGACTAAAGTGTGGCAGCCGAAACTTGTCGTTTTTTGGTGTCAGGAAATCAATGTGTTGTCAGGCTATTTTAGCAAGTCCTGATCGCTGATCAATCTTGTCTATTCTTTTCGAATTCTTTTTTTGTCAGACCAAAGACTACCAAATCGTGATACTCGGAGTTTTTGACAAGATGTTCTTTTAAAACTCCTTCTTTCATTAGGCCACTTTTGGTCAGTACTTTACCTGATGCCGGATTTTTGGCTAAATGTGAGGAAGTAAGCTTATTTAATCCTAGATCAGAAAACCCAAAGTTGATGATGGCCTTGGTAGCTTCTGTAGCATAGCCCTTTCCCCAAAATGGCTCGGCTACCCAATATCCAATCTCGGCTCTTTCGAACTCCGGTACTATGGTCAGACCTATTCCTCCTATGAACTCATTGTCAGGCTTTGGCCGGATCCCAAAAGTCAGTTTTGTTCCATTTTTGAAGCCCAGATTGGCTAGGTTGATCCAATAAATCGCGTCCTTTTCGCTATAGGGAAACGGCAGATTGTGGGTATAATTTGAAATGTTCTTATTGGATGCATACTCGACGATTGAGGTGATATCACTTGATGTCAACTCCGTTAGAAGAAGCCTTTGCGTCTCTATTTTGGGAAATCTTTTCATGGTTATGCCCAGCTTTTTACATTATCGATAGACAAGCTAAAATCTCCTGCTGGTAATCCCATATCAACCTACGAATTATTGAATGTTTCTTTCACTGTCTCAATGGAGGTGTTGTGATTAGATGTAACTGAGTACAGCACTACTTTTATGTCCAGCTTTTTTTAACAGATGAAGCTCAGGTCCTGAATTATAGTTGGATTGGCTGTTTAATCAATTTGGCTTACTAGTTCATGGATTTTATCATGTTGATGTTCCCAAGCCTTCCACACTGACCGGGCCCAGTTCTGAGCTATTTCGAAATGCAGATCGGCATCTTCATTATTCCAAAGTTCGAAAACGGTGAGTTGACCGAATGAAGAAGGAGGTTCGAGCCAGTCTAGTAGGTTTTTACCTTTATAGAATTGAGAAAATCTCTCTCTGAGTTTAGGAGTCTCTGCCTGGCTGAGCCCCTTCTCGAAAACCCCATGCAAAGAAGCCAGGTGTATGTTGACAGAGTTGAGTGCCCGACTGTCTTCTTTTTTTCCTACGTGCTGACAGGCATAGGCGTCTACTGTAAACTGGTGCCCTCTCCAATATCGCAAATCGGAATATTCTCGGGCAAGTACTTCATTAAACATTTCCCAACATCCGGGAGCTGAGAGCATGTATTCATGGACTTCTCCCTCAATGTTGAGCGACTTTGCGCCACACGCAAAACATGGGATATACTCATTCATAATAAAGGGAGCTTTTGTTTTGACTCATTTGTCTTTTAGGACAGATAGGATAGTAGAAGTCCCGATCAGGCAATTATCTATTTCAATGACTGACACATCCATACGCTTGGGATCTCTTTGGTGAACCCTGCATTACGGTACGCTTTTCTAGCTGGCAAATGCGCCGGATCTCCACCTGTTGCTACAGTGGCGACTTTCATTCCGGCCTTTTTCATTTCACCTACAGCAAATTGGTAGATATGGGTTCCTATACCTTTCCCGGACAGATCAGGATCAACCGCATTGAGTCCGATTTCACCCACACCGGATTGATGGTCGAGACGAATGACAATAAAACCCACGATTCGGGAGTGAAAAGTAACTTTCCATGTTTTCCAAACACTATCTTTTTCAAGATAGGACCTCAGAAGGTCTTTTTGTGCGAGATCTTCTGGCTTTTGCGCTACTTCATAAACATTATCACCAAGGATGGTACGGAAGGACTCGAAAACCGGCTTGAAGGCCTTAGCCCTAATAGTTTCGAGCGTCTCTAAATCCTCAAATCTGGCTATTTGAATTTTGATGTTTTTGGGGTCCATTTGTTGTTTTTGTCGATGCTATGGCCTCATACTTAGAAAAAAGCGACTTATGAAAGTGGGTTGCTAATCCTCAATTCTATTCTTTTACGGAGGTCAGAACTTTTTCGATCTTAAGGTCTAACTCTAACTCACCATCCAGGCGAAGTATTGGGCATTTGATGGATTTTAACCAGCGATCATGTACTGCAAGCGAGCGTCCTTTAAAGCTAGGGTCATCATATTGTTGCGTCCATGCTATAAAGTCAGCGTGAATTTGTCGGACTTTTGTATCATGAATTAACCGATCTCCGTATCGCTTGCGTTCTCGCTCATGTAGCCGCTCTAAGCGCTTAGATGATTTGAGGTAGATGAAAACGACCAAATCAAATGCAGTTTTCCACTCCTCTCCCCAACTCACTATAGAGCCGGAAATGATCACATTTTTATGTTGGTGGAAGCTCTTACTCAGCCTTGCTTGTCTTATCTCCTTTGATACTTTCTGCTGGTAGGGTGGGTCTGTCACTTGCCAGTAGAAGTCGTCAGTGTCTAAGTGCACATAGTCGCTCTTCTGTGCTACGGCTGCCGCGAGTGTGGTGGTGCCCGACCCGGATGCTCCAAATACCAGTATTTTCATAGTCTAAGAATTAGCTCCAGAGAGCAACCATGTAGAAAGTGTGCGCCGGACACTTTCGCTCAAAGGCTTGCTTGATCCATTCTCGCTATCCACTTGTACAACTGTGGTATTGGCACTTGCCACGCAACTACCGTTCTGGAAGAGCATTTGGTACAGTTGTATAGAGCTATTGCCTATTTTAGTAATGCCGGTACCGATATTGATTTGTCCGGGCCATTTGACTTCTTTAAGAAAGTCTAACTTCACTGAAGCAATTACAAAACTTGTGCGTTCTTCATACTTCAGTAAGTCAGGGTGATACAAAAACTCTACGCGTCCTGTTTCAAGGTATGTCAGAAAATTGGCATTGTTCACATGTCCCTGACGATCAGTATCTCTATACCGAATTTTGTCATGAGATCGGAGGGGAAAGTCTTCTAGCCTGGATATCTCCATAGCCAAATGTAACACCACGAGGAAACAAGGGCATGATTTGAGGGTTCGAATTGACCAAATGATGTTGATTAAAGCTTCTTCTTTTTTCCAATGAGCAATAGCGAATCATTTGTTTCAAACTCATCATAACTATCAATGGATAGTATTTCGAACTTTTCTTCAAAAAAGGTCCTTAGGTCGCTTTCATAGTGATAGTTGACGAACATGCCCTTAAACTGTTCTGAACCTTCACCTTTCCAGAAAGAGTGACAAATGATCCCATCGGGATGAAGGACCTCAGCTTGTCTTTTGATGGATTTTGATAATCCTTCGTTAGTCAGATGATGCAAGACTTTATTAGAGTAGATGCCATTAAAGCGCTGTTCTGTTGCTAACGTTATAGCATTAAGTGCTAAGAAATTATCGTTAGGATATGTCTTGGCCAGGTGCGCTAGAAATTCTTTCGAGAAATCAGAACCTACCACGTTGTATGTCTGACTTAAAATCTTCCAGTCAGAACCCGGTCCCGATCCTAGTTCCAATACTGATAGACCCCCCGGCAATACCTTTCTCAGCTTTTCGATTAGTTTAGCTCCATTGACGTCTTTGGCTAACCTTATGTACTCGGCAACTGAGTCTTTAGTCTTATAGTATTCCCCTTCCATGTTTCGCAAAATTAAAAATGAAGCTTCATACCTTCATGAGTCGCTTTAAAGCCTAAACTTTCATAGAACTTGAGTGCTTCGGGTCGCTGCTTATCGGTGGTGAGCTGAAGAAGATGGGCATCACGTTTCTTCACTCTATTGATAGCCCATTCGAACATTTGCCTGCCCAATCCTTTGCCCCTCATTTCTTTTCTTATTCGTACTGCTTCGATCTGCGCCCGTATACCTCCCTGATAAGTCAAATACTGGATAAAGCTCAGTTGTAATGTCCCAATGATAGATTGGTTTTCATCTTCTACCACGATTAGTTCTTGGTTCGGATCCAGGTTGATCTTATTAAAAGCATCAATGTATGATTCAGGTAGGGGGTCTTGATAGAGCTCTCGTTTGCTACCCAAGTCATCGTCAGCTAGCAGCGCCACAATAGTATCAAGGTCGTTACGAGAGGCTTTTCTGAACTTTGCCATTTAGTAGTTCTGATTTGAGTAGTGATGAGTTATAACCCGTCTTAGCTCAAAATACATCTCGTCACTTTACATCTGAATTCAAACATTTTCCTCATACCATCTGTCAACTTGTAAGTCACCACTTTCAGCGGCTTCAACGGCCAGTTGATCGCAACGCTCGTTTTCCGGGATACCAGCATGCCCTTTCACCCATTTGAATTTTACCCGCTGTTTGCGATAGGCTGGGATAAAGCGCTCCCACAAGTCACGGTTTTGCTTGCCCTTGAAGTTTTTCTTGACCCAACCCCACAGCCAACCTTTGTCCACAGTATCTACCACATATTTAGAGTCGGAATAGATCAAAACATCCAGTCCTTCTTTAGTCAACGCTTCGAGCCCCTTAATGACCGCTAGGAGTTCCATCCGATTGTTGGTGGTTTTGCGAAAACCTTCCGACAGTTCTTTTCGATGGCCTTTGTAAAGTAAAACTGTACCATATCCGCCTGGTCCTGGATTACCACGCGAAGCTCCGTCGGTGTAGATCGTTATCATGTTTGAAAGTTAATTTATCGAAAGCTGTTGATTCCTAATTCAGTCCTGGTCGGGTAAACTAAAACCTATAACCTAGTTCAAATCCGCCTATGAGGGTGAGTCCACTTTCTATTTCTATAAACTCGTCAGATTGACCTACACGATAGCCAACTCCTACACTAAGGTCAAGATGTATGCCACTGCCATAGTTGCGCTGTATACCCCACACTGGTCCTATTGAAAAAGAATCTAAGCCGGTTTCCCCAGTACCAAGTACTCCCAGGTCTACGAGATTTTCAAACTGGTAATTTCCTAAGAGAGCTATATAGTTACCCGAGTTCTGCTTAAGATTATCTTTTCTCACAAATTTGCGATTGTAGTAGTTTCTAAAGGATGCAGTAAGAAATGGTGTAGAGAAGAACTCAAAGTCACCTTCACCATTGACCTCAGAATAAAAAGCACTGTAGCCTAGTCCACCACCGAAA
The DNA here is from genome assembly GCA_002435755.1 of Flammeovirgaceae bacterium UBA6059. Classification (GTDB taxonomy): domain Bacteria; phylum Bacteroidota; class Bacteroidia; order Cytophagales; family Cyclobacteriaceae; genus UBA6059. The sequence continues at coordinate 120,107 of DIYH01000024.1, forward strand.
GTCAAAGATTGTTTATCACTCACTTTCCCTTCGATGTGAGCCATTAGTGGTAACAGACTTACAGTAAACTGTATCGGAGCAAGATCCACAGGTTCTTGCGCCTTGATAAAGGAGCTTTGTAAAACTAAAAGAGTAGTAATGCTGAATAAAAAGGCCTTCTTAAGCATGGTAAAAGGGTTTATATGAGAAATATAAGTTTAGAAAGAACTCTGATAACATAGGAAGGAAAATAGAAGCTATATCTTCATAACAAAATTAAAGTTTGGAGTTGGCTCAACCAGGTGTATTCAAACTACTAATGACTTACCACAAAGTAGTAATTGACGTCTTGAACAGCTTGATCGCTATTGATAACAATATAACTCCGAACACTTTTCGAAGTATGCTGAATCCAGCCGCTCCGATCTTGCGTTCCAGCCATCCACTGGTCTTCAATACAACATAGACGAGTAGCAGATTGAGTACTATACCTACCAGAATATTGGGTAACGCATACTCCGCGCGAAGAGAAAGCAGTGAAGTCATGGTACCTGCTCCGGCAATCAATGGAAAAGCGAGCGGGACGATTGATGCACTCGTGAGCTCTGAGGGATCAGTTTTGAAAAAGTTGTGTCTCAGTACCATCTCCATACCCATGATGAACATGATGATTGCACCTGTGATAGCGAAAGATGATATGTCGATACCAAACAATGATAGTATGCTCTCACCTAGAAAAAGGAAGAGCACCATGATGACTCCTGCCACGAGAGTAGCCTTCTCCGATTGGATATGACCGGCCTTTTTGCGCAGGTCAATGATGACCGGAACATTACCTAGTATGTCAATCACTGAGAAGAGGATAAGGCTGACGGAAATAATCTCTTTGAATTGAAACATGACCTAAAAAATTGAGCCGCAAATGTAGAAATAGCGCCCAGAGAAAAAAGGAAAAATACTAGCTATATTTTCGACTCAGAAACTTCTGAAAACTTGCGATCTCCTTGGATTTGATAGCAGGAAAATTGGCAATGCGAAAGGTGGTTTCTTTCAATTCCCCATAGCCATTGCCGATGATGATCCCGTTACTTCTTGCTTCGCGTTTGACGCTTTCAATTAGTTCCTGTTCACCTTCAATACAAAGGACTGTCTTGGAACGAACAGCATCATTTTTGATCATTAGTTCCAAACCTCTAAGGCTACTGATATGGCTGCACCATTCCTGGTAGCGAGCCTCAGTTTTATCTTCAATTTCGCCGATGAGTTTGTTCTTGTTCATGCTGCGGTTAAGCAGATAAAGATTGAGAACATTAGGAGTATAAGGCGCTTGGTTGATCCGATAGTTTTCCAGCACAAAACTGAGACTGTTGTACTTATTCCGATCATCAATGTTTGCAGCTTGCGTCACGGCTGCAGGAGACAGGATCATGACAGCCAGGCCAGCAGGTAGACCAAAACATTTTTGTACTGAAGCAAACCAGACATCAGCTATACTAAAATCTAATACTACCCCTGCCATAGAAGAGGTGGCATCTACCGCAATCAAGTGTTCAGGGTATTTCTCTCGGAGCGCTTTGATGACATCATTGCTTAGCTGAGTGCCATTAGAAGTTTCGTTATGGGTTATACAGATGCATTCTATATTTTCCGGTAGGTCAAGTGCTCCCACGTCAAGTTCCTGTTGACAATCGAAATGATGACCACCAGTTTTTTGAACAATTCTGGAGGTGTAGGTTTCCCATTTCTTCCCGAAAGCACCGTTGTAGATGTGAAACGAACTGGTCCGGACGAGTGATTGAGCGATCATCTCCCAGCATTCAGTAGCGCTGGAAGCAAAGATCATTTCATAGTCAGAAGGAATATCGAGCTTATAATGTAGTTGGGCCTTGAGGTCAACCATTAGCTCCGCAAACTCTTTACTTCGATGATTGATTGATAAGATGCCCTCACGGTAGGCATCATAGATGTACTCTGTGACTTTGCTATATACGCGAGAAGGGCCGGGATAAAAACTTGCCTTGTACAAGTTACGACCGGTTAGAGAAATATTGAATACCCAGGGCATAACCTTCCAGGCCTAAGCCGGAAATGATACCTGTGCACACTGCTGTGAGATAGCTGTGCTCTCTAAAGGATTCTCTGGCCCCAATATTAGAGATATGTACCTCTATTGTCGGAGTAGTCACCGCAGCGATGGCGTCCCGAAGTGCTACAGAAGTATGTGTAAATCCAGCACCATTAATGACAATGCCGTCATAGCTGAAACCCACTTCATGGATCTTGTCAATAAGCGCACCTTCATGGTTACTCTGGAAGTGTTCAAGGTCCACAGAAGGGAACTTGTTTTTGAGAGTATCGAAGTAGCTCTCAAAATCCTGATTGCCATAAATATCTTTTTCTCGCTTGCCGAGCAGGTTAAGATTGGGACCATTGATAATGATGAGCTTCATGCCGAACTTAAATCGATTTCAGACTCGAATATTAAGAAATCTTGTGCCAAAATCACGACCACACAACACATATTATCATAATTTAGATGACATGTGGGAAACATACATCAGGCAGTTTAAAAACTATCTCAAGCTTGAGCGGTCTCTTTCCGAGAATACGATTGAAGCATACCTGCATGACATTCGTATGTTGTCAGATTTTCTGAAGATCAGGGAAATTGATAGGTCACCCACTAAAATAGAGGGTACAGATCTCCACGATTTCATAGAACATATTGGGGAACTGGGGCTTTCCGCTTACACTCAAGCCAGGGTCATCTCAGGACTTAAGTCTTTTTACAAGTATTTGATGTTCGAAGGAGAGTTGAAGATTGATCCAATGGAGTTGATAGATACACCCAAGCTAGGTCGTAAGCTTCCGGATACTTTGAGTGTGGTAGAGATTGACCAGCTACTCGAAGCTATTGATATGTCTACTGCTGAAGGCACCCGCAACCGGGCAATCATCGAAACATTGTACAGCTCGGGCCTACGTGTTAGTGAACTTGTCAACCTCCAAATGCAGAACCTCTATTTTGACGTGGGCTTCCTGCGTGTGATTGGAAAAGGGAACAAAGAAAGGCTTGTACCCATTGGCAGTACAGCTCAGAAATTCATAAAGATGTACGTAGAGGGATACCGTGTCCATATGAACATCAAGCCCGGTCAGGAGTCTTTCGTATTTCTCAACCGTCGTGGCGCTCAACTAACGCGAGTGATGATATTTACCATCATCAAAAACCTTGCAAAGACAGCTGGTATTCAGAAGAACATCAGTCCCCATACCTTTCGGCATTCTTTCGCGACGCATCTCATAGAGGGTGGAGCCGACTTGCGCGCAGTACAGGAAATGCTCGGTCACGAGTCCATCACAACCACCGAAATATATACCCATTTGGATCGCGATTATCTGAGACAAGTTATCACTGAATTTCATCCCAGGAGCTAGGCCAATCTCTATATTTGCGGTCATGTACAAAGGGCTTATTCGACCGCTTTTATTCTTACTACCGCCGGAGCGTGCTCACTATTTCACATTCGATTTACTGCGCATTTTGCATAAGATACCCGGTATGGGAGCCTTGTTTAGGTCCTTGTTTGGCTATCGCGATAAGCGACTTGAGCGGAAGCTGTTTGGATTGAATTTTCCCAATCCTGTCGGGCTTGCAGCAGGCTTTGATAAAGACGCCAGATTGATTGACGAGATGTCCAATCTGGGCTTTGGATTTATAGAGATCGGCACCATTACTCCAGAAGGACAACCGGGCAATCCACAACCTCGATTGTTTCGCCTGCCCAAGGATCAGTCTCTGATCAATCGCATGGGTTTCAACAATGGAGGGGCGCAGGAAGCTGTCGAGCGACTTAAAAGAAGAAAATCTCAGGTGATCGTCGGAGGAAATATCGGCAAGAATAAAGTCACTCATAACGACCAGGCACAAGAAGACTACCTGATCTGTTTTCGACAGCTTTTTGATCATGTTGACTATTTTGTCATCAATGTAAGTTCTCCTAATACACCTAACCTTCGCGATCTTCAGGAGAAGGAGCCACTCAAGGCATTGCTCTCCAGGTTGCAAGATGAAAACACGCGGATGCCAAGTCGTAAACCTATACTGCTCAAGATCGCACCCGACCTGAACCATGAGCAGCTTGATGATGTAGTCGAAATCGTCATAGATACCAAGATCGATGGTGTAATTGCCACTAACACAACCATCAGTCGAGAAGGCCTGGATACATCTAAACAGCGAATCGAAACAATTGGAGCCGGAGGCTTAAGCGGTAGAACTGTGAGGAAAAGGTCTACTGATGTAATTCGCTATCTTCATAAGAGATCAGAAGGCAGCTTCCCCATCATTGGCGTGGGAGGCATATTCACTGCTGAGGATGCAATAGAAAAACTGCGTGCGGGAGCGTCGCTTGTCCAGGTCTATACAGGATTCGTATATGAGGGCCCTGCAATGATCAAGCGCATCAATAGGGAGTTGTCCGCTGTGGAAATCTAATTTGGCACATACGCCGAGAGAATTGTACTCGTTTTGTTTATTTTGTCATATACATTCTTCTGAATGCCCAAGAATACATACAAGACCAATACCTTCAAGAAAGAGTCTAAAGAGCGCAGCTTCCCTAAGTTTACGTTTTCATTCTTTAATGATAGGAGATTCCAACTGACCTTGGGGTTCTTCTTGCTTGGCCTGTCGCTATTTTTACTCACTTCCTTCATCTCTTACCTTTTTACTGGTAAGGCGGATCAAAGTGTAATAGATGCTGTAAGTACTATCGGAATAAAAGATTCTGGCCTTGAGGCTGAAAACTGGCTGGGGTTATTTGGTGCGTTATCAGCCCATTATCTCATTTTCAACTGGTTTGGGATTGCAGCATTTCTGATTCCTCCGCTGTGTTTTTTGGCTGGCTTCTACGTTGCTTATCAGAAAGAGATCTATGCCCTGGATCGGGCCTCTTACTTTGTCTTTTTCTTTCTGCTGTGGGTCAGCATCAGTATGGGTTTCATTCTCCTGTCTTCAGACGAGCTGACGGAATGGGGCTTCCTCAGTGGAGGGGTAGGCTATGAACTGGCCATCCTTGGAGATAGCCTGATGGGCTGGGGTACTACTATCTTTCTAGGTTTTACCTTATTGGTTTTTCTTATCTATTACTTCAATATCACGGATACCTTGTTACCTGCATTTGGTTGGGGGAGCAGCTCATCTCATAACGAAGAAGAGGTGGAAGATATAGAAGATGAGCAGCAAACTGACAAGGAAGTAGTGGATAACCTTTTTGATAGTGGTGAAGCTGAGGAATCCGACGAAGAAGATGATGAGTTCAAATTAATCATTCGTGAGCCAGAACGAGAAGAAGACGCATCCAGCGAGATTGACGAAAAGACAGAGAGTCAAGTTAAAGAAGAGCTCCCGCAGGAAGAGAAATCAGATGACCTGGCGGCAGTATTGGCAGCTGTAAAAGAAGAAGTAGAGCAGGAGGAGCAATCTACCGAAGAAACTCAAGACTTAGCCACCGATACCTGGACGGTAGACAAACCTAAGAAAACAAGTCGTACGTCTAAGGAAGAACCGGACCTTGAGCTTTCAATTGAAGAAGCTTCAGAGAAGAAGGAAGAAGTCAAGCCAGCATTTAATGTTGACCCGATCTCAGAAGATGCTAAAAAGGTGCAGGAGCAAGAGAACTACGACCCTACTCTGGACCTGCCATCCTACAAGTTTCCTACACCTGAGCTCCTCAATGAATATCCTGATAAGAAAGTCCAGGTAACCAAAGAAGAGCTTGAGGCCAACAAAGACAAGATTGTTGAGACATTAATCAACTTCAAGATTGGCATATCCAGTATCAAGGCGACCATAGGCCCGACCGTGACACTCTACGAGATCGTTCCGGAGGCGGGTGTAAAGATTTCGAAGATCAAGAATCTTGAAGATGATATTGCTCTGAATCTGGCAGCCCTGGGGATTAGGATAATCGCACCTATTCCTGGTAAGGGTACCATTGGTATAGAAGTGCCCAATAAGAATAGGGAGATGGTAGATGCTCGGACTGTCATAGAGCATGAGAGGTTTGCCAAAAATGAAAAAATGGCACTCCCTGTCGTACTGGGCAAGACGATCTCGAACGAAGTGTTCGTAACTGATCTGGCCAAGATGCCTCACCTGTTGATGGCGGGTGCCACAGGTCAAGGTAAGTCAGTAGGTCTCAACATCATGCTCACCTCGTTGCTGTACAGAAAGCATCCAAGTCAACTCAAGCTAGTGCTAGTTGACCCGAAGAAGGTGGAACTCACATTATTCAACAAGATTGAGCGTCACTTCCTGGCTAAGCTGCCCAATAGTGAAGATGCTATTATTACTGACACAAAGAAGGTGATCTATACGCTCAATTCGCTCTGTATTGAGATGGATAATCGCTATGATCTGCTGAAAGATGCAGGCTGTCGCAACCTGAAGGAGTACAATCAGAAGTTTGTTGAGCGACGACTCAATCCGCAGAAGGGGCATAGGTTTTTGCCATACATTGTACTGGTTATTGATGAGTTGGCCGACTTGATGATGACGGCCGGAAAAGAAATAGAAACTCCTATTGCACGTCTGGCTCAGCTTGCTAGGGCCATCGGCATTCACTTGGTAGTTGCTACACAACGCCCCTCCGTCAATGTGATCACAGGTATCATCAAAGCCAACTTTCCGGCAAGACTGTCTTTCCGTGTTACGTCCAAGATCGACTCTCGTACGATCCTGGATGCAGGTGGCGCAGAGCAGTTGGTAGGTATGGGTGATATGCTGTTGTCTCAGGGCTCTGACCTCACCCGTTTGCAGTGTGCTTTCGTGGATACTCCCGAGGTAGACCGGATTTGTGAGTGGATCGGTGATCAACGCGGTTATGATGACGCTTATCTCTTACCAGAATATGAAGGGGAGGAGGAGTCCATGCCAGGTGATGTAGATCTAGCGGATAGAGATGCCTTGTTCGATGATGCTGCAAGACTACTGGTCGTACATCAGCAGGGTAGTACCTCATTGATACAGCGCAAATTAAAACTTGGCTACAACAGAGCAGGTAGACTCATCGACCAATTGGAAGCTGCCGGTATTGTAGGTCCCTTCGAAGGAAGTAAGGCAAGAGAGGTATTGGTCAAGGATGAGTATGCGCTTGAACAAATATTGAATGATCTTAACGGTTGATAATTTCTAGCACGGTTGTTGAGTAGGCACAACCAAATCAATTGAAACATGAAAAAAGTACTTTCTATACTGTGCCTGTTCTCATTGGGTATAACGGCACAAGCTCAGCAAGATGAAGCAGCACGCTCTATACTTGACGCAATGAGTGATAAGTATCAGGCCATGACAGCTTTTACTACGGACTTTGAGTATATCCTTGAAAACCCGGCTGAGGACCTTACCGAAACGTTCGAGGGTACAGTCAGCGTAAAAGGCGAAATGTACCGTCTCTCCATGGAAGGTCAGGAGATCATCAACAATGGTGAAACAGTTTGGACTTATATGGAGGAGCTCAATGAAGTCAATATTTCAGACTACTATGCTGAAGATCAGGAGATCTCACTCAACAATATTTTCACCCTATATAAGGAAGGCTATAAGTACCTATACATAGAGTCTGCTGACAATGGTCAGTTGGATATCATCGATCTCGTACCTGAGGATGTATCCAATACTTATTTCAAAATTCGCCTGGCGATCAAAAGCAATAATCAGGAACTGAGCCGCTTCCAGGTGTTTGACAAGAACGGTAATCGCTACATCTATAAGATCGTCACTTTTAAAGAAGAACCTGACATGGGCGATGATTACTTTAACTTCGACCCGTCTGAATACGAAGGAGTAGAAGTGATTGATTTTAGATAGTTCAACTCCGTCCGTTTTACATTTTGCAATTAGCCGCTAAAGCGGCTTTTTTTGTTTTATGACAAGACAAGAGTTGTTTGATCAGATCCTACAAAAACGCTCATTTCTATGTGTTGGTCTGGATTCGGATGTCAATAAGATTCCAGGCCATCTCAGGAGAGAAGAAGACCCGATACTGGTTTTTAACAAGCGCGTGATCGACGCTACCGTCGATACTGCAGTAGCCTATAAACCCAACATTGCTTTTTACGAAAGCCTCGGCCCACAGGGATGGAACACACTGGCCAAAACGTTGGAGTATATACCAAAAGAGCATTTTACGATTGCCGATGCTAAGCGCGGTGACATTGGTAATACGTCTAAAATGTATGCGAAGGCCTTTTTTGAGCAAATGGACTTTGACGCGATCACTATTGCACCTTATATGGGAGAAGACTCAGTCACACCCTTTCTTTCTTTTGCTGATAAGTGGGCCATATTACTTGCTCTGACCTCCAACAAAGGGGCCATGGACTTTCAGAATTTGCAAATAGGTGAAAGTGAACTCTTTGAGCAAGTTTTGATCAAAAGCCGAGAGTGGGGTAGTGCTGACCAATTGATGTATGTTGTGGGTGCAACGCGAGGCGAAATGTTTGCGCAGATTAGGAAACATGCTCCTGATCATTTCCTGTTGGTGCCAGGCGTAGGGGCTCAAGGAGGAGATCTTGGAACAGTTTGTAAACATGGTATGAATAGCCAATGTGGTCTGCTCGTTAATTCTTCTCGTGGAATCATATATGCCGGTGAAGGTGAACAATTTGATGAGAGTGTCAAGAAAGCAGCTCTGGATTTGCAAGCTGACATGGATCGTATGTTAGACCAATATTTACGGTAGTGAAAGAGGACCTGCTGCATTTCGTCTGGCAACACCAGTATTTTGATAAGGCGGGCTTGGTCACCACCACAGGAGAATCTATCAATATCATCAACCCCGGGTTTGCTCACCGCGATGCAGGTCCTGATTTCGTACAGGCTAAAATCCTGATTGGAGATATAGAGTGGCATGGTCATGTGGAGTTACATGTGACTTCTTCCGATTGGCAAAAACATGGGCACAACTCAGATCCTGCTTACCAAAATGTGGTGCTTCATGTAGTATGGGATGATGATATCCCTTTGCACTATGATGACAAAGTGGCGATCCCAACACTAGAGTTGAAACATAGAATTAAACCTGATCTGACAAGAAGCTCTGCTGCACTGGTCAAGAATGATAGTAAAATCGCGTGCGCTGACAGCATTCACCAAGTCGATGTACTTACAGTCACTTCTATGGTCGAGCGGGCCTTGATGTCGCGGTTAGAGCTAAAATCGTCAGAATTGGGGCTCGTCCTCAAAACAAATAACGGTGACTGGGAACAAGCTGCTTATCAATGGCTGATGAAGCATATGGGGTTTAAGAAAAACAGTGAGCCAATGTACAGATTAGCCCAGCAACTACCGTTGACAATCATTAGGAAGCATCATCATGATATTCATCAACTTGAGGCCCTGCTATTCGGTGTGGCTGGTATGTTAAGCGAGGAAGTGCAAGATGATTACTATAAGGACCTCAAAAGAGAATATGACTTTCTTAGCCACAAGTATGGATTGAAAGACAAAGAGATATCTACCGTAGAATGGAAGTATCTTCGATTAAGACCAGCGAACTTCCCATCGCTCAGGATTGCCCAAGTGGCTCAGATATTCCATAGCCATCCGAGTTTTTTTTCGATATTGACGGAAACAATAGATGTCAAAAAGATCAGAGAGCTTTTTAGAGTAAGTCAGTCTGATTACTGGTGCTCACATTACCAGTTTGGTAAGTCCACTAAACATGCCATTCCGGGATTGGGAAAAAGTAGTATTGATGGATTGTTGATCAATGTATGTGCCACCTTGCTGGTTTCTTATGGCAAGTTCACAGACAATCAATCATACATTGAGAGGGCACTTGACTTACTTGCTCAAATCAAGCCAGAGAAGAATGCCATCATCAATCAATGGAGCGCTCTCGGGTCGACTATAGCATCGGCCGCTGATAGTCAGGGACTTTTAGGCCTTTACAAACTTTATTGCCGACCGAGACAGTGCCTGCGCTGCAGTATTGGAGCGGCCATATTGAATCGGTGAGTATGAGCCAGGTCTTTTCATTGGTCAATATTGTTTTGCTTTTTCTTCTTGTTTGGTGGGTCTGGCGGAGACTCACCCATACATCCGATAAGCAACTCTGGCTAGTATACGCCGTGCTTAAATCCCTGGCTGCTTGTAGTTTCGTTTGGGTATACACTTATCATTACGGAACTGGAGACATGGCCAACTATGTTCACGATGCTCAAGCGTACCATTCTCTTGGTCCTTCCTCCTTTTTCCAGGCTTTATTTGATCCGGAAGGTCCAAAGACTATTATCGATCAACTGACCTACGACTTTGATCGTCGGGCGATGCTGATGGCCAAGTTTACAGCAGTCTCCTACTACCTATCGGGAAACACCTGGATTACAGCGCTCAACTTTTCTCTTGTTGGAGGGCTCACGATCTTTCACTTTTTTATGATGTTGAAGCAGCGCTTTCCGGGTTTAAGCCTACCGGCAATGGGGGCGCTACTTGTGTTGCCATCATTGGTTTTCTGGACAAGTGGGATATGTAAAGAAGCTATTTCTTTCCCTGCCATGCTTCTGGTATTAACACCATTGCTGAGACTAGGAAGTGTCACTGAACGTCTCGCATGGTGGCACTGGGTATTGGCTGGTTTGGGTGCATGGACCCTTTGGCTACTCAAGTACTATATAGCAGCGATCTTCCTGCCTGCCTGTTTATTGTATGGCTTGTCTACATCTATGTACTGGTCAGCCTACCGAAAGCTAGTGGTGGGGCTAATGACTTATGTGCTTTTACTGTTGATGGTAAGTCAATTACATCCCAATCTTGACCTTCATAGGACTATGCAGGTGATGGTAGATAATTATGAGCTCACCATAAGCCAAACACAACCCGGAAAAAGTGCACATTATAATGGTCTTAGGCCGGATGTCGGTTCTTTTATTTTTCATTTTCCCAAGGCGGTGTTCACCGGATTGTTCATGCCTCTGATTAGTCAGTATTGGGATATCCCATCATTTCTGGTGGCGTTGCAAAACTCGCTGCTTTTGATAACATTGCTTACGCTGGTTGTTTTGATAACGGTCAGAAGGAAGTGGTCCGAAATCCCGGCTGGAACCTGGGCCATACTAGGTTTGATAGTATTGCTAGCTGGACTGATTGCTATCACCACTCCCAATTTCGGAACGCTAGACCGCTATCGAGTAGCCTATCAACCATTCTTAGTGTTGCTTATTGCTGCTGGTTGGCAACAATTCGTCTTACCTCGTAAAATCATCTAGAAAATCGTATTTTTGCGGTCAATTTTCGAAAGTACATTATGGACAACCCAGTAATAATTTTTGGAGCAGGAGGTCTCGGAAGGGCAGCTCTTGAAATTTTTCAGAGTAATGATGTCATGGTTTATGGATTCTTAGATGACAATGAAGAAATGCATAATACCGAGATCGATACAGTAACCGTCTTGGGTAAAACAGAGGATGATGGTTTTTTAAAACTGATTGGTAAAAAATGTGAAGCGTTTATTGCGGTAGATGATAATAAACTCCGAAAATCATTGACCAAACTCATTGTCGATAGAAGAAAAATGATGCCAGTCAATGCACATCATCCTGCTACGGTGATGGCATCAAGTGCCTCTCTCGGGCATGGTAATTTTATTAATGCGGCTGTGATCCTAGGAGCTGGTGCTCAGATTGGTAATCATTGCCTGTTACATACCGGGGCTGTTGTTGATCACAACTGTATGGTTGGTGACTATGTACAGATTGGTGCTGGTACGGTCCTCAATGCAGATGTAGTAGTAGAAGAAGGTGCCTTCTTGGGATCAGGTGTGACAGTGGTGAGTGGTGTTAAGATTGGGAAGAATGCTCGCATAGGAGCTGGTTCTGTGGTTATTCAAGATGTCCAAAAAGGAGAGACTGTCTTTGGCAATCCCGCCCAGGTAGTAAAGACATAAGAACGAACATTTTTTTATATTTTTAAACTGACACCTTGCTTGAAACAAGGCCCTGGTTATGAAACAAGACTATCAAATCCTTCTCTACTATTGTTATGCCAAAATAGAGAACCCCGAAGAGTACCGGGAACAACATCATTTATTTTGTATTGAGAACAACCTTCGTGGTAGGATCATTATTTCCTCAGAAGGACTCAATGGTACAGTGTCAGGCCACAAGGATGACTGTGAGGCATATATGGACTATGTACTCAATGATTCAAGATTCGGCCATACTGAGTTTAAGGTTGAGCCTCATGAGGGGCATGCATTCGCAAAAATCCATGTTCGTTATAAGCCGGAGATTGTCAATTCCGGACTGGACTATATCGATCCCAATGTACGTACCGGAGAGTATGTAGAACCTGATGAGTTCAGACAGCTATTAAAGCAAAAAGATGACGATACTATTATCCTTGATGTGAGGTCCAGCTATGAGCATATGGTTGGTAAGTTCAAGGACGCTATGACACTCGATATTGAGAACTTCAGAGATTTCCCTGATAAGGTGGAGGAGATAAGGGATGAGCTCGAAGGTAAGAAGATCGTGACTTACTGCACCGGCGGGATCAAATGTGAGAAAGCGAGTGCTTATCTACTGGAAAAAGGATTTGAAAATGTTTATCAACTTCATGGAGGTATCATCAAGTATGGTATTGAAGAAGAGGGCGAAGATTTTGAGGGTAAATGTTATGTATTTGACGGTAGGGTAGTGGCTGATGTCAACAAAGTAAACCCGAAAGTGATCAGCAGATGCTATGTGACGGGCCAGCCTACAGGTCGTATGGTCAACTGTGCTAATCCGCACTGCAATGCCCACGTCCCAATGTCAGAAGAAGGAGCGGAGGTTTTCAATGGATGTTGCTCACAAGAATGCAGCGAGCATCCGGATGTTCGTTCATATGATGGTACAGGATTCTACAAAAAGGAGATGAATGGTTACAATCCGATGAAGGGTTGGAAGAGGAGAAGTGAAACTAGTGCTGACACCTGTATGAATGGCTAAAATTCCCGAATCCGAGCTCATTCTAAATAAAGATGGCAGTATTTACCATCTCAACCTGAAACCTGAGCATATCTCCGAATACATTTTGCTTGTTGGTGACCCTGGTCGTGTCCATCGGATCAGTAAGTTTTTCGATGACGTTGATTTTGAGATGAACAAAAGAGAGTTCATCACACATATCGGCAAATACAATGGCAATAGAATAACGGTCATGAGTACTGGCATGGGCACGGACAACTCAGAGATAGCTATGCTGGAGCTGGATGCGCTGGCTAACATTGACCTAAAGACCAGGGAGCCTAAAAGCAGACGCAAAAAACTGAAAATTATCAGGGTCGGTACATCAGGAAGTATACAAGAGGACATCAGGATTGGTTCTCATGTGATTTCCGAGTATGGTCTAGGGATGGATAATCTCATGGCTTATTATGAGCTACCACAAACCGAATTTGAGCTCTCCTACAGTCAGACCCTTCGTGACTATCTGGGAGTGACTTTTACTCCTTATACAGTTGCAGGTAGTAGTCTGTTGATCGAGCAATTGGGCCAGGATATGATCAAAGGTTTCACTGCCACCTCCCCAGGTTTCTATGCACCACAAGGTAGAGCACTCAGAGTACCCATTCGGTATCCCAAATTGATAGATCGTCTGGTTAATTTTCGTCATCGAGACTATTGGGTAACCAACTTTGAAATGGAGACCTCTGGCTTGTATGCACTCGGTCGAATGCTTGGTCATGAGGTGGTGAGCGCCAATGCAATTTTGGCCAATAGGTCCAGAGGTACATTCTCGAAAGACCCGCATAAGGTGGTGGATTCCTTGATCAAAAAGGTTCTGGACCTTCTCTGATATGATTGCTATAGGCAAATTCAATACACTGCGGATTGAGCGGTTTGCCCCACCAGGTCTATACCTTGAAGATGAGGAAGGAACTGAAGTGCTGCTACCTAATCGCTGGATAACGGAAGACATGAAAATAGATGATGAACTTGAGGTTTTCATCTATCGCGATTCCGAAGATCGTATGATTGCTACCACACTTCGTCCTCACATACTCAGAGACGAGTTTGGTTATCTGCAGGTCAAGCAGGTCAACCAGGTTGGAGCTTTTCTTGACTGGGGGCTAGAGAAAGATCTGCTTGTTCCATTCAAAGAGCAGCGAGCTAAAATGAGAGAGGGAGGGCGATATCTTGTTCACTTGTATCTTGATGTAGAATCCTGGCGCTTATCTGCATCCGCTAAAATCCAGAAATACCTTGAAACGGAGACTATCGAACTGGAAGTAGGAGAGGAAGTTGAGGTATTGATCTGTGAGCGGACTGACCTGGGGGTGAAAGTGATTGTCAATCACCTGTATCAAGGTTTGCTTTACAACAGTGAGCTTTTCAAGGAAGTGAGAATGGGTGACAAAACCATCGGCTATGTCAAAGCCATACGGGATGATGGCAAGATTGATGTTGCCCTGGAAAAGCAGGGGTACAAGAGTGTCGAGCCAAATGCACAGAAAATACTTGACTTGCTAACGCAAAACGAAGGCTTCCTGGCACTTCATGATAAGTCTGATCCCGAAAAAGTCAAGTACCAACTCGGAATGAGCAAAAAGCTATTCAAAAAGGCTATCGGGAGTCTCTACAAAGAGAAGAAGATTGTAATTGAAGAAGAGGGGATAAGGTTAGTTTAGGGGAAGACATATTCCTCCGGCAAATTTTCTAACAAAAAGTTGATCTGGTTCAAGCCCATTATGAGTTTGATCTCTGAAGCAGTAAAACCTTCTGCCAAAAGGGCCTCTGTAAGTACCACCATCTCCGAGGCATCAAAATGTGTCTCCACAGCCCCGTCAAAGTCAGAGCCCAGGCTAACGTGTTGAATGCCTACCATATCCACTACATAACGGACGGCTTTGGCAATAGAAGCTGGGTTGATATCTCCATTGGCACCTGCCCAAAAACCAATCCCTATGATACCACCATTATCGGCAATGGCCAATATTTGCTTATCACTTAGATTTCTCGGGCTATCGTAAATCGCTTTGATACCGGTATGGGAAACAACCACAGGACGCGTTGAAATAGCCAATACATCGAAAAACAAGGTTTCTGAAGCATGGGCCAGATCCACAATGATCGATCTTTCTTCCATTTGTTTGAGTACCTGTCTTCCAAAATCAGTCAAGCCACCCTGTTCGACCCCAGCAGAAGACCCTCCCAGCGCGTTATCAAAAAAATGGACTAGTCCTAAAATTCTGAAACCAGCTCGTTCCAGTTTTCCCACATTATCCAGGTCCCGCTCAAGTGCATGTAAACCCTCAACAGATAAGAGTCCTCCTACGATGGTAGGTTTGGTTTCTTTATGGACCAGAAAGTCGATCAAGTCACTCTTATTTTTGATGATCCGGAGGTTCCCTTCCGAACGTTCAGCTGCTTCATGTAATAGCTGACTTTGATAAAGCGCACGTTCAAGCAGACTGTTCCAGGTTTTTGGTGGCCAGCGATTGGCTACAGCAAGCAGAGTGATATTGTCAGTGTCAGCATCATTCCGTTCGTAGTTAAGTCCTCTAGGGGTTTTGATCACCGCATCAAAGACCTGTAAAGCAAAACCTCCGGCGATGAGACGGGGTAGGTCTACTTGGCCATAGCTTATATTGTTGAGCAAGTCTCTGTCCCATAACAAATTATCTGCATGCCAATCCGCGACCAATAATTCCTGATGTAGCTCTCTTGCTTCCTGGCTTACTTGGGACAGATCTACATTTCTGGTTCGGTTCATGTCACTATCTACGTACTTGCCCAAAACCCAGAAAAAGAGCCAAACCAGGAATAGTGCTACAGGGCCTGATATGAAGAGGATCCTTTTCATTTTTCTTCAAGCTCAAATGGGAATCGCTTCATTGCGATTTGACCATTGCTCATGACCATCACAACATCTTGAAGGTATCTTATATTCTCAAGAGGATTACCTGTCAGTACGATCAGATCTGCCTCATATCCAGTAGCAATCCGACCTGTTTGATCGGACAATTCTAGAAGTTCGGCGGCTACTACGGTTGCAGATTGCAAAGCCTGGAAAGATGTCATACCCATACGCACAAAGTTTTCAGCTTCCATGCTAATGCGAGTTACACTATTTGGTCCATATCCTGTATCTGCGCCAGTTGCTATTTTCACACCTAGTTCCAGTGCCATACTGAAAGACTCTTGGAGAGATGGCAACATGTGTTTCCCGCGCATCATCAAGATGGCATTATCATAATCTCCTCCAGGCTCTACGAGATCAACCACGGTTGTATAAGTAGGTACAAGATAGGTTTCTCTGTCTCGCATCAATTCAAGGGTTTTTCTGCTAAGATAAGTGCCATGCTCAATGGATCGTGCTCCGGCTAGCACTGCCGCGTATGCACCTTCGTCACCATGAGCATGAACCATTACCGGAACTTTGGCTTTAGCAGCCTCATTCACAATGATGGTAAGTTGCTCCTGCGTATAAGTCTGCTTTCGCGGATCTGTATGTGGAAGACCAGCACGTTCAGTTCCACGGGTCTTAATGACATCTGCTCCACGATCAATGTTGATTTGGACTAGTGTCCGCAATTCATCCTCGGACCTTACACCATTCACAAGAGAACCAAGCCTCGGATCTGCCAACACAGTTTCTCCAAGATCAGGAGTTACAAACACTCCTGCTGCCAGCATATCCGGGCCTGGAAGTTGTCCGGCACGGACCATTTCTTTAATTGTCACATCCTGATAAGCTGGAACACTAGCACTGCGTGCAGTGGTGACGCCCGATTCCAGTGCCCGCTTTGCTGCAGCTAAGCTACTCATATGTGTGTGTGCGTCTATCATTCCCGGCATAACGTACCTACCGGAAAGGTCAATTAGCACATAACCTTCTGGTACATCCGTTGTGGCAGGCTGGATATTGACGATAGTCTTACCCTCCACAAGTACGGTATGACTTTCGTAAATGGTATTGTCGGTACCATTGAAGATGTGCCCATTGATCAATGCCTGTTTTTGAGCAATTGCGGTAACAGCCCAAGCATATAAGGTGACAAGGAAGTAAAATCTCACGCTGGTAGTTTTATCCAGAAGTTATAGATTTTGTGAGAAAGAAGCAGCGTATTGTTCGTTTCGTTTGTACTGACAATTTGTATCGATTCAGCTTTAAAGTATGAGCTAGTTTATTTTGTCCTGCGAGCAGTTACTTTACTTTAAAGGGATACACGACTCAAAGGTGAATATACCATTGATTTCCGGCAGGTCTATGCTACCATCCTTGATATGTGGCTCAATGTGGATTCAGAGTTGGTGTTGAACAAGAAGTTTTAGCATTTAGCATTTATCTAGCCAGAGCAGCCTTTACTCTTAGCTTCCAATAAAACTCAATTTCTCCTTAATTGATGCTACGAACAGTTATTTGTGAGTTTCTATCTCCTGATTGTTACTTGCTATGCCATATGACTGGGTAGACGTAATTGGTGCATTTTTATAATACAGGTTTCACTGATTTATGTCTATTTTAGATTGTCTTCAAAGGTCACCCAATGTTACCTGTACTTGTTAACATCTTACTCGCTATCCTTTTGGCCGTAGACGCATCTGCTGACTCTGATCAGGAGCTAGTTAAAAAAGCCTATGATGAGCAAAACCCTAATATGGCTTTAGAACTGCTATCAGTGATAAAGGACAAATCCCTGATCAAAGATAGTCTTGAGTCTATGTACCTGTTAGCAAAAGGTGTAGCCTATGGAAAGCTTGGGATGATAGATTCTTCATTACATTATCTCAATGAGTGCATAGACAATTCTAGAAAAGAGGATAGGCATTACTATGTCATGCGAGGGTACAATGCAAGGGGTGTACTATTAAAGCATCAGGGCCAAAGTGAGCTTTCAGTTGCCTCGTTGCAGGAAGCCCTAGCCATCGCAGAAGAACATGATGAGAGGAGATTCAACATCGCTGAAGCAGAGATATTGGGAAATATGGGAGGTGTATTCTTTCAAATGCAGGATTTTAATTCCGCTAAAGATTACTCAGCTAGAGGACTAGAGATCGCAGAAAACCTTAACGATACTGGTGAACTGGCCTATGGCAATCTCAGATTGGCTATTGCATATGAGGCGATGGATAGCCTGGCAAAGAGTATCCATCACAACAGGAATACAAGGAAGTATTTAGAAGTTCTAAGCGACTATACGTCTCTTGCTTTTGTTGAGAATAATCTTGGCGCTATTCACAAAAAACTTGGTCAACTTGATTCAAGCCTCTATTATCAAAAAAAGGCTAGAGCATATGCTGAGCTTACCAATGAGGCCGAATATATCAGCCATACGATTCTGGGTATCGCCAATACATATCTGGAAATGGACGCGCTTACAGAGGCGATGAAAGCAGCTAACGAGGCATTGGCACTGGCTGAGGAGAAGCATTTTCCTTACCACGCAAAGGGAGCCCATGATATTCTTTATCAGGTTGCGCTAGCGCGGAATCAATATGAATTAGCATTGGCTGAGCGTAATAAGTCTGTCGCGATCAATGACTCGCTTACTGCAGTGGAAGCCAAAGAACGAATCGCTGAACTTGAAATTCGCTATGAGACAGCTCAAAAGGAAAAAGAGCTAGTAGAGGCCAACGCTGAAATAGCCGAAAAGGAAAGGTTTGAGCTATTTCTATTCGTCATTATCGCTGTGATACTTGTGTTTAGTCTTTTGGCGATCTTCCTTCTTCTACAGCGTTTTCGATTGAAAAGAAGACTGCTATCCCAGGAGATCGATACGCTACGAATTCAGATTAACTCAGCACTGGATGTTTCACAAGATAAACTCAATCTAAACCAAGACAAGATCAATCAGCAGCTGCACACGCCACTTTCAGAGCGTGAATTCGATATCCTCAAATTGGCCCTATCTGAAAAAAATAATCGTGAAATTGGCGATGAACTCTTCATATCTATTAACACTGTCAAGACACACTTGAAGAATATCTATACAAAGATTGGGGTATCAAATCGTAAAGA
Organism: Flammeovirgaceae bacterium UBA6059; assembly: GCA_002435755.1. Taxonomy (GTDB): domain Bacteria; phylum Bacteroidota; class Bacteroidia; order Cytophagales; family Cyclobacteriaceae; genus UBA6059. The sequence continues at coordinate 139,098 of DIYH01000024.1, forward strand.
AGCACTAGAAGTCATTTTCAAAGGTTAGCAAATGAAAACTATGCGTTGGTGGATTTGTCTTTTGGCGATTGTGGCTTGTACGACGAGCACAAGGGCTCAAATCTTGGATGTCAAGGCAGCAGCAGATAGTTTGATACTTCTCTTTGAAGACATGGAGGAAGAGGATAGGTCGACCACTTTTATCCAGACTTTCTCCAAAAGCGTGATTGTAGACATACAAGTGACGCACGACTTTGTAGAGGCAATTAACGATTATGCATTATCGCAAAATGACACCATTCTTATGTCCTCATCAGAAGTGCTTTTCTCTGAAATTCATTGGCGAAACGGAGAGTATGAAGAAGCCACCATTCATGCGTTATCAGCAGTTGATTTAGCTGGCTCAACTCAAAGATTTCTTAGTGTAAAGGCGCAGGGCCTAATGACTCTAGGCTCCATCCAGTTTTTCGTAGGAGATGCTATCAAGGCTGTGGACTACTATAATGAGGCTGCCGCGGTTTTCGAAGCGGAAGGAAATATCCAGGCTTATGTTTCAGTCATGTCCAATATTGGTGCAGTCTACGCAGACTATGGAGATAGAGAAAAAGAGTCAGCCTCCCTGGATAGTGCACTCGTGTACCTTAGTAAGGTAATTGACATGAAAGAGCAGGCTCAGTACAACTTCTATCTGTCAGCTTTAGGTAACAGCGGTTACATCTACCGAGCGAAGAAAGAGTATGAGGAGGCACTGCGATTTTTTGACCTTTGGGAGCTGGAAGAGGCCCACACTCCTAATGTGACCGCCAAAGCCAATCAGTATATCAATATCGGTGATGTACATATGGAACTGGGAGACTATACCAAGGCAGAGGAGTACTTCCGGCAAGGATTGGCATATGCACTGGAGATTAACCTTAAGCAGAGAGTAGCAGAGTACTATTTAGATCTGGCTGATCTGATGGAGCGTCAGAGTAATTATGAACAAGCATATCACTACAGCAAACAAGGTCGACACTTAAATGACAGCCTGTTCAACATAGAAAAAGTAAATGCCATCAATGAACTGGAAGCTAAGTATGAATCGGCCAGAAAAGAGCAGGAAATCCAGGAAGCGAATGCTATCATCGACAAGAATGAGCGTTTCCAGCTTTTTCTGTCAATTGTGATTGCGATAATTCTGGTATTTGGCGTAGCAGCTTTTGTGATGTTGCGACACAGGTTTGCTCTTAAACAAGAGCTGTTGCTACAAGAGACGGACAATCTCAGGCTCCAGATCAATGCGCTCATCGGAAAGCATACCCCACAACTTGAGGTTTCTTTGACAGACATCAATAAGTCCCTCAAGGAAACCCTCTCTGATCGAGAGCTGGAAGTACTAGAGGTAGCACTTACAGATAAGAACAATATGGAGATGGCTGAACATCTCAATGTTTCAGTCAACACCGTTAAGTACCATTTGAAAAAAATATATGCCAAACTCGGCGTGACCAACCGCAATGAGGCCATCAGCTTCACTATCAAAGCCAGTTCTAACTAACTATTTTACAAATACTTAAAAAGACTACCCTCTGGGTAGGTAAGATTTCACCCGGGGCGGGTGACCGATTCGCCTCATAAATCAGGCTTCTTCGAACCAACAAAATTATTGAAGCCATGATGCAGTCAACCCAGGTGAGGAGTTACTCCTCGATCTCTATTCTCTTTATATGTTTTCTATTTAGTCTTGAAACTTTAGCACAAAACCAGCTCATCGAGCTTGACTTTCCTTCTGATTGTCAAAGGAGGCTGGGTGAACGCTTTCCAGCTTTTCAGGCCGAGCCAAACCTTATCGTGGTAGCCGCCTTTAAAGTGCAGTACAATTACTATGGGGGGCCTGACCTGGAGGGGTTCTCCATCGAATTAGGGGGTAACTTCACTGCTGCCGATGTGAACAACTCCACTTGCGGTGCACTCTTTTATACCAAAACCCTTACAAATTTTAATTCCGCAGGCAGCATCCGTCAGATTGCACAAGGGGAACAAAATGTTACAGGCCCGGGAGTTTATAGTTTCACCAACGTACTGGAAACAATCGGCGGTGGGAACCTTACCCCGAGTGGTAACTTCTATGTGATGCTTGAAGTCAGCCCTGATGCCGACGAAAGCGCCTTTTGGGTAAGGAACGAAATCGTCGGGACCGATTTTCTATTCGACCCACCTACAAGTATTTCAGGTTTTATTCCGGTAGAAGCTGGTTCAGTAGAAGCCGGTCCCGAAGAGGCAGAAGTGACATTCGAAGGAGGCAATGGATTCATCCGTGCAGAAGTCGGGCCAAGTGACAATGAAGGCTACCGATTTGAAGTGACCAACGGTCCTTCTACAATCATCAACGAAGGAACGAACGAAGCTTATCTCATCGGGTTGCAACCGTTGACAGAGTATACGGTAAAAACAACCGCCCGCAGAAACCTGCCCGGATGTACATTAGAAGAAGAAATTGATGTACGGTCTGTCCTGACATGCTTCCAACAACCAGGATCGCCCGTAATAGATATCACCAGTATTTCCGGGACCAATTTCAGACCAGAAACCACAAACCTTGATGATCTGCCTGATATAGAAGGAGTAGGATACCGACAGTTTAGGGTCATACGGGAAGTAGGGTCCCCCCGGTTGCAAATGGAAGATGGAGAATTCCTGATAAGCCCCTACACCGATCTGTATCATCACCCATACGGGTCGTTCGACCTGGGTAATGGTAATTACTACGTCAACACACAAAATGGCAGAATTACTGGCCTGACTGCTGGTGTCTCTTATGAGCTGGACACCTATTTTATCGGATACAATGAGGTCCACAGCAGTGGGTCCCTTTTTGGTTTTGAGGATTGTGTTCTTTATTCCGCACCTACCAGAACAATCGTAACCACTTGCGAAGGTTCTCCGGACACCCGGGCTACAAACCTGTCCATCTCCAACATCGGTGAAAACAGTGCTACGCTCTCCTGGACAAATGGTGACGGGGAAGGCCGGCTGGTGGTGATGGGAGAAAACATTGGCAATTTTAATTCCATAGGAATGAATGGAGAAGAATACAATGCAAATAATCACTTCCCAGATGCTCCAACCATTCCATACGATTTTGGAAATGATCCCAAAGTCATTTATGCAGGAAATGGTAGCAGTGTCACAGTCACAGGATTAACACCAGGGACATTTTACAAGTTTTTTGTATTGGAATACCAGGGCAATGGGTTTTGCAGGCACTACCTGCAAAGTATCAGAAATACAGCGGACGGCACTTTCACCACCCTCAGCAACGACCTGGCCGTATCCACACTAAGCGTCACCAACCGCACCCCTAATTCGGCTGTTGCAGGCGGTAACATCGAGCTGATCAACAACGTGACCGTCACCGAAAGAGGACTCGTATGGAGCACTGCCAGCAACCCCGACCTGACGGACAATAGTGTGACGGCCGGAACAGGAAGTGGGGCATTTACGGCTACACTCACTGGTATGAGTGCTGGGCGCAGGCATTTTGTACGAGCTTATGCCATAGCCAATGGGGTGACGTTTTATGGAAATGATCGCCAGTTCTTCACGGTAGTGAATGAGCCTCTTGGTGATCCGACCAACCTTGTGCTGACCAATTTGCAAGCCACCTCCGGCAATAACCTCTCAGCCTCATTCGATTGGGACGGCTCAGGTGCCGATGGATACCTGCTGCTATACAGAAGGGACGGGACGGCCCCTACCACCTCAGGTATTGAAGATGGAGTGTACCCGGAAGACCTTGACCTCCCTTCAGGCACCTTTGTAGCCGGAGATGAAGTCATTGACGGCACCAGCTATACGCAGAATGTAGGTGTTTTCTCAGGTTTAACCTACCATTATCTACTCATCCCCGTTGCTGCCGACCAGGACAACAATCCGCAGACCTACAACTATAAAACTGATGGTGTATTCCCCACACTCACGTTCTCTACGGACATCCAGGCACCCGTGCTCACCGATTTTCAACCCACCAACAACGCGAACAATGTACCCGCAAACAGCATTCTCACCGCCCAGTTCAACGAAAACATTGTCGTGGGAAGCGGTGACATTGAGTTGGTTGACCTGGCAACAGGAGACCCGTTTCGGACAATCACAGTCCCCAGCGGAGACATTACCATTAGCAATAACATCGTAAGCATCGATCCCGGTACCTTACCCAATTCTACAGCCATGTACGTGACAATAGCCACCGGGGCTTTTGAGGACAACAATGGAAACAAAATGACGGCCTTCAATGGCAAGAATGACTGGAAGTTTACCACCGCCGAGCAGGGAGACGTCACAGCTCCCATGTTGACGAGGCTAACGCCGGAGAATGGCAGTGATCAACTACCGGTAACTTCCGAATTCGAGATGACATTCAATGAATCCGTCACCCTGGGGACCGGAAACATCACCATCAAGCGAGCGAGCAACGACACAGATGTACAGGTGATCCCGGTCAGTGATCCGAGAGTTTCCGCGTTTAAGTCTGATGTTACCATTACGCCAAATGCGCTTCCGGCATCAACCGACCTGTATTTTACGATAGACAATGGGGCGATCACCGATCTTTCAGGCAATGCGTATGAAGGATTCAACTCCTCCTCTACCTGGGCTTTTACCACAGCCGAGGCACCCGATGAGATAGCACCGTCGATGGTTTCTACATCGCCAGCAGATGACCAGACCGACGTAGCGCTCAATGGTCCCCTGGCCATGACATTTGACGAACCCGTACAAATTGGAGAAGGCTTTGTGGCCATTCGGCTGTCGAGCAATGGTACCGCACGAGAGATCATCAGTACCGGGAGCAATGCCATCTCGCTGGACAATCCCAGGACCACCGCAACGATACAACCTGCCAGTGCACTTCCAGCTGACACTGAACTATATGTGGAAATATCCAACGGGGCTTTCACAGATGATGCAGAAAACAAGTTTGCCGGAATAAGCGATGCGACCACATGGTCGTTTACCACCACTTCCGGGTCAAGTGGCAATCAACCACAGATACTGACAAACTCACTAAGCCCTTCGCCGGGAGCAACGAACGTAGCTTTCGGTTCCAACCTCTCTTTCGCTTTCAATGAAAACGTATTGAAAGGGACCGGCGACCTACTCATCACCAATGAGTTCACCGGTGAGACCGCCTTTGCGATCGACGTTACTTCATCAGAAGTCTCCATAGCTGGCAATGTGGTGACCATCGATCCTGCGGGAGACCTTTCGGAAGGGCACTACTCCATCTCCATACCATCCACTGCCTTTAAAGACAGTGAGGATAACTTTTTCGACGGCCTGCCGGACGGATCATGGGTGTTCGCCACGCCGCAGGTAGCACCCACATTGGTGTCTTTGAGCCCTACGAATAGTAGCACCGAGATAGCTTTGGATGCCACCCTGACCCTTACTTTCAGCGAAGAAGTAGCACCTGGCTCCACAGGTTCGCTCAACATCAGGCGGGTGGACAATGGTGCGTTGATCACCAGCTACCTACCGGAATCTTCAGACCTCCAGTACAATGGGGCCTCTGTAAGCCTGGACCTCAACATTGCGAACAACCTGTATGGAGTGGCCGTTTTTGTGCAGATAGAAAACGGGGTTTTCCAGGACATGAGCGGAAATCCTTATATCGGTTTTGTGAGCAATAACATTTGGAGTTTTACCCTCGAAGATCAGCAGGACATCACAGGCCCACAGCTCAATGCAGCCACACTTTCGCCCGCTGATGATTCCAACAACATTGCACCCGATACGGACCTGGTGTGGTCATTCAACGAGACCGTGTTGCCATCTTCCGGTCAGATCTTTATCAAGGAATACAGTAATGACCAAACCGTGGAATCCTATTCCAGCATTGCAGCGATCATTGACCAAGGTGACGTGACACTCCCACGGACCAGTTCACTGCCAGAGGGCCACTTCTACATAGAAATGGAGGAAGGGGCCTTCCAGGATGGGTCTAACAAACTGTCCCAGGCCGTCTCAGGCAAGGAAACCTGGGACTTCTTCACGGTAGGCACACCACCGTCTATTGACGAACTCATCCCAGTGCCGGGAGCTACGAATGTGGGCCAGGTCATTACCGCAGTGGCCACTTTTGACGAACCCATCATGGCTGGTGCCGGTAGTATCATCGTCAGAAACTTCAATTCGAATGCCACTATCGTGAATATACCAGTCAATGATGCCGCCGTGAACATCAGCGGGAACACGCTGAGTGTAGACATTGATCTGGGCAGCATTTTTGACATTCCGGTCTACATCCAGGTAGTGCCCGGCGCAATAACCGATCTGTTCGGAAATGGCTTAACGGAGCTCAACAACAACACCTGGAACTATACGCTGGTAGCCGCACCCGACGTGACCCCTCCGGCACTGTTTGGAGGGCTGATGACCGCCCTGTCCCCACAGCGAGGTTCCGGCACCACCCCATCAGATGAGCTCCTGGAAATGACCTTCAACGAAGAAGTGCAGGCAGGTACGGGCTCTATTCTTCTGTATCGCTACTCAGACGATCAATTGTTGCAAGGAGTTGCTGCCAACAGCCCCGCCGTATCCATCAGTGGGTCGCAAGTGACGATCGACCCGCCCCAACTTTTCGACGATGTACAGACCTATGTCCTGGTAAGTGATGATGCCTTCCAGGACAATTCGGGCAACTTTTTCGCTGGCATATCCAATAAAGACCACTGGTATTTCTATCCTGAGATCAGTCGGCCCGTCCTGGTCTCCATGAGTCCTGAAGCTGGCAGCACCAATCTACCTGTAGGTGAGGCGATCTCATTTGGGCTCAACTTCTCAGAAGACATTGAGATTGACGACACAGGAAGCATTTCGATACTTCGAAGAGACAATAATGCCCTTGCAAAAACCATCTTTCTGAATGACCCGAGCGTGCAAGTGCAAGGCAGCACGCTCATATTCGATGTGACCTTTGCCGAGAATGAGTTCTTCTCCGAAATGGAAATGTATGTAAGTGTGAACGGGACGTTCATCACCGACCTGAATGGCAACAATGTGAGCAGCTTCGGGTCGTTTGCCTCCACCGGGTTTACGATGGAGCCTGTTGATGTCACCAACCCGTTTATCATTCAGAACTCATACGTTCCTGCGCACCATTCGAATAATGTAGCTTACAATACCAACCTTTCATTCGAGATGTCCGAAGAGGTGGTCAAAGGGTATGGCAACATCCATATTCGCAACCTCGAGGATGATGCCATCATTCAGTCCATAGATGTAAACTCCCCGGAGGTATCCATCAGCGGAACAACGGTGACCATCAACCCTGCATCAGACCTTCCGGAGGTACAGCTGTATATCGAAGTGGAGGACGATACTTTCGAAGACAGCTTTGGCAACATATTTTCAAGCCCGCTGACCGTATGGAGGGATACATGGAGATTGTACATGTTTGAAGAAATACTGGAAGTTGTAGACCTCTCACCTGCCCACGGCAGTACCAATATCCAGGTCAACGAACCGCTCACTTTTGAGGCGACTTTCAGCCATCCGATTGAGATCAATACAGACAACCCCGGAGATATCTTCATCAGATACAACCAGGGAAATGGTGCACGATACACCATTCCAGCGACTGACCCGTCCGTTTCGGCAGATGGAAATGTCCTGCGCTTTGATCTTACTTTGGACCCGGGCACTTCTTTGCTGGGCCAGGAGATGTACGTACAGTTAGGGTACGGTGTAGTGCGAGATGTCAACGGCATCAGTAAAAACCTGAACTTCTCGAAAGGAAACTGGCATTTTACCAATGAGGAAGCCACACCTCCGGTCATTACCTCGCTTTCACCAGCGGACGATGCTACAGGTCTGGCGTTGGATGACAATTTCGTCATCACCTTCAATGAAGATGTCACAAAGCTGAACTTCTATGCTACATTGCATGAATACAACACCTACAATGTAGTAGAAGTGTTCGATAACAACGATCCCAGCGTAACTGTCAGCGGGAACCAGGTGACCATCAATCCGGACAATGACCTGGTGGAAGGGCAGTTCTATTATATTTCCCTATCGGGAAATTCTGTGACAGACTTTGAAGGAGCAGGAAACACGGGGATTTCCGGTAGGGACTCCTGGAACTTTGGAGCGGGCGATACGGACGCTCCGCAAGTTGTTTCATTATCTCCCGGCGACAATGCCTCAGAAGTGGACCTGGATGCCAACTTTACCATCACCTTTGATGAGCCGGTGTTTGCAGGAGGGATCGATTTCATCATCCTGAGAAGATCGAACGGGTCTTTGGTGGAGTATACGGAGATCAATGATGCCAGGGTAACAGGTCTTGGTACCTCTACTCTCGTAGTAGATTTCAACAACCCTTTGCAAACGGCTGAAAACTACTACATCACCTTTGGTAATGGCATAGTTGAGGATGCACTTGGAAACAAGTTTACGGGATGGTCTGATGCCACGACATGGAGTTTTTCTACCTCCACGGCCGACATTATCAACCCACTGCTGTCTTCGCTCTCTCCCGCAGATGATGAAGGAGATGTAGCCACCAATAGTGGCTTTGTGCTCACCCTCAATGAAGACATCCAGTGGGGTCTGGGCGACATCCTGTTGAAGGAATTTGATACTGACAACTTGGTGGAAACCTTCAACAGCGGAAGTGCCAACTTTACGCTAGCCTCTAACCAGTTGGTACTGACCCCATCTTCAGATTTGTCAGAAGTAACAGCATACTACATTGAGGTGGCTTCTGATGCGATCGTGGATTTTTCTGGCAACCCGTATACCGGGTTTACGGGCAACTCCACCTGGAACTTCACTACCTTGAATTCAGATGTGACAGCACCTACGCTGGTTTCTTTTTCACCGGCTGATGACCTAACAGATGTGTCAAAGGACCTGACCGAACTCCAGATGGTGTTTGACGAACCGCTGGTAGGCGTGGGTGGATTCATATATCTACGACACGTTACTGGCTCCAGTATTGCGCAATCCTTCAATGTGGCAGACCCTGACCAGGTAACAGTGATCGGGAACACGGTCACATTGCGGGACGTAGCTCTTGCTCCAAAAACCAACTACTACATTCAAAACAGCTCATTTATTAGAGACCTGGCTGGTAATGCGATCAGTACATGGGTAGATCAAACAGTCTGGAACTTTGGGACCTTCGCCGATACTGAAGCCCCTACGGTGACTTCATTTAGTCCACCTAGCGGTACAACGGGCTTGACCGGAGATGAGTCATTTACCATGACATTCAGCGAAGACCTCCAACTTCCCACGTTCTATTCCATCACGATTGTTTCCAAACACACCGGTAGCGTCGTAGAGTCGTTCACTCATGCGAATGACCCCTCCAAAGTAAGTATCAATGGAAACCAGGTCACCATCAACCCCGACACACAATTGGACCCCTTCAGGGAGTATTACATCACTGTAAGTGGATTTGAGGACGATTATGACAATGGTTTTGCAGGCTTTTCTGATGAGGACACATGGGATTTTGTAGTCGGAGAGCTGGACAATGAACGACCGACCATCACCAGCCTGACACCTGCGAATGGAGCGACAGATGTTCCGCTTAATATCGGAACTTTTAGTATGACATTCAGCGAAGATGTATTCCCCGGGCCCTGGTCCATTTTCCTTAGAAATGTCAATGGAAATAGCGTCAGGCAAGAGTTTGCCCTTGACTCGGATGATGTGGTGATTGAGGGCAATACCCTGACCATACTAAATGTTAATACGCTTTCAGCAGGATGGGAATACTGGCTCCAGGGTGGAACGGTCCTCGAAGATGAGGCTGGAAACTTACTCGATGGCTGGGTAAACAATGCTTCTACATGGAGTTTCACCACCGAGGAGCTCCCTACACACGCTGCTTTCTCACCTGCTGACGGGGCAGTGGACGTCAGTGCTTCCACCGACCTGGTCATGACCTTCAATAAGCCCGTGCAAAAAGGAACAGGTTCAATTGCGATCTATGATTACATCGAGCAAACCGAGATCATGTCGTTTGATGTAGCAAGTTCCAACGTTGCTGTCAATAATGATGAAGTGACCATCACCATTCCAGGTGGATTGCCTGATTTTAACCTTTGGGTGTATGTGTTGGTGGATGATGGGGCTTTCGTGGATAACAATGGCAATTCCTACGCAGGCATCAACAGCCGCTTTACCTGGGACTTTGAATTATTGTCTACTGATCAGACACCTCCGGCTATCGTATCTCTTTCACCGGCAGACAATGCGGTTGACGTGGACACACGCTCGAACCTGGTGATCGAATTTGACGAAGATGTTTTTGTCAATAATAATACCCCGTTCAGGGTAAAGCGCTACAACGTCAACAACACGCAGCAGCAGATTTTTTACCCTTCCGATAACATCACAGTAGAAGGAAATACGATCACCATAGAGCCAATCATTGAGTTGCCCTTCACAAACCAACTGTGGATCGAGATCCCTGCGAATAGCATCAAAGATGAAGTTGGGAACGCATTTGCAGGTATCAGTGTCGGCAATCGAGATGATTGGGACTTCACCATGGTTGATGCACTGTTTTATCAGGCCTTATCACCAACTACTTTTTCAGTAGACGTGGATCCGACCACTCCGCTTGAGATCACCTTCCCACGAAATGTTGTGAAGGGTTCTGGTTCCATCCGTGTATTTGAAGGCACGAGTATCAATGAATTGATGGAAATTGATGTACTCAGCGAAGAAGTACAAATCGTAGGAAATGTAGTGACGATCACTCCGGTCAATGGCCTGCCAGACCAAAACCTGCAGGTGCATATACAGATTGATGCAGGTGCTTTCGAAGATGAATTTGGGAACCCTTCACCAATTATGAATAATACCAGCCAGTGGAGGTTGACATTGAAATCTACGGATGAAAGTGCCCCTCAAATTTTGTCGCTTTCTCCTGCTGATGATGAAATAGATGTAGCCGTAAATTCAAACCTCGTCATGACTTTTGATGAGCCCGTTTTTCTGCCTTCTACAGGTACCAGGAGAATCCGAATTCAGCGCACAGGGGGTGTCATTGAGGAGCAGTTTGACTTGCCGTCAGCCAGAGTTTCAGGTTATGGCACTAACGTGATTACAATCAACCCAACAGATGACCTCTTACCCGAAACTGGATACTACGTTACCTATTTCGATGTTTTTGAAGACCAGGTTGGAAACCTAACACCTGAAAGCACTGAAGTTACCAGTTGGAATTTCACTACCGAATCGTTAGATGTTACACCTCCTCAAATCGTATCTGTCACTCCACCGGATAATGCAACAGATATCGGAGTAGACCAGGACCTGGTCATAGAGTTTGATGAGGGGATTGTTTTGGGCAACAGCTCCTTCCTGATCAAGTTTTACGATAGTGATGTGAACCACAAGGTGATCAACTATGCAAGCGATGAAGTCACTGTCAATGGCAGCAGGATCACCATTAACCCGAATACTGATCTGGCCTACGGCTCAAGGTTCTGGGTCCAGATCAATGCCGGTACCATCACCGACACACAGGGTAATGGGTTTGCCGGAATCTTGGCCGCAGACAAGGATGATTGGGACTTTACAACAGCAGCACAGCCTCCATCCGTTACCAGCCTGAGTCCTGAAGATGGAGCAACTGGTGTGTCTACCACCAACTGGAGCTTCCAGATCAATTTCGACATACCAATTGATGCGGGGCTTGGGACTTCTAGGGCCAGGCTCAGGAATTACGATACAGATGAGATCATCGCAGAGGCGAGTCACAGTGGGTACATCGGCATAGGCTCAGGATTTGCTGTCATCAATTTCAACGCTCTGGCAGAGCTGGATGTTATCGAGCTAAGCTCCGGTACACGCTACTACATTGAAATAGAGGACGATCTCTTCAGGAACCAATCTGCAATACCTTACACTGGCCATACCAAGGACGATTGGGATTTCACCACTGAGATAGTGGATAATACCCCTCCTTCGGTTGTAGGCTTCAATCCCGCAGATGAGGCAACAGGTGTCGTTATCGACGCTAACCTTGTGATCACATTTGATGAGCCTGTTCAGAGCAATGGGACGGTAGATTTTGTAAGGCTCTTCAACAAGACCACTGGAGCCAACCTGGCCCAGTTGGCGACTACCAACAGTAACTATGTGATTTTCAATGAAAATACGATCACACTCAACTCGCCCATTGACCTACCGGAAAATACGGAAGTCTATGTAACCATCCCTTCCGACGGGATTGAAGATGTGCAAGGAAATACGTTTGGAGGCTGGTCAGACAATGAGACCTGGAATTTCACGACAAGTGTGGGGCCAAAGCAGGACCAGACCATCACCTTTGATCCTCTGGCAGACAAAACCTTCGGTGATGAACCATTTACATTATCTGCTAGCGCAACATCGACCCTGCCAATCACCTTCACGGTGGCCAGTGGCCCGGCAACCTTATTAGGAAGTGAAGTGACCATCACAGGAGCAGGTGAGATAACCATAGCCGCCAACCAGGCTGGTGATGTGACCTACAACCCAGCTCCCGAGGTAATCCAAAGCTTCACGGTGGCCAAGACCGACCAGATCATCACCATCACAGAAATTGCAGATAAGTTGACCACCGATACAGACTTTGATGTGGTAGCAAGCACCACGAGTAGTTTGCCTCTGGCCTATGATATCACGGGCCCGGCCAGCCTCAATGATCAGACGGTGACTTTGGATGGCACAGCAGGCATGGTGACGGTGACAGTAAGTCAGGAAGGCAATACCAATTACAATCCAGCATCTGCAACCGAAACCTTTGAGGTAACCGATCCGGTACTTCAGAACCAAACCATCACATTCGATGTATTGGCGGATAAAACATTCGGAGATGACCCATTCACACTATCTGCTACCGCAACCTCAGCCCTGCCAGTCATCTTTACAGTAGCCAGTGGTCCAGCCATACTATCAGGCAATGAAGTGACCATTACTGGCGCAGGTCAAGTGACCATTGCTGCCAACCAGGCTGGTGATGAGACTTACCATCCTGCACTAGAAGTGACACAAAGCTTCATGGTAGCCAAGGCAGATCAGATTATTTATCTGGATCAGATTACCGATAAGGACATCTCCGAAAGCCCGGTGGATATAGTGGCGAGCACCACTAGTGGGCTGCCATTGGAGATAGGTGTCACCGGCCCTGCTACACTCAACGCCACGTCCCTGACCCTTGATGATGTGGGTACTGTCACCGTCACTGTTTCGCAGGCGGGTAATGATAACTTCAATGTGGCCGTTGCTCAGTCTACCAGCTTCCTGGTGACCGACGCAAGCCGCACAGATCAGGCGATCACTTTCCCTGAGATTATGAGCAAGACGTTTGGGCAAGCTGCCTTTACTTTGAATGCTACGGCTAGCTCTAATCTCGATGTGGACTACACAGTGGTCAGCGGTCCGATCTCCATTAGCGGTAGCACTGTCATCATCACAGGCGCGGGCACGGCAACCATTGCCGCCAACCAGTCGGGTAATGCCAGCTTCAACCCTGCGGCTGAGGTACGCAGGACTTTCTCGATAGCAAAGGGAAGTCAGACTATCAGCTTCAGTGCAATCAGCGACAAGACCTTTGGGGATGATGAATTTGATATCACGGCAACAACCAGTACCGGACTTACCGTAAGCTTCAGTGTACTCACTGGCCCGGCTTCAGTCAATGGAAATACTGTCCAGCTTACGGGAGCCGGGACTGTGGAGATAGCCGCAGACCAGTCTGGCAATGCCAACTATAACGCAGCGCCTCGTGTCACTCGCAGCTTTGATGTGGCCAAGGCTGGGCAGGTCGTGATCATCCAGCCAATTGCCGAGAAGACCACCTTGAGCGATCCTTTTGACGTGGTGGCTTCCGCCTCTTCCAGTTTGCCTTTGACTTATGCGGTGACTGGTCCGGCTACCGCCAATGGCGCAACCATTACCCTCTCAGGTGTTCCGGGTGAGGTAACTGTAACAGCTACTCAGGCTGGAGATGCCAACTACAATATGGCGAGCACTTCGACTTCATTTACGGTAGTGCAAGGCTTACTACCACAATCGATCACCTTTGCCACTATCGACGATCAGGTCTATGGTGCCACGGTCACACTAAATGCAACTACTAACAGCAACCTGCCCATCGCTTATGAAGCCATGACGCAGAACCTAAAAATCGATGGGACTGCCCTGACCTTCACAGGTACAGGCTATGCTGCCATCAAGGCCGTGCAAGCAGGTGACGATGAGCACCAATCAGCAGAAGCCATCCGTGAGTTCAATATAGCAAGAGCTCCACTCACACTTAAGGCAGATGATAAGACACAGATGTATGGCCAGGCCAACCTCGAGCTTACCATCACTGCTGAAGGGCTGGTGTATGAAGAGACGATTGTGGAAGCCTTCAGCGAGCAGCCATCCATTATGACCCCAGCCACAGAGGCGAGTACGCCAGGTACCTACCTGATCAGCCTGACCGGTGGGGAAGCAGCCAACTACACGATAAGTAAAACCAATGGTGACCTAACGATTACCAAAGCCACTTTGACTGTCATAGCTGCCGATGCAGAACGAAGTGTAGGGCAGCCCAGTTCCGTTTTTTCCCTGAGCTATGAAGGCTTTGTCAACGATGAAGACGAAACAAGCCTGATCACTTTGCCCATAGCCACCTCAACCGCGACGAGTGCCAGTGGCATAGGCAGCTATGACATTACCCCCCAGGGAGGCAGTTCAGCATTGTATAGCTTCGAATATGAAGAAGGAACGCTTACGATCACTGGAGCAACTCTCAGTGGTCAAGTTGACGCTACTACCCCGCTGACACAAGGCACTGTCACCCTCTGGAAAGCGCAAGCAGATGGCAACTACATAGAAATAGGCGAGAGTACTGTCAATGCAGATGGTAGCTTTACACTAGACAATATCGATGTAGGTAATCATACGATCGAAGTAGCCCCGACACAGGCAGATCAAGCAGCCTACTTTAGTACTTACTATACCAGCACCAACCTGATGGGTGAGGCAACTACTTTTGATCTGATACAAGAGACACCCAATGTCACGATCACCATGGTGACCAAGCCCGTACAAGGCAATGATGGTCAAGGCAGTATCAGCGGTGTGTTGGGAGATGACCCTACGGCAACAGGAGGTAGATTGCTACAAGCCAGTGGCCTGGAAGACATAGACCCTATAGGCGGTGCAGAAGTTTGGTTGGTAGACCAAAACAGTACGATAGTAGGACATGACATTACAGATGAGCTTGGCAGATATGATTTCACCGGCTTGCAGATTGGTAGCTATACCCTACAGACCAACTACAATGGGCTTCAACTCGACTTCAACAACGCCACAGTAGAAGTCTCCGACACGGACCAGACAGTAGGCATCACCACACTGATCAACTCCAGTGGTGAAGTGATCAACATACAAGGAGTCGTAACCTCCTTAGGTGAGCTACCGCAAATCGAGTGGGTTGTCTATCCCAACCCCGCCAGAGACTATGTTCACATCTCAATTGATCAGCCAGGGGAGTGGAGCTGTAGGCTTCACAACCTTAATGGACAGTTGATATACCAGATACAATTTAGCAGCCAAGCCGGTCTACAGCTAGGGCACCTACCCAAGGGCATCTACTTGCTCACGCTAAACAATAACTCTGGCCAACAACTCCACAGACGTATCAGACTGGAGTAGTCTACTACCAATATATTACACAGCAACACCCTACCCACCTCGAGCTATCGGGGTGGGTGTTTTTTTTGCATCAACTTCTCAGCGTTGCTTCCGATCAACCAGAATAGTAAGCCGAGGATGGCAAAGAATACGGCTTTATGAAGATTGGGGTACCCATACTCGACGTATCTCGTGAGTAGATTGATGATGAGAAAGCTAACCCCAAAGTCTCTTATTACAGGAATGTCTTTCTTTAGTCCATAGTATATCGCTCCTAAACAGAATAGGCCCATTAGAAGACCCCAGGCCCAGAGTTCATACTGTCGCACTTCATTCCACCGGTCCCAAGAGGTATAGTTGCCGGAGATCGATAAGATCCAAAGTGATGTGAAAAGGATCAACATGCCTGTGGACTGTGTGATGCTCGCAAAGTCCACAAAGGGCTTCTTACTCGACATTGAAAAGCTTATGATCACCATCAATAGGCTAAATAGCGCCAGGCGCACACTATAGTTCATGCCTAGGAGCAAATCATCCCATTGGCTCCAATAACCCGTCTCAACGATCATCCATGCTACCGAAGTACATAGAGCAAATACCCAGATCAGATTAGATTGTAGCTTAACAGCGAGATATCCGTAGATGAATGCTGCTAAAAGTACCATTGGCGGATAATAAATGCCATGTCGATCTAATATAATCGCTAGATAACCAATACTAGTCGCGGTTGATAGGACCCCCAGTAAATAAAGGGCTTCATATAGCAGTCTTTGGTTAGACGCCTGTGATTTTCTACGGTAGCCTATGAAGAATAACAATACCGACAGTACTGCAAAGAAGAGGGACTTGT
This sequence comes from Flammeovirgaceae bacterium UBA6059, assembly GCA_002435755.1. GTDB lineage: Bacteria > Bacteroidota > Bacteroidia > Cytophagales > Cyclobacteriaceae > UBA6059. The sequence goes on from DIYH01000024.1 coordinate 155,605, forward strand.
ACCCGTCCGGTGAATCAACAAGACTTTGGATAAACTTAACAATCCAGTCATCGGCTAATGTTGCGATAACCGCAATAACTATACAGCCGATTGCAAAAACGAAGGAGTAACTGGCAAGTCTTTGCCAGTCAAAAGGAATGACTTCAAGACTGTTTTCAAGCCTCTCAGCTACCTTAGTATCTATCAGGTCACTTTTTTGCCAATTGACAAGCGCATCTTTTATGATTTTGTATTTCGACTTGGTGACCTTCATGGTTATGCGTCGGCTAGTTCTGAGAGCTCCAGCCAGCGCATCTCTTTCTCTTCCAGGTCTTCCGTGATTTTTTTGATTTCCTTTGCTGAAAGGGCTAGTTGCTCATGGCTCTGATCAGGAGCAGATAAAGACTCAGTGAGTTCAGTTTTTTTTGTTTCGAGCTGAGCGATCTCGTCTTCCAAGCGCTCAAATTCTCGTTTTTCTTTAAAGCTGAGTTTCTTTTTTTCTTTTGTAATTTTTGGATCTGGGACCTGCTGTGCCTTTGGCTTTTTGATTTCCTGGGATGTTTTAACCGCCTCCTGCTCACGGAAATCAGTGTAGTTTCCCGGAAAGTCTTCAATTATACCATCTCCTCGGAAAATAAAGAGATGATCAACCAGTCTGTCCATGAAGTAGCGGTCGTGAGACACCACTAATAGTGAGCCGTCGAATGATTCCAGATAGTCCTCCAATACATTTAATGTCATGATATCCAAATCGTTGGTTGGCTCGTCAAGGATCAGAAAATTGGGGTTTTTAATCAAGACGCGAAGTAGTTGTAGTCTCCTTCTTTCCCCACCACTGAGCTTGCCTACCTTATTGTGCTGCATTTCGGGAGGAAACAAAAACTGGTTGAGTAGTTGCGAAGCAGTGACTACACTGCCATTGTCCAACTGAATCACTTCTGCGACCTCCTGAATCGTATCAATCACTTTCTGCTCTGGGTCAAACGCTACTTCTTCTTGCGTATAGTAGCCAATATTAGTAGTTTGTCCACCTTCAATTTCTCCACTATCAGGTGATAACTTACCTGTGATCATATCCAGAAAGGTAGATTTACCCACACCGTTTTTCCCGACAATGCCCACACGGTCTTTGCGCTTAAACGTATAGTCGAACTGGTCCATGATCTTGAGGCTGCTCCAGGATTTGGAAACCTTCTTGAGTTCAAGTACTTTTTTTCCCTGTCGGGTACCCTGTAAGTGAACTTCTAGTTCTCGGTTGATAGTGCCACTGTTGGCCTTTTCCTTGGTCTCATAGAAAGCATCAATACGATACTTAGCCTTGGTTCCCCTTGCCTTGGGCTGACGCCTCATCCATTCCAACTCCTTTTTCATGAGATTCCTGGCCTTGCCTACTTCAGTAGCTTGCTGTATTTGGCGTTCTTCTTTCTTCTCAAGGAAGTAGCTGTAGTTGCCTTTATAGGTGTGAAGTTGACCTGATTCTAACTCAAATATTTCGTTGGTGACCCTATCCAGGAAATAACGATCATGAGTGATCATCAGCAAAGTCAGGTTAGCAGTAGCCAGGTAGTTTTCCAACCACTCGATGATATCCAGATCAAGGTGATTGGTTGGTTCATCCATGATTAGAAAATCAGGTTCAGTGATCAGGGCCCTTGCTATTGCAACACGTTTCCTTTGACCACCGGACAACTCTCTTACCTTTTGCTCCAGATCATGAATTCCAAGCTTGCCCAGTATTTGCTTTACCCTGCTCTCAAAATCCCAGGCATCCAGAGCATCCATTTGATTGATAAGGCCAGTTAATTCTTCAGCATTATCTATTCCTTGCTCTGATTGGTATATGGCCTTTTCATAAGCGCTTATAGTCGCAAGTACCTCATCCGAAGAATTGAAAACAGCCGAAATAAGATCGTCATCTTCGTTGAATTCCGGGTTTTGCGGTAACATAGCTACTTTGAGGCCGTCCCTGAAGGTTACAGTACCTTTGTCAGCAGTCTCCAATCCAGCAATGATCCTCATCAACGTACTCTTGCCACAGCCATTGACACCTACCACAGCGACTTTCTGTCCACGTGACACCCCAAAATTGAGTTCTTCGAATAGCTGTCGCTCATCAAAACTCTTAGCAAGATGCTCTACCGACAAATAGTTCATGCTACTAAGCTACCACAAAAGGCATCAAAAAAAGGGGCACCTTTGGCCCCTTTCACGGTTTTAGGTCAGGTATTATAGGTTTATTCCTTTTTAAAAGCGGCCTCAGCGGCTTTCTTGATTTCATCTGCAGCTACCTTCAAATGAGACTTGATCTCTCCCCATTTCCCTTCATTATTATTTTTGAATTCATCGAATTCTTCTTCCAGTTTGTCCTTCCTGTCCTTGAGGTCGTTGATCTTGACCTCAATATCATCCCTGATCTCATCTTTTGCCACCTTGGCATCAGCGATGAGCACATCTATTTTTCGACCGAGCTCTTGTAGTATGCTCTCAACTTGTCCTTGTTTATCCTCAGCCATAATTGCTTTTTTGGTTAAGTTACGCATATTTCCATTGCATAAAAAAGTGGCAGTTCTAATATTTTATGACTGATTAATACAGTCAAAATCCTGATTGGTTGAGCACAAAGGCATACTGGAAAAATGAATTTTACCGTTTTCGTTCTATCTTGGCATAGCAGATAAACCACCCAATACCACCATGTCTAAATTAACCGGAACTATCGCCTTCGTCGGAGGTGTATTGCTAATAGCACTGGCTATCACCGGCGTACTTATTAAGAACGAAAATCGCTTGGCCCATATGCCTCCTCATACCGAAGTAGAAGAGTTGGTTGAAAGTGATCATGGTGGAGCCGGTGAAGTACCCACATGGTTAAGACTGACCATGTATGGCACCTTGATATTAAGTGGTGCTTTTACCATTATCCAAGTGAGTAGATATGGGATGTCAACGGAGCGCTCTTCTATGAGTACAGCGGCTTTTATTGGTGGTATGGCACTCATAGGGCTTGGATTTGTAGCTACATTGGTCGTGAATGAGTCTAAGTTTATCGAGCACGATAAGCTTGAGGCTAATGTAGCTAGTGAGGCAATAAAAATCGACGAAACACATGATAACGGTGAGCACGATAGTGGCATACCTGATGTGTTAAAGTATCTAATGATGGGCACGCTTTTTATCAGTGGTGGTGTGGCAGTATTTCATGTTAGTAAATACGGACTCGACTAAAAAATAATAGGAGAGAAGACTACATCAACGCGTCTGTTGAGTATACGACCTTGCCAATCATCATTACTAAACCAAGGGTTTTGTTGACCAAAATCTTTGATTTGAATGTATTCCGAAGGAATCTCCTGATTGACAAGATGTTCGAGCACGGAATAACTTCTCATTTGTGATAACCACTCATTGAATCGACGACCCCCGATATTGTCTGTATGACTGTAAAGACTTATCTGATACTGGTCTATATCAGGGATAGAATCAAGTAGCTGGATCAGATCTTGCGCCTGCTCTTCATCGACATACCAACTCCCACCACCAAAGAAAATGCTCGTCTGAATGATCTTACGCTCATTGACATCCTGAGCAAAAGACTGAATGGCTAAAAGCAGTCCGACAAATAGGAGCAGTCTACGCATATTACAATATAACGATTGAAGATCACTTTTTGATTTTCCAGCTACTCAGAAACTGTTAATAGTGATCACAAGGTGCATAATTGAAGTAACTTGCAGTAATGAAATCAATCAACTGGAAAGATCATCTCGTCAACCTTTTTGTCGTAATTCTGGGTATATCTATTGCTTTTTACCTTGAAGGTTGGCGTGAAGACCGTCGTGATCGCAGACTGGAGATCAAGTACCTCAATGATCTGGCGCTGGACCTAGAGTACGATGAGCAGTTGCTAGATACATTACTCATAGTTGATACTAAGAATATAGCAAAGATCGAAGATATACTGGATCGGTCTGCTAACGGTACTCGTATGGACTTTGATGGGACTTTTCTTGATTTGGTGTATTACGTTCCTTTTACACCTAAGTCAGTGACGTATGAGACTATTGTCAACGCAGGAAGACTTGAGGTAATATCAGCTTATGAAGTGCAGAACAATGTGGTTTTTTTATACAATCAACTTTATGGGGGAGTGTCCGCCTGGGATGGTTACATGGCGGACCATATCAATGTATACACTAAACCGTTGACTGTCAAAGGCGTCAGGATCAAAAGTGATAAGATCAGCGCATCACTATTGCGTGATCAGGAGTATATCAATGCATTGGTGATCCATAAGAACATGCTCGCTTCATCTATGGAACTCAGGAAACAGACACTTGCTCATGTGCGTCTTACTCGGCAGATGTTGGTCACTAGAAAAGAGAGGTTAGAATAAATGGACCTGAGAACAACTTTACTCTCTCGACATTCTAAAGAGCATACATTACGCGTAGCAGATCAAGTCATTGAGGAGGGTCTATTTGATAAGCTTATGTACCATTTTCTTCATGATACTGGGGAGGGGTACAGGATAACACAAAGAGCAGCGGCTATTGTCAATGAGGTCTGCGAACGAAAGCCTGAATGGCTTGAGCCGTATTATGAAAGAGTTATCCTAAACCTAAGGAATGATGTGCATGATGCAGTAAAGCGTAACACAGTGAGACTGTTGCAGTTCCATGACATCCCTGAAGACTTGCTTGGAGAAGCTGCTGATGTCTGTTTTAAACTGCTTGAATCGGCCAAAGAACCTGTTGCTATCAAAGTTTTTTCTATGACAGTGCTTTTCAACATTGTAAAACGGGTGCCTGAACTCAAATCCGAATTGGAATATATGATTGAGGAGCAAATGCCCTATGGGTCGGCTGGTTTTGTATCCCGTGGCAAGAAGATATTGAAAGCACTTAAATCCATCGGCTGACCGTACAGCACTCAAAACCCGCTTCTTGTAGATAACTCATGGATAGGAGTTGACGATTTTCCTAGCTTCCGGAAAATTTTGATGTCATGAAGCCCACCTCGTACCTTCCATTTTTTGTATTAATATATATCTCGCTATCGCAAGATGTAGCAACAGCCCAATCCATTCCGCGCGAGGAACTGTCTGCGATGGAGTACCGATTTATAGGACCGTTTCGTGGAGGTAGAAGTACTGCGGCAACTGGTGTGCCAGACCAGATCTTCACTTACTATATGGGTACAACTGGTGGCGGGGTTTGGAAGACTATTGATGGCGGGAATAGTTGGAGCAATATTTCGGACGGCTACATTCCGGTAGGCTCGATAGGCGCTGTTGAAGTGGCACTCTCGGATCCGAATGTGGTGTACGTGGGAACAGGATCTGCTGACCCTAGAGGCAATGTTTCTACCGGAAAGGGAGTATACAAAAGTACAGACGCTGGTGAGACCTGGTCGTATAGCGGATTGGAGAGAGCCGGGCAGATTGGGCGAATTCAGATCCATCCTGGTAACCCTGATCTAGTTTATGCCGCAGTGCAAGGCAATATTTTCGGCCCTACTCCTGATCGTGGGATTTACCGTAGTAGCAACGGCGGTCAGGATTGGGAAAAGGTCTTGTTCGTGAATGATAGCACAGGTGCCAGTGAATTGATCATGGACCCTAATAATCCCCGTGTGTTGTATGCAGGCTTTTGGCAGGTGGAGAGAAAGCCGTGGACCATGATCGATGGGGGACGAGGAAGTGGTGTCTATAAATCAACTGATGGCGGTGATACATGGGAAAGACTTTCTGGTAAGGGAGGATTACCCGATGGTATCATTGGCAAAGTTGGTATAGCCGTATCTCCTGTCAATTCCGATAGGGTATGGGTGCTTCACGAGCACATTGAAGAGACCAAAGGTGGCCTCTATATGTCTGAGGATGGTGGCAAGAGCTGGATAAGAAGCAGTCGCGACCATCTCATCCGCCAAAGGGCCTGGTACTACTCCAGGGTCTTTGCGCATCCCACGAAGGAACAAACGATCTACATGGTAAACACCAGGTTTTATGAATCTCCTGATGGTGGCAAGACGCTCAATAGGATAAGAACACCTCATGGCGATGATCATTTTGTCTGGATCAATCCCAAATATCCTGAATATATGATCGAGAGCAACGACGGGGGTGCTAATGTGACGTACAATGGTGGGGAAACATGGTCTACCCAATGGAACCAGCCTACTTCTGAGATATACAGGGTGTCTACCGACAACCAATGGCCTTACCGCGTATACGGTGCACAGCAAGACAATACTACATTGTCATTGCCTAGCAGAGGTGGAGGGCTTCATCACGCTGCTGATGTCTATGCGGTAGGTGGGGGAGAAAGCGGGCATATAGCTGTCGATCCTCGTGATCCGGATGTGGTGTACGCAGGTACATATATAGGCATCATCTCGCGTATTGATCGATCTAAGGACCGGTATAAGCGAGTAGGTGCTTATCCTGAACTCTATGATGGTGTGGAAGGCAGGGACTTGAAGTATCGCTTCCAGTGGAATGCTCCAATTAGGTTTTCACCTCATGATCCTGGCACGCTTTATATCACTTCGAATTATGTCCACCGTTCAACCAATGAAGGTCAGACATGGGAGGTCATTAGTCCAGATCTTACCAGGAACATTGACAAGTATCTCGACATCCCGGGTGAGCCGATCCAGAATGATAACACTTCGGTAGAGCTGTACTGTACTATTTTTGCCTTTGAAGAATCACCCGTCGAACAGGGTGTCTTGTGGGCGGGTAGCGATGATGGACTGGTACACATCTCTCGTGATAATGGCGCGACCTGGCAGAATATCACTCCAGATAACATGCCGGCCGAGGGAACAGTCAATATGGTCGATTTGTCAAAAAGCAAAAAGGGCAGGGCGACCATAGCAGTCTATCGCTACAGGGACAATGATTTCAAGCCATATATATTCCAGACCAATGATTATGGACAGAGCTGGAGATTACTCACTAATGGGCGAAATGGCATCCCCTCAGATCACTTTGTGAGAGTGGTACGAGAGGACCCGGATCGGGAAGGATTGCTTTACGCTGGCACTGAGTTTGGCATGTACATCTCCTTCGATGATGGGGCTAACTGGCAACCCTTTCAGAACAACCTGCCCATCACACCGATCACTGATATAACCATTAAGGATAAGGATTTGGTGATTTCTACCCAGGGTCGCGCATTTTGGATTCTTGATGACCTTAGTCCTCTGCACAGTATTACGGTAGCGGGAGAGCCACAGTTACTACCTCCGAGAACGGCATATCGAACACAGCTTGGTTCATATAGAGGAGATCTGTCGCCAGACCCGGCACCTAATGGTGCGTTGCTTCACTATTACTTACCGGAAAATGATACCATCACCATCACTATCGAGGATGCTGCTGGCAATCCGGTCAATGAATACACTGAGATTGCTGGTAGCAAAGGGCTGAACCGATGGGAATGGGATCTGACCTATCCCAAGGCCGAACTGGTACCTGGTACATTTATCTACCTGAGTTATTCAGGAGGGCCAAGGGTGGTACCTGGGGACTACAAGGTGACGTTGACTTCCAGAGCAGTTTCCTCATCGCAGATGCTGAGTGTTAAACCAGACCCTAGATGGGAGATTGATCTGGCAGGATTTCAAGCACAGCTAGCCTTGCAGTTGGAAGTAAGAGATATGCTCACTGCAATACACGCGACTATTGGGGAGATAAGGAGCATAAGAGAACAACTCAACAACAAAGACTTAGAAGAGCATCAGGACATCATGGAGCAGGTCAAGACTTTTCAAACTTCAATCACAGAGATAGAGGACCAGTTGATACAGACGAAAACTGAAAGTCATCAAGATCCTATTAATTACCCGGTCCAATTGGATACTCATGTTGGTTACCTCTTCTCTGTAGCACACTCACAGGAGGGAAGACCTAATGATGCTATATATGACCGATTGGAAGATTTGAAAACCGAATGGTCCCAGATTAAGTCGAGTTACGATCAGTTGATTAGTGATCAGTTAAAGAAGATTGAAGGCATACTGGAAAACTCGGATATTCCCTATATTCAAATCCCAAATAGATGAAAATTCTTGAAATGAAAAGTATAACCTTTTTGATTTTGCTAAGCCTGAGTGCAACAACCACGAGCTACGGCCAAGGTCGTGATCGTGACAGCCTGGAGCCAGAAGCCACTGAGGTATGGCAACTTATCGATAAGGTGACGCCTGCCAAAACAGTTGGTGGAGCTCCTTCAGATGCAGTAGTGCTCTTTGATGGCAGTTCTCTGGATGCGTGGATACATCTAGATGGGTCTGCTGCAAAATGGGAAGTAGCGGAGGGTTCTTTTACTGTGAAAAGGGGTACGGGCGACATCAAAACAAGGGAAACTTTCGGAGATGTGCAGCTGCACATTGAGTGGATGGCCCCAACAGAGGTAGAAGGTAGTGGTCAGGATCAGGGAAATAGTGGGATTTTCCTCCAAGAACGTTATGAAATTCAAGTATTGGACAGTTACACCACTGAGACCTATGCTAATGGGCAAGCAGGGGCGATCTACAAGCAGTACCCACCTTTGGTCAATGCCAACCGTCCTCCACTGACATGGCAGGCCTATGATATCATATTTCGCGCACCCATTTTCAGTGAAGAAGGAAGAGTCTTAGTGCCAGCTCGCATGACCGCATTCCTCAATGGAGTGTTAGTGCAGGACAATGTACGCATTTGGGGGCCTACTGAGTACAAAGGTCTTCCTGTCTATGTAGAGCATGGTAGGGCCTCTCTGAAACTCCAGGATCATGGCAACCCAGTGAAGTATCGAAACATCTGGGTCAGAGAGCTGTAACCTACGGTACAGCCAAAAACTCTAGTTCCAGAACTGTGATTGTCTCCCCTCCTGTAGCAATCAGCACATCGCCGTATGCATTTGTATCATAGAATTTACCACTATAGTTGACAGTCATGCCTTCGGTGAAGAGAAAGTCGGGGAAGGCATCTGTGCAGATATATCCGCGATAGTTGGAGTCTATAGTACCGGGTAGATGGTAGCGGATATAATAGGCTTCATACTGATCATCAAAATGGAGGCTGGCCTGCTCATCATTGACCTCTTCAATAAATTCACCGCTGTTGTCGCAGGCCTTCTCATTTTCACCACATCCGGCAAAAAGAACAAATAGTAGAATAAACTTAGTTGTGATTTTCATGGCAGTCGTTTTGAGTACAAGGACACACTGATCAACCACTTGGTTGGAAAGGACACGCCTGCAATCAAAACAAAAGCCCTGCTCAACACGAACAGGGCTTTCATCAAAATGGACTAGATATGGTGGATCACATGGACCAGGTCTTACCTTCACCCGCATCAGCCAGGGGAATACACCCTTCCCATTTGGTGGGCACATACTTATGCTGCAATATCTGGGTGGCTCCCACTTCCGAGGTAAAATAACCCACTAATGTCAACTCTTTAAGCATCCAGAAAAATGGTTTCTCCGCCTTCTCGCGTCTGAAATCTACACCTCTTAGCTTCTCGAGTTCTCGATTTTTCTGCATCAGGAAAGAAAGTTTCTTGTTCTCCTCAAGGTATGCAAATGGGTCACCCATCTTTTCATCACACTCCATTTCAAACGCCTCAAACCCTTTCATAAACTTAGTCCGATCTTCCAATGAATAGATAGTACCGACCATTTCCTCTATAAACTGAGGTACCCCAATGTCCTTAGCACCGGGAGTGTCGGTCTTAGGAATAATGGTCTCTGCTACTTCCATGATAGTAACGGCCTGCTCTTTAGTAAAGAAATTGGGCATCCAGTTGGGCTCCATACTTGGCGTACAGCCATTGAGTACACCCAGCATAGTAGGCGCACTTAATGCTCCACCCATCATCAGGGCTGTTCTTTTGATTGCTTCTCTTCTATCTATTGCCATGATGATTAGGATTAAAGATTGCGTTTTTTAAGTTCTGAAACAGCGTAATCAGCAGCGCGAGCTGTCAATGCCATGTATGTCAGTGAGGGATTTTGACAGCCTGCAGAGGTCATCGCAGCTCCATCAGTTACAAATACATTTTTTACCTCGTGTACCTGGTTCCACTTGTTGAGTACTGAGGTTTTGGGATCACGACCCATTCTGGCTGTACCCATTTCATGTATACCCAGGCCAGGACCACCCATGTCATCATAGGTCCTGACATTTTTGAGCCCCGCTACTTCAAGCATTTCTGCGGCCGAAGCTGCCATGTCTTTACGCATGGCTAGCTCATTTTCCTTAAACTCACAGTCGATGACGAAAGTCGGCAGACCATGCTTATCAAGCTTGTCGTTTGTAAGACTAACTTTGTTTTCATGATAAGGGAGGCATTCGCCAAATCCGGTAATGCCCATCCTCCATTTGCCAGGTGTTACGATCTCCTCTTTGAGCTGCTTGCCAATACCAAGTTCTGCCACAGCGCTTTGCCAACCATTGCGACTTGCACTTCCTTGATAACCAAACCCTCTCAAGTAGTCATCTCGCTGATCAGTGATGTTTCTAAAGCGCGGGATATAGATGCCGTTAGGTCGCCTACCGTAATAGTACTGGTCTTCAAAACCATCATACTCTCCAGAAGCACCTACGCGGAAGTGGTGGTCCATTAAATTATGACCAAGTTCACCTGATGCATTACCCATACCATCGGGATGTGCCTCGCTTTTCGAATTCATCAATATCCAGGTCGAACCAAGAGCAGAGGCATTAAGGAATACGATCTTAGCATAGAATTCTGTTGTTTCGCCTGTTTCAGCATCAAGTACGCTTACACCGGTAGCCTTCTTAGTGTCCTTGTCATAAAGTACTTCTGTCACGACGCTATTGGTACGCAGGGTCATATTACCTGTAGCTACAGCAGCTGGAAGAGTAGAACTCTGACTACTGAAGTAAGCGCCAAAAGGACATCCTCTGATACAGAGGTTTCTATATTGGCACCTGGATCGACCGTTGTGATTTTGAGAGAGGTTGGCTGTTCGGCCTATGGTCATAATACGATCATCGAAGTTCTCAGCAATTTTGTCCTTGACATGCTTCTCAAGACAGGTATAGTCCATTGGAGGTAGGAGTTTACCATCAGGTAGTTGTGCAAGTCCTTCATTCTGACCACTTACACCTATGTGCTGCTCCACATAGTCATACCATGGTTCAAGGTCTTTATATCTGATGGGCCAGTCTACTGCTACACCCTCTTTTGCGTTAGCTGCAAAATCCATCTCACTCAGTCGATAGCTCTGTCGACCCCATAGCAGGGACCGTCCACCTACGTGATAGCCGCGGATCCAATCAAATCGCTTTTCTTCTGTATAAGGATGCTCCGTATCTTTCACCCACCAATGCTTGGTGGAGGGTTTCATCGTATATCCGGTTCTGCTCTGAACAGAATAGTCCTTAAGTTCCTCGGCCGACAATCTATCTCCGTTTGGTAGTTCCCATGGATTGAGATTAGTTGTAGGATAGTCTTTGATGTGTTCGACATTCCTACCTCTCTCAAGCACGAGTGTTTTGAGCCCCTTCTCAGTTAGCTCCTTGGCAGCCCAACCACCGCTGATGCCCGTTCCCACCACGATAGCATCATAGGTATTCTGCTGCTTTGCTTTCGCATTCAGATTCATACTTCTTCAAAGTTTTGTTTTACTGCGCAGTGCTGTTTAGGAAACACCATGCATTGAGAATATCTCAATAGTCGTAGTTAGAAAAAGTAAAATAGGGTTTTTTGGGCAGCTTGAAAAGCTGCTTGTTGCGAAAACTGTAAAAATGAAGCCTGTCGGTTTGGATTTTTTTAGGCAAACGTTTTCCAAACCAAGAGGCTCCTGTAAAAAGGCTTATTGCTATTTGAAGGCGGGGATGCCTGTGATCTCGTGCCCTAGTATTAACAGGTGAATGTCATGCGTACCCTCATAAGTTACCACAGACTCAAGATTCATCATATGTCTCATCATAGGATACTCTCCGGTGATACCCATACCTCCATGGATCTGGCGTGCCTCTCTGGCGATATCTAAGGCTGTCGCTACACTGTTTCGCTTCGCCATAGAGATCTGTGCTGTAGTGGCCTTACCCTGGTCCATCAATGTCCCAAGTCGCCAGTTAAGGAGTTGAGCCTTAGTGATCTCAGTGAGCATCTCTGATAGCTTCTTTTGGATCAATTGGAAAGACCCAATGGGCTTGTCAAACTGTATTCTTTCCAGAGCATACCGTCGTGCGCTATCATAGCAATCCATAGCAGCACCGATAGCACCCCAGGCTATACCGTATCTTGCACTGTCAAGACATTTCATTGGTGCACCTAGTCCATTTTTCCCCGGTAGGAGATTTGCCTTTGGGACTTTGACATTGTCAAAAACCAATTCGCCAGTGCAACTCGCTCTTAGTGACCATTTGCCTTTAGTCTCCGGGGTGGAGAAACCTTCCATCCCGCGCTCTACAATAAGACCGTGAATTCTACCTTCTTCATTCTTTGCCCACACTACTGCAACGTCTGCCTGTGGTGAATTGGATATCCACATTTTAGCTCCGTTGAGCAAGTAGTGGTCACCTTCGTCTGTGTAGTGCGTGACCATTCCGCTAGGGTTAGATCCATAGTCAGGCTCTGTCAAGCCAAAACAGCCCAACATCTCACCAGAGGCTAGTTTTGGAAGGTATTTTTGCTTCTGTTCTTCACTACCAAAGGTATAAATGGGGTACATTACCAATGATCCCTGAACGGAAGCTGTAGAGCGCATGCCGCTATCTCCACGCTCTATCTCCTGCATGATCAATCCATACGAAATGTAGTCAAGTCCGCCACCTTCGTACTCCTGAGAAACGGTAGGTCCGAAGGCTCCTATATCGCCGAACTTACGTACAATCTCATAGGGAAAATGATTGCGCTCGGCCCAGTCTTCGATGTAAGGTGAGATCTCTTTTTTAACGAAATCACGGATCGAACTTCGGATCAGTTTATGCTCTTCAGTGAGTAGGTCATCTAAGCCATAAAAATCTGGAGACTCGAACATATCAGTCTTGCTAGACGCCTTGTTATTAGCGTTTTGGGTCAATGTGTCAGTGGACATCTACTAGGTTGTTTTAGTCGTTTAATTGGGTCAAATTTACAATGAAATTCAGTGGTCGCCTATGGATAAAACGAAAATCGAACCCCGTGTTCTTGAGCTTATCGGTAAGCTCGAGCAGAAGTTTGAGTCCATGGGACAGGACCTGTCTTCCTACCTTGATGGCCTCCTCTACAGTGATTATCTGACGTATTGGGACTATATCCATCTTGATACATTGTTGAGCTTGCAAAACCCCAGAACGGGTTTTCCGGACGAGAAGATATTCATCATGTATCATCAGATTACTGAACTTTATTTCAATCTGATCATACATGAGGTCGAGCAGATCCAGACCAACGATACGCTTGACAGAGATTGGTTCTTGAAGCGTATCAAGAGGGTAAATCGTTACTTCAAGCATTTGGTTGATTCATTCGATATCATGGTAGATGGGATGGACCAAGAACAGTTTCTGGCCTTTAGGATGTCCTTGCTTCCTGCCAGTGGGTTTCAATCTGTGCAGTATCGTAAGATAGAGATCATGTCGACTGATTTTAAGTATCTCACCAAGACACATAAGTGGTCTGATAGTACCATCAACATCGCTGAATTATTTGAAGATATTTACTGGCGCATGGGAGCTACAGAGTTAGCTTCAGGGAAGAAGACCCTCACCCTTCGTCAGTTTGAAGAAAAGTATAGTGAGCGTCTCATTAAAGTAGGAGAGGAAATGAGAGGTATCAATCTATACGCTATCTATAGACGGCATTTCGAAGATGACGAGGATATTATCCAATCAATGAAGGAGCTCGATAGCAACGCTAATGTCAACTGGCCACTTGCCCACTACAAGTCTGCAGTACACTATCTCAACCAGGACCCGGTTATAATCTCCGCCACAGGCGGTACTAACTGGCAGAAATACCTTCCACCGCGATTTCAAAAAGTATCATTCTACCCTGAGCTCTGGTCCGATCAAGAGCTAGAAGAATGGGGTAAAGGATGGGTGATTGAGGCCCTAGCAACAAAGCATGCTTGATTTTGCGTACCCTCCTGGTCATACTGCAACTATGGTTGCCGCTGGCAGTCATAGGTCAGACGGTACACACACCTGACCAAAGCAACATCAGGATCAGGAAATACTATGACCAGGAAAAAACCCGGGTCATGGAAGAGTATTTTCTAAAAGACTCGACATCAGGCATTATTGATGGTCCGTACAAGCAGTTTTTTCTGGGTGGAGGGATTGCTACAGCAGTCAACTATATAGATAATCTTCCAGAAGGAGTGGCTTCCTACTACTATGAAAATGGCAATCCGAAGATGACCGGTAGGTTCCACAAAGGTCAAACAAACGGCCTTTGGCAGTACTATTTCGAGAGTGGACAGCTCAATATGACTGGTGAGTTGGTCAACGATGTACGGCAAGGTGAATGGAGCTTTTACTTTGAGAATGGAAATCTTAAGAGTAGAGGTCATTTTATTGATAATCAGCGGGATGGTATCTGGAACTTCTTCTATGAAGATGGTGGATTAAAAGCGCAAGCTGCATATGAGAATGGAGAAGGTCCCTACAAAGAGTTTTACAGTGCCGGCAGTCTAAAGATGGAGGGTAGCAATGTGGAAGGTAAAAGTGAAGGACCTTGGACATTCTATTTTGAAACAGGTGAAAAGGAAGCCGAAGGAAATTTTGAGCAAGGTCTCAAAACAGGTCTCTGGAGGTACTATCACAAAAATGGGAATGTGCAGGGTGTGGGTTACTATACTACAGGAAAGAAAAGCGGCCGTTGGACTTATTATCATGAAGACGGAGAAGTCAGTAGTGAAGGACGAGTTAATGAAGATGTCAGAGATGGTTTTTGGCAACTTTTTTATGAATCCGGCAAGGTCAAAGGAGAGATCACATATAGTGATGGTAAGGGTACTTATTCAGAGTATTTTGAAAATGGTCGACTCAAGCAAAAGGGTTTATTATCCACAGAGGGGAAACAAGGCGCCTGGGAGTATTTTACCGAGAATGGCAAGCTAGAGGGGCAGGCAGAGTTTGTAGACGATCTAGGAGATTATACTGGATATTACGAGAGTGGGAAGGTCAAAATGGAAGGGGCCATTTCGGGCGATAAGCGCATTGGTGACTGGAAGCTCTATAACCCGGATGGTAGCTATGCAGGTACCTATAAGCCCATTTACGAGGAAGAAGACCCTATCTTCTATACCGAAGCGACTATCAATAGCCTTAATAAGCCCACTTATGAAAAACCAGCCTACCGCTTCAAGAGTAATAGCCTCAAATACTTCCGGGAGCGGATCAATGAATATCGCGGATTCATATTGAGTATAGACCCTTCAGTGATTCCGGTAGGGAAACTTGGGGCGGGTCTGGAGTATTACTACCAGGAGCGACTTGGTTATGAGCTCCAGGGCTACTGGATCAATGACCCTTTTTTCACTCCTCATGATAACCAAGGATTGAATGTATCTACAACAACTGGATGGCAGGTGAAACTCCGACAGAAGTTGTACAATGATGATGGTGCCATAGGTATGTTTTATTTTGGTCATGAAGTGAGTTACTCTCAACTCGCGCATAAGGCCCAGGTCATAGACTCCACGTTTGTTCCCGAGCGACGACTGTCCGTCAGTCTTGATGAGCAACGTTTTCAGTATGGATTGTTCATAGGCAATCGATGGATGCGCAACGTTTCAGATTCCGGACTTACAATAGATACCTACATTGGTGTTGGGTTTGGATGGAGAAGACTGGAGGAGAACTATCTGGACAACCCTGAGTACGATATTGTTTTTGGTGATGTACATCGCGATAAGAATTATGTTCCGATCATTTTTGGTGTAACCATCGGAATTGCCGGACCAAAGAGTCGCAGCATCGGATTTTAGCTAGATTTGCCGACTTAAGGATAGACACCTTACAAGAATGACGAAAGAGTTCGTGCTCAAGCTGCCTCCAGAGGTAGCATTTCAAGAAGAGCTATTGAAGGAGGCTATAGCTAGAAAGACCAGGTCTCAGTTACCTTATCGGGTAAAAAGGAGATCGATCGATGCGAGAGGTAAGAGTGTACTTGTCAACATATCAGTTGAGACTTTTGATATGGATGCTCCTCCTCTAACCCATACTAACCTAAGATATCAAAATGTTAGTCAGGCCGCTCCCGTAATCATTGTGGGTAGTGGGCCAGCGGGGCTATTTGCTGCATTGAGGCTCATCGAACTGGGTGCTAAGCCAATCGTTATAGAACGGGGTAAAGATGTGAGGTCACGCAGGCGAGATATTGCAGCTATCAACAAAGCACATCTTGTCGACCCAAACTCGAACTATTGTTTCGGTGAAGGAGGGGCGGGTACATACTCTGATGGTAAGCTATATACGCGCTCAAAGAAACGTGGTGATGTGAGAAGGATCCTTGACATACTCGTTCACCATGGTGCTACAGAGGAGATCTTGATTGATGCTCATCCACACATTGGCACAAACAAGCTGCCACAAATCGTACAGGCCTTGCGTCAGCAGATTATAGATGCTGGTGGAGAGGTACACTTTGAGACCAAAGTAGTTGATCTATTGATCAACCGAGACAAGTTAGAAGGAATCAGGCTTGAATCCGGTGAAGAATTAAAGTCAGAGGCGGTCATACTGGCTACAGGCCATTCTGCAAGAGATATCTTTCATCTGCTTCAGCAGCGTAAAGTAGCCATTGAGGCTAAACCATTTGCTTTAGGCGTACGCGTAGAGCACCCACAACAGCTCATCGACAGTATACAGTACCATTGCAATGATCGAGGGCCGTATTTGCCAGCTTCAGCATACTCTTTAGTACATCAAGCCAGGTACAATGGTGTGGAGCGTGGTGTATTTTCCTTTTGTATGTGCCCGGGTGGATTCATCGTTCCTGCAGCGACTAGTCCTGGAGAGGTGGTAGTCAACGGTATGAGTCCATCAAGGCGCAACTCGAAGTATGCTAACTCGGGCATTGTAGTGTCAGTGGAGTTAGAGGACCTACCGGAATATACTGAGTATGGTCCGCTCGCAGCTTTGTACTTCCAGTCCAAGATAGAACAAAGAGCATGCACCCTCGCTGGTGGGACTCAAGCAGCACCAGCACAGCGACTGGTAGACTTTGTTAATGGTCATGTGTCTTCCACATTGCCAGAATCCTCATATCAACCAGGATTAACATCTATGGATTTGATGGAAGTGCTACCGCCAATGATTGCCAGTAGGCTGAAGACAGGTTTCAAGGCTTTTGGTAAAAAGATGAAAGGTTACTTCACTAATGATGCTCAAATCGTAGGTGTGGAGAGCAGAACCTCAAGTCCTGTCAAAATCCCACGAGATAAAGAGACATTGGAACATATTACTTTATCTGGATTGTTTCCATGTGGAGAAGGTGCTGGCTATGCTGGTGGTATCGTTTCAGCCGCAATGGACGGAGAACGGTGCGCCGAAAAAGTAATGTCATTATATCTGAAAAGATGAATAAGAATACAGCGATCATAGGTGCAAGTACGAACCCTTCCAGGTATGCTTTCAGAGCTGCCCATATGCTCAAAGATCATGGTCATACTGTGATACCTATAGGGATCAAAAAAGGTGAAGTTGCGGGTGAGTCTATACTGGATTTAAAGCAAAAACCAGAAGTGGAAGATGTGGATACGGTCACCTTGTATTTGGGGCCACATAACCAAGTCGAGTGGGAAGATTACATATTGGGTTTGAAGCCCAAACGTGTAGTTTTTAATCCTGGAACAGAGAATCCTGCTTTTGCTGACCGTCTTACTGCCGCCGGAGTTGAGGCACTCGAAGCATGTACACTTGTTATGCTGAGTGTAGGCACCTATTGAGATTTGATTGAGTTGGATTAATCACAGAATTCTTAATGTAATCTATAGTTGTGGCAGAGATCAATTGAATCGCGTTCTGATGAATTAGCGGTCAGGCAAGCACTTTGTATGATAGAGTTAGATTCAACCATAGTCTGGCACTTTGAGAATCTTGTTACTTAAGCCTCTTAAAATCATCCTGAGATCATTTTATAGGGTATTAGCGCCTACACATATCCATACAGTGCCTATTCTGATTTTCAGCTAATGTACCATTATCAGTATTAGAATAGCATGAACTGTTTTTAGTCCAGTGGAATGTTCATGACTCGGTGATTCATAGGCTATTAAGTATGCAAAAGTAATGGTGCCAGTCCGCTGAGAATTTTGTATTTTTGCATGTTTGATTTGAAAATATGGCAGAAGAAAACTCCAATTCGAAAAAGGACTATTCAGCAAGTAATATTCAGGTACTTGAAGGGCTGGAAGCAGTGCGTAAGCGCCCAGCGATGTACATTGGTGATGTAGGTGTCAAAGGGCTCCATCATTTGGTATGGGAAGTAGTAGATAACTCCATTGACGAGGCGCTTGCAGGCTACTGCGAGAATATACTTGTGACTATACATGAGAACAATGCTATTTCCGTGACTGATGATGGTCGTGGTATCCCAACAGACATGCATGAGAAAGAAAAACGCTCTGCACTTGAGGTGGTAATGACTGTACTTCATGCAGGTGGCAAGTTTGATAAGGATACTTACAAAGTATCAGGAGGACTTCACGGGGTAGGCGTGTCTTGTGTTAATGCGCTTTCGACCAAGTTGAAGGCTACTGTTCACCGCAAAGGGAAAATTTTCGAGCAGGAATATGCAATTGGGGTACCTCAATATGCAGTCAGAGAGGCTGGGACGACTGATATCACAGGGACGACTATCTATTTTGAACCTGATGCTAGTATTTTTTCTATAACAGAATACAAGTATGAGACGGTAGCCAGTCGTCTTCGGGAGCTTTCATTTCTTAATGCGGGTATACGAATAAAGCTACAGGATCTTCGTGAAACCGATGATTCTGGAGAACCTAAGTCTGACGAGTTCTATTCTGAGGGTGGATTGGTTGAGTTTGTTCAATATCTTGACTCTACCAGGGAGCAGCTCATTCCTGAGCCAATATGCGTAGAGGGAGAGAAGGGGAGTATTCCTGTTCAAGTCGCTTTGACTTACAACACTTCGTTTAACGAGAATGTAGTTTCCTACGTCAATAACATCAATACAATAGAGGGAGGAACACATGTTGCCGGATTTAGAAGGGCCCTTACCCGGACCCTCAAATCATACGCTGATAAGTCAGGTTTACTTGATAAGGTTAAGATTGATATTTCAGGTGATGATTTCAGGGAAGGGTTGACGGCCATCATTTCAGTAAAAGTAGCTGAACCCCAGTTTGAGGGGCAGACCAAGACCAAGCTTGGTAACTCTGAGGCTTCAGGAGCGGTTGACGGTAGCGTCAGTGAGGCACTTTCAGAGTATTTGGAAGAACATCCCAAGGAAGCTAAAATGATCGTACAGAAGGTGATCCTTGCGGCCCAGGCTCGCCATGCGGCAAGAAAAGCTCGCGAGATGGTTCAGCGCAAGAATGTACTTTCGGGTACAGGACTACCGGGTAAACTTGCTGACTGCTCCGATAAGGACCCGGCGGTGTGCGAGCTATATCTCGTCGAGGGAGACTCTGCTGGAGGAAGTGCCAAGCAAGGTAGAGACAGGAGGTTTCAGGCCATTCTGCCGCTGAGAGGTAAAATACTTAATGTCGAGAAGGCCCAAGAGCACAAGATTTATGATAATGATGAGATCAAGAATATGATCACCGCAATGGGTGTGAGCTTTGGTACTGAGGAGGACGATAAGGCACTCAATACCGAGAAGCTGCGATACCATAAGATCATCATCATGACGGATGCTGATGTTGACGGTAGTCATATACGTACACTTATCCTCACTTTCTTCTTTAGGTATATGCGAGGTTTGATAGAACATGGTTACTTGTATATCGCACTGCCACCACTCTACTTACTCAAAAAGGGTAAAGATGAACGTTACGCATGGGACGAGGAAGGTCGCATGTCGATGGTTAGGGATATGGCCAAGAATGGCAATGAGGATAGCGTAGGTGTGCAACGCTATAAGGGTCTCGGTGAAATGAACCCTGAGCAACTGTGGACAACCACTATGGATCCGGACTCAAGGAGTCTGAAGCAGGTGACTATAGAATCTGCGGCTGAAGCAGATCATCTCTTTAGTATGTTGATGGGTGATGAAGTAGCTCCGAGGAGGGACTTCATAGAACAAAACGCCAAATATGCCAAAGTGGATGTTTAAGTAATAGTGATCTCAACTATGTGACTAATTCTTCACGGTAAGAACTACGGCCTTTTGATAAGGATAGGGCCTGTCATCATCGTTACTGCTGATGCTCTGTTCCAGACCACCAAAGTCAGGGTCTTGCAGAGCTTAAAAAGCACTACAAACGAAAAAACAACAGAGGACATCAAGGCCGTTACAAGTAATCCAGTGAAGATGAGTAGTTTCTCTATTAGCATAATATAATAATAATCAGAATCTGTCTTAGCCTTCTCTTTTCAGCTGTTAAGTTTTCATTTTGAGTATGACATTTCTGTTAATTATTAAAAATGTACAATTCTATTCGGGGTTGAATTATAATTTTTTCATTAAGGGGATACGCGCGTATTCACACCTTGACCACCTGTATAACTTTGTCCATTGGACAATTTGAAATGAAGTATTTTGGTAACTGAATTCCTATTTAGACTTATGAAACAAGTATCGATTTATATCGCTTTTTTCTGCCTTTCTTCTATAGCGATCTATGCTCAGCCAGACCGGTGGCAACAGCGAGTTGAGTATGATATGTTCATTGATTTTGATGTCAACACCAACCAGTTCACTGGTGAGCAGACGCTTAAGTACTTCAATAATTCACCAGATACGCTCGATAAGGTGTTCTACCATCTTTATTTCAATGCGTTCCAGCCGGGAAGTATGATGGATGTGAGGAGTAGACTACTTCCTGACCCAAGTCCCAAGATTGGCGATAAGATACTCTACTACGATGATACGGAGATTGGTTATCACAATGTCAACTCGTTGACTCAGGATGGGGAAACTCTTAGCTATCATGTTGAAGGGACTATTTTGGAAGTGGATCTGGCTAAGCCTTTGATGCCTGGCACTTCCACGGTTTTCGAGATGAAATTTGACAGCCAAGTACCCTTGCAGACCCGTCGAAGCGGTAGGGACAATGCCGAAGGCATCCGGTATTCTATGTCTCAGTGGTTTCCTAAACTGGCAGAGTATGATTATGAAGGCTGGCATGCACATCCTTACATCGCCCGTGAGTTTTACGCTCCCTGGGGAGACTATGATGTAAAGATTGCAATTGACCGTACTTACATGATTGGTGGTAGCGGATACCTACAGAACCCTAACGAAATAGGTCATGGCTATGACAAGCCTGGATCAGGACCTAAAAAAGGTAAGAATGGTAAATTGACCTGGCATTTCAAGGCTGACAATGTCCACGACTTTATGTGGGCAGCAGATCCTGACTATGCTCACGACATTGTGCAAGTGCCCGGAGGACCGGAATTACACTTCTTTTATCAGACGGATACACTAGTGCAAAACTGGAAAGATTTGCAGCCTACCATGGTGAAAGCATATCAGTATATGAATGAGACATTTGGTAAGTACCCCTATGGCCAATATGCTTTTGTACAAGGGGGTGATGGAGGCATGGAGTATCCTATGGCGACCTTGATCACAGGCCACCGTAGTTTCAGGAGCCTTGTCGGAGTGTCGGTACATGAGGGGCTACACAGTTGGTATCAGATGGTGCTCGGCACCAATGAGAGCTACTATGCCTGGATGGATGAAGGCTATACTTCGTGGGCGACCCGCTTGACCATGCATCATCTTTTCGATGAAGAGGACGGTGCGAAGTACATCAACCCAATCATAGGTTCTTACAGGGGCTATTATTCATTGGTCAATAGTGGTTTAGAAGAGCCACTTTCTACTCACAGTGACCATTTTGCTACGAATCGTGCCTATGGTACCGGCTCCTATGGCAAGGGCGCTATGTCTGTGCATCAGCTCGGTTATATCCTTGGTCAAGACCTTATGAAAAAGGGCATGCGTCGCTATTTTAATACCTGGAAATTCAAACATCCAAACAAGACTGACTTTATCCGGGTAATGGAAAAAGAGTCAGGATTGGAATTGAACTGGTATTATGACTACTGGATTAACACAACGCACACCATTGACTATGGTATAGCCGAGGTATCCGAAAGTGGGACCAGTACCGAAGTGACCCTGGAACGCGTCGGTATGATGCCAATGCCTATCGAGCTGGTAGTCACCTACACTGATGACAGTCAGGAGACTTTCTATACTGCCTTAGGTATCATGAGAGGAGAAAAGCAGCCTGACAATGACACCAGGTGGACAGTACTTTCTGACTGGCCATGGGTCAACCCTGAGTACACAATAGTGATCCCACGCCCCCTATCGGAAATCAAGTCGATGGAGATTGATCCTAGTCAGGCCATGGCGGATGTTGATCGTGGCAACAATGTCTACCCCAACAGCAACAAGTTTGAGCTCGTTGGCAAGAAGAAATAGGCACAAGATTTTCATTGTCTACCGGAAAGGGACGATCAGCAATGATCGTCCCTTTTCTATACAACTCGGTTTGTCGGTGCTGCGATATTAGGGCTTGATCTTTCATTCAGCATTCACAAATCAATCTCTATCACTCTATCCCACATCAGCTCAAACGTACAAGCCTTATATTTAGGAGGTCCGAACCAGGAGCGTGGATTGTTAGAGAAGCCGTAGGGCTCGCTCGGCAAACCAAATGGCCCATCGGTGTTAAGTTTATGGTTGTTATCCTGGTCGTGATATAGGGTCACGCAGTAAGTCCCGGAAGGCAAGCCATCGAATTGAATTTCGAGCACCTCAGAAGTCACATCCACGTATTGGCCTATGTCACATCGAGAGGAGAGATATTCTCCTTTTTCTTGTACGAGACAGCATCGCATAGTACCAAAGGGTTGCTCAATATCTCTCACCTGGATAACCAGCGTCAAATCATTGGACTGACCTGCTGCCAAATGGCAAAGGATGACTAGAATAAATGTTAACCTGCTCATGCTATAATCCTTGATCGTGAAACCATCTTGTAGGCGATTGCAAGATTGAGCATCCATGGGAGCCAGGCCGAAAGCTGATAGACCGGCATGAAGGGAACGGATGTCAATAAAGGTATCAACAGCATGGTGCGCTGTGTAATGGCTGCAAAAGTCAGTGCAAAGCTCATGGTCATGAGTTTAGCATGTTGCTCGTACTGACCGTAGCGGATGGCCTTGAAACC
This sequence comes from Flammeovirgaceae bacterium UBA6059, assembly GCA_002435755.1. GTDB lineage: Bacteria > Bacteroidota > Bacteroidia > Cytophagales > Cyclobacteriaceae > UBA6059. Next base: position 178,915 of record DIYH01000024.1, read on the forward strand.
AAGCCAGGTGATGTAAAGCCATACCAGAGAGAGTACTGAGAATCCGACAGTCGAGATCCAGCCACCCATCGCAAACTGGGCAATGATAAGACCCGCGGTACCACTCAAACCAACACCTAAGAGATACATCTGACCTAGGGTTCTATGCCAGTCGGTGTGGTTTCGGATATACGGCAGTAGCTGCAAAGGGCCGGTGAACATAGCTATCATACCAAGGGCGATATGACAGAAGAATGCCACCCTGTACCAAAGCTTAGTAGCCACTTCTTTGCCTCTAAGGATACCTGACATATCCGGTTGAAAATAATGAAAAGACATGATGAGCATTGATACAGCTCCTGTCAGAAAAAAGGGGGTGTAGAGTTTCTTTATCATGGCCTAAACATATAATGCTCAGGTTCTTCAAGTTTGGCTATGATGTCAATGACAAGGTTGAAGGGCCGTTTGTCAAGGTTTTGTTCTGGACATCAACTCCCAGGGACAGATGTCAAAGGTGTTGATGCTTTATCGCTAAAGTCGAGGCTTAATTCTTATGCCCAAAGTACGCGCGAATACCTTCGAGATATTTTCGAGAAACCGGGATAGCTTCTTCGACTCCTTCGAGTGTTAACTTGAGCCCCTGGGCATTTCCAGAGAACTCCAGGACATGACTCAGGTTGACCAGGTAGGAGCGATGACATCTCTGGATGTGAGGTAGATCGATCTGCTCCACCACCGAGGAAAGAGCCACTCGATGAAGAGACTTAGTCAAAGTAGCATTCTCGCGCTGGAAAGCATTGAGATAGTTGCCCTCAGATTTCATGTAGACCAGATCGCTACTTTTCAAAGCCAGTTGATCTTTCCCATTCTCAAGGATGATCAGCAGCTCATCTTCTTTTTGTAGCTCTTCATGGGGCTGAGCTTGGTTGAGTTGGCTGGCCTCAAGCAAGTGTGTTTTCAGGCGTTGATTGTAAACAAAAAGTATTAGTATGGTAAGAGGAATACTTCCAATGGCATAAGTCCTGACTATGATCCAAACGTAGTTCGACCAGTCGAAACTCAAATCACTGAGGTAGTTGATATAGAGCCCATTTGCGGTAGCTATCACAAAAAGAATGAGCCCAAAATAGAGTAGTTGGTGCATGACTTGCCAGTGACTATCATCAAATACCTTGGGGAAGACTTTGGGGATCAGGTAAAGAAACACGAGGAGAGTTGCTCCGGTAATTACACCAAAAAAAGCGATCTTCAGTGTCTTATAGCTGTAGTACAGCACATTGAGATCGAAGGGCTCGAATACGAGCAGAAATGTAGCAATGAATGCACCAAAAGCAAAAGCGATAATGAGATCTACGGGTTCTCCCTTGGGGGCGGGATATTCCTGATCTAAGAAAGACTTACCTGAACTCATTGCATCTCCAATTCCCCAAAAGTTAAATAAAGTTATTCCTAATGGAGGATTTGGAGAGAGATTCCTTAATGTAAGCCTAACACTCTCAAGCCGGAATGATTGAGGTTGATACCAGAATATCAACCGGGTGGAGCAAGTCGCACCAACTCAGCTGTAAATTGATTTTCAACCCCTAACATTAACCGACTATTCATAGCTGGAAAAGCATGATGCATGAATTCATCTATTCCGACTTCAAAATACCCTGTAGGACCGTGTAGTAGCGATCAGCGATGAATTTGGCACCTGCTTCATTGTAGTGTACGTCATCCGCAAGGAGCGAATCATCAAACCCTGTAAACATATCAATTGTGATCACCTGCGAGGTGGAGGTCGTCTGTTGGCTTGCTATGGTCATCACCTCTCGCTGCATAGCGTTGAAGTCGGCAGTGAACTTAGCGGTCATAAAGTTCGACTTACCCGGAGCTAGTTCTTCTACAACGATGATAACGTCAGGATTCCTGACCTGAAGTATATCTATGATTTGATTGATGTTAGCCACCGTCTCGTCAAAAGATGCCAAACCATTTAATATGTCGTTTCCACCTGGGGAGCTGAATAGCACTACGTCAGGAGTACCTACAGCGTCAAGCCACTCGATCAGACCTTCCAGTATTTCTCCTGAGGTCCAACCACCGCGTCCTTCATGATCGGGATCGAAGGTCAGATTACGGTGGTCTTGATAGGATGCCTCGTCTGTTTGGCTACCTATATAGTCAAAGTCCCAGCCACCGTCCACTAGTAATTTCCAGAGTTCATATCTGAAACTCTCAAACTCTGGTCTGGCACCCTCTACTCTTGATGCTCCCAGTGCCATGATCTTGTTGAGTGATATACTTGCCGGCTTAGGTTGGACTTCATCGTTACAACCAGCGGACATGATTCCCAGTAGGAGTGCAAAAATGAGCAACCGAGTACCAACCAAGCCCAAACTACTACCCATTGAATTGAATGTCGTGAGCATGCATTTTTCTTTATAAGCTAAGTACGGCCGATCATACCTCACTAGCGCAATGTGAAGTGGACTAGTGGTATTGATATGTTGATAATCCAATAAATCAGGACAACTTCAGCGAACGACGATACTCTCCAGGAGTTTTTTGGGTCACCTTTTTGAACGCTTTGTAGAAGACGCTTTTGGTTTTAAATCCCGACTCATACCCTATAGCCTCTATCGAGAATATATTGGACTTCCTATCATTGAATATATCTATGGCACGTTTGACACGAAATTCATTGATGTAATCATTAAAGCTGGTATTCAAGGTGGTGCTAATGAGTTCACTTAGGTAACTATCACTCAGCTCTAGGATGTTGGCAACCATGCTCCGGGTCAGCTCAGGGTTTAGAAACAGTTTATCCTCTACCATCAGTGAATGAAGCTTTTCAATTTTACCTTTCATTCTTTTTGATGACCCAGCTTGAGCTCTGCTGGCCGTGGAAGCGCTATCTTTTTTATCCTTATTGATTTGTATGTCCTTCAGCTGTCTTCGCTGCTCAAAGATGTTAAGGTGATGTACACCTTGGTAGGTGGTGACGACCAGGAAGATGCCTAAAGAAGCGAGTAGATATTCCCAAATCGCGAAATCAAGCAGCACTGCAATGAAGTCACTCAACAGCCAGAGGATACAAAAAGCCAAAATTGAAAGGCTGTTGAATTCCAACCACCTTTTTTCCTGGGCATAGATGTTTTTGGCTTGGTGAACTTTCCGGTAGGAAAACCCAACAAGTGCCATAGAGAAGGGGGTAAAGCTGAATGAAATGATCTCAATCAGGTTGGCATACCTCTCATCATCCCCACCTGAAAGCCAATCAAATACGTCAAAGTCTGTAATGAAATCGACCAGGTGAAATAGGCTCAATAACAGACAAGGTGCGATGAGTATCCAGATAACACTGCTCGAACCCAAGGGGTCTTTTATCGCCTTGAGCGCATACATCATAAATGTGAATGGAAAGAGGAACTGCCAGTTGATGATCTCCAGGAGGCCATTGGCCGGGACGAGAGCTTCAAACCAGGTGACTGTGAGGCTCATGTTGAGAGAGATAATGGCAAGTGCGTAGTACTGGTGTACTTCACTCCTGAATGACCTGGAGCTCCAAAGTAAGACCACCAGAAAAAGGCTCAGTACCAGGCCGAATAGTACCAATATATCCAAAACGGCAAAACTCTGACCAGTCTCCATTTACCGATTGACCATTTTCATATGGTGCTCAAAGCTTGCACGATTCAAATGATAGCGCTTTGGAGGACTGGCATTGATACACTTGCGATGAGATATGATATCAGGGTAGTCCAAGGCTTACAAACATAACTGTAAGAAAAGTAATGAGTATTATGGCTGGAACCGTCATGAATATGGCTTATTGTGTACTTGGAAGCTTATTGTTCCGGTTGTACCAGTAAGACGCCTTTGTCCACAAGGCATAAACGAAATGTCATTTTAGCCGTATGTTCATTTTTTGACTTTTTGTGATTTTCGATAATTTGATTTTTCTGCGAACTAAGAGATGAGAGGCTCAGAAGCAGTATTGGCGATCATTCCGTTTCAATCTTCGAATGTGGAGCTAAGCACTTTGCTTCAAAACTTCGAGGAGGACCTTGTATACCATTTTTCAAAGTTCCAGGGCTTGTCGGTGTTGTCCTATTTCTCGACAAGCCAGTTGACTGTCAATGATGATGATGTACTTAAGCGCTACCGTGTCAGCCATATTGTTACAGGATCATTTCGTCGGCAAGGTGAGCGTGTGGCCATCTGTATCCAATTGATCGAGTTTCCAACCAGAAGTATCATTTATGATCAGCGAATAGCATATCAAGATCAGGAGCTTTTTGAGCTGCAAGATCAAGCTGTTATGCAAATCACCAATCTGCTGCAAAAGCAACTCGATAGGTCGATCTTATCCAATTCTTATAACAAACCCAAGGTCAAGCTGGACGCTTACGAGCTGCTGTTGCTTGGCAATGCTCATTTGCAGCTGTCTACACCTGATGATGACTTAAAGGCCAGAGCATACTTCGAGGAGGCGCTCAACATTCAGCCTAACTACTCCAGAGCTTACTCGGGCATTTCCTCCAGCTACTTCAACCAGTGGAGCTGTCAGCTATGGGACAGGTGGGAGATCAGTCAGCATGGGGCCAAGAAGTATGCACTCAAAGCGATCGAATTGGATGAGAATGACTATCTATCTTTGTGTATCCTCGGAAGGACATTACTTTTTGAAAGAGACTATGAGCGCTCCGAGTTCTATTTGCGCAAGTCGTTTGAAATGAACCAAAACGACGCTGACACGCTTTTGGAGATTGCCTTTTCCATGATGTTTTTGGGATATGTCGATGAGGCCATTGGACTATACGAAAGAGCCTGTCGGCTAAATCCGCTAAAAGAGGATAAGTATTTGTCTGTTGGCGCCACTCTGGTTTTCGAAAAAGGCGACTTCAAACAAGCACTTGAAATGGGGAAGAAGCTGGAGATCCAACAGACCTATATCGATTTTCCACTTTACATGGCGGCTGCAAGTCACTACCTGGGTTTCGAAGAAGAAGCCGGGCGATATTGGGAAATCTATCTTCATAAATTTCAAAATCACATTTACTTTCATGATAAGCAGCAGACGCAAGACGCTATCTCCTGGCATATTCATGTTAATCCTTACAAAGAGAGCTCCCGACTACAGCAATACCTCAACTACTTAAAGAAGGGTGGCGCCGCGACAATGATCAATAGACCCTCAAAGGAACAGCAGTCCACTGATGCTACAATAACTATAGCCGGTGGCAGGGCGGAATTGCATTATTCTGGTAAGGTCAGCACCATCAATAGCTCGAAAGGATTGCTGGACATAATAAAGCTGCTCAAGCAGCCACATCAAGATTTTCACTGCATGGAGCTAATGGGCGCCAAGGATACTTCATCGGGAGTGGAGGTATTGGACGAAAAGTCAAGGAGTGCTTACCAGCAAAGGATCAAGGAACTTCAGATAGAAATATGTGAAGCAGAGGACGCTAATGATGTAGTGCAAACTCAGAAATTGAATGAGGAATATGAAAGACTGATTGAGCATTTGTCGAGCTCATTGGGACTGAACCGAAGAAGCCGAAAAATCTCCTCGGCCGCCGATAAAGCCAGATCGGCCGTCACGTTGCGCATAAAAGATTGCATCCGTAAGATTGCGGCTAAAGATGAGTTGCTTGGAAGTCATTTGACCAATTCTGTAAAGACCGGCCTGCTGTGCTCTTACAGACCGGAAGGAGAGGTGAAATGGAATGTTGAGGAACTCTGAACCTATAGCGCCAGGTTGAATTGAACCAAACCTTACATTGTAAGGCCACTTCTTACGCATAAGGGGATAAACAATTAATTATCCATTATGCAAAATTTACCAACACCCCTTGATCTGTTGTTGGATCCGGTTTCTCTTGTCGTTTTGGCCATATATGCCAGCTTGATGATATGGGAAGCTGTACTGCCGGCGCGAGACTTGCCTACGGTGAAAAACTGGCGAGTGAAGGGGATCATTTCTTTTTTACTTTTCTTTTTTCTTAGTTCCTATTTGCCCATCTGGATCGACCCGTGGATGTCGAAGTACATGCTCTTTGACCTCTCTGGTCTGGGTGCCTTTGGGGGAGCCATCATAGGTGTACTTGGCTATCAGCTGGTGTTCTATGTGTATCATCGGTGCGTTCATCGGTTTGACTCGCTGTGGAGGGTGTTACATCAGATGCACCATAGCGCCGAGCGACTCGATACCTATGGGGCTTTCTATTTCAGTCCGGTAGAGATGGTCTCTTTCACTTTTATCGGCAGCTTCGTCTTTGCCTTTCTGATCGGCCTGTCGCCTCAGGCGATTACAGTAGTCATCCTGTCACTCAACTTCTTTTCGATCTTTCAGCATGCGAACATAAGGACACCCAGGTGGCTTGGGTATATCGTCCAACGTCCCGAGAGCCATTCGGCTCATCATGGCAGAGGGCTTCACAAGTTCAACTACTCCGATGTACCGCTTTGGGATATTGTCTTTGGGACTTTCTACAATCCAACTGCTTACGAACATGAGAATGGTTTTTTTGAAGGATCATCTGCCAAGGTCAAGGAGATGCTACTCTTTAAAGACATTAATAAGCCAATCAGGTGAGTGTGCTCGAGAAGGCATTATCTACCGAGAATGTGCAAATACTTGAGCAGGTAGAGTGCGACTACTGGATGCGGTATTATCAGGGGAGCAGCGTCCTTCCCACCTATACCACTATGATAAATGGAGGGTTGGCTTGTGCCATCCCTTCCCTTGACATTCTAGCGATGAATAGAGTGCTAGGTGTGGGACTGACTCAGCCAATTACCCAAGCTACGATTGATCAGATCAGGTTCTTTTATGAAAAGGCGGGAAGTGCGAGGTACTTCATTCAGCTACCACCAATGATAGTAAACGAGGAGCTCGAGTTCCTCCTGATGGCCAATGGGTTTGCTCATCACAACAACTGGACAAAACTCTATCGTAGGGTAGTGCCTTTAGTGTTGGAAACGAACAGAGAGCTTTCCATTCGGAAAATTGATAGAAGCGAGGCAGACAACTATGGTCAGTTGATTTTCATGAGCTTTGATTGGGAGGATACGCGCCTGGCTTCCTGGTTGGCTTCCACGGTAGGACAAAACGGTTACACCCACTATATCGTAAGTTGGAAAGGAAGGGACATAGCGGCTGGGGCTTTGTTTGTCGAGGGTGAAATGTCTTCCATGGCTTTTGCTGGTACCCTAGAGCCATTTAGAGGTCTGGGTGCACAAGCCTTACTGCTGAAAAAAAGAATGCTTAGGGCTTATGCCCTGGGGGCTAAGTTGATCACTGCCGAAACGTCTGAGGATAAGAAAGGTCGACCGGTGGCCAGTGCAAGAAATATGATGAAGGTGGGCTTTGACATAGCCTACCAGCGACAAAACTGGATATATAAATTCGACCCTAAGTAGATCCTTTTTACAAATTCAAGTGTCTGTTCTAATATGTTCGAGATCGAGGCTTGCTACGTTTTGAAAATGTGAGTTGACGGGTGTAAATGAGCGTTTTCGAAACTATCGTAAGTCAGAGATTGGACATTATAGACAGGCAATAAGAAGTACATATGAACAAATACTATATAATCATACTGGCGGTGCTGCTCTTCGGCTGTACCGAGGAAGATCTTCCACCCGAAAACAATGAGCCAATACCAGAGGAACCGGAAGTTTATGTTGTGCCTGTGGTGGTGCACGTGCTCCATAGTGGCGAAGAGATAGGTCAGGGAAGCAACCTATCGGAGGAGAGGGTCAGAAGGCAGATAGAGATCCTAAATGAAGACTTCCGAAGAAAGGAAGGCACCCGCGGCTTCAACGACCACCCTGCCGGGGCTGATGCCAGGATTGAATTTGTACTGGCAAGGCAAGACCCGGAAGGCAACCCCACCTCAGGAATTATCAGAACGCCTGCTGACTTGACTAACGTGCCGGACCATGTACCTAAGACTGAAGTTGACCTGATGGCCAACTTTAACTACTGGAATTCGGAGAGCTACATCAACATCTGGTCGGCACCCTATGATAGAGGGATTGCCAATGCGCACCTGGGGTCCGCAACCGGCCCGGATTCTGACCTGCCGGGTGATGATCGTTTTACAAAGCCTCTGCCCGGCGGGGCAGAGGGTATAGTTATCAATCGATGGCATTTTGGAGAGTCAACACTTGAGGGCGGGCATAATCTTGGTAGAACGCTCACTCACGAAATGGGGCACTACCTCGGTCTGCTCCATACCTGGGGTACAGGTGATTGTGAAACCAATGACTATTGTGAGGATACTCCGGCCGTAGATGAAATTGTAACAAGCAGCATATCTTTTATAGGCTGTGCTGGAGAACGGGTGATGATCGCCAACTATATGAACTACACGCATGATCATGTCATGAACATCTTCACCAGGGACCAGATCCAGAGAATGCGATATGTGTTAGAGACCAGCCCCAGGAGAAACTCGTTGCTTGATTCAAAGGGGCTAGAAGCTCCTTGACCGGTTTTTTGTCTATGCGCGACTGGTGTGCGCCAAATGGCATTGAGAAGTTGATCAGCCCGTCCGAGTCATCAATACTTTGTGTAGTTCTGGTGGGCTGTTCTCTCTCGCATCGCTTGTTGTTCCGCTTCGATTTTTTCTTTTAGCTCAGTGGCCTTTTTAAGGTTTCGCATGGTGGCGTAGACCTTGTATCCGTTCTGAGCAAATAGAACAGCACTTTCAAATCCTACTCCTGTGGATGTTCCGGTAATTAGTACGTTTCGTTTCATTTTAGTCGTTTTGGAGTGAATATTCATTCCAGTCTAATTAAAAAATTTATTCTCTAATTGCGTCCCAGACCAATCGAAGTTGGTTTTCGCGTGATGACTTTTTTGTTGAAGACTGATTGAAATACCACCTCAGATATGACAACACTGTACCTCCAATAAACAACAGCAGCTCATCTGTATCAATGTTCTTGATGATACGGTCGCGTTTTCCCTTGTCTAGAAGCTGATACACCGAACCAATGGCTTCTGCTCCTATGTTTCTGCTCTCTTCAGTGATGATCGGTGATGCCTGTAGTTGCTCCATGAACTCGAAATAGGCTCTATTGGCAAGAAAAAAATCGATTATAGAAGTGAAGTGATCTTCGAATTGTGTCTTGACAGGTTGGTCAGGATGAAAGGTGCTGTATACCTGCTTTTCCCTTTTTTTAATGCTTACAAAAAGCTCGTTGATCAGTATATCCTTATTAGGAAAGTAGTTGTAGATCGTTCCCATCCCGGTACCGGCCGCTTTTGCAATAGCCGACATTGGGGTGTTATGAACTCCGTTTTCTGTGAGGAGCTGTAGAGCAGATGCAAGTATGGCTTCCTTTTTGTTCACTTTACAAATGTACAGATTGGAATGATTATTCCAATGTCTACTACCTCTTTCAACCGATTTGGTTTTTGGGCCCTAAAAAGTTTTCGAAATGAAGTAGAAGCGGTGTTAGCGGACCTTTTTTATTTCGCTCCTATGGAGCTTTCCCCATTCGACCATTTCTGTTAAGAGCTTCTCCAGAGTTTTAGCATAATCTGTCGGTGTGTAAAGCACTTTCACAGGTATTTCATCATAGACTGTCCTGGTGATCAACAGGTTTTCTTCCAGGGACTTCAGGTTAGATGAAAGGACTTTGGTAGAGATGTTTGGAATACTTCTTTCTATCTCCCGAAACCGCCGGTTACCTCCAAGTAGAGAGGCTAGTATGGGAATCTTCCATTTCCCGCCGATCACGTACAGGGTGTCGTATAGCGCCTTTATACTGGCATTGCATTCATCGTGTTCCATCACTAAAATTATATTGGTTACCTTGAGGTAACTGGTATACTAAGGTAATCAAATTCTCTATAGTATTGCAGGCATACAGCAAATTCTATATTTATGAAGAGGATCAAAATTGCTTTCTGGATTACCACAAGTCTGTTTTCGGGACTCATGCTGCTGAGCGGGGTGACCTATATTGTAAGTCCCCAAGCGGTCCAGGCTTTTGAACATTTGGGGTTGCCCTCTTACTTCAGAATAGAGCTAGCCATCGCGAAGTTGATTGGTGCTTTGGTACTGTTACTGCCATGGTCAGGAAGCAAAGTGAAGGAGTGGGCATATAGCGGATTTACAATCACACTCATATCTGCTTTTGTGGCCCACTTGAGCGTTGGTGATGACATTGGAAAAGTGATAGCGCCAATTATGGTTTTTTTGCTGCTTTTTGCCTCCTATATCTCAAGAGACAAATTGACTTCTGAGGGCAAATTCGATTTATAGTAAGTAGGCCTTTTAGTAGTTATTACAAAAGTGGGTGCATAGGTTGCTCGGTTTGAAGTATCGCTGGTTAGATCAAGGCTTCTGCTAGTAAGTGGTTTTGTTTACAACGTCACTGCCTATTGATGATTATTCCGACGACTAACGCAGATTGGATTGTTCAACACGGTTGAGTGATTGGCTGAAGCCCAAAAAATGGTAAAGGTTGAAAATCCGGTTAGTCTATAGTTGGGTATCCCCAATATTTCAAGATGTTTCTTTTGCTTCCAGGTAAATATTGATCGGCCTAACCCACTAAACAGCAGATCACTGATATCCAGCTGGTAGAGTTTACCTCGCGCTGGAGAGTTGATGTAGACCTTTCGCTTAGTGGTTAGGAGGTAGTACGGCATACAGCTAACGGACGATTAGAATTCCGTATCGATCCAGCTCAATTCTTTTTCTATCTAAACTTGCACGTTTTGAATATAAAATGCTTGAAGTGTCTTTTCCTAAATCGACTGATTGCGGTTTATCTGAAAAGTTGAGATAGATACTCACTCGCTCTTCTGCATTACTTCTGGTATAGCCCAACACCTCATTTGGAAGATCCTCCTCGTTCATAAAAGAGATCTTTCCATCCTGTAGAACAGATACTTCACTTCTTAACTTCAGAATATCTTTGTAGGTCTGCAGTAGACTGTTTTTGTCCGCCAATCCTCTTTCAACATTTACGCTTTTGTAGTTGTCCTGCACAGGAAGCCATGTCTCAGAGCTGGATGAAAAACCTCCGGATATTTCATCTTTCCATTGCATTGGGGTACGACAGTTGTCGCGGTTTGTCAATAATCCTACTGCATCAATGAGAAACTTTGGCATTTTGGCCCAGTTCTCAGCCAGGGGGTCCTGTGCCTCAGTCAAGGGAATGTTACCTGTCTGCATGCCTATCTCTTCGCCCTGGTAGACAAAAGGTACACCACGCATCGTATGTTGAAATACTGCTAGTACATCAGCCTTTTCCGTATCGTTATCCAAGCGGGTAATACTCCTGAATTGGTCATGATTGCTGAATACATAGGTAGGCACTAACGGAGGTGGATAGAAGCTTTCATACTCTTTTACTTTTTCTCGAAAATATGCCGCCGAAAACTCAAATGATTCTAAGAAATCAAATAGAAATACTAGGTTGAGCCCATCCTGGTTTTCTCCAAGTAGTTCCCTCATTGTTTTGTGAGAACCGAAAACCTCTCCAACCATGAACCTTCCTCCTGGGTAGGATTCCAGGATTGCTCTTAGTTCTTTGGCGAATTCGACTACTTCAGGTTGTTGATAATTGTATTTATGTTCTTCGAACAACCATTTGGCTTCTTCAAAATCAGGAGTAAGACGCCAGGTTGAAGGATTGTCGGGGTAGTCTTGATCCTCAAAAATGAAATTGAAGATGTCCAATCGAAAGCCATCCACCCCTTTGTCAAGCCAGAACCTAACCATGTCAAATATCTCCTCCTTCACTTCTGGATTCGCCATATTTAAGTCCGGCTGACGTGGCATAAAGGCGGCATAATAGTACTGCTCACGTTCGGGTATGTATGTCCAACCCGACATACTGCCGAGGATGTTTTTCCAATTGTTTGGAGGGCCACCCTCTCTACCGTCTCTCCATATATACCAATCTTTCTTAGGATTGTCCCTGGAACTTTTAGACTCTAAAAACCAGGGATGTTGATCGGAAGTGTGATTCAAGACCATATCCAAAACGATCTTCATTCCACGTTTGTGGATCTCGGAAATTAGGCTATCAACACCCACCATATCGCCATACTCCGGTTGGATTCCCTGATAGTCACTTATATCATATCCATGATCATATTGAGGGCTTTTGAAAAATGGTGAAAACCAGATGGTTTCGAAACCCATGGACTGTATATAGTCCAGCTTGCTTATGATACCATTGATGTCCCCAATGCCGTCACCATCACTGTCTTTGTATGACCTTGGGTAGATTTGGTAGACAGCAGTAGTCTTCCACCAGTCACTGACCGAATCTGTTGGATACTTAGGATTTATTTCTTTCGGAAGGTTGGCTAACATATGCTCCTTGCTTTGACCTTCTTTTGTATTGATCCAAATTACGTATCCGGCAAATATCATTAGTATAAGTAGAAGAACTCCAACAACTCTAAAGGTCCATTTCAGGATGCTATTTGATAGTATAGCCATGGTTAAAGAAATTTTATTGAGTTAAATTGACTCAATAAAGATATAGCTAATATGTTGAATTGACGCAATAGGATGAAGAAAAATGACTTGAACGCTTTTGCTAACCAAATAGAGACCTTCGTTCCCGGAGTAGCCATGGACTGTGTTGTACTGGGTTATCAAGACAACTCCTTGCACGTATTGCTATTGAAGTACAGAAATACTGATGCATGGGCCTTACCGGGTGGGTTTCTTCCTAAGGATTGTGAAATGGATGATCAGGTAAGTATTATCTTAAAGGAGCGAACACAGGTTGAAGGTATCTTCCTCACCCAGTTTCACACATTTAGCTCAATAAACAGAAACTGGAAACACAATGAACTGAGTCATAAGGCAGTTGATCATTTCATTTCAATTTGGCCAAAGGAAACACTGGCGCTCTTTGAGAGATGGGCTAAACAGCGCTTTATTTCTACAGCCTACGTTGCTCTGGTAGATGCAAAGAAAGTCACCCCGGTTCCTGATTTTTTGAGTGAGTCTTGTCAATGGGTTCCGGTTGATATCCTTCCGAATTTGATTTCGGACCATGAACTGATCATTGCAAGAGCTTTGAAGTTTCTCAGGACCCAGTTAAACTATTTACCGGTAGGTCGTGAGTTGCTGGATGAGAAGTTTACCATGACCGATCTGCAGTCGTTGTACGAGGTAATACTTGACAAAAAATTGGATAGAGGGAACTTCTATAGAAAGATCATGAAACTGAATATTCTAATCCGACACGAAAAGCTAATGACGGGGGCACAAAACAAGGCCCCTTACTTATATAGCTTCAACGATGAGATATATAATCATCTGATAGAAGAAGGTATTGGTTTTAGCTAAAATGGGTTGGTAGAAATCAAATAGGTTCGATTAATGATAGTACTAAAGCCAGACTATTCCTTCTTGAGGTAATAGTGGTCAGTGAAGTCACCGGTCTTACGTGTGAATGTGATTTCTTCATTAGTGATAGTATAATCAAAACTTCCACTGAGAATATAAGACCAGTCAAAGTCAGCAGTCCAGATGCAGGATTCTTCGAAAAGGATTTTGTCCTCGAATGAGGTGTAGCTGCCTTCGCATATTGCAGGGTAGTTTTGCCGGGCACTTGTGCCCGAAAAACGCCCTCCCTGAAGCTGAAGGGTCACATTGGCTGGTGCGAATTTAGCTTGAGGATGAGTGCGTATGAATACACCTGTATAGTTTCCATCTATTTGTGCTGAAGGTGTTTCTTCTTCAGTGCAAGCAAACAGTATCGACAAGAAGAGTAGGTAGATAATCCTGCGCATGAAATCTGTTTTTTATACAAGACCCCTGGCAAGGCTATATAGTTGGTGGGCTGCTTAGATCTAACAGAGCATCATTGAATATGGTGAGTAGTTTCTTGCCAACCGGGCCAATACTTAGCTGTATGCCTTCTTCAATTGGTTTCCTAACCATAACAAGGCAAACCCATCCAACAGTAGCTTGAGACCGATGACAAAACCGAGGAAGTGATTTCCCGATGTTGGCCATTCGATGTAGGTCATCACGGCAAGAATGGCTGTTACAAATGTATTGATCAGTAATACTCTGCCACCTCCAATTTTCATTAAAGCATAGCCATAAAGAGATGAAGTAATCACATCCGCTGCTAAATAGAATGTCATTGCAAGTGTCATCATCTCGGATGTCATACTCGGATTGCCGATGAACCCGGTACCCGAAAAAATCATGGTCAGGCCAAAAAAATACTTCAATGCTACGGGCCCTAAGGACCTGGACGCTATAGCGAAGGTCATCCTGAAATGACCTCCAAGTACCATAAATGCTCCAATGCTGATCGCGGATGCATCGCGCAAATAGGGATAAGCTAGTCCGAGCAGACCTATAACCAGAATAACAACACCTAGTTTTTTTAACAGACTTATAGTCTTACCTATTCCATCCGGAGCTACGAGTTGTCTGGTCATTGTACGGTCGGCCGATTGATGTTCTTTCCTACTAGTCCACTAAAGATATGAATAATGGCAATGGAAAGCAGACAGAAGCCACAACTCTCAGTTGGACATAGTCTTGACTCCAAACTTATAAGAATCGATTCAAGCCAGATTCTCTAGTTTAAAGGCGCCCGGTCTATTAGGGGAAGGTTATAAAAAGATCAAATTCAATGAGAAAAATATGTGACCTGTTGTCGCTATGTATTCCAACTTTTTATGATCATCCTGGTAGCAATTAGAATGAGTATTTATACTTCCTCTGATTTCGACTCAGAACATCTAGAAACAGGTAAAACATAAAGCCTTTGTTGACATCAATTTGAGTATTGTTGGAGCGTACGTTTAGTTGGTACAAGTAGCCCAGCTCAACTCTTGTCCAGTCCCAAAACCTGTAGCCAAGGCCCACATAGTTCCTATTTTGTGAAAAATAGTTGGTGCCATAGTCTTGACCGAATTCAATATGGACTTCATGATAGTTTGATAGATACAAGGTATTGTTCTTGTAAAAATAATCGCTATTCAAAGGTGTTCTCAACCTCATTCTGTAGCGGAATCGAAAGTTATGCCTTGCTCCATCAGGACGATCTATGCCTCTCCACCTCGATTCAAACCTGAGTCTGTGAGTAAAATTGAATCTCCTATAGTAAGCATAATGATTGATTTGCAACGTGGTTCGAAGCTCTCTTTCAAATGGGCGGTCTAGGTCACTCTCTCTTGGAAATCGCGGTGCAGAACTAAAGAGGCCAATTGGATTTAGACTAACACGTGTACGTTTTGTGAATTGATATGCGATCCATGGTCTTACGCTAAAGCGCAGAGGTTTTGACCAAACATCACCTTTTCCAAGTTCACTTTGTCGTCGGTACACTATATCTACCTCCCAGGCCCATTTTGTTGAATCATTGAAAAAATCAGCTGCATACCATTTTGTATAGAGAATTTTGCTGTGCAAATTTTCAACATCCTGAGCCCAGGAATTAAAACAGAAAAATGTTAATAACAAATACAGTAAAGAAGAAGACCTGCTTATCATAACTCTAAGAACCTTTCTATTCTTTGTGGGACTCGCTCTCTCCTCATCGCTTTGTTTAGTTGTTGCACTTTTTCCATGTCTTGATTCTCGACAAGGTATCTTACTCGTTCGTTTAGTCGTCGGATTTTTTGAATTTCTTCATTCAACTGTTGACAGTTTTTTGCGTTGAGCAATTGATTGGCATATTCTGTTAGCAGGATGTTTACAGAGTTTTGGACACCTTCGAGGAATTTAGTTTCCAACTCTCTGTAGTCAAATGGATTATCCCTGTAAGCTGTAAACAAGCTATCATTCCAGTTTTCTTTGATTCTTCCGATTTCATCGAGTAGTAGATGGTTTTCAATCAGAAAAGCCTGAATGCAAATGACATTTGCTCCCAGGGAGATTAATTCATCTTGTGACAAAGAATTATGCAAATACATATGATACTGCTTGTCGAGCATTCTTTCTTTTAAGCTAAGTAGTGCTTTGTATGAATAAGGAATTTCTGCGAACGCTTCGTTTTCGAACCTTGATTTTTCTGCATAGAGTTCAGATATCCTTACATCATTGCCAGAGATAACCCGATCTAAACTGTCAATTTTCTCCTGATTATCGTATAAGGTCAAGGATTCCATTATTGAAGAGATCAGGTTGCCTGATAATTCTTTGAGACCTTCATGATAACCAAACATATCGGCTATCAAACTCTCGGGCCTGTCTACTTTGTTCCGGACTAGAAATGGAGTTTTGAATACTGTATTTTTCAATTCAAAGAATACAGTATCATTTTTGTTTAATCCCGGGACACCATTTTCATAGTAGCTATCTCGGAACCGAAAATCGAAATAGCCGCTTGTGATTTTCTCCAAGGTATGGTCTAGTATATCCAGCTTCAACAAAATGAGACTCAAAACTTCATACTGCTGATAAATGTTGTCGGAGTTGTCCTTTCTCAACAAGACATTTGGTTTGTTCAGAAAGGCACTAACGTGCTGTTTTAGACTTCTTACGTCAACAAGCAATGATGTTGACAATGAGTCATCCTTATCATCATAAATGAATTGAAAGCGCCTGGTAAGCTTTAGCACTGTTTTGCGGCTACTAACTCCACTATGTATGTTGTGGACAGAGTCAAATGATAACAGGTGTTTTTCCAGAATTTGGTTACCTCTTGATTGTGCTGTGATCCTGAGATCATCTTGCTGATATCCAAAGTTAAATTTTGGGCCAAAGTATCTGTCAGATACTTCGAGCTGCGAATTCACCGATTCGTCTGATATCAGTTGAAGTTGTTCGATCACATCATCAAACCTGATGATCAACAGTTCTTCATTTTCTGTTACGTCGAACTTCTCGATCTTAATTAAGAAACCTCTATCGTACGTTCTTGTCTCTTGTATTTGTGATCCGCTATCATCGTATTTGAGTTGAAGCTGACCGTCTAAAAAACCCGTTGAGTCAAGTTGGCCTGTGATTTCAACTCCTGCATTGCGGAAGAAAAAATCACCAATTAGCGTGTCTTTATTATAGGAGAAAGCCGCAACGCGATTTGTTTTTCCATACCTCCCATTTTTAACACTCTTACGATCCCAATAAGTATTTCCTTCAAAATGCTCGTCGTTATAATCAATGGAAACCACATCTTCTATTCCACTGAGGTTATGCTTCAAGCTAGCATTCCAGGAGCGGTGGATTGTCACATCATGAAGCAGATATTCATAAAGTTTATACTTCCAACTCCCCTGCTTTTTGTCGTCGGCATAGTTGCCTTCAAGCTTTAGTTCCTTGAAAAAAACGGAATCATTGGAGGCTTCTTTAAGTAAGTCTGAGATGAAGGTATACTTGCCATCCTTTAGCAGTATGGTATCTTTTGAGAGTACATAATACGTTTCTTTACCAGCATAACTACCGAGCATTGTATCCGAGACCTGCTTGTGCTACTCTTGTGCCAAAGAGATACGCGATCCAAGAATCAATACAGTATTTAGAATTAACAATAATCTCACTATCACTTATTATTGATTGTTCTGAATAGGAAGTAACCAATTTCAAAATTCAACGAACTCATCATTCCCTGATCTTTATGATCAAGTTTCACTAGACCAGAATACGTTCTGAACCGAACGATAACATTTTTATATTCTGAACTCAGGCCAAAAGTCCAACCGAAATCGACGCTATGAAAGTCGTTGATATCGTAAACGAAGAGATCGGGGGCATCATCCATCACAGTGTTATAATTGTCCCGAATGGATGAATCTGTTCGAATTCCAAAATTTGCACCAATCAATAATCTGAAATCCATGCTTCTGAGAACAGGTAATTCAAAGGCGGCAGATACAGGTAGGTCAATATATAGATTGTTTATTTGCACATCTTGCGCGCCTGCCGAAAATGAAAAACTTCTTTTTGAAACATTAATTCCTGTGCTCAAAAATATTTTCCCACTTAACGGTACGTATTGTTCAACTCCAAACACAAACCCTGGTCGGTATTCTAAGTCCCTGAAATGATTGCTATAATAAACACCGGCCGTGTTGTACCCACCGAAAACGTAGGTATCATCCAAAAAGAACTGAAGTTTTGTTTTGTCGAGAGCAGAGAATATCATCGTATCGACTTGATGAATTTGGGAAAAGGCAAAGAACTTGGAAAACAAAAGCATTATGATGAGTAAGACCCTTTTTGCTTTTTTCATATCATCTCTTTTATTGCTGCACAATGAAGCATAACGTCTTAGCTATGTATAGTGCTGGAGGAACAGTGCGTCATCCAACAACAACGATCATAACCAATGCAATAATCTTAGCAGTAAACTGTTCAATCAGACCGCAAGGTATAGCTATGACGAGGAGTGGAACTCAACATTAAGGACTCCATCGGTGTAGCTAACACCTTCTCTGACCTCACAAAGCTATACACGGCAATTATTGTTTGCTAATTCAATAGCTGTATCACATTTGATGAGCAACTAATGTTCGCAACGATAAAAACTGCATTGTATTGTTTTGACAAATTTGGATAATTGGAACGTTATTTTGATAGGTCAATATTGAGATTATCAAATATACCCTCGAAGTAAAATGACATCAAGACTTGGGCTTTGGATACGGATCACAGTGTGATGCCCTGGCTACAATCTGTGGAAGTCTGATTTCGAGATTTCAGATTCTCCTCCTTCTCTTTCTTAATGAAGTTTCTGGTCGAATCGTATTAATGGCTAAAAGGTACTACTGTTGTCCAACTATCGACCATACAGGATTGTAAGCGACTTTGAGCTGCATGCGAACCCCTCTATTGAAACAAGCAGAAGTATGACCAATATCCTTACCCAAATACTGATAGTGGTAGCTGCCTGGCTGTCAAATAGTCATCTGCCTTGGTAAAGTAGCTGTTCGTCATTCTGAGAAAAAGGGACGAACCGTTCAACGTACTCTTAACTAAACTATATAGATCATGCTCTTTCACCTACTTAAGTCAAGTTTGCGTGCTGTTCTCAAAGACGTGCACTATTCACTAGTTAATCTGATGGGATTGGTCATTGGTATGGCCGTGTTTATCATCATGATTGAATATGTCTACACCGAATGGAGCTTCGACAGACATTTTGATGATCACGATCGCATCTTCAGGATCACCACACAAAAGATACAGGACGGAGAACTACAAGAACCCAAGTCATCCGCTTCTGTTTGTCTTGCCCCATTCCTGCTAAGCGAGTTTGACGCTTTTGACGCTGTAGCTCAGGTGCACAAACTGGATGCCAAGCGCCTAACAGTCAGCTTTATAGATGAGAGCGGTCAGCGCAACTCATATGAGGAGACCAGGGGCTTTCATGCCGATGAGTATTACTTCGAGGTGTTCTCCTCTCAGATGCTCATGGGCAATCCTGCTACTGCGCTCGCCAGGACCAATAGCATTGTGCTGACCGAGTCTTTGGCCACCAAATATTTTGGTGACCAGAATCCTATCGGAAAAAGAGTGACCCTGGTTGATGATTTTGAGATGGATTACCTGATCACCGGCGTAGTGGAAGATGTACCACTCAATGCTCATTTTCAATATGATTTTCTGATCTCGTCTTCCACGTTCGTTACGCAACATCCTAACTGGCGCTGGCACGCCTGGGACTGGGACTATTTTCATACATATGTCAAAGTACGCGAGACGACAGATGTTCCCAGCCTGGAGAAAACCATCAATGAAGCTATCGCTCAGCGAGGAAAGGAAGTTTTTGAGCAGAGAAACTATTCAATGATATTCAGTTTCCAGTTGCTGACAGATATTCATCTCTACAGCAAAATGGGTAATGAATTGGGCATCAATGGATTTGGGGACCTCCTGGCCTACATACTCGTAATTGCAGTGTTTATCCTCCTAATGGCCTGGGTCAATTACCTGAACCTTACTTCTGCCCGAGCAACGCTAAGAGCCAGGGAGTTAGGTATCCGAAAGGTAGCGGGTGCCTCCAGGTCAGTATTGACCAGGCAGTTGTTGACGGAGGCTTGGCTATTGAATATGTTGGCTCTCGGCTTGGCGGTAGGAGTTGTATTCCTTACCATTCCCTGGCTTACTGAGTTAGTAGGTTATGAGTTACCATTAATGATGATTCGGGAGCCTTTGTTTTGGCTGTCGGCTGTTTCAGTATCTACCTTCGGAGCTTTTGTTTCAGGTTTGTATCCTGCACTGATCATGACCCGGCTGAATATCTTGACAGTGCTACGTGGTAGTTTTAAGCATTCGATCCAGGGTGCTTGGTTGAGAAGGTTTCTTGTTTTCTTTCAGTTTTCCATTTCGCTGGTACTGATCATGGCATCATTCAACATTTACCGCCAGATCAGTTTTCTTCAACAGCGGGAGTTGGGATTTAATCCTGAGCATATTGTGTCTATACATATGCCAAAGGTGAACGTAGGCGACACCTTCTGGTCGAAATTTGACGTATTCAAATCGGAATTACTCAAGCATCCCGGAGTGACAGATGTCGCCTGCTCGAGTGCTCAGCCAGGGATGTATCTTAATCATGTTGAGCTTTTCAAAAAAGACTTTGAAACGCGACAGGATGCCGATTTGCTAAAGTTTTACGCTGTAGATTATGATCTATTATCTGTGTTTGGACTCTCTTTGATTTCCGGTAGGGATTTTGACCCCAGCCAGCATGAGCAAGAGTTTGAGGTGATCCTCAATGAAGCTGCCGCTAAGAGTATTGGGTATGTTAGACCTCAGGATGCTGTGGGCCAACCCGTGACCTGGATACATAATCGCGGGCATATGGATGATTGCCGCGTAGTAGGAGTTATAGAGGATTTTGATCAGCGAGCCATGTCCGGTCCTGAACCTTCTGTGTTCTTTCTCAATCGTGATTTTGATCCCTGGAACGGCATAGAATATTTCAATGTCAAG
Organism: Flammeovirgaceae bacterium UBA6059; assembly: GCA_002435755.1. Classification (GTDB taxonomy): domain Bacteria; phylum Bacteroidota; class Bacteroidia; order Cytophagales; family Cyclobacteriaceae; genus UBA6059. The sequence goes on from DIYH01000024.1 coordinate 199,773, forward strand.
GTACGCACTGAGGACCTCAACGGATCATTGCAATACCTGGAAGAACAATATGAAGGTGTTTTTGCTGGGAATGACTTTAGCTATTTCTTCGTTGATGATAGGTTCAATCAGGATTATCAAGGTGAAATAAGGTTTGGAAAAGTGTTTGGTTTTTTTGCCATTATTGGCCTGGTGATTGCCAATCTGGGTCTACTTGCCTTGTCCTCTTATTTGATTTCGCAGCGGACAAAGGAAATTAGCATTCGCAAAGTGCTGGGTGCACAGGTAGGTGCACTCATCATACTCCTTACTCGGCAATACATTGGCCTTATCTTGTTGGCAGCTGTGATCAGCGTCCCCTTGACCTATATGGCCGTTCAGGGTTGGATGGACAAATTTCCTTACCGGTCAGAGTTTAGTTGGTATACCTATTTGCTACCGGTTATCTGCCTTGGACTGGTTGCTCTATGCACTATAGGTTTTCAGACATTCAAAGCGAGTCTGGCCAACCCTATCCGATACTTAAGAAGTGAATGACGCCCAAGGTGATAGGTGTTGATCATAGTACAGCTTGCACTAGTGACACACCTTCTTCACAAATGAGATTGTCGTGGATGGGACACATATATATGGATCGCCTACCGCTCAAATAAAGTAAGCCCCTCATAAGAAAGACATTCACGTTAGTGAACGAGTCTAAGCGAAATTTCAATTGACGAACCGTAAATTTTGAATCAAAAAACATCTCAATGAAAAACCTAATCGCGGCTACTATGATAGCCCTATTGATCTCTTGTGAGGCGAAAAAAACCGAACCTACTGTGGCAGAAGTACCTGCAACACCGGAGGTGGATTATACTGCGCACCATGTACCTGAAGTCACAGCAGTATTTGATGCGCATGGTGGGTTTGATACCTGGTCTACTTTGAAGAGCCTCTCGTATGATATGGGAGGTAGCACCACGCTAACTGAGCTTCAGAATCGGTATGCGAGGATAGAATCCGAAGAACAAACCGTCGGGTTTGATGGTGAGAATGTTTGGGTGTACCCTCCTAGTGAGGATGCTGACCGTCAGCGTATGCGCTACAATCTTATGTTCTACTTCTATGCTTTCCCTTTTGTCGTAGGCGATCCCGGTGTAAACTATGACGTGCTACCACAAATAGAGCTGGCAGGTAAGTCATATAACCAGGTGAAGATTGCGTATGATGCCGGAGTGGGCGATGCACCTAATGACAGCTATATCATTTGCTCTGATCCTGAAACCAACAAGATGGAGTGGTTGCTTTATACCGCTACCTTCGGAGGAGCATCTAAGGACAAGTATAGCCTGATCAAGTATGAAGACTGGCAGAACTACGGAGGTGTGACCCTACCGGGCAAATTGCAGTGGTATACCTATGAGGATGGTGTTGTAGGTGAGCCGCGAGGTAGTGGTCGCACATTTGAAAATGTGCAGGTCTCTACGGAGTATCCTTCTATGGATAAGTTCAAGATGCCTGAAGGAGCATCGATTGCTCAACTACCAGCCGAATAGTCATAGTGCAACCATCAACTGCTGCGCTACATAGTGTGGCAGTTGGTGGTCAACCTTTTGGGGACCTACTTTAGGAGAGTTAGCTGTTATGAGCATGCTTACTCCAATTTATTGTTTTTTTAGTTCAGATTTCAATTCCATTCAGTTTCAGAATGGCAAGCAACATCCGTAAATGTGGCTGTGTCTATCTTTTGTGACGAGCATGATTATAAAGTTTTGGCAGTAGAATATTCACACTCTCGTTTATTCACAAACTCGGAATTACTCATATCATCTATTGGTAAGGCTTTTAATTTTTTTCTTTAAAACTGGGACCAATTCTTCTTCGAACCACTGGTTTTTCTTTAGCCAAATATTGTTTCTAGGTGAGGGATGTGGTAGGACAATAAACTTTGGGAGATATTCCTGGAAACTCTTCACCGTTTCTGTCAATGTTTTTTTTCTATGATCACCCAAGTACCTGGTTTGTGCATAACTCCCAATAAGAATGGTTAATTCCAGTTCATTCATTTTTTCAAAGAGGGAAGGGTGCCAGGTGGGAGCACATTCAGCTCTAGGAGGTAAATCTCCAGTTTTACCTTTGCCAGGATAGCAAAATCCCATTGGGATCAATGCTAAAAAGTTAGCGTCATAAAATTGTGTTTTCGTTACACCCAACCATTCTCTAAGGCGGTCACCACTTTTGTCATCCCATGGGACACCACTTCTATGTACTACACTTCCCGGGGCTTGCCCTATGATAGCAACCTTACTTTTAGATGAGGCTGCTAAAACGGGGTTAACGCCATGTTCTAGATGCTTTTCACATATAGTACAGGCTCTTATTTCTCGTAATAGTTGTTCCATCTCAACCCATTTTTTAGGATACATTGACGATACGATCTCTAGTGGTAAAGATCAATTAGAATTGCTTCCTACATAAAGAAAGTGGAGCCAAAAAGCTCCACTTGAATATTTCAAAATTTATTCAGTTATAAGTTGTTTTCAACTTTTCCCAGTTCTCATCGGCCTTCTTTGCCAATCTTTTATGGTTATCTTCTTTGAGCCACAATTCCTTTGCATCTAACTCAATATTATTGAGGTAGAGAAAATACTTCTCGTCCTGCACTATGAATTTAGTAGGATCGACCCTGAATTTTGCTCCAGCATAAACGCCAAAGGCACAATAGCCTCCATATTGAGGTAAGTATTTTGACGGATTCTTGTCAAAAGTTGCCTTTTGCTCCGCAGAAGTAAAGTAATAGATCACTTTTTGATACTCCGATCTGTGCTCTTTTACTCCTCTCTGAGCCAAACCTAAATCGAGGTAAGATACCGGACTGTATCCTTGCAAAGCGATATTGCTGTTATCAATATTGTTTGCTTGTTTGTCTTGAGCGAAAGCTGTTATACCAGATAGGAGGATGCCCAGTGTTAAAATTGATTTGATTGTATTTTTCATTTCTTTAAATTTTTCTACTTTATAAATGATCTCAGTTGTTTAAGCGACCGCTACTTCTGATTTGTGAAGACTTACCACTGTTAATACAGCACCACCGTTGATCCAATAGTAGTAAGCGTCCATACCTTGAAAAGTGAAGATGAAAGGAGCAATGACAAAGACTATTCCTACTGCAAAATCTATATAGAGGTGCCATTGGTAAGGAATGACTTTGTAAACGCCCAAATGGTGATCCGTGAGCAATGTCAAAAGCAGCGCAGCTACTCCGGTTGCCACAGATAGGTACAATGCTAGGGGATTGGTTTCTCCTAATCCTAGAAGGAGCGGAAGCGCGAATAAAGCAATGGCTACCGGGTAGTCTAAGAATGCGTGTACTCTTTTGGTTACGAACTTCATGCTTTCTTATTTAATGCGTCAAAATATTCTTCCTGGGTTACTTTACCTTGATCATTCCAAACTCTACGGATGATTTCATGCCAGTAGATGGTGCTGCCATCCTTCATGTCAAAGTCAAATGTGAACTCCGAAGCAGATACATTTCCATCTACAATGGAGTGGTGATGTGTGATTCCGTTGACCTTGGCAATTGCCGAGAGAAATCCCTCCATTTTTTCTACCATCTCTGGTTTTCCATTAGTGGTTAGCTTACTGTAGTCGGATGTTGCAGCTTCCTCGGCAAAGTATTCTTTCACTGCATTGACGATATCTCCTTTGGATACTATCTCATCCATTTTTTTCACTTGTTCTTTAATGTTCATAAATCATTGGATTTTGTGTTGACTAAAATTGTCTCACAAAGATCCTGGAACACGGTAGGGGATTGGCTACAAAAAAACGCCAGTCTATTGCACTTTTTTGTCTTGGTATTGTGTGGGTGTCTGGCCTGTATAGTGCTTAAAGAATGATGAGAAGTGGTTGTTCTCTTCAAAATGTAGGAGGTAGGAAATGTCTTTGACAGGTACACCTTCATCAAGATGCTTTTTGGCGGTCAGGATGATTTGCTGGCGAATGAGCTGGCCAATAGTGGTTTGCATCTTCTCCTGTACCTTCTTGGAGAGTGTCTGTACTGACATGTTCATTTTCTCGGCATAAAAACCAATATTTCTGTGCTGCTCGTGATGCTCGTTTAGCAGTTCATTGATATTGAGGATGAAGGAATCAATACCATCTGCAACAAGACTTTCCCTGAATTCATTTGGCGTAGTGCCAATATTCGACTTAAACGCACGATTGAAGTAAGCTGGGTCATTATAGCCAAGGTCGTAAGATATCTCCTTGATGCTCTTAGCCGAAAAGGCAATCTCTTTTTGTGATTCAACCAGCCGCTTGTTACTCAACATTTTTTTTATGGTAATGCCTACTTTTTCCTTGTAGATTGATTGAGCATCTATATTGCACTGGCCCAAGAGCTTGGTTATTTCTTCACTACTGGGCTGATATTTGAATTTACTATCTATAATGTCTTTGATATCGAAAATGATATGGTATTCATGGTTTTCTGCCTGGAATGGGTTTTGCCAAAACCATTGCTTGGAGGAAACATCCAGTATTTCGTTCGGGTTGGAAAAAATTGACTTGTCAAGGTAGTTCTGACAGTCGGAGCATTCATCGAAATGAATGTAACCTAAGGAAATCAAGTGTTTAAAGAGGACTCTGAAGTTTTTATTCTTAAAGATTTCTTTGCTATTGAATTCAATCTTGCGGACTAAGAAATTGTCATTGAAAAACTTTATGTATTGTCCTTTTTCGAGAAAGATCAGCTTATCGCTCCAGTCATCAAAGTTTTTGAAATCAACCTGAATGATCCCACTTCCGTCAAGGATGTGGATCATGGTGTATTGATTGATGAAATAGACTTTGTTTATTTCAGGTTTAAATTTTTCTACCATTTTACATATTGCTTACCAACGCCATGTAAGCTTGGCTTAATATACGTAGGAATCCTTGGAATCTGAAGGTGGCGAATAGGGGTTTGGCACATGCGATTGGTGTCAGGTGGGAAATGCCTTAGCTACTTAGCATAAAGAGTAGGAAGGGTGAGAGTGAAGTGTAAGTGCATTAGCATTACCAGGTAGCCGGTCGGGGTTCTGGATACTTGGTAGGATAAAAGGAGCAGGCTACAGGATTTTCAATAGCTTGGTACAGGCGATACGTATTGCGTATTAACACTTAGTATGATGACTGGATACTTTATGTAACAGTGTCACCTGTCAAGTTATCATCCAAAATTGATGCTGGTGATGCCGCTTGAAAACCTCTGAAACCCTTGCGAATTATACACGTCGTTGTACGTCGATGTTTTGTTCATATATATCCAATTCTGTATTAAAATAATTTGCGTCTCGAATTATTAGTTCTATGTCGCTTAATGCTATTTTACCTTTGAAGTAGCTCTTATCACAGTTTAATTCTGTCAAATGCTCATGTAAGTCTGTGAAGTTGGCTGTTTTTACTTTTTTTATTGTGTCATATTGAGATTTTACCAAAAGAGTTGCGAAATCAGGATTCACATATCTTAATCGACAGAAATCGGTCAGTTTTGCCAGTAGCAGACAGTCCTTTTCATCAATGTCAAAATCTGTGCAAAACCTTTCCCTCCTTTTCTCACTATAGATTTTATCGTATAGTTGATGAGTTGCCTTTATTCCAGAATCAGCCAACTTGTTAATGATTTGCCCAGGTAAAATCGAAAAATCTTTTAGTTTCCTGGGTTGTGGATGATGACCATTTACTTCCCTACGAAGTACAATCCAAAAGTTTTCAGGTAAGTCGCTTTGTTTTGCCACGGTTAGTGCTTTTTCTTTAGTTTTTAGTGCCTCTTGGACTTCAAAAAGATTCACTATTCCGATTTTCTCTAGATAATTAAAACCTTTATCAAGATACTCCCCAAGTACTTTTTGGCTTGGAAGTAGTTTGGTATCTCCTAATTTCTTTTTAAAACCTTGTAAATTTTTGTTTCTAAAGTCTATGTAGTAGCCCATTATTATCCCTTATCTCATTCGAAATTCTTGTACTGCGTTTCCTGTATGACATATAACGCCGCATTTGCCAAGTTCAATATACGTCGGAACCCTGGGACTATAAAGGTGGCGAGTATGGGGTTTCCTTGGGTTTATGTCGGGTTGAAAATGCCTTCATAGGTAAGGATTCCGGGAGTAGATTGAAATACAAAAACCCCTATAGAATGATGCTTACGTCCTGTTAGGTGCAGTAGGTAGCGCGCCCATGTAGAAGAGATGTTAAAAGTTTGCGAGCCGCTTTGTAGACTTAACCTGACGTTGAGGGGCAATGAAGATACTTATGGAGTCTACTCTTTAATGTTGGATGATCATAGATGAATGACAGGATTATATGCTAAACCTGTAAACTTATTTTAGGACAAGACACACGGCAGTCTGAAGTATGCGTTCATATCATTTGTTAGCATTTTCTTATCCTTTTGCAATGGAAGCAGGGCTCGCACTCTTCTTTATGCCTTTGATCAACAACCACAAGGAAAAACTCAGTTCTCCAATAAAGGAAAACACCAATACATAAAAAACATATTCTGAATACTGAGGGGCAAGAATAAGTGTTACACTATTGACCAGGTAAGCCATTCCTGCAGTCGCCATCATTATACCCAGGATGTTAGGAAAGTACGTTGAATGAAAAATCAAATAACCGTAAACCAAACAGGACAGGCCAAAGAAAATCAATCCAATGCCTAATCCATAATCATGTAAGTCCGTCAGCAGATATACTTGAGTGTGGATTTGACTAAGACTGAATGATTGTAAATACGTTGAACTATTGATGAGTATCACTGGTGTCAATATTACCATCTTATTGGCAACAAGTATGACGGTTTGTATCATGTTGAACAAGAGCCCCATCAGAGCTAAATTTTTATCGGTTCTTTTGAGCAGTAAATACATAATAACCATTACTGGTACATCCAAGATCTGCATGATGAGATCTATGATGATACCTGATCTCCAGAGCCACTCTCCTGTTACAATGTTTTGATAAGTAGAAGCCTCGTCCGCTGTGATCATTGAGTCCTTTATGCCAAACTGCCCATATATCCCTAATGCAATTATCATTAGGTACAAAAATCCAGCTACCCGAGCATATTGAGCATTAGACCATTCTTGTCTTGCCACCATTATTTCAATATTTAATAGACTTTAAGAAAAATTTACAAGGTATGCCTGGGCTTACCTTTGATGTAATGTTTGTACACATAGTCCCACGGAATGGTGAGAAGCATTAGCGCAATACCTAAGTTGCAGTCAAACAGTGTACTTTGACCATATTCATCTAGCCCTGTGGTTGCCTTCACAGGCAAAGCAAACCCAATCACCCAAATCATTTTCCACAAAAACTCGAATATGAGTACTGGAAGCATTCTTAAAGGATATATGAACCCTAGGGCTGCAAGCACTGCAATAGCACCTAGCAATGAACTGATGATGGAGTATTCGTTCACAAGTCGCTCTTGTGGTGCCAAGATATCTGGCCAGATGAATACAGCTAATCCCGCCGAAACAAATAAATAAGAGGCTCTCAAAAGGTACATTCTTACTTTATTGATTTTTGACATGACTGAAGGTTTAGTTTGAAAATTGACTTTAGCAGACACCCGTTATTCGCATTTGGCTAGAAGTTTGGCAAGGTCTTTCTCTCCCCAGGCTGGGTGCAATTCAGATCCGGGTTTGTAATCATCCCACTCATCTTGCAATTGATTGGCTCGGATGCAGTATGGTGTCAGATCTTTGTCGAATTCCTCAGCTTTACCCATTTCACTGGCTAGCAGTAGATACTTTGCTCTTGGGTTATTGGGATTTATCTCCAATGATTGGTTTGTGGCAGATTTAAATTTCCAATAGCTAAACAGCATTTTATACATCGGCCCATGTACCACCTGGCTTACATAGTATAATCCGAGCAACGCATGTATTTCATCATCATCAGGATAATCTTCCAGTAATTTGTCCAAAATATGATACGCTTCTTTTTGGTAGTCTTTTACCGCATTTTCATTGAGCTCAATGTCTTCTATAAGCGTTATGAAAATGTAACACGCAGCTTCGTAGTACTTTGGGAGCCACACATTTGGATTACTTTTCGAAATCGCTTCAAATTCATTGGCAAGAACAGTATAGTCAGTTTCGGAATCGGCAATTTCTAAACTATCGACCGCCGATCTCATTTGGCCTTCATATGCGGAAATACCCGCCTTACTCCAAAGTGCGAGGAAAAGTAGTAGGGTTAGAAATAAATATCTCTTTGCAGTCTTCATCATTAAATGGCTATTTGTGTGAATAGAAAAGTTTTGAATGCTCCTGGCGTTGCTTTATGGTTCGAAAGTAGAGGGCGAGGTAGCCTGAGTGAAACGTTTCTGACGGACAGTTTTCAGATCGTGTCCAAAAGTGTGAATTCAATGATGAACCATTTCGTCAGCCTTTTGATGGATTCCGTCATGACAGTTGAGCGTCTATCAGTAGGGCTGATTTATTTGATATAGAGATTCTTTATTTGCCATAAAAAGAGAAATGCAAGACTCAAGGACCATAAATCTATTGATCTTACTATCGGCTATCATCATGTTGTGCACCTTTTGGTGGTTGTTCGACCTGGCTATACCTGAAGCCTCTCTTCCTTTCGCGATCGGGGTGACCACCATCATCATGAGTGGTTTGCTCTCTGGTAGATATATATCCAGGTTGGCTTTCAACCTGAAAGAACGTGTGGTCAAAATACTAATGGGTGCACTGTTTGCATCTGCGATTACCGGGGGGGTAGTCATCGGCTGGCTGGTAAATCGAATGATAGGAGACACACAGTTCTTTCATTTTCTTGTCACCATTATCCTACTCTTTCTTGTTTCAGGGTTTGTTGGTGCAGTCATACGACTAATCCGTCATAGTATCAATACAAGGTTACGTGAAGCTGAATTGGCAGCAACACAAAGCAGGAGCGAACTGCAGTTGTTGCAGTCTCAACTGAGTCCTCATTTCCTATTCAACACCCTCAACAACCTATATGGTTTATCACTATCCAACAATCAAAAACTCCCGGAGCTTCTGCTAAAACTCTCCGAGCTACTGCGTTATTCTGTGTATGAAACCAAGGAACTATTCGTAGATCTTCAGCAAGAAATTGGCTATCTAAATAATTATATCGCATTTGAAAAAATAAGACTGGATGAGCGACTACATCTGGAGTCTGACCTTGAAAAGGTCCAAGGCAGTTCGTGGCAAATTTCTCCTATGCTATTGATTGTATTCGTGGAGAATGCATTTAAACATGCCAGGAATTCTAAGGTTGGAAAAGTACACATCGCTATTGCATTGAATGTAAATCGGGATTCGCTTCATTTTTCAATAAAAAACTCTCGTGACAGTTCAGGTGAGAAGGGACTAACCAGGGAGAAGCATTCTGGTTTCGGGTTGGAAAGTGTAGAAAAGCGTCTCGAACTACTCTATAAAAACAAACATGAATTGACCATAGATCAGCTTGAAGGCAGCTTTGAAGTATACTTAATTCTGAAAAGATGAAAAACATACAATGCCTAATCGTAGATGATGAGCCCATCGCACGACAAATAGTGGAGGGTTATTGTGCGCATTTCGAAGAGCTGAAAATTGTGACAAGCTGTAGTGACGCATGGGAGGCGCGGAAAGTACTGGAGAAAAATACCATCGACTTGATATTTCTGGACATCAACATGCCTGTTTTGGACGGCATGGCTTTTATGAAGACAATAAAAAATCCTCCTCAAGTGGTTTTTACCACGGCATACAAAGAGTTTGCCCATGAGGCATTTGATATAGCAGCTTGCGACTATTTACTCAAGCCATTTTCCTTAGATCGGTTCATAATGGCTATAGATAGGGTAAAGGAGAAATTGCTCGAACAAATTCCCAAGTCAGATGAGGGGCAATTTATTTATATCAAATCAGAAGGCATCATCCATAAAATCATTTTGGAAGAACTGATCTATGGAGAAGCCAGAGGAAACAACGTTTTGGTCGTTACCGATAAACAACAACTAATCACTACAATGACTTTCACCAATTTTGAAAGTCTCTTGCCACGATCTACCTTTTTAAAGGTTCATCGCTCGTTCATTATTAACAAGAACCAAATTGATCGTATCCAGGGCAATCGCGTATTTATCAACTCCATCGAAATTCCTATTGGGTCGAAATACAAGGAGTACTTTTTGCGAGGAATTGGGATCAAAGAGTAGCCTTTAGACTAAGCTTTTTTATTTAATGCTATCGCCCAGCTAGCAGGAGTGCGCCCCGAGCTTGGCAGAAGCACTAATCTAGTGAATCTGCCGGTGCTCACAAAGTATCCAGAATGCACTGCGCTCAGAAAGAGAAAAATCCTGTTTGATGCGACAAGTAGAAAGCACAGACGTTTCTCAGTGGCTGATTCATGGTGATGTTCGCACAGAATCCGGCGAGAGGCACTCACGTGCATTCGTGCTAGCAATTTTTATATTCATTTCAGTTTGTTCGGGTTCTGCGCTGTATGAAAGATTCGCGAGATCGTTATTCTATCCTTTGAAAGTCGATAGATAATCTTGTAGCTCCAAGCCACAATGTATCTGTATTCTGATTTCTTGTGTTGAAGTAAGGGTTCCTTGGGGCCAAGTTCGGGAAAGTTCTCAAGTTGTTCAGTTCGCTCGATGATTCGAGTTCCGACGGTTTTGGCGTAAGATTTCCCGCGTTCTTCAGAGATGTATTTTATGATTCTTTCGAGTTGGTCAAGTGCCGTCTTAGTCCAAACTACTTTGCCCATTGGCTCAGTCGTTCTTTGACCTCAGAGGTTGAAAACACTCTGTTAGCTTGTTCATCCTGTTCGGACTTTTCAATGTCCGCCAGCAAAGCAAGTTGTTCATACACGTCCTCAAGCGTTGAGTCAGGAGTTAGTAGACCTGCTATGGTGTTTAGATGTTCCTTGAGATTGTCCATGTACCAAATTTAATGAATCGGCTTGTCAATTCCCATGACACTTTGCGACTGGCCGAATGGAATATAACGCACACCTTATGATGAGTGGGGATTAGAAAGCACTAACCTCTCGTATCGCACATAGCCACTCCTTGATTTAAATTTAAAACTTGTGGCGAACTTTCCAATCCCCACGAAATTATCCTTACCGATGAAACCCCATTCATTCATAGCACTTGTTAGCCACTTTTTAGATTTTATAGACTATTTCTAGTGTTGAGTTAATTCGGTCGGTTAACAATTCAATTAGTTATGCATCCAGATATTCATACTCATCCTCGATGTGCAGAACTTCAATCTCAGGGAGTTCCAAGTGCCTAAATGTTCCAGAAATTCGAGCACTCTGACCATCTTCCATTACGAAAATCAAATCTGCCCATTCAATATCTCGTTCTTTTATTTGCCGTTCGCTCTTAGGACTAAGCCCAACAGAGCGAATGTTAAATCGTTGGTCGTTCTTAAAGATATATTCAGCCGTTCTGCTTCTTCGCTTGTTCCGTCCACAAACTATAAGAAGGTTAGTCGTTCAGTCATTTGTTGAAATATAACCTTGTTGAAATTTTGCTATTTGATCAGTTGCTTTTTGACCCATAACGACATCTTTTGTTGCGTTGATAATAACGACCTCTTCGATTTCGCATTCTTCGTTTGATGCTGTGAAAATTCCAAACCAAACTCCTTCTTTCAAATCTTCATGACCAGTTGTTACAATCATGTGATCGGGCAGATGTAAAGGCTCAATATCAACATCTCTCAACACAATTTCTTCATCTGCCATGTCATGAACTAAGTTGTGTTGTTCTCCAACACTACAGATGAAGCAAACATTGTTATCTATCGATTTTCTTATTATTTCTTCGAAATAGTTCTTGTTTTTCTGTTTGGTCAAAATAATTGCCAGCCAGTTGTCTGATGGAAGATTGCTTGCCCAATTAGTTGAAGTGTCGAATTCAACGAACCTAACATTTCGATCATTAATTCTATTCATTCTAAGAGGCACCTATTGTGGCTAACGTCCAACTATCATCCGTAAGCTTGGCTTTTCAAATTTTAATAAAAGTATCTGATATGACTAACCTTTGCAAATAGCTCAGTTAGCTTATGGATTATAGTATTTGTTAGCTGTTCGTTAGTTTGTTAATATATTCGACAACCCCATCATAGTTAAGTGTTAGTTCGCGACCACTAAAGAAACTTTGGTATCGAAAACCTGCTGTCATATGCTTAAATTCATCAGGTACTATATCAGGATTGTCATTAACATGAAGTACTGCTTCAATTTTTGCATCTGACCTTATCATCCTAGAAAGAAGTTGGCGGAGTTCAAAATCTGCATATGGTAATGAATAACCAATGAAAATTACTATTGAAGCTTCCGAAAGTTCAATTCCTGCATTTTGCCAGATTAGCTTGACTTGAAAGTTGTTGAGGTCTTTCAAGAATGTGGGCATGATCATATTTGGGACAAGCTTTATGTGCCGATCATTCTCGGTATTAAAGTTGTTTCGACAATGGCGGCAGAATTGGTTATGAGCTAAAAAGCCACCTGGATTATTTGCATAGAATTTGACATAGAGCCTTTGACACTTTGGACATTGAAGCCAGTTCATTGATCCATGCAGTTTTAAAAGTTTCATGTTAAACCCACCTTTACCAAGTGCGTACAAACCCGGTTTGATGAGCTCATCTTTCTCTTTTAAAGAAGAAATGTGACAACAATAATCAACGACCCCTGCAAATGGAGCATTTTGCACTTTTGGTATTTTCTTAATTACATTTTGAAGACTGTTGTCTAAAGCAATATCCCAGTTAGTTGTTATAACTGATACTTGATCTATTTTTTCATTTCCAATTCGGCTTTTGGCTATATCGACTAAGTAATTAGAGAAGTTGTTTATGTAATCTCTTCTTCCGTTTCTTAATGAATGACGAAGAGCTAAGACAATCAAACTATAAAAATTATTTCTTAGTCCTGGAAGTTGAGCATTTTCAATTCCCCGAAATGAGATTCCGTCAAGAATACAGCGGTCAATAGGAGTAAAAATGTCCTCCAGTGCAACTTCGAAAAATCGGTCTTTAGAAATACAAAGTTCATTAGATAAAAAGCTTTCTAGTTGAGTTACCCAATCATCCACAATTGGCTTAAACTGTGGGCGATCTCTCAGTTCTATCATTTTCTGAATTAAACGGTATTGAGATGGTGCTCCTGCAGGGATAGAGAAACCTGCTCCTAATATGAATACTGTTTTATCTTGAGCCATGAATGACAGCCAACATTAATACATCACGCATTAGTGTGTGATATCTACTTTATAGATTGAGATCGGTACTTTTGTTATTGAATTGATACCCAGATGCATATACGATTTTAAACGTTTGTAACCATTTGTAGTTGGGTATAGCGCGCACTCCATATTCCTATCTAAGTTAACCATTCCCGGTAGGGTGAGCAATACCCAAAAGTGTAGCCTGGAGTAGCGGTGCAATCTTTGGTGAGCAGTATTGTAAGTCTGGTGCAGCTAATTCAGACATTCCCCGATAGGGAGCACCAAAAAAGGAAAAACCACCGACTGCCCGACCCAAGGGCAGTGGTGGTTTCATCAACAGCACACTTAGCGAATGTTGTCAGTGGACAAACTGCTCTTCTTCGGTGCTACCAGCCAGCGCTACCGTAGAAGATTTGCCTCCCTGTACGGTCTCTTGTATGGCATCAAAATATCCCGTACCCACAAAGGCCTGGTGCTTCACAGCTTTGAAGCCATGCTCCTGCAGTGCAAACTCCCTGGTTTGTAGCTCGGAGTATCCGGCCATGCCTCTTTCCTTGTAAGCCTTGCTCAACTCAAACATGGAAGTGTTGAGTGCATGGAACCCAGCCAATGTAATGAATTGGAACTTGAAGCCAAGCTTGGCCAACTCCTCACGGAACTTGAGCATATCTTCTCTGCTCAATTTCGCCTCCCAGTTGAAGCTGGGTGAGCAGTTGTAAGCGAGCATCTTACCAGGGAATTTTTCATGAATTGCATCCGCGAATGCTTTGGCTACCTCAAGATCGGGTGTAGAGGTTTCCATCCATAGCAGGTCAGCATACGGTGCATAAGCCAGCCCCCGGCTGATACACTGCTCCAGTCCGGGGTTCACCATGTAGAACCCTTCCGGTGAGCGCTTACCGGTTAAGAACTCAGCATCGCGCTCGTCGATATCGGAAGTTAGCAGATTAGCAGCTTCTGCGTCAGTACGCGCGATGATCAGCGTTGGTACACCCATGACATCTGTTGCGAGTCGGGCAGCTACCAGTTTATTGATCGCCTCTTGTGTGGGCACCAATACCTTACCGCCCAGGTGGCCACACTTCTTAGCAGAACTTAATTGGTCTTCGAAATGCACGCCGGCTGCTCCTGCTTCGATCATTTGCTTCATGAGTTCGAAAGCATTGAGGTTACCACCAAATCCAGCTTCGGCATCTGCCACGATAGGGGCCATCCAATCGATAGATTCATCACCCTCCAGGTTATGGATCTGGTCTCTTCTCAACAGTGCATTGTTGATGCGCTTAACGACCTTCGGTACACTATCGGCAGGGTAAAGCGACTGGTCAGGATACATTTCTCCGGAGAGGTTGGCATCTGCTGCCACTTGCCAGCCACTAAGGTAAATGGCTTCCAATCCCGCCATCACTTCCTGGATGGCCTGGTTACCTGTGAGTGCACCTAGCCCGGCTACAAAGTCCTGACTATTGAGCTTGGTCCATAGCTTTTCGGCACCCATTCGCGCTAGCGAATACTCAATATCTATAGTGCCTTTGAGCTTAAGTACATCTTCTGCCGTGTAGGGTCTTTCTATGCCCTCCCACCTTGGATTGGTCTTCCAATCGGTGGTTATCTGGAGTAGTTTTTCTTCCTTCTTCATGATCAGTTATTTTAAAAAGTTGTATGATGAGATGGTGAGGAATTCTATGAATTCGTCTTTTTCTATGAGTTCTGTAAAAATTTGTACCGCTTCCTGGAAGCGACCCGCTTTGTAGGCTTCTTCTCCTACGTAGAGTTGTATCTTCTTCAGTTCTTCGCCAATGAGCTCATTACAGAGGTCAAAAGTGATGAAGCGTCCATCGTCCAGCTGTGTATCGTTTTTGATCCATTGCCAGACCTGTGTACGCGATATTTCAGCAGTGGCAGCATCTTCCATCAGGTGATAGATCGCTGCAGCACCTACGCCTCTTAGCCAGCTTTCGATGTAGAGTATGCCCACATTGATGTTCATGCGCAGGCCTTCTTCTGTGATCGTACCTTCAGGTACGGCTACCAGGTCATTGGCAGATACATAGACATCATTTCTCATTTTGTCCATCTGATTGGCCTGGGGCATGTACTCGTCGAATACTTCTTTGGCGATCGGTACTAAGCCGGGATGGGCTACCCATGTACCGTCATGCCCGGCTTTGGCTTCTCTTAGCTTGTCCTGTCGTACTTTTTCTATCGCAATCTTATTGCGTTCAGGGTCTTCCTTGATCGGTATCTGTGCTGCCATGCCACCAATGGCCATGCATCCACGCTTGTGGCAAGTCTGGATCACGAGCTCGGAGTAAGCTTTCATGAACGGTACTGTCATCGTTACCTGGGCCCTTTCCGGTAGGGTAAAGCCCTCCAGGTTGCGGAACCGCTTGATGTATGAGAAGATGTAATCCCACCTACCGCAATTGAGACCTGCCATGTGATCTCGCAACTCGTAGATTATCTCGTTGAGCTCGAAGGAGGCCAGAATAGTCTCAATGAGCACGGTCGCCTTAATGGTCTGCTGAGGAATGCCCAGGTAATCCTGAGCGAAAATGAAGGCTTTGTTCCACAGACGAGCTTCGAGGTGACTTTCCATCTTTGGCAGATAGAAGTAAGGGCCTGAGCCATTTTCGATGAGTTGCTTTGCATTGTGGAACATGTACAGTCCAAAGTCGACCAGCCCACCGCTCATCGGCTCTCCATCGATCTCAATGTGCTTCTCAATAAGATGCCAGCCTCTAGGCCTAACGATGAGCGTAGCTGTCTCTTCATTTAGCGTATACTGTTTGCCACTGATGGAATTGGTGAAATCAATGGTACCCAGAATAGCATCTCGAAGATTGATCTGCCCCTCGATGGTATTGGTCCAGGTTGGGGAGTTGCTGTCCTCAAAGTCAGCCATGAAAACCTTGGCTCCTGAGTTGAGGGCGTTGATGATCATCTTGCGATCGACAGGTCCGGTGATCTCGACCCTGCGGTCTAGCAAGTCTTCAGGGATAGGGGCGACCTTCCATTCGGAATGTCTGATCTCTGAGGTCTCCGGGAGAAAGTCCGGCAGGCTACCCTCGTCAATTTCCTTTTGCCTGATCTGTCTTTTCCAAAGTAACGATTTACGCTCCTCGTTGAACTGCTCATGCAGTGCCGTGATAAATTCCAAAGCCTCGGGAGTCAAGATCTCCTCGAAGCGTTCGTCAAAGTCCCCTGTGATCCTCATGGAGGCTGGGATCGTGTAGGTTTGTTCGAGTATGCCATACATGATAAAAGTGTTTGTTTGATGCTCTTAAAAATTATTCGACAGATCAAATATAGAGAAAATTCTATAATAGCGAAATTTCGCTATTTATTTTTCAAGATATCCCTGGAGCTGATACTTTGAAAGATGAATGACCAAGTTGTTTGAACTTCGAGGAAACTTTAAGATCCGCTTTATAAAGTGGACACTTTTCACTGCTTTAGTGGCCTGACGAATGTAGTAATATCTAGAACCGGTCACTTTGCTAGGTTTATGCCTGAAAATGAGGTATTTAGTCATTAGCCCGGCTCTTTAGACAACTGAACGCTGACAAGGTTAATTCTCTGATTATCAGACCATTGTAAAATGGTTCGAGAATAGAAGTTAGTACATGAACCTGTGGTAAGTTGATCTTTAGGACAATCGCAGAAGACCCGGACAACTACGTAATCGAAGACATCGGATATTTTTAAAATATCGGACGTCTACTGTATTTCAGATGCGTCGCTATAATTTCTGCCACTTGGCTGTGCTGTTAGAAATCTTGTCAGATCACTTGTGACTTCACGAGCGAAATTACGCTAAAAGAGGTTTTCTGATTTTTATTGATAGCTTTGATGCGTGCCTAAAGACACCACAGGTATAAAGCATATCTTAGGGCTCAAAGTGAGAGACCTCAGGCTCGGACTAAAGCTGAGCTTCCAGGAGTTGTCCCAGATGACGGGTTTGTCCATCTCTTATCTCAACGAGATCGAGAAAGGCAAGAAGTATCCTAAGGGAGATAAAATGATCGTATTGGCTGAGGCGCTGGGTACCAACTATGATGACCTGGTATCGCTCAAAGTGCCAAAGAAATTAGAGGCAGTAGTCAATTTACTCCAGTCCAATTTCTTTAGGGAGTTTCCATTAGATGCCTTTGGGTTAGAGCTAAATAAAATCGTGGAGCTGATATCCTCCGCACCTGAGAAGTTCAATGCTTTCATTACGACCGTACTGCAGATTGCACGGAACTATGAAATGGGGCAGGAGCATTTCTTTTTGGCGGCATTGCGGGCTTATCAAGAGCTTAATGATAACTACTTCCCGGAAACCGAACAGCAGGCGGCCGAATTCAGAGCGGCACATCCGGAGTTGTTGCAACTGCCTGTACGAGCTGAGAAGCTAGCTGCCATACTCAGCAATGACCATGGCATTCGTATGGATCGATTAAGCCTTTCGAAAATTGCCCCTTTAAGTCATTTGAGATCTTACTATAAGAGCAAACGAAAAGAGCTCTCGATCAATCGGGGGCTCACCCCGGCCCAGGAATCGTTCCTGATAGGAAGAGAAATAGGGTTTCAATATCTGGGAAAAAAAGCGCGTCCTTTTGAAACACCACCGTTACTGCCGTCTACATTTGAGGAGTCATTGCATAACCAAGAGGCAAGTTATTTTTCCGCAGCGCTATTGATGCCAGAGTCAGAAATGATTGCTGATATCAAGCGATTTGAGGAGTTACCGAGCTGGCAGCCTGACTTCTTTGCTGAGTTGATGGAGAAGTACAGAGCTACGCCGGAGATGCTGATGCAGCGATTGACGAATATTCTGCCACATCACTTCCAGATCAATAATTTATTCTTCTTCCGATTTGTGGGTCAATCTACTGGTGATTTTGAGCTGACCAAGGAGCTACATCTTTCAAAGTTTCATAATCCACATGCCAATGAATTGAACGAGCACTACTGCAGGCGCTGGATATCCTTGGACCTTATCAGGAGGGTAACGGTAGAGGAGGAGGGGTTGATCTCCGGTATTCAGATCTCCAAGTACCTCAATACTTCTGCACAATATCTGATCATCTCCCTCGCCTGGCCCAACGTTTCTGATAAGCGACAAGGGATCAGTGTATCTATCGGATTTCAGATCGATCAGAAGCTCAAGAGGAGACTTAAAATGTTGAGTGATCCTGATATTCCTGTCAAGATGGTACACACGACATGTGAGCGATGTACTATCACCGACTGCAATGAGCGTGTGGCCCCTCCAGAGGTGGTACGTCGTGATGAAAGAGAGCAGGCGGTAAGAAATGCCCTCTTATCGCTCAAGGAAAGTGAGTAGGTCTACTCTAAGAAATTGCCCGAATGTAGCCTCAAAATTGTCGAATTGCTCTACAATGGAGGTTTCGATAAGCTCATCCTGATCATTCTCTTACAAATTACTCATGTTCATAAATTAGAAGTAGACCCATGTTTTTATTCGCTTCTGAGAAAAGTGACCGGATTAGCGCGCAATACCCGGCTGATCTGTCCCAGGATCGTAGAGATGCCAATGATCAACACTATGAAAATAGTAGGAGCAACAATCAACATGCTCATGTCAATTCGGTAAGCATAGCCCTCCAACCAGGCTGAAATAGAGAAGTAGCTGCTGGCTAAGCCTCCAACTATACCCAGTGAGATGACCATCAGGTACCTCGAAGTAAAGAGACGATAAAGGCTGCTGTTGTCCGCCCCAAGGACTTTACGAATGCTCACCTCCTTGAGTCTCAACCCCAACTGCAATCCTACCATACCAAGGAGTCCGATAGTCGCCAGAAATATGGCAACAGCGCTTCCTGTACCCACCAGATTTATAAGGAGTTGCTCAGCTCTAAATTCATCCTTGTAGCGTGCTTCCAGAAAACGAAACTGAAACGGGAAAGGATCAAAATGGTCCGACCAAATACTGGCGAAAAGTGATTCATCGAATATAGCTGTAGTATTCAGTTTAACATAGACCTGGTTTAACTGGTACTGTGGTGATTGGTAGATGACCAGTGGTTTTACTTTGGTCTTAGCAGAATTGTAGAGATAGTCCTCTACCACACCGATGATCGTTGGGTTTTTTAATTCTCCATAATCGAAAGGTATAGTTGCACCGATCGGATTTTCAATTCCCAGTGCTTTTACAAGGGCTTGGTTAACCATGACTTTATCAGATCGATCTGATCCCAGGTTTGGATCAAAGTTCCGGCCTTCTGTGACGGCTATGTCCAGCATGCTCAGCAGGTCCCCTTCGAGGCGTAGATGTGCTACTTCCACCCGTTGTTCGCTTGTCTCTATCCCTGTTCCGTTGTATCCCGAAATGGCAGCTACTTCCGCCACTTCCGGAAGTGCCTTAAGGTCGTTGACAAACTGGAGTAGTTTGGCTTCACTTCCGGGTATCCTCATCATCAGGACATTATCATAATCAATTTTAGTATCGAAGTTGGCCAGGTGATTGACCTGCTTTTGCATGGTGATCACACCCGCGATCAGGCCTGTGGCAATCATGAACTGTAGTGCTAACAGCCCCTGGGTGATCCACTTTCCCGACCTTACTTTTTGCTCTCCCTTAAGCGATTGCAGAATCGAGAACCTGGATAATACCAGCGCCGGATAAGCTCCACTCAGAAATGACGTAAGCACGAGAATAACACAAGCGCCCAGCAGGAACCTTTGATTGATCAATATATCTAAACTGTAGTTCTTACCGATGAAGTCAGAGAATTGTGGTAGTAGAATGGCCAGAATACCCAGTGCAAGAATGCATGCCAAAATGCACGAAAGGAAAGACTCAGTGATCAACTGGCTAAAAATGCTGGAGCGGCCTGCTCCGACCACCTTACGCAAGCCAATCTCACTGGCACGATGGATGTAAAGGGAAACCGTAAAATTAGAATAATTGATGATGGAAATGATCAGGCAGAATAAGCCAATGATTAGAAATGTCTTCATCATATCAATGTTTGCCGCTCCTACGATCCCGTTGTAATGTCCATAAGTATCGTCCAAATGGATCTGTGAGACAGGCTGTAGCTTGATAAATGTCTCAGCCTCATGACTGCTATTTTTGTAATGGATGTCAGTCATTTTTTCTTCTACCAAAGTGCGACTAGCAACATCATGGATCTTCACTAGTGAGTTCATATTGATGTTGAACCAGGTAGTAAGACTTCTTTCTGTGGATGCAGACTCGTAAGCTGTGAAAGAGACCATCATATCGCTCCGTATGGAAGTATTGAGCGGTATATCCTCGTACACTCCACGAACGATAAAATCTGTCTGTCCATTTTCGTCGGAGAGTGAGATAATGTGGCCTACTGCCTTACCACGAATATTGAGCTTTGCGGCAAGGCTTTCTGATAGGATCAGGTCATTAGGAAGATCAAAGCTGGTAGCATGACCCTCAACCATGAACAAACCTAACACATCGATCAACTCCTGATCAGCATATAGAAACTCTTGTGGTAACGTCTCTTCTTCTTTTTTGATCATGCCATAGCTGGACTTAATTCGAATGACCTGGTCTATTTCAGGTATCTCTTCTGCATACTTCAGTGACATGGCGTTAGAGCTGCCGCCTATATGGTGTGTTTTGTCACTGGGTTTGAAATCTGCTACAATGCGAAACAACTTCTCATGATTGGCCAAGTGTCTGTCATAGCTGATTTCATCATTAGTATAGAGATAGGCAAGCCAGCAAAAGGATATACCTAGCGCTAATCCCAGAATGTTGAGAGTGGAGTAGAGCTTGTGCTTTAGCAAGAACCTCCAACCGGTGCGAAGATAGATTTTGTACATTATGATGTAGTTTTTGACGTTTTGAAGGGGGTGCGAGAGGTCAGGTCTGATCACTCTCAATGTCTCATAGATAAAAAGCCACTGGGCAATTGTCTGCCCACGCTCTTCACACCTCCAATGAAAAGCTTCATGAAGGTCTCCTTGTATTTCTTCAACTTTTGCTTCCGGGCAAAACTTTGTAATGAGCCTGTCGGCCCATGCAGGTGGATCATAGACCTTCATATCTTAAAGACGGCTTGGTGATGCCTTTCCAGAGTTCTGATTTGACGGAGTTGAGTTGTGTCATCATATTATAGGCGGAAGCGGTGGCGCTGTAAAGCCGCTTTCTTCGGCCGCCACGCTCGGCAGTAGGTTCTCCAAACTCTGATTTCACCCAGCCCTTTTTTTCCATACGCTTCAACACCACATGGATCGCAGGTATTGATATGTGCTTATTCAGTGCATCATGATAATGCTTAGCGATATCCACACTATTTGACCTTTCATGATTGAGTAAGATCATCAGCACTATTTCCTCAAGAGAACCGATCAGTTCCATTAAATTAATATTTGTTTAAGTTATCGATACGAATATGATTAATATTTGTTTAAAAAATAGATCTATTCATGGTATTCACGTAAGATTTGCGAACCTGTCCAGGTGATTACGACGGCTTGACCTTCTGATCGGTCCTAAGCGAGCATTACTTTTCCGAAATAAGCACTTAAGGAATAATGGTTTTGACACAGATCTGCCCTTAGAAGTCATTCCCAAAGGGAACCTATTTTCGAATTTGGAAACTCGAGTGTATGTGGGCCATAGATTCCCTGCCGTGAGTGAATGTAAGGATTGAACAGGTTAAAGGAAAACCAAGAAGTGATTAACAGGTTCTGTTTGTCAAATGAGAGGCTAAGCATCGGTCACTCATAGTGAAGTGCATTAGCTGGATTAATTCTCTCGATTTGGAAAACCTTAAGACCTGCCACGATCAAAATGATCAGAAATGTAGCTAATGCCACCCCGGCAAATGATATGAAGCCAAGTGTGATCTGGTAACTGAAATTTTGAAGCCATCCATCCATCAGATACCACGTCGTAGGTATCCCGATGATATTACCTATGACCAGCAGTCTCAAATAGTCCCGAGAAAGTAGGTACATGGTCTCCCGCATTTTTATGCCGAGTACTTTGCGAATAGCGATCTCTTTCGTTCTTTCTTTGATGGTATAGCTCAATAGGGAATAAACGCCCATCATCGCGAGCAACACAGCAATACTGGTCAGGAGCCCTACAAGTTGACTTGTTCGCTGCTCTACCTTGTACAACTGATCAAACTGATCATCGGCGAAGGCATATTCGAAAGGTGTTTGCGGTAGCACTGAAGCGTAGACCTCTTCGATTTCAGAAACCATAGAAAAAACATCTTCCGAATTGAATTTGACCGAAACCTGTGAGTAATTACGATCATTGGAGATGACCAATACACATGGCTCCACAGTTGTATGTAGTGATTTGTAGTTGAAGTCTTTTACTACTCCTGCCACAGGAGATTTTCTTTCTTTGCCAAACGCAGAAATGACCTTACCCAGACCCTGGTCCCAGCCTGCTGATTTTAGGGCTGTTTCGTTGATCACATAAGTATCTCGCATTCCCTCCGAAATGGCCTTGATATTTTCAATATCTCCTTCACTCATTTGGATGTCGAATGTTTCAATGAAATGCTTATCTGCTATGATCAGGTTCCAGCTCACCTCTTCCATCTGGTCATCCCAGCTTACTCTTTGATGCCAGTTAGGAGCGCCTGGTGTGAAGTTGGAAGCAGATATATGTTCAATACCAGCCACCCTCTTGAGCGCATCACTTAGTATCCCAACACTCTTTTGCGCCTCCTGATCATACAGCTGCAGTGTAATGATCCCATTTTGGTTGAGGCCTATGTCCTGGCTTCTCATGAATTCGAGCTGTCGATAAATAAAGACTGAGCAGAGGATCAGAACACATGAGACCGCAAATTGTGTCGTCAATAGTGCTTCCTTAAAGCGTTTGCCTTTGTTGCCAACCTTCACAGCGCCTTTGACCGCCTGTACCGGATTAAACGATAGCATGAACATCGAAATGTACGCCCCGGAAAAAAGAGCAATGGAAAGTATCAACAAGATCATACCTGAAATCAATACGGGGTTAGCCAGGTTGAGGGTCATATCTGACGCTATGATCTCATTAATATAGGGAAGTGCCAGGAAGGTCAGCATCAAGGCGATCACCGAAGACAGGATGGCCGTAATGGTACTTTCAGAAATGAACTGTAGAATGAGCTGAGGTCTGGTTGCTCCCAGTACCTTACGCACACCCACCTCCTTTATCCTTTTCATCGAACCTGCAATATTGAGGTTGATGAAATTGATAAAAGAGATCACCAGTACCGCCAGGGCAATACCACTATAAATCTGGAGATAGCGTGTATTGTAAGCTGGCTTTAGATTCCCACGGTTAGCTTGAAAGTGAATGTCTGATAAGGCTTGCAGCCTTAGGTTTTCGAATTTGAGCGTTTGGTTATCACCAAATTCCACAAGGATCTCTGATAGCTTGATCTCCGCTTTTCTTGCATTTGTACCTTCACGTAGCATCACATAGGTGAAATAGTTGAATTGCCCCCAGTTACCGGACAAGCTTGTACCCGGCTTGGCTGCTTCAAGATTTTCAAAGGGCACAACAAAGTCCAGGTCAAAATGACTGTTGGAAGTCAGCTTTTTGAAAATACCTGCAATGCTGAAGTCCATACGTCCGTCGATAGTGATTTTTTCACCTATGAGCCCGTTTCCGTCCGCGTATTTAGCGGCTACTTCTTCCGAAATAAGTACGGTATTGGGTGCCGGATTTGGTGAAGCAGCTCCTGCAACGATCTCAAAATCGAACATGGAAAAAAGTGCCGGATCTGCCATGTAGACATTAGCCTCATTATACACTTCCTGCCTGTACTTGACTGCCACCTTTGTGTTGTAGCTAAACTTGTCAAGACGAGCATAAGACTCGAATTCCGGAAGTTCTGCCTGGATTTTGGGAGCTATGGGCGCTGATACCTTCACCCATCCATTTCCGGTAGCAAGGTTACCGGTTACTACTCTGTATATTCTGTCTTTGTTGCTGTGATATTGATCGAAGCTGAGTTCGTGATCGATATGGAGATAGGCGATCATGCACGCCGATATGCCGATAGCGAGTGCCAGCACATTGAGGAGAAAGGTGGTCTTGCTCTTCGTTAAAGACCGAAAAGAGGTGAGGATGATGTTCTTAAGCATGGCCAAATTTTTTAGTATAGGACTCTATTTCGGCCAACTGGTTGCACATTAGTGACAATCCAATACGTGAGCCGGTGCTCAAGACCTTTTTTGGAGAAAAGTGAGTTCGAGTTAGGATCGCCAAAAGACCAGATCAATGGACTTAATTGCAGAATTATTCTCTCAAACACTATTGTGAGAAGAATCCCAGCCTGACGGCATAACAGGTCCGCAACCTCCTGTGATCAATTTGAGATTCCTGATAAAGAATGGTCTTAGCAGAATTTAAGACCATTCTTTTCGGGAATGACGATTTTCTTATATCGAACTTATGTTGAAAAGGAAATTACCTCTTACCGTACACCATGAATAGGCTCACCCATGATGATGAAAGCGATATAAGAGCGTCCTACTCGGGGCGCTCATGTCAGTTCTATTCGGTCCTCAGAGATTTCACAGGATTATCCAATGCAGCTTTGATGGTCTGAAAGCCTATGGACAATGCGGTTATGACCATGACAATGATCACTGGTACTACTACCACAAGTATTCCCATGTCGATGTGATAGACAAAGGTTTCGAGCCATCCATTCATAAGGTAATAGGCGATGGGAGTGATCAATACGAATGCCACACCAATTAAAGATGAAAAATGAGCACCAATGAGTCCAAGGACATTAGCTACACTTGCACCTAATACTTTGCGTACCCCAATCTCCTTGGTTTTGGTGTCAATTAAGAAGCCTACCATCCCGATGAGCCCAAGACACCCAATAAGTATGGCAATAACTGTAAAGACATTGATCATCTGACTTAGCCGCTGCTCCTGCACATATTGATCTTCAAATCGATCTTCAACAAACCGATACTCTACCGCATTGACATTGTCAAAGTCAGCCCAGGTAGACTCGATGTGCGCCAATGCTTGTGATAAGTCTTCTGTATTGACCAATATGCTTGCTCGCCTGAGCCGGGAACTGGACTTTATCATGACCATAGGAACAATAGGACTGTGTAAGGACTCAAAGTGAAAGTTTTCTGTCACTCCATAAATACGCCCCTTGTATACACCATAGCTCAGGTTTTCTCCTATGATTTCGTTGGGATCGTCATAACCGAGCGCTTCAGAGGCAGCACGGTTGATCACAAAATAGCCTATACTATCTGCGAAAGTGTCCATTTGTCTTTGAAAATCATCTCCCGCTACGAGTTGAATATCGTATGTTTTCAGAAAATCCTCATCTACCATTATTCCCGGTAGACGAAAGTCAAGATCCACCTTAGTCTCCCCCCTAAAAAAATTAGCTCCCCAACTGTCCATGAGCCTTCCGGTAGGTATGCGGGAAGAATAGGCTACTGATTCTATGTTAGGACTGGAGAGCAACTCTGTCTTAAAAGTCTCTAAGTTTTCAATGTTTCTGCTGAGAGGTAGGTCGATCAATGCCTCTTTGCGATAGCCAGGATCGGAAGTCCTTATAAATTCAATTTGGCTCTCGATGACCGTGAGTGCGAAGATCAGACCTAACACTACGGCATACTGGACCGTAACCAGGACCGAACGAAAATTGAGCCTGGAAGGACGTAGCGATAGCTTACCCTTGAGAGACTGTACCATGTTGAGTCGTGAGAGAAAGAATGCCGGGTAGAGTCCGGCAATCAGTCCGATGATGATGAGCAGGCCGAGCAAGGCGATAACCAAGAGGTAATTGTCAATGACATTGAGGGTCATGGTTTTTTCTACAAAATCGTTAATAAAGGGTAGTGCTGACCAGGCAAGTATCATGGCAATAGGTAATGACAGCATGGTGATAAGCGTCGACTCTACCAGGAACTGTGTGACCAATGCTGATTTACCACTCCCAAGCACTTTGCGAACACCGATCTCCTTGAGACGCCTTGTGAAGTGGGAGGTTGAAAGGTTCATGTAGTTGACACAGGCGATGAGGAGCAAGAGTACGCCAACGATGGAAAAGATGTAAACCTGATCAATACTACCATTGGTCTCATACTCGCCTTCGAGATTGGAGTATAAATGGATGTCCGTCAACGGCTGAAATTCGAATTGGTAGAATTCGCTTGGTGATTTGCCACGAATGGGATCGAGGTACTTTTCCCAGAATGCAGAAGATGATTCGGTGAGTGCGGCTATGTCTGCTCCAGGCGTAGCACGGAAGTAAGTCAACCAGTTGTAGTTGCCGCCTACATTGTTCATGGTACCTTCTCCGAAAGCCTGGGCGACCAAACGAAGAGGAGCGAGGTATTCAAAATGAAAATGCTGTTGATCCGGCATGTCTGCCATGACACCCGTGATCTTGAAGTTAAACTCCTCACCTCTGGCGTATAGTTTGACGGTCTGCTCAAGTAGGTTTTGCTCTTCCCAGTCATTACCGAATATACGGATGGCTGAGGCTTCTGTCAGGACCAGAGAGAAAACATCATTGAAGGCCGTCTCGGGCGAACCCAGAAGAAATGGAAAAGTGAATATGTCGAATACATCATCATCCGCGAAAATCACGGGCTCACCAGGAAACCTCTGATCTCCGTGCTGCAGGTCTGGAAAGGCCCAGGGAAAGAACCGTGTGGCATGTGTGATGGCGGGATAGTCCGCCTTGAGTCGCTCTGCATGCCCAGCGGAAGCAAAAGCCCATTGTCTGCTGAGTTCTCCATCTACAGTGAAGTTTTTGACGGTGACACGGTAGATGTTTTGCGCATGCTCATGGTGTTGGTCATAGCTCAGTTCGTCTTGAACGAATAAGAAGATGAGGATACAGGCAGCCATCCCTGTGGACAGACCGATCAGGTTGATGGCAGTATTCATTTTGTATTTCCTGAATTGGCGAGATGCCATTCTTGCATAGTTAAGAAGCATATGAGTTGAGTTTTTGAAGTTGTCAAAGTTGAAAAGTGGCCGGAGTAGCATCGGGTGAAGGAGTAGGATCACTTCACGCCACAGCCAAAGGGCCTGACCACTGCGACTGATTTGGTAGACCCGTATTTGTTCTGATAAGTCACCCGAGATATCTTCATAGTACTCTGGCTTGATGAGTCTGCGCAGTAGCCTGAGCGCAAGTGAGTTATCAATATGATTACTACTGTTTGCCAAAGTCGAATGCGATTTTAGGGATGGCGCTCCACAGTTTTTGGCGACTTTCTTGCGCATGGTCGAGGGCCTTTTTGCCAAATGGTGTAACCATAAAGTACTTTTTGCGCTTGCCACCACGGATGCTGGTCGCTTCACCCCAGCGCGTATTGAGGTAGCCTTTGTTTTCCATGCGCCGCAGAGCAGTCTGAAGTGCGCCGGTGCTGACCTTGCGCTCCAGCTTTTCTTCGATTTCCTGCTTGATGCTCACACCGTATGCTTCATTGTACAGTACTGCTACCGTCAACAGTACGATTTCCTCAAATTCTCCAAGTTGATAATCTCCCATAGGAATCAATTTAATTCCTAAATGTAGTTATTATGAATAATAAAAAAGGCCTAAACCTCCTATACAGACTGTGTCTTTTCGAGAAGGTTACATTCCTACCGGAAAATGATTGGTCCGCACTACCGTCTTTAGTGGTAAGTTGGCGGTGATACCACAATAATAGCTTGGGCGCGTTTGTAACGCGTTCATCCAATACCAATCACTATGTAAGTTCTACAGGGATCAGTCCTCTGATTCCAGCATAGTCTCGTGCTGAACTATGTAAATAGTGTTCTGGCTCGTCAACTATCTCAGCCGCTACCGGATTCATATGAACATAATCAAGTTTCTGCTGAAGGAAACTATTGGTCTCGATTAGCTTCGGTTGGTTGCCGTCTAACCAAACTTTGTAATTGCTTATTCTCTTAAGATCCTTTCCTGCTCTTTCAAAAGCCCTTATCAACCACTCTTTTCTGCTCTCATTACATACTTTTATTTCGCCAACAAGTCGTTTGGAAGTATGCTTTTTGAAATCTCTAATGACCGAGGCAAGAGATTCCTTTTGACTACTGATAATCAGATGTAAGTGTGAAGGCATGAGGCACCATGCATGTATCGATAAACCTTTTTTCTTCTGGCAATAAATGAGCGAATCGACAATGGTGTGCTTGAATTCTTTTCTTGTAAACAGGTCTATCCAATACGCCACGGTGCAGGTGACGAAGTATATTCCATTAGGATCATGAAATTTATACTTTTCAGACACTTTTTAAATTTAGTGTGATTAAGCCCGTAATTTCATTTTTTATTCAAGTAAAGGACGCGTTGCAAACGCGCCCTAGCGTTGGGTAGGCATGCAAGATGCTTTGTAGATTTACTTAATCATCTTGAAAACCGATAAACCTACCCCGATCGGTTAATCACGGGCTGGTCGCCAAAGCGGACCTACAGCCAGCAGCAGTATGAGCAGGTTGAAGAAGGCATTGGAAGGGTTGCCTGAGGCAATAGACCCGGAGGTGTCCAGGACAAACCACGAAAGGATACCGTAGAGTACGGCTCGTCTGATCATCTCGGGGGCTTTGTCATAAACAGAGGTGGAGAGCATCCATATCATCACACCCCAGCCAAACAAAAAACCTCCTGTCAGTGCTGATAGAAACCTGGTGTCCGGTGCGTCGTAGGTCATGTTGCCATCAACCGGCCAACTCAGTATGTCGAGCGTAAGTCTGGCAGGCTCCAAAGTGGCGTCCATGGTTCCCAGGAAAAACACAGGCCCGAAAGAACCAACAACGATCGCCGTGATCTTGAGCCAGAACTTGTGAAAACTGTGTGTCATTGTATGAAATGTTTGATCCCAACAATACTAGTATAGCTGCCCGGAATATTCTAGACGGTAGCGTACATCGAATGTGAAAATGACTACCAGACCACTTGGTAGTTTTCTGACTCTGTTTGTTGCCTAAATGGTAATTACAAAGTAAGAAACGCTTTAAGAATATTAATTCAAGATTCATTGTAGATTGATTCTTAAGCACTCAAGAAGGCTCGATGGGCATAAAAAGCATTGGTCATGTGATGATACTGACGAGAGTCATTAAGCTCTCTTACAAAAGTTAGGTCTTCAGATAACGTCCGGTTATAGCTTTATAAAAAAAACGATATGGGCAATACAATAACAAAGACGCTCAGCGTAACAGAGCGCGTTGAATTTTTCAGAAAACATGCTAAAAGCCTGACTGTAGCTTCTTCGGTTGAAGAACTTGTGGAGTTAGCCACCAGGGGAGACAAAAAGAACATCACTGAGGTGGCTTACGATCTACCTGATGGAACTCGCTTTGTAGAGGCAGAGGTAGTGAGGGTTAAAAATGGAATTGCAGCTAACTATCCTGATACCTATCTCAGGAGGAGAGACCCTGACAGTATGGTCATCGCTGACGAATACCCAACGGATAAGCGAAGGTTTGCGGATCGCTTTGGATATGACTTTGGAGACCTGAAACAAGAAACATTTGACTGGCTATGCGAGCAAGATCTGGCGATGTTCTACTTTCATGCTGGTAAGCCGGGTATGGGATACGATGGGGTTGCGATCATTCCCGCCAATGCAGGCTTTTTCGGACTTGGTCTGGCCTTGCTTCAAGGGATCATTGACCCTGCTCAACTCCCTGAAAACTTTAATCTACGGGTGGCCATTTATGTAGCGCCTCCATTCCGCCATACTCACTTTGATAAGCGACAAGTCGTAGTGCACGAGCGCCAGGAGGACCAGTATGAGATGTTCTCCTATAACCTGTATCCAGGACCAAGTGCAAAAAAGGGAGTCTATGGTATGCTGATCCACCTGGGAAACATAGATAATTGGGTTACCGCACACTGCGCTACTGTCAGGGTCGTCACACCTTATGATAATGTCGTCACCTTGATGCACGAGGGAGCAAGTGGAGGAGGTAAAAGTGAGATACTTCAACAGCCTCATAGACAAGTAGACGGTAGTTTGAGGTTAGGTGAAAACGTAGTGACCAAAGAAAAGCTTACGCTTGAGCTACCTACTACCTGTGAGCTGCAGCCGGTGACTGATGATATGGCACTTTGCCATAATAGCTTAAATAAAAATGATGGCAAATTGTCGTTGATGGATGCGGAAGAAGGCTGGTTCTTAAGGGTTGATCATATCAAAGAATACGGTACCGACCCACAGCTGGAGCGAATTACCGCGAAACCTAGCGAGCCACTACTTTTTCTCAATATAGATGCAGTACCCGGAGGTCGGGCTTTGATATGGGACCATATAGAGGATGCACCCGGTGTAGCTTGTCCCAACCCCCGAGTGATCGTGCCGAGAACCGCTATGCCAGGAGTGTATGACGGGGTGGTGACTGTCGATATACGCAGCATGGGGATACGGACCCCACCTTGCACCAGAGAAAATCCTACGTATGGCATAGTAGGTCTGATGCACTTGCTGCCACCCGCATTGGCATGGCTATGGAGGTTAGTAGCTCCAAGAGGACACGCAAATCCGAGCATTACTGACACCAAAGGACTTACCAGTGAGGGAGTAGGTAGTTATTGGCCATTTACCGCTGGAAGGAGAGTAACCCAAGCCAACCTGATCCTGGATCAAATGGAAAGCACTCCAAAGGTGAAATACGTACTGCTACCTAATCAACATATTGGTGCTTACAAAACTAGCTTTATGCCTCAGTGGGTAAGTAGGGAGTTTTTAGCCAGAAGAGGTCATGCCGACTTCAACGAAACCCAAATATCAGCTGCAAGGTGTAGTGTATTAGGATACGCGCTTAACAATATGCGTATAGAAGGTAAATACCTGCCTAAGGAGCTGCTGCGTGTGGAACTTCAGGATGAAGTAGGCAAAGAAGCCTACGATGAAGGAGCCCAAATATTAGTGAACTTCTTCAAATCAGAACTACCGAAGTTTATGCTTGACTATCTCAATCCTAAGGGAAAGAAGATCATAGAATGCTGCCTCGATGATGGTTCTGTGCGAGATTATGAGAGTTTGATGTAGAAGAAGGCGGTTTATCCGGTCGGGACAGATTGCCCGTTCTTTGTGAGGGTAGCCGAAAGAGAGGGTCTCAAAGGTCAACTCAACGTGACACGCATTTTTTGTTTTTGAGACATTGCCTTCGGCTATCCAATCCATCGCCTTGAGTTGTAGCTTAGACTAGTTACCAGAATGTCAAATGACTCTCGTGCTAACCAAACATTTGGCATGGGACAGGATGAAAGTTCAATCGAACCAATAAAAAAGTCATAAGTGTGATTTCTGGTTTCAGGACTTGCCGGAACTCACTAGATTCCGGTCTGTACATGTCTATCCTATCGGAAAATATGGAGCGAGGGGCGGCCTTTTCAAGAGATCGTCAGTACCGGTATCGACTGTGGCGGACATGGGACAGCACTCGACCAGCAGTGCTGTTCATCATGCTCAACCCTTCCAGAGCAGATGAGCATCGTGATGATCCTACCATTCGAAGATGCATCAACTTCGCTCACTCATGGGGTTATGGAGGATTGTATGTAGGCAATCTCTTTGCCTATCGCTCGACCGTGCCTAAGGAGCTTTTGGTCTGTGAAGATCCTATTGGAAAAGCGAACCGAAGACATCTGAAAGCGATGAGCCAATGCTGCACAGCTATCGTCTGTGGGTGGGGCAATAAGCCTATCATTGACAAACTACAACCAAGGATCAAAAGCCTTGGTCGCCTGGGGTTGCCTCTATATACGATTGATTTGTCTTGCCATGAAGTGCCTAAGCACCCGCTCTATTTGAGAGCAGAGCTTGGAATGCGAAGGTATGAATTGACCTAACAGTTCGAACTCAGGTTTTCAATTTCTCAAATGGGTTGTGAAAACAAATATATGTTCCAACATGGAACACTAGACTGTTCGAGATCGCGCATAAACACTCATTTAACCAGTATCAGTATATATAAATAACTGATAAATAGAGGGTTGTGTGTATTGGCAGCTTTTTAGTGTTCGTTCAATCAAATAAGAAGATCAAACTGAATGAAAGAATTACTAATCGCCTTTTTGATTTCATACCTTATTGCTTCTGATCTGTTTGGTCAGTCGGTTTCTGAAGAAACCCTGCAATACGCCCATGAATCTGCTCAAACCTTTGCGAAGGATTATCCCGGACTCACCATCACTGTTTTTAAAGAAAACCAAATAGCATTTCAAATGGCTTTCGGGAACAAGGACATTAGCAAAAAGGAACCTGTAGATAACAATACTCTTTTTACCATTTATAGCACCTCTAAGTTTATCACCGGATTGGCTTTTCTTAAGTTGGTACAAGAAGGTAGAATTGATGATCTGAATAAGTCAATACATGAAATAGACCCCTCACTACCAGAGCACTACAAGGGAGTCACCGTCCGGCACTTACTCACGCATCGTTCAGGTATAAGGCACTACCAGGGTAGAAAAGACTGGATGAGTTTTGCTGCTTTGCAAGTTAACTCTCCTCGTGAGGCCATGGACTACTTCATTCAAGATCCTTTAAGATCAGCTCCGGGTGAGGAGGAGAGCTATACTACTTTCGGAATGGTAGTCGCCAGTCACATCTTAGAAAAGATCACAGGTATGACCTATCAAGAGGCACTCAATGATTTATTGCCTTTTTCAACTCCTATACTTTTAGATCAGGATAGTGAAATGAAAGCCACGCCGTATCTCCAAAAAGGCAAGAAGTATACAGTAGTAGAAGGAATGGGAGCCGCCAGCAAGTACGGAGGGGGTGGATTAATTGCTACTTCTCAACAATTGGCAGAGGCAGGTAAGATGCTCTACGACGGCTCAATTGCGCCTTTGGATGAAATAAAGGAGAGCTACAAAAATGAATATCCTGAAGAAGCCAAATATGGAACCGCCTTTGCCATGGGTTCCGGGTTTTCAAGTAACTATGGCGATGAGCCTGTAATGTACGCTAACATGGGTGGAGGCTCGCCTGGTGGCAGAAGTTATGTACTGGTGCTTGTGGATTTCAAGGTATCAGTTGCTTTAACAGGAAATCTTGAAGGAGATGGGGAGAAAGCCTACAAAATTTGTATTGATTTGGCCAAACGCTTTGCTGGTATTGATTGAGGACTGTTCTTTAAGAGATCATTATTTAGCGCTAGCCATTCTGTAATAAAACTCTTCCTTGAGCTCAATGTACCATGGCCAATTAGTGACCACTTCGACCTCCACGATATCCTCCAAAAATCGATAATTCTCGAACAGTTGCTCGATCAAATATCAGTTTTAGAAAGACCCCAGACCAAAGAATTCGAATATTGATTAGGCCTGGATCAACGGTTTGAATCTCCCGTAAGCCATCTTGGAAGCATCAAAGACCATTCTGGAGGGATCAACTAAGGGAGCGATCAAGTCTGCCATTCTAGTATCTGCTGCTACCTTCTCATGGGCTTGTATTTGGGCCGATTTTGACTCAAAGGTGATCCATCCGAATACAATGACTTCATCCTCTTTCGTGCCCAATACATAAGGGAAGGGTAGTGTGCCTTCAAGATCCATGTTATCTCCGACAAACTCTGAATAGGAGAGGGCGCCATGTTCTTTCCAGATGTTGGCAACCTCCTCAGCTATTTGCTTGTATTGGTCAAGATGTTCTTTCGCAATAGGGAACACGTACCCGTCGATGTAGTTCGTCATAGTTAGCCAGGTCAATAAAC
This sequence comes from Flammeovirgaceae bacterium UBA6059, assembly GCA_002435755.1. Lineage (GTDB taxonomy): Bacteria > Bacteroidota > Bacteroidia > Cytophagales > Cyclobacteriaceae > UBA6059. The sequence goes on from DIYH01000024.1 coordinate 233,687, forward strand.
AGGAGCCATAGATCTGCGTATATAGCAGGTGCCTTTAGGTTTTAATGTCTTTTAAGGTACCAACTTGTCTGGTCAGTTCAAAGTAACCAGACAAAGACACTTGCTATATGTCCCGTTATATGACTCGGTGGATTGCCCAGTGTTAGAACAAAAAACGCCAGGTGAAGTGTATGGGATAGACTTCTGTCGAACCATCTTTGAATAATGGGGTCAGTTGATACATGAACCCAAGGGTTGATGCATTGAGCAAATCAAAGTTCTTAAAAAACTGACCTTTGAAGCCTACCATCAGTTCCCATTGTAAGGCTGTTTGGTTTGTAAAATCTCCCAACGAGACTTCCTCACTACTATCGCTGCTTCTGAAGTAGTATGATGTCTCCAAACTCTCCGAACCGGTAAAGCCTAATGATTGTACTATTCGAACTCCGCTTTGAAGAAACATATTCTTAGCATAAGCGGCATTGTTATCCAGGAAGTAGAACCTCCCCTGAAGTGGTAAGGCAATATTTCTTTGTCTAATTCCGGTGTATTTTTTTTCAGGACCTGCCTGAATGATCGTCAACGTGGATGAAGAAGATGACAAATCAATATCACCATCAAAATTGTATGAAACCTGTTCAAGTTCTAATCCGCCAACTATCGAAAACCGCTTGTGCAGTGCTCTTTCGTACATAGCTCCCAGCTGCAGGTTCGAAGCTCCGGAAAAATAAATGTCAGAAGGAAATTGTCCCAGCATCGAAGAACCAGCCCCAAAGCTGATGTATAGATTGCTATGCTTTTGAAATCCATCGGGATTGTTTTGTGCAGCCACCACTCCATTGACGACCATGAGTACCAAAACCAAAATTTGTTTAAAAGAATTTTTCATAACTCCTTGATTTTCAATTCTGAAGCGAAATTATTTCGAGGAGTTCGTATAAAAAATAACCTTGGTTAAGTTCGATCCCTGTTCTTGTGGATTCTTCTTTTTATTCTACTCAATGATTCTGGTTTTACTTGTAGATAGGTGGCGAGATACTTTTGAGGAATTCGGTTGATATATTCAGGGTACTGAGATAGCAAGTCGACATAAAGCTCTTCTGGGGTCAATGTCAAAAGCATGAGTTCCCGCTGTTCTCTCCATATGTAGTAGCCTTCTGTTGTGAGCCTTCCAATGCGTTCTCCGGTAGCAGAATCCTTGTACAGTTCTTGTAAACTGTCGTAATGAATACTGACCAAACTGACTGCTTCGATGGCTTCTATGTAGATACGGGAGGGTTTTCTCGAAAGAAAAGAAGCGTAAGAATTGCTCAATTCATTTTCAAACGCAAACTCGAAGCTCACATCATTGCCGTCCTTCATTACAAAATGTCTGACGCAACCTGCCGCAACAGCAGAAAGGTAGTTTTCAACTTCACCTTCCTGGATAATGTATTCACCTTTTTTAAAGTTTCGGACTTTTAAAAAGGGCTTTATTTTAGCCCAGCTTTCATTTTCTATTGGAGCACCTTCCTCGAGTGCTGATCTAAATGCGATATACAGGTTCTGGTCAATCAAAAGGAGTTTACATTATGGCCATGAGACAATGACACAAAATTCAGCATTCGGGTTCAACTGTGCCAGAAGAGGAGTGCTCTTTTCAAATTAGGCTTCATGTGATCAGTTCTCTATCCTATCGTACTGCTTCAGGGTCTTCAAAATCCATAGGGTTTGGACCCCAGTCCATTCCAATTTCATTCCTGCACTTAGTCCATACCAGGTGCCCCATCTGCCATCCTCTTTTTGATAATTGATCAGCTCATCCGGATCAGCATCAATCGTTTCTTTGGAGAACATTGAGGGTACTCCGAGGGGACGGCCGTGGTACAAACTATGGGGTCTTGCGTACCGTTCACAGCCTTCATCAGTTTTATCTTGACAGATCACCCCATCAGCTAATATCCATTGTTTTAGATCATTGATCGTCCCTTACTTTTGGATAGTCTTACGCTGTAGTTGTGATCCACTTATAGCGGCTTGGTACATTAGCAGTAGCGTCCTCAGGGACAGCAATAGTCATAGCACCTCCTGGTATTTTTCATTAATTCCCGTCACTTGAAATTATAGCAGCCCAACCTCCACCAGTTGCCAACCGTACTGTGATTTGAGAGTTTTTGTTGACTTCTGATGTTTTCAACCTGTAGTCTTCTGCGTATCTGTCGGCATTAGTACCATCTTCGAATGCTTTCATCTTAAATGAGCCTTCACCAAGAAAAGAAAAATCAACCAACAGGTCTCTTGGTGTCCAATCCGTCATAGCTCCGATGTACCATTTATCACCTTTTCTTCTTGCAAGCGCAATATAATCTCCCACCGAGCCATGCAGCACAATTGTTTCATCCCAGGTAGTGGGGACCTGACTGATAAAGTCTACGGTCTCTTGCTCTTCATAGTACCGCGATGGTGATTCACAAAGCATTTGCAATGGTGCTTCGTAGACCACATACATCGCGACCTGATGGGCCCTGGTACCTTGACTCACGGGACGCTCGAAACTAATGGCATAGTTAGCTTCCTGTCTATTGTTCATAGCACCAGGAGTATAGTCCATCGGCCCGGCAGCCATACGGATAAAAGGAATGGTTACATTATGATCAGGAGTTATGTCTTTACTCCACTTATTGTTTTCACTTCCCCTCACACCCTCATAATTGATCACATTCGGATAAGTCCTTCGCAATCCTGAAGGCTTGAAAGCACCATGAAAATTGATCAAGAGTTCTAGTCTGGCACACTCCCTGGCAATGCGCTCGTAAGAACTGACCATATACTGGTCGTTGCGCTGCATAAAGTCTACTTTGATACCCTTTGCCCCCCAACTTTTGTATGTTTCGAGAATTTGGGTCAGATTCTTGTCAAAAGGCTTCCAAAGCACCCAAAGAATGATCTCGACACCTTTTTCCTTACCATAGCGAATTAGTTCCGGCACATCAATTTCCGGATTAAAATCAAGTATTTCAGTAGTTGACTTAGTCCATCCTTCATCGAGTATCACATACTCAATGTTGTTATTCGCGGCAAAATCGATGTAGTATTTGTAGGTCGAGGAATTCAGCCCAGATTTGAAATTTACACCGTAGATATTGTTAGCGTTGTACCAGTCCCAAGCTACCTTACCTGGTTTGATCCAGTCGGTATTTTGGATCGTAGAAGGTTTGGATAACTGAAAAGTTAAATTGCTCTCTACAAACGTCCGATCATCGTCGCTGATCATAAATACTCTCCAGGGATAGGCCCTTTTCCCTGATGTTTTCGCTATGAAATCAGCTTCTTTTGTTATTTCTTGATTCCTATCGGGGAACTCTTCACTATCAACGGATTCAAGTACATATTTTGGGAAAATAGCATCCACGGTGGTTGTACTGTTTCCCCTGATGAACATGCCCGGATAGTCATGAAGTGCAGTTTCAGTTAATAAAACCTTAGCATTACCGGTATTGAAAAGCACTGGTAGGCTACAAAATTCATCTGAAGCTATATCGTTCAGCGATTTGTCCAAATAGAGGCGTTCATTATGAGAATACATAGACTCTTCCTTAGGAAAAAACGATTTTGATCCTTTAGGAAAAGTTAGTGCCATCTTTTCTGAGATCACTTCTCGCTCACTTTTGCCATTATCCACAAATTGATAAGCTACTCCATCATCATAGGCCCGAAAATTCATTGAGTACTTATCCCGGAATGTAATTGTCAGTTCAGTGAATTGGTCCTTTATGACTGCATCCTTATGGGGTACAGCTGGTCTTATCAATGAAGAGAAATTTCTTATCTCATGATTTTTCACTTTAGGTTCTATTCCGAAATCTACTCCTGAAGAAAAATCGATCCCTACTTGGGCCTTTTCGATGATTTGCTCTCCTCCAAGCGTTACTGACCAGGATATTGTCTCATTAAGATTAACCACCAGCTTTATGCGCTCGTCAGGTGATTTGATTTCAAAACTTTGGGCATTGGCCTGTCCCCAAAACAAAGTCAGGAGAAGCGCATTTAAGATGAGTATTTTGATCGACAATGGGTTTGAGTTTTGTTGAGTTCGCTTGTATTGATTAGAGCTATGATGAATGGCGATTAGAAAGTACTATTTTTTCCTCTCGCACACAGCCGCGCCTTGATTTAAAAGTATTAACTGTGGCGGACTTTCCAATTCCCAAGAATGTATCCTGATCACTGAAATCCCATTCATTCATGGCGCTTGTTGTGGGTATGTACTTTGTCCGTTAATGCCCTAATCAGAAAGATGATTCCTGCGATTATTCCTCCAATTCCTGCTACTAGCATGATAGTGTTATATGGATGTCCAAGGGATGTTGTCCATGCCCAGGCGTTTAGAAACCATCCAGTTGCAATAAGTAAAATAGCTGTTAGTATTCGTTTTTGTCTCATTTATGCGATCAGAATAATTCAAGTCAAAATTAGTTGTTGGTAGTGTTTTCGGATGTAGTCAAGGTATCTGATGTACCAAGTGCTGGAATAATCCACCATGAGAGTTTTGAAATTGTTCAAAGAGATCTGTTTCATGATTTATGTCGCTGCATTCATCGGAGTATAAGTAACCATTAATGAAGGCTTTGAAAATATTCATATCCTTTGAATCTAGTTACACTCCCATTCAGTCACGAAAACTTTTTAAGTCGAGTAGTCCCAATAAATGTTTTGGAAGTTCATGCATAGATTGAAACCGTTAGTTTAATAGGTTTCCATTCAAATCAAAGGCGTATTTCCTGTTATTCCAGTCGGTTACTTGGATGCGTTCAGGAGTTAGTTTGAAGTTTTCAGTACCATCTGGGTTGACGAAAATGTCCGATCCTTCTTGTTGCCAAACTATTTTTCCAGAGTTGTCAATTCGAGAGATTTCAAGTTCACCATGAAATGTTCAAATGATAACCGCATGATTCTACGTTTCGGCAATTAATGCTAACGATCAGATATGGCGAGTGGCCTTACCCTTTGTAAACAGCACTAATGTAGTGAAACTGCCCAACCCCTGCAACAGTACCCACAATGCACTGCGTTCCGCAAGTCAAAATCCAGAAAGTATGAAGTGTCTAAAGGCTCAAACGCTAGCAGAATGGGCAGTGAAACGGTCGAGTTGCGCATTAGTATCAAATAGGCAGTTTGGCCATTCGCTATATCGCCTGTTATGCCCTTTTATTCTGCGTTTTCCTTCTCTTTGATTTTGCTTTGAAGTTCAGTTTGACAGGCCTCAATTACAGGAAATAGCTTTTCCAGTTGGGAGTTCATGGGTTCACTAGAAATCTCTAAATATTCCCGTTTAGAGAATTGATCTTGAATTTTCTGAATAGAGCAGGAGCAATATTCCAATGATAAGTCAGGATACTTTATTGAGATTTCACCAGCGTCTTTGAGACACTTGTCAATTAACAATGTTCTGTCCTTAGTTTGCCAATTTTCGTTAATGGCATCTTCCGTTAATGAAGTTAGTCCGTTGTAAATGCCAAATGAGGAAATTATGATTATCAACATGATGACCCAGTGCTTTCCTTTCATCAAATCAACCAAGCTAAATTTTGACATTATTTAGAGTCTTCGGATAAGTTAAGAAGTTCGATTGCCTTGGCCACTCCGTTACTGAGTTCGTCAATTGTTGCTATGTGGTTCCATAGGGCACCAAAATACTTTTGATGTTGTTCACTTGCATCTACAGTCATTTGCTTTTCACGACCATCGTATCTGAAACGATAATTTCTCCCGTTAATTCTGTAGGCTAAAAGTCCGTTACCAAAGCTATAAGGTTCATAATGAAATTCTTGAAGTTCAAACCTCACGATCTTCTCTAATTCAGCTTCCAGTTCCAATCTAAAATCTTCGAAGGTCATATTTCTCAAGTTGCGCAATTGGGCATAACGCCCAGATATGACACGTGTCTCTGGAATTTCAAATATCACAAAAGTTTCTGTTTTCAATTTCAGAATCAGACAGCTCAGTAGAGGTATGTGTCATATCGTTTGTTGTGTGCTGGATTTTGAACTGTTCAATTCGATTTTAAGCAATCGTGCGTATTCCTTAATATTTGGACGTCTGTTACCACGTCTTTGATGTTCTAAATTCAAAGTTTGCTGCACCTCGGATTTGTCAAAACTTACCTTCAAATGATAACCCAATAAAATACATAGCAGTTTGTCCCGATCATTTATTGGATTATTAAATCTGTACTGCAATGCATCACGCATAGTTTGTTGATCAGTAATGAACTTTTCAATTTTCAAAGCGGAATCCATTAAAGTAATAATTGACCATGAGTGTACCCTAGATAAATTATGATCAGAGCAATTGAGCCAACTTTCTGAAATGATGTTTATCAATCTGCTTTTCTGATCAAGTGAATACTCAAAACTTTCACTTATCCAGGCAACACTCCAGCAAGCAGGATAAGAATACTGAGGATCTCCAGATTCTATTAGATCACATATCTTATTAAGAACATCATCAAGATTCGACTCATTTAATTCTTTTTCTTTAGTTTCAACAGGGGATTGCAATTCATATGAATAAATCATTAATGCAAACAATCCAATACAGCAAGTCTCCCTTTCGGAACTAAGTATGTCAGAAATTATTTGATCTAAAACCGATGATTTTTCTTTTCTCAATTTGTGTAAATAGGCCTCACCGATAAGTCCACCAATTGGGGCTGAAAATTTATCATCGTATTCCTCAAAGTATAAATACTTCAATCTATTTCTGAAGGCACTTTCAAACTTGCTATTGAGTATTGTTTCAAGGGAGGATTTATCATGAATGTTATAGCGATTTTTAGCAAACCATTCAATTGCTTTTTCCAATAAGGTTGGGGCGACTTGAATTTCGTTGGCAATGCAATTACCAAGAAGTTCCGCAGGTGATACTTTTTCTGGATGCCTAGATTTAGCCCCACGTATATCCATTTCGTCCGCAATTACCGATTGTTCAACTAAGTATTCAATTAATGGACTTGAGTCTCTTTTCAATAAGATAGCAACGAGTGGTATTACTTCCTTCCATGTTTCATCAAGAATATATGGTTCAAGAATTTCAAGGGAAGTTTTACCAGAATATACGTCTGGCACAAATTTTTCAACAATAGCTTTGGCTGTTAAATGTTCCTGAAAACTTAGATGAAGAAATTCATAGATCGGAGTTATTTCTTCATTATTCAATTTCTTATGACCTGACAGAATTAAGAGGCTGCTTCGTGATTCAACTCTATTAATAAAATCCGGAACGCTTACATTGGTAAAGCCGAGAATATCCGGCATTTGTTTACGTGCTTCCAATAGACATGATTTAAGCTCATTGTAAGCAATCGTTTGTACCCCTTTACATGTCATCCAGAATGCGACATATGCCAATTGAGGTTCTGCTTCCTCAATGTCCAGTTGCTCATGCCCCTCAACATTCCATGTAACAAGCAACAGTTTGATCATTTCTTGATACAACACGCTTTTCTTAGTAGGTAAGTATCCGGCCCACCTTCTTACAAACAATAGGGTTGTAAGCAATAAAGGATTTTCGGCAAGAGTTCTAATTCTACTATCGCTAATTATCAATCTAGAAAGATTCAGGGCATCATTTTGCGTTTTCTGTGTGTCATCAATAATTTCTTTATGCCATTTTAGAGACAAGGCCTCAATTTCTGAGTCATTTAAACCAGATAGCCGATAATTGGTACAATAACTTGCTATTACTCCACCAACGATCCTAAAACCAGCTTCTCTAGATGTAATTACCATCTGGATTTGAGGATAGGTTGCAGTAAAGGTTCTCAGTTGATTTATAAATGATATTCTATTTCTATCTTCAGAGATTTCATCTAAGCCATCAATTAAAAGCAAGGCGTTTCCATTCTGAAGTGAATTGGAGACTAGAATCCTGAATTCTTCTGAACAATCTCCGATTTCAGCTCGATTCGGTATTCCTTCAATTATTTCCGTAATACTTGACTTCACCCTTTCACCAAGTTCCCTGCATCTTATGAAGACTGGAAACCAGCTTTTATTTGGCAAATCATCCTTAATTAGACTTTTTCTGTTTGGGTAAGCATAAGCAATAGCCAATCTTTTGATTAATGTAGATTTCCCACCTCCTGGTTTCGCTAGAATAGCAATTCTTCCATTCTTTTTAAGTACCTCTCCAATACCTTCTCTATTATCAACTACTAAATCTTCTAACTTTTTCTGTTCCTTATGTTCAGGTATTTTTTCAAGGTGTGGAACAATAAAAATATTTTCAAGTTTCACTTTTACCGAACCGGAATCTTTGTCAGTTGGTAATCCTTCAAAATGAATCTCACCACATTCATTTTCAAGGTATTTGAAATATTTGCTTTTTGTCGATTTAATTTGATTAGTAAGATTTTTAGCACTGACGATCTCCAATCCTTCAAATCTTTTATCAAGCTTGCTATCGAGCGTAACAATTTCTTTTGCTAGGTCATTTACCAGAAGTTGCCCTTCCGCATGTATAAAACAAATATGGCTGGTTTGTTGTCCGTTACCGAGATAAATTGCCCAAACCCAACCTTTTTGGTATGCTATTAGATCGGCAAAATCCTCAATGACTTTATCCCCAATATCAATTTTCGAAATTGCTTTTTCAAGCGAGACGATAATTTTTCCATGAATTAACTCTTTAACTATTTTAGATGGGGTTATCAGAATGACTCTATCATCATCAAGATCTTGTTCTTGTTCGATGGAGGTTTCTTTATATCCTGAGAGCGAGACAAAATATCCGGTTACATTGAAACTCTTATAAATATCAGATTTTTTGTATTTCCTCTTTTCAGCATCTAAAGCACCAATGAATTTATTTATATCATCCCCTCCAATTTTAGATTTATGAGCTTTACATTCTGCAATGGCGATTTTTTTTTCAGTTCTATGTCTTGTAGTGAGATCAATTTCTCGACCTGATTTGTGGACATCAAATCTGGGTTGATCATAACCTAAGGCATGAAATAAGTCTGACATCAATCGACAAAAAAGATCGCCTTTTTTATTATTGGTTTTTTCTAATATGGTTATACTTCTAAACTCCATAGTCTTCTGGCACACAACATTTATGTATCGCGCATTAGTGCGCGATATCTACTTTATATCTATTTGGTTAAGATGTTTCTATTAAATTGATTTTCAGCATCATATCCGAATTTAAACGGTTGTAAGCATTTGTAGTCGGGTATATCAGGTGCACTCATATCAGCACAAGTTAATTACTCACTACCACCCGAACAATACCTAAAAGTTGGTAAAGTTTGGGTAGCAACAAGGAGTAGAAAGTGTGTCTGGCGACCTAATTGTTTACAGCAGTTGCAGTCCCCAAGGGAATGAACTGCTTGTAGTGCTCATAGCGTTCAAAGATCTCCTTAACATACGCCAGTGGCTCTTTACCTCGGACATAGCCATACTTGATGAAGGGTTGGTTGAAGTTTTCGGAGAAGCTGAGTGCGAAGATCATTTGCTCTACATTGTCTTCCCAGACGGTTCTGTCCAGGCTTTTTTCATCCGCTAGCCGTTGGGCATCTTTCACATGACCAAAGCCACAGTTGTAAGCGGCCATGGTAAACTTGATCCTGTTGAGTGAATCCGGTACATCTGAAAACATTTCATAAAGCTGGTCAAGATAGTTGGTACCACCCCAAATACTTTGTTCGGGATCATTGCGGTTTTTGATGCCAAGTGATTTGGCTGTAGCTGGCATCACCTGCATCAGTCCGCTGGCGCCTGCCCATGAGTTGGCCCCCGGATCAAATCTTGACTCCTGGTAGATCTGTGCGGCAAGGAGTCGCCAGTCCCATCCGATTTGACCAGCATATTTTTTAATGAGGTCATCATATCGACTGATCTGTTCATTGTTAAGGCTGTAAAAGTCGCTACGGGTCCTGCGTCTGAAGGTTTTCTTGTTCTTGAAGTATTTGTTGTAGATGACGTTGTACTCAGTCTGTTTTCGCTCTGACAATATCCATTGGTTGATCACTTTCCTGAATTCCGGAGACTTTTTTCTGGTGACCCAGGCGATGCGCTGGGAAAAACTTACGGGTACATCAATCTTAAGTATAGGATGGTAGGAAGCATTGATCATGGCAAGGTTTTCATCTGCAATGGTGTATTTGATCTCACCGTTGACCACCATATCGATGATCTCATCTGTTGATAAGTGGCTATCTAAAGTATCAATATGGATGGTACCACCGATCTCATTGGACAAGCTCATCATGCGCTCGTAGTAAGCAGAGTTGCGCCGTATCGAGACCGTATCGTTGATCAGCTCAATCGGATCATGGATCAATTGTCGGTGCAGGGTGCTCCATTTCATATCTCGATAGTTATCAGGCTGCTTTTGTACCAGCACTTGTCTCGTCAGGTAGAGGTATTCTGTGAAGGCTACTTCCCATTTTCGCTGGTTGGTGATGGTCATGCCATGTGCGATAAGATCAACATCTCCTCTGTTAAGCACTTCAAATTGATTGTCGAGATTATTGGAGACCACCAGTTCAAGTTTCAGGTCGAGATGCTCAGCAAGTCTCTCCAGAAGTTCGTACTCAAACCCCATGGGCTGACCTCTGTAGAGGAAGTAACTGGTACTGCTATAGATAATGAGTGCTCTCAGCACTCCATCTTCTCGGATAGCATCAAGGTCACGATCCACCGAGTTAGCCACGATTTGATTGATCTCAGCATCTGCTGATTCAGTGGTGTTGACTGTTTCGGGCTGCTCTGGCAGGGGTTCGGTTTCCGACAAGGTGGGGCCTCCGCGTTGGCACCCAGAGAACGTAAGCAGTATCAAAAAAAGGAGAGGAGTAAGTCGGACTATTTTCACATTCATTCGGATGGTGAGAAATATGAATCAATGAAAGTCGACATGGTCGATTTTCTCATAACCTCTAAATATAGTCTTAAATTGACCTAACGACCAATTGAGTAGTGTTCAGTTGGTGATGTTAATAGAAGCGGCACCCGAATAAAGCATCATACTAATCCTCAGCCATACGTTTGATCTTCTCCAGGTAGTCATCCGGGAAACCCTGTTTTTTAGCCAGGGCATGGAGTGACTTAGCGTAATTAGCATTGGTGCCTGTAAGGAGGTGTGATGGCAGATTGTAGCAAATGGCCGGAATGGTATCGCCTGTCTCGATAAGGATCTCTACCTCCTCCGGGACATAATTTGCTACGCTTGTTTCAGCATATAGATCAGTTATAGCATCTTTATCTACAGTCATGACAATACCGTGGGACCTGTCATTCTTGGACGGGACCAGAGAGGCCCTATTGCCAATGACCAATGCATAATCCTTCAGATAGCCTTTTCTTGGATTAGATGGTGTAATGCCATTTTTTAGTAGGATGGAGTGATCCATAAACAAGCCGTAAAAGAATACTTCCATAATGTTTCTAAATCAGGGCGTGGAGACTGATCTTCAAAAAAGTATCAGCTATCAAGTTAGTCATTCATGGTAGTGGAGGCAATACCGAAAGCGTCGTGAAATTCGGGAGGTACACTTTTTGACGAAGATCTTTTTCAGCACAACCTATAAACTGGAAGCCAGCCTGGAAACTGATTTGACTTCTTAGTAGTACTCTCTTGCTAACTGACTATCGGCCTTACGATGATCTCGAAGTACTTCAGTAGTGGGCAAGACAGTGCAAGTGAGGTGGCCTGATCGAGATCTTTGGCTTGGAGGATGATAAATCCTCCTATGATCTCTTTGGTTTCGATAAACGGTCCATCCGTGACGATGCTGTCCTTAGACTTAATATGGACACCTGTCTGTTCCAGTCTGTTATCATTGACATAATGGGAAGGAATGGTCTTTACCCATTCCTGATATTCATCTAGTCTTCTTTGCAGTTCTTCCGGTGAGTAGTCCAGGGCACCTTTGCCTTTGATCAAGAGGAGATATTGATTCACGGGTCTAGTATTATTCTGCTAAGATGTCATTTTCCTTGTTTGCAGTAGTGAGCTTTTCTAAAGCTGTCCAAAAATAAAGCTGCGCATCTCTATAAGACAATCCGGGCAGGTGAGCGGTGCGCTATGTCCTCCTCCTTCAACGGCGACCAGTTGGTTCGTAAGGCCAATGGCATTTGCATAGTTATGCAAGAGGTTGGAGCCTTGGGTAGTGACCCCCGAATTATCCGCTTCGCCGATGTTGAAAGGTACTACATCATCATCAGTGCCATGTACGCTAAATAGAATGGGCTCATCTAAGTCTATGAAGTCGGCTTGCAACATGGCTCCCGCAAAGTTGAACACTCCCTTGACTGCTGATGATGTGCCGGGATTCCCACTATTGCCAGCGATCCCACCTCGCGCTTCTACATACGCCAGCAAATCCGGGCTAATAGAAGCGATATCTTCTATGTCATTGAGGTAAGCAAACTGCAAGGCGGTAAATGCTCCGGCGGAGAAACCACCTACATAGATGTTGGTCGTATCAATACCATATTGCTCATGGTTTTGCTTGAGGAAGCGGACAGCAGCTTTCATGTCACTTGCTGCATCATAAACTGCGCGGATGCGGGAGGTAGGCGTGTCTTCTATATCGATAAGGCGATAGTCGATGGCTGCTACAACGTAACCTGATTGAGCAAAGAATGGGGCTGTGATCAATGCCTCCCCTTTGTTGCCAGTCACAAAACCACCACCAAAGGCGTAGACAAGCAAGGGTCTGGACGTAGCGTTATCATCAGCCGGCTCATAGAAGTCAAATCCCAGCTCCTGCACCGTTCCTCCTTGAGTGGTGTTTTGGCCATAAGGAATACCGCGAGTGAGGTCATAGTTGTCGAAGACCTCAGTACTGTACCGATCAGGTTCGATGGGGTCGGGCATATCAGCTCCACTATCGTCATCGGAAGAGCAACTCACCCAGCTTAAGCTGAATATCATTGCCCATAACATTGATTGTTTGATCATTTTGTATCGTTTATTGTACTACAGATGAGAAACGAACCACCCCATTGATTGTAATAAAAGATTTTAAGATGTTGGTTACTTGTATTATTGGTCAGATGAGCGCAAGTCATGTAAGTTCAATATAAGAAAATCGTCGTTCCTGAAAACAACGGTTTTTAATTCAGTGCGAGACCATTGTTTGTAGAGGATCTTACATTGATTACTGGAGATCGCCAACCTGTCTTGCTGTCAGACAATTATTTTTCTATCCAGCTAAAATTTAAAGAGAAGAATTCTAGTATGACGTTCATTGATTAGGTTACCGTGGCTTAAACGGTATGCTCAAGGTGGTTGGTATACCAGCCGTACCGTTCCAGTCCGGGCCTTCATTGAGGAGTCGTATCGCCTCTTGATCAGCGAGCTGATTTAGCGATCTGATCACGCGGATCTGTTGGGGTCGTCCCTGTGTGTTGATGATAAATTGTAGTGTAACTATTCCGGCTTCCATGGCTGGAGCATAGCGCAGACTATCTGTTAAATATTGCTGGTAAGCTTCATTTCCTGATACTGGTCGAGGGCTGCTCGTCTTCAGGCTATGCCTGGACATGGATCGAGCATCAGGGGCTGGGGCAGTACGACCTAATACCGACTCATTGGGAGCAGCTTGTGTAATGGCAAGGTCCTGGGTGATCTGCTCATCGAAAGTTGATACTGTTTCCTCGATCACCATAACATCACTTTCAAGGGCTTCCGCCTCCTCTAGGTCAGTAATCATCATATTTTCTTGTATATGCTGATCCTCTGCTTCTTTCTGAGCGAGAGTTTGGGTCGAAACCACTTCGGTAACACCATCTATTTCTTCCATCACTTCACTATTTCCGGAGGTGGAACTTGTTTCGCCTTCTGGTATCTCTTGAAGCTCATCCACAACAGTTTCCTGGGATGTTATCTCTTTATTAGGGGACTTGGGTTGATGCGATTCGGGACTAGAGGCAGCATCTTTATAGGCGATTTGTTCAGGAGTAGCCCACTGACCATAGTACCATATTCCCAAGCCAGCCATGGCTACAGCAGCTACAACAGCAGCTACTTTCATCCAACCAAAATTTTCTTCTGATCGCTTAACCTCTAATTGCATCTGCTCGAGAGCATTAGTGCGCTCCGCCTTGCTTTGGTTTTCAAGACCTTCTATGGCAGTGTAGGTAAATGGATCATTCTCAAGCTTCGACTCGAACAAATGCTGTTCCTCACTTGACATTTCGCCATTGAGGTAGCGTTGCATTTCCTCTTCACCGATATGTTGTTGGTCCTTAGCCATGCCGCTCCATGCAAATTTTCAGGTTTCGTTTACCATTTTGGATATGACTCTTTATTTTTTTTACCTCCAGTTGCAGCTGCCGCGCCAGTTCCTGATAAGGCTGCTTGTCATAAAAGAAGCCTTTAATGCATTGCATTTGCCCCTCAGGGAGCGTTTCAAGACATTTTTTGAGCTGTTGCTCCCGCACCCGGTCTTCGTCTTTTTCCATAGGATGCCAAATGCTATCCGATTCCACAAATTCTGGATCTAAATCTGTCATCGTGGGAGATTTTTTACGTAAAAGCATCAAGCACTGGTTTTTAGTGAGGACATAAAGCCAAACCTTAAATTGCCTGACTTCTCCTTTGTGCTCTTGTCGTAGCAGCTTCTCGAAGATCTCCATAGTGGTGTCCCTGGCAGATTCCTGGTCCTTTAAATACTTCAGACATACCCCATACACCATCAAACGATACCGTTGAAAAAGCACAGCCAGCAAGCGCTTTTCGCTCGTGCTGGTGTAGCGCTCAAACAGATATTCGTCTGATTTGTCAGAGGTAATGTTCACAAAAACGGTGCTGAAGCGATATGCTTGCTTAAAAGTATTTTCTACATTCCAATTTAGTCATGACCGCCATTCAGTTCGCAGGTGAGGTCATTTTTCTTGAACATCTTTTGCTGGCAATGCAACTCCTTTCATAGGCTGAAGAAGCTTACAGATCACTCTGTTGCAAGACTGACCTCTCAGTATGGAAAGGTTTGTCCATCTCTGTTTGCCTTAATGTTAGATGACAATGAAGCTATATCAGCCCTTCCCATGCGCTGCCTTCATTCCTTAACTCCAGGTCCAGGCCATGCTTTAGCGCTCAAAATCAGGATGTTAACAGAAAGATGAAAAATATTCGTGATCCCTGTATGGAATTTGTGGTAAGGCTGCATCCTAGTCATGAAATCAAATGAATATGACGATGAAAAAACACATGATTACCTTACTGGCATTGCTCACGGCCCTACTTTCTTCATTTACGGTATCGGATGAATGGAAAGTCGAAGGGACTATAGTTGATGACCAAACCCGGAAACCTGTCGCCGGAGCTGTAGTGAAACTTGAGGTAGCTGGTAGACAGACCGTATCTGACGAGAATGGAGAGTTTACGATAGTAGCCCAACGTGGCAACCAGGTCTTGACCATAGAAAAGCAAGGTTACCAAAGTAAGCGGATAGCCATCAATCACCGACATAAGTTAGAAATCAGCCTACGCTATATCCTGCCGAGAAGAACACGACCTGTAGTTGAAGAGGTGGTGGATGAAGCAGAAGTGCTGCAAGAAGCGGTAATGATGGAAATGCCTGCCATGAGCAAGAGTCGAGTGCATGGCACTGGTATTACTATGCAGTACGGTGTTCCTCGCGATATGCAGTATCCTAACTACAACACCGAAGAGTACGCTACGATCCACGAAAATGCATTCCACAGGCCTCAAGATGAGCCGCTGAGTACATTCTCGATAGATGTAGATGCTGCTTCTTACAGCAATGTCCGTAGGTTTTTGCAGCAGGGGCAGTTACCACCAAAAGATGCAGTGCGTGTAGAAGAAATGATCAACTATTTCAATTATGACTATACTCAACCGACTGATGGACGACCACTGAGCATTAATACAGAAGCCATGTACGCTCCATGGAATCCTAAGCATCAGCTTGTACAGGTAGGGATCAAGGGACTTGAGATCAATAAGGATGATCTACCTCCTTCGAACATCGTCTTTTTGCTGGATGTATCAGGGTCTATGAACCAGGCCAACAAACTGCCCTTACTGAAATCGGCTTACAAGCTTTTAGTGCAACAGTTGCGGGCAGAAGACCGTGTAGCGATTGTGGTTTATGCCGGAGCTGCCGGACTGGTATTGCCTAGTACAGCAGGGGAAGACAAGACTGCTATCCTTGAGGCCATTGACAAGCTGCAGGCTGGTGGCTCTACGGCTGGTGGCTCAGGTATAGAGTTGGCATATGAGGTAGCCAGGGACAACTATATCGACGGAGGCAACAACCGTGTGATCCTCGCTACGGACGGTGATTTTAATACCGGCGTGTCGAGCAATGCGCAGATGGAGCGGCTAATTGAGCAGAAGCGTGAGGAAGGTGTTTTCCTTACTGTATTGGGTTTTGGAATGGGGAACTATAAGGACTCCAAAATGGAAATACTTGCAGATAAAGGCAATGGTAATTATGCTTATATCGATAATATGTTGGAGGCGAAGAAAGTGCTCGTATCCGAATTTGGAGGAACGCTGTTTACTATCGCCAAGGACGTGAAGATACAAGTCGAGTTTAACCCGGCAGAGATCCAGGCTTACCGCTTGATTGGCTATGAAAACCGTCGGTTGAACAAAGAAGACTTTAACAATGACAAAAAGGATGCAGGAGAACTTGGTTCGGGACATACTGTCACTGCCTTATATGAGATTATTCCGGTAGGTGTCGAGAGTGATCTAGTGAATGTAGATCCACTGAAGTATCAGACCTCTCAATCTACGGTACCCTTGACTAGTGCAGGGGAGTGGATGACGGTGAAAGTACGATACAAAGCCCCTGATGGTGATTCGAGCATGCTGATCTCAGCGTCAGTGAAGCCCGATGATAGAGAACTTGCTAAGCCAGGTGATAATATTCAGTGGTCATCGACAGTGGCAGCTTTTGGCATGCTGCTCAGACAGTCACAGTATGCAGGTGACGCGACATTTGATTCAGTGCTTTCTATGGCCAAGAAAACCAGGGGTGAGGACCCGTTCGGCTACCGAGCTGAGATGATCCGACTTATCGAGATGGCTGGAATGATGCACAACGAACGTATAATGAACGAGTAATCAGCTTAGCTCTGCGTCAGAGCTGGCACTTGGTAGGATACTGAGCGACTTGGGCATCCGACAGATTGTAACGGTGAAATGCCCAGGTCGCTCTTGTTTTTTTATTGCCTACGGTAAGCAATCAATAGCGTAAGCGATGGTGAAACGTGGGCTCTTTCCAACCTAAAACACTTTACTTCCGTATCATTTGTATATTTGTTTTTCAAATACAAAAGAAATATGGCAAATGATTTTTTGAATGGGCTGGAGGAGCTGGTATTACTTAGTATCGTTGTATTGCATCCTGATGCCTATGCCTATGCCATAAAAAAGGAGATCAATGATCAGGCAGGACAACAAGTATCTCTGGCGTCCATTCATACAGTGCTCTATCGGATGGAAAACAAGGGCTGGGTCCAAAGTGAATTGGGGGGACAGAGCGAAAAGCGGGGAGGACGCAGCAAGCGGTTGTTTACGGCGACCAGTGCTGGTACAGAGATGCTGAAATCGACCCAAATCGCCCGGAACAACCTATGGGGAAAGATCAACACCATATAAAGCCGGTTCCACCGAGATTTGCCATATGGCTACTCGAGCTCTTCTGTGCCTCCTACTGGCTTGATGAGATCTTAGGTGATATGGAAGAGGCTTTTTTGGAAAACTATGCCACTAAGGGCAAATCCTTTGCCATAGTGGCCTACTACTGGACAGTGCTGACATTTCTCCGTCCCCACATCATTCGCCCCAACACGCAATACTCAAAAACAGGACTCGATATGCTCTACAATTACCTCACCTCCGCTGTTCGCAATCTCAGAAAGAACAAGATCTATTCGACGATCAATTTCACAGGTCTTTCAGTTGGGATATGCTGTTGTGTTTTGATTTCGCTATACGTGCATCATGAGTCACAGTATGACACCTTTTTTGATGATGCTGATCGTATCTATCGTGTGGCGCTGGAGCGGCAGTATCCTGACCACACGCGGTTTTTTGCCACATCGCCTGTGAATATGGCGGAGGTACTTAAAGAGAACTACCCTCAGGTTGAGAATGCCACGCGTCTTCACAGGCTATTCTTTCAAAGCAGTGTTGATGTGACTATTGGTGATCAGAATTTTGCCGAGCATGATTTTCTTTTTGCCGATGAGCAGTTTTTTGATGTTTTCTCATTTGAGTTTGTCGAAGGCACTGGTATGGATGCCCTTGATGATCCCGGCAAGATCGTGCTTACCGAGTCTACCGCGTTGAAGTACTTTGGGAATGCCTCCGCTCTCGGCCGGACTGTTTTATTGGATACCGCAAGTTTTATAATCTCCGGTGTGATTCGTGACCTACCGGAAAATTCGCATATGAAGTTTGACGTGTTGGGTTCGATCTGGCAGCTTACTTTTCTGGACAATGCCAGAGAGACCAACAGTTGGATCAACCCCTGGTTGAATACTTATGTCAAGCTCAAACCCGGTATTCCAAAAGAGACTTTGCAGTCAGAGCTACCGCAAATGGTGAAGGACTTTGGCTTTGCCAGTATCCAGCGTCAGCTCAACATTTCGGCAGAGGAGTATGAGTCTTCAGGACATGGTTTTCACTATTTCATGCAGCCACTTACTGACATTCATTTGCATTCCAATCTTGATGCCGAGATCCAGGCCAATGGCAATGTGATGTACGTTTATTTGCTCTCAGTTATTGTTATTTTCATTCTGATCATCTCATGTATCAATTTTATCAATCTTGCTACCGCAAAATCATCCGAGCGTGCAAAGGAGGTGGGTGTACGGAAAGTAATGGGTGGTACACGCACTCAACTGGTCTCACAGTTCCTGGTGGAGTCCGTGTTGATCACATTCATCGCTACCCTGCTGGGAATAGTGTTGAGCTATATACTACTACCTTCTTTCAATCAACTCATTGATAAGTCCCTTACTATCGCTCCGCTCCTTCAACCAGTAGTGTTAGTGTTAATTATATCGTTCATATTTCTACTCGGCATCATCGCCGGACTTTATCCGGCTTTCATGCTGTCCAATTTCAGACCGACCGCTGTACTCAAAGGCAGTTTTAGGACCAGTAATAGTGGAGTCTGGTTGAGGAATAGTCTTATTGTTTTTCAGTTCTTCATCTCAGCGATAATGATCACTGGTACCCTTGTGCTCAACAAACAACTCAGGTACATCAATAAGAAAGACCTGGGTTTTGAGAAAGACAATACGCTTATAGTTAGGAATAGCAGCTACCTCGCTGAGAACTGGCAGGTTTTTCGTACGAGGTTAGAAGCTGACCCTGGAGTAGATTTTGTACTTGGGGGCTTTGGTCTACCGGGCGATTTCCTCGGAAACTCGATCATGGAGGCACAGAATCCCGAATACCCCGCGCTCAGAGTGTACACAAACACCATTGATGAGCATTACATTCCTGGTCTGGGCATGCACATCAAGGAAGGAAGAAACTTCGATATCAATTTCAATGATTCATTGTCTGTATTGATCAACGAGGCAGCTGCAGATCTTATTGGTGGAGTAGGTTTAGTTGGCACCCAGTTGCGACCTACCAATACACAACCTAACCAGGCAGATGCCTACACAATTATCGGGATCGTTGAGGACTTCCACCAACAGTCACTGCATTCGCAGATACAGCCACTATTGTTTTTCAAAAGAGGTGAGCAGTTCCCACCATTTAATATGGCAGTTAAGCTGAATTCCAATGAAAACATTGCTAATCAGATCGCCAAAGTGGAGTCATTGTGGACAGAGTTGGTATCTGAAGCACCATTCACATACACCTTTCTCGATGATCATTTGGATCAGCTTTATGAAGGAGACAACAAGAGTCAGGACATCTTCGGAGTATTTACTATGGCAGCGATCATTATGGCCTGTGTTGGACTATTTGGCTTGAGTGCTTATGTTGCTCAGCAGCGCACCAAAGAGATCGGCGTTCGAAAGGTACTTGGTGCGAGTATAGGCAACATCATACTATTGTTGTCTGCCGACTTCACCAAGCTAATTGTAGTGGCTTATGCCCTGGCTATCCCGGCTGTTTACTATGGGATGTCTGAGTGGCTGGATAGCTTTGCCTACCACACTAATGTTGATGTTTTCACCGTCTTGATAGCGGGCCTGTTGACATTGGTACTGGCCTGGCTCACGACGGCCTATCAGTCGATAAAGGCCGGACTGGTCAATCCGACTAAGAGCCTAAGAAGTGAATAAGTTGGAGTGTCAGTCCAGTTGATCGATAAACTGTTGCTTTCTGATCTTCACCGCTATAATCGAATAGCGCATCAAATAGAACAATGCTCCAAACAGCAATATTGCTCCCAGAAAAAGTAATGCTTCTGGAATGATATTTTCTGATAGGACAGCTTTGAGGATACCTGATAATACTAGTGCACCACTACAGAAATATAGTCCGACCAGCGCTCGATTGAGCCGTGTGAGTTGGTCTATTTTCTTTTGGATCAGCTGCTTGTATTCTGTACAGTTTTCCTTGATGAGACTGGCAATCTCATTGCTGAGGTTAGCCACCAGACTCGCCGTGGACATGATCAAAAGGCCAACACCGGGCAGTATGGTGATAGGAATATACCATTCAGTCATTGAAGAATTTGATCTGGACTAATGCTCTTCCTTTTTCTCTCCTTCTTCTCCCTCTTCGTGCTCGGTGACCAAAGCATGTTTGCCATGGAGATAGGAGTGAGTGATCTTCTCTGTTTGAGATAGCAGCAAAGCAGAAACGATGAATACCATGTGTATCACGATCTCTATGATAATACCTTCAGAGCTGGCTTTCTGTACCGCATCACGATAGTCTATAAATGTCTTGAGCAATTGTACACCGGAGATAGAAGCAAGAGAAGTAGCCAACTTGATCTTTAGTTGTCCGGCATCCAGATCCTCAAGCCAGAGCGGCTTGTCCTCGTGCATGTCCACATCTATGCGGCTGGTAAAGATGGAATATCCACCTATGGTTACCATTACTACCAGGTTCATCACCATACTGATGTCAACCAATCCGAGAATACTCAACATCATCTTAGTTTCCGATAGGGTGAACATCTCGTGAAATAGATGTAGCAGCTCTTCGAAAAATTTCACTAAGTAAATGAAGGCACCAATGATCAATCCACCATAGAGAGGCGCCTGTACCCATCGACCCCAAAAGACGAATCCTTCAAAAAATTCTTCAAGTTTCTTTAAGCCGGTGTTAGCCATGTGTTTAAGGTCGTTTCGTGAATGGAAATCGTTAATGCACTCAAACCAAATTTAGTTTTATTTTCTTTTCGTGAGATGGATAACTGATATTTTTTGGATTTAGCAAATCAGTAAGGGAGCCAGGTAACTACTGCATTACTACATATGTCCCTAACAGATAATCATGAAGTCCCTGCTTGCGTTTGTTGAGGGCAATCATGGTAAACCCGCCTAAGGCAATCGCGGCAGACAGGAACTTGAGTAATATCCTCAGCAATGCTATCGAGAAAGACAGCCGCTCGCCTTGACGATCAACCACTTTGAGCTGATGATATCGCTTACCAAGTGTAGCCTGATAGATCGAACTTTCAAGTCCGGCATGATATCCAATGACTGTAGTAAAGCAAACAGCATAAAAAACCATATTGTCATCGATCGCCATACTCAGGGGAAAGAGTACCAGTACCAATACCGTCAGATCGATGTTGTATGCAGTGAGCCGTTTCCAGAATGAAGCGTAATTCAAATCCATGATTGTCAAGAGGATACGAAAATAGGATGGAAGTCAATACGGGAATGAGCCTTCTTAATTATTTTCATATATTGATACATATTTTTTCCCTAAACCTTAACTAATCAACTTATGAAAGTACTCGGCAAAATCTTGTTGGGATTGGTAATCGTAGTGGTGTTGGTAGCAGTAGTTGGATTTTTACTACCCAGAGAAGTTCACCTGGAGAGGTCTATAACTGTAGATGCTCAACCCACTGAGGTCTACCAGGCCATCAATGACTTCCAAAACTTTAATAAATGGTCGCCCTGGGCCAAAATTGATCCTAACACTACCTATGATTATAGCGGACCAAGCTCAGGCGTAGGAGCTAAGATGAGTTGGACTAGTGACCATCCTGATGTGGGCAGTGGTAGCCAGGAGATCATAGAGAGTGTCCCTAATCAGAAGGTGACCAATGTACTGCTCTTTGATGGCTTTGAGCCTTCTCACGCTTCTCTGATCATAGAGCCATCGGGCAATGGGTCCAGCGTGACCTGGACTTTCGATGGAGATATGGGTAACAATCCTATTGGTCGCTACTTTGGCCTCTTCATGGAGGACATGTTAGGCCCTCAGTACGAAGAGGGGCTGGGCAATCTGAAGAATATGTTGGAGTAACAAAAGTTATTAGCAACAATGGAATAGAGGCTATCAGGAAAAGGTAGCCTCTTTTATTTTATTCCAAAGTAGTAGCAAATACTCGCCGAGAAGCGTCTTTTAATGTCTTCTGTCATCAAGAACAACTCAGGTTCTATCAACTCAAGCTCCATTAGCATTGGTGATCCCTCGTGCACAACTATATCTACTCTAGCGTAAAGGCAGTTTAGCTCAAGCTGAGCCAACACGCTATTGGCAAAATCAATGACTGACTTATCAGGAATGTCCTGGGTGTAGCTGCCACCAAACTCTGCCTGTACCCGATACTCTCCTTTGCTTGCCTTTTTGATCACAGCATGACTGTATAGCTTGTTGAAGTATACGAGTGACCACTCACCTGCCGTACTAATGGTGGGTATGTACTCCTGCAAAAGCATGTCTTTTTGCTGGAGCAGTGATGCTATTTCATGCTTTTTCTGAGCCAGGAGCTCAGGAGTTAACTTAAATGTCTGATAGGCCGTGGCTGAAACAGCAGGCTTGATGATAAAATCGGACCATTCAGTCTTGAGTTCGTGAGCACTCGCTCCACGAGAAAGAAATAGGGTGAGGGGGATACTTATGTCTTTCTGAGCCAGTTCATGAAGGTAGAATTTGTGACTGTTCCACTTTAAAAGCTCCTTTGGGTTACCTACAATGATTCCCAGGTCTGCCAGCATGTCGATCCATTCTAAAAACCTGTTATGCTGCTGATGATAATCCCAGATGGTCCGGACCAAAATACCATCAAACTTAGACCATACGATAGTAGGATCATTCCAGACTACCGGCAGTGCTTCGACTCCATTTTCTGACAGAGACTTGATTAAGTACCTCTCGCTATCGATCAAGTCGGGCTGAGTGCTACAGGTAGCAATAGCAAGACGAAAATCGCTGGTAGACGACCTATCCATACTTCAAGAGGATTTGAGGGTTTAGGAGGGGAACTGAGAGGATCAAGTGAATTTTTTTTTCGAAATGCTGATTTTTTTCATTCCGGTAGGTGAAAACGCTTGCAGGCATTAGAGCTTAATGAGTGAAACGTTTGCATCTGGCTGTTTTATTAAAAAATTATCAACAATTCAGGATATTGTTAAACGTTTGCATGGCTATTTGTGGGTTTCATTGAAAACCTTTCTTGTCTGTCTCGTATTCATCCCTATAAATTTGTATCAACAATTAACTGAAAAGCTATGACAAAATTCAGAACAACACTAGTAGCCCTCATAATAGTTATGGGCGCTACGTTCGCAAATGCCAACGGTTTGAGTGGAGATTCAGAAGTGAGAGTATTGGCAGGTCATGAGGCTGGTGTTTACAACCTGCTTTTCAAATCTGCTGAAGATAAGACTGTTAATGTTCGGATATTAGACGCTAACAATAAACTACTGTCTACCAAGAGGATCACTAAAACCGACGGATTTCTTCAGCCGATTGATCTAAGTCAACTACCTACCGGGGAGTATTTCATTGAAATCACTGGTGCTGGTACCGCTTATACTGAGGCTGTAACGCACAATGTGGCTACTGTCAACGCCGAAGACATCACTGTTACCACAATGAGCGATGCTCGTAAGGTTACATTTGCTGCCAATGTTGAAGAGAGCACGCTTCTCAACCTCTACTTTTATGATGAGATGGGCGAAGTGGTCTACCGAGATAAGGTGGCGGCTGCAGAGCTTAACCGAAAACTTTATGACTTATCCTCTATCGAAGGTGAGTTTGTGAGTGTAACGATTGCCCACAAAGGCAACACTGTGATCAATAAAATTTTAAACTTCTAAACTTCATATAGATAAGCTTTATGCTGAAGAGCCGACTCCCAGGGGTCGGCTTTTTTGTTGCCTACCGGAATAATTTGATGCAGGCAAGGTACCCGGTCGCATAACATTTCACCAGGTCTCGGAGTGATTCTGTTAATGTGATAAGTAGCATTCCGGATTGTACAATCCTTTAGATAACAATGTCCAAAAGTCATCGTTCAACGGTACATGAACAGGTTAAAAGAGTTTTTTTGGTTGTGTGGAGGTGCCAATAGGTCCATTTTATCTAATTGTCCTTCTGATTCAAGCAAGTTCGTGGGTATTGGTGCCACTATCTTTTTCACTGGCGTATTTGCGGCCCTTGCCGGAGGCTATGCACTTTACACCGTCTTTGACAATTATTGGGTAGCGTCCATTTTCGGAATCCTTTGGGGCCTTATGATTTTCAATCTCGACCGGTTTATTGTGTCGAGTATGCGCAAAAATGGTGACGTACAGCAGGAGTTTTTGCATGCGTTACCCAGATTGGTGTTGGCTGTCATCATTTCTGTGGTAATCGCCAAACCTTTGGAACTCAAGATATTCGAAAAAGAAGTTAACAATGAGATCCAAACTATGATCCAGGAAGATATCATCATAAAAGAGAGCCTGGTAAAAAGTAGGTTTTCAGAATCAAGAGAGCGATTGCTATCTGAAATACAAACACTAAAAAATGAGATAACCGCTAAAACCTCAAAAAGGGACGAGCTGAGAAGAGTTGCTCAGGAAGAAGCTGATGGAACCGGAGGCACGATGCAGCGCAATGCTGGTCCTATTTACAGGATTAAGAAGGCTGATGCCGATAGGGTAGAAGCTGAATTGCGCGAGCTGGTTACGATCAACGCCCCTGTTATCGCCAACAAAGAAGAAGAGATAGCAAACGTAAACATGGACGAACAGCGTGAACTAAAATCCATTGCGGAAGGTCAGCTCACCGGGCTGGCATCAAGACTAGAAGCTCTGGATCGCCTGACATCCAAAAGCTGGGCTGTTGCTGTAGCACACTGGTTTATCATGTTACTCTTTTTGGTGGTAGAGACGGCACCCATCTTTGTTAAGCTTGTATCACAAAGAGGCCCATACGATTTTGTATTGAAGACAGAGGAATATGGTTTTGAAGCGGCTTATTATGAAGACCTTGCAAAGGTCAATGCCGCTATCAAAAAACGCTCTTCACGCCTCACAAGAGAAGAGATTGATTATGTTGTGAACCGCCTTCAACTGAGTCTTGATAAGACTTGATAGTGTTTCAGGCGAAACTCAGTTGATCGAGGGATGCCCTTTGGCAGGACCTTCCAAAGGTAGAAACTTGATATCAGTATAGTATACTTTCCGGTTCTTCATCTTCCTGCCGGCCAGGAATGCAGGAATGATCTCGTTGTTGATCTCCATATCCCAGATCGCTTGGGCGTGACCAGCATTCTCTACCTGGACATGTACAGCATTGCTAAAACCTTTCATTGTTTCCTCAACCTGCTCAACTGGTGTGCGGTAGTCAAGTGTGCCAGTAATGAACAAGGTTGGGATGTTTGTATTCATAGGTTCCAGTGTATTCAATACAATATCATGCTCGACCCAGTTGTCCCTGGTGATGGCGAATGGGAAGTTGACAACATTACCAAAAGGACTTATCTCTGCTTCTTTTTCGATCTGCATCCATCTTGCTACAGTAGTACCTGAGGCTATCTGCTGATTTATTCCATTGCCTGGTAAAGCGAGTGCCCAGACTAGTCTTTTTTGAACAAACCAAGTCAGCATACTGTAATCTTCCTTGGCAATCGAGTAAATCAGCCTTGGAAGTGCAGGGATGTCGTCTGTGTCATCACTCTCCATTCGTAAGATCAATGCTAATCCAAAGGGGCCTATATCCACATCTACATCATTTCCAGTTAATGGATTCTTGAGGGTAATCTGGACAGGGTTTTGCCTGAGCTGCTGCATGACCGCTGTGACCAGCCCATTGAAATCAGGAATTTTGGCGCTTAATTTCTCATCCTGAGCTACCATAGACGCCAGTTTATCTATTTGGATATCCAGATAACGTGGATAGTTAAAGGCCTGATTGGGAGCATCAGACCCTGCGAGAATGGCTTTGTCAATTCGTTCAGGATATAGCTTCATGGTAGACATTCCGATCTGTGATCCGAAGCTGAAGCCGTAAATGGAATAAATATCAAACCTAAGTGCGTTCGCCAGGTCATTGACATCTTTAGCGAACTCTTCAAGGTCGTATCCTTTGACGTCTATTCCTTGTTCAGCATAGTAGAAAAGTCCTGCTTCGGTCATTCGCTTGTAATGTGCATTGGCATATTGTTCGGATATGAAAAATTTTGATGGGAACTCTCCTGTCCAGATATAGGCAAGTGAATCATCCCCCGCACCACGCTGATCAAGGAAGATGAGGTCGGAGACTTCAAGGGCTTTAAGCCAAAAAGTAAGCTCCTCCGGATCTTCTGCTTGCCAGGTACTCGCGTCACCACCACCTTCCAGGTAGATCAGCGGACTGCCTGGACTCTCGGATATACTCTTCAGATGGATGTACTTCAATTTGATTTTTCGGCCTGATGGGTTGTTCCGGTTTTCAGGTACGACCATATAGCCTACCTGGCCATTGATTGTGATGTTCTTGGTAGTCTCATATGTCTTGTTCTCCATGTTAACCAATATGGCTTGTCCGGAACAAAGCTTACTTAGGACGTGAATGATAAGTGTTGTCAGGAACAGACTTTTCATGCTGTTTGGATTTTTCCCAAAAGTCTTCCAGAGGGCATTGATAGAAAAATCAGAAGGGTCTCAGATGGACATATGATACTTCTCAGGCATGTGACTTCATGTATTCTGAAGGGGTCATGCCAGTCTCTTTTTTAAAAACGCGATAAAATGAAGCCTTGGAACTAAAGCCTACTTCCTGTCCAATACCTAATATGGAATACCGCTGGCTATCAGGCGCCAGCACCAGTTCCTTGAAAGCCTTTACGCGATAGCGATTGACCAGGTCACTAAAGTTTGTATGCATTGTCTCATTGATCATGTTGGATACGCTGTTGATAGGCCAGCCGAGATGCCCAGCAAGTTTAGCTACCGTAATGTTAGGGTCCTTATATACTCTGTCCCGATCAAAGGCCTGCAGTATCTCGCTCTTTTTGTCATCCAACTCGCTGGTAGCAAACTTGAACTTGCTGACCTTAGTCATATAGCTCCGAACGACTTTTGAATAGTTGATAAGATAGAGGTAACCCAGTCCATAGATGCACAGCGTACCAATAGTACCCAAAGGTTTATAAAGCAACGCAGAATTGTCATCCATACGGTCAACGAAGACAAGTCCTATCGGAATGGCAATAAAAAGAAAGCTTACGTATGCACTCAACCCAATCACCAGGTAGCGTAACCATTTTTTCACTTTATCAAACTCGCGAAGTACGGCACGTACATCTACAGATTCACGGTAGATGAAGTAAGCGTAGCTAGCCAACTGCATGATCCAAATGAATGCAACAACCAGTGCAATGGTATGGATGACAGGTAGATTGGCATAGGCCCAGTCCTTATGTCCGCCTAAGTAGACAAAAGCGCTAGTAAACAGGATGACATCAAAGAACAGGGAAGGTATAAAGTGCAGCCAATCTTTGCGACTCGTTGATCTCAAAGGGTCCCTGATATGAAGTACGTGTAAATAGGCCACAGGTCCATAGGCGAACCTATACCCAATGGGTACTGGGAACCTGGCATTGAAAGCGTGTATAGACTCCTCAAGAACAGTGTGGAGCAATGATGATGAAATCAGAAGTATGAGTATCCCAAAAAAGAGGTTAGCCTTGTTTCGTTGAGGTTGAGCAATGATAATAGTTGCTAGCACCAGGCCTTGTATGACGGCCAGCAAAAAATAGAAGTTGGTAGTGTCTAAAGAAGTGTCAATCATCAACGTTCAGAAAAACAATCAGATCATCCTGTTTGGATAACTGTTGAGCGCTTTGTTGGTTTTTTCTTAGCTCACTTGAAGTGTTGATGATCTATAATTAGGTCTGGCATTCTGCCAATAATGACCCGGTATCGACACTCACGTTCTGATGTTGTTCAGAGTTCTTTTTTACTTTGTAAGGATGGCAGAGCGCCTAAGCATTATTACGGATACTCCTTGTCACTACGCTTCCTATTTTATAGCGACTATTTCGATCTTTAGCCTACCAGTTCGATAACTGCACGACGAGCTGATTGAGCAGCTGTATGTACCGATACCCAATCCTCTCCATCGGTATAGGCGCCACCGGCGAAATAGACTTTATCAGCCACGGATTCTCCCAGAGTCCTTACTTGTCGCCAGTCTGCATGATCGCTCATATAGCCCCCCTTAATGAAGGGCTCGTTATTCCAATTTTGTGTGATATGCTTAATATAATTGGATGTGGCCTGGTTGTCAAACAACCCATTTAATTCGCTGAGTATGAAGTCGCGCAACTCATTTCCGGATCGTGTGATAAAGTCCTGTGCAGGCTTGCCCACAACAAATAGGCCCAGGATATGTCTGGAGGTGTTTTGCCCTAATGCAGCATCATAGTAGATTTTTTGACCGTCGGTCTCGGGAGCGATGGTGAAAGCATGACCTTCCCCATAGAAATTGTCTGAGAACTCAAAGAAAGCTTTGAAACCCTCCCAAACAGTTGTGTTGTCGATGGCTGCTTGCTTATCACCAGGTAGTGACGGACTGAAACTTACATCTCCATCTTGTAGTACCTTAAGTGGTACCGAGACGATCACTCTATCAGCTACACGCTCACCAATATGGGTGGTGAGGATCACTTGATCTCCTGAGTATTCTATAGCTTGAACAGCTGTATTGTAGATGATCTTATCAGAAATCGAAGGCACTACATATTGCTCAAAAAAGGTGAACCAGGAAGAGTTGACAAACTTGTGGTCCGGATCATCAGTGACCGTATCAATGTCGAGCTGCACAGAAGGGTCATTGACTATCTCATGGAAGATGCCAGTATCCGTCTCAATCCATTCGGCTCCTAATGGTATGGGAAAGTCAGCAAAGTCGGTGTTGATCCTTGTCCTTCCTCCATAGACCGAGGAGGCTTCCAGTATCTCAAAATCAATTCCCTGCTGTTGCAGGAGATATCCTGCTGATAAACCTCCCGGCCCTGCGCCTACGATGATCACTTTACCATTAAACTTAGGCTGTGACGAATCATCGTCTCCACAGGCTACTAGTGAGGATTGCAGTGGCATACCAATGCCGAGGAGGCTACATATTTTTATAAATTCTTTCCTTGTCATAACAGTAGAGTTAGTGCTGTTTTTTTAACGTGTTGATCTAATGTAATTATTTACGTTTCATATAAGGCAATAGGGTGTTTTAGAGGTTCTAAGGCCTTTTGTCTTCATTAGCAAGGAATCGGTTAACATCTCCTAATCATTGGGGAAGCCATTTTCTTATGATTAGTGCTGGATATCGTAGGCCAATTCTACCATACCATCTTTGAAGGCTGTGACATCTTTGAGATGAAGTTTTTGTTCCACTCCGATAGTATCGAAAAACAGTAAACCACTACCAAGCAGTACAGGTACCATGGTGAAAACTATTTCATCTGCAAGCTCTTGTTGTATTAAAGCTTTGGTAAGCTCTGCGCCACCAACCATCCAGATATTCTTGTATTTAGGTTTTAGTTGCCGGTCAACCAATTCTGATAGATCACCTGAGTAGAAACTAACGTTAGGTTTGTCAGAAGTAAGCGTTTTGTGGGTGAGCACTACAACAGGTTTATCACCGTAGGGCCAACCTAATGCTCTTGCATGCTCATAAGTCTTAGCTCCCATCACATAGCAGTGAATACTTTCCAGGTATTCATTGATATACTTTTCCGTCATTTCAATGCCAGGTTCATAGCTATCGGTAGAGTGCATCCAGTCGACACTGCCATCTTTCTTGGCTATGAAACCGTCAAGACTGGCGACCATATGGATGGTAACTTTAGATTCTGACATCATGTAAGACTTTGGTGTATACTAAAGTTAAAAAGGATACCTCATAATGCGTCTGAGCAGGAATAGACCTCATTAGGACGGTTTTAGCCTGATAACCCAGGTTGTATACGCAAAATGAGTTAACCGTTGTGAGACCGGATCTATACTCTCTTCTCATGCCTTACCCAATCTACCTCCATCACCCACTCGCCTTCCATAGGTGAGTCAGTTATCTTTGCAAAGTTGAGGATCGCGAACATCGGCTCAGGGTACTTATCACCTTCGCCTACATTGCGGTAAACCTCTTCTCCATCTAGTCGGTAGACCAGGTCACTGCCTTCCCATTCTACACTGTACTCATGGAATTCATTGAGTGTCGCAGGGAAGTTTCTACGACTACTCTCCCAATCCCCTTTATCACATTCACCAAGACTAACAATGGCCCCTGTGGTAAACTCATCCTTCATGTGATCGCCATGATGCTCGAAGATGTCGATCTCTCCCGAGCCGGTCATCGGCCAGCAAATATTTTCGTCCTCCTCCTGTACCGGAGGTTCATTGTTTCGAGCGCCAAGTAACCACCACGCCGGGAACATACTTGCCTCACCATTGCTTGATAGCTTGAGGCGTGCGGTCCATTTACCTTTGATAAACTCCTTACGATTTTTAGAGCAAATACGACCAGCAACATACTCTGTATCAGGGTGTTGATTGCCATGTTTATCCATATTATCACAAGGGTGTTTTTCGCCGATGTTGACCACTTTGATCTTTAAGGTACCATCACTTACTTCCCGGGTGCCAAATTCGCCATCCGGCACATAGCAGTGGTTTTCATTATTCACCCAAATTCGCTGGTCCTGCCAGTTATCAGGATTGAAGCTTTCAAAATCGTCGAAAAAGTCGACGGTCCATTGGCTCTCTTTTGTTTCTTCCATTGGTGTTTCCTGTTCGGTAGCAGCTTCTTTTTTCCCGCCGCTACAGCTTATAATGAATAGTGCAATTAATAAAAATGATGTTGGTGTTGATAAATGCATATCGATAGGATTTGATCACAAGATAGAAAAACAGCTTTTTGGACAAAAGCTTCATCCTCTTTCTCAATGAAGAGTCCAGGCCTCTTTCTACATCATTGCCTTTTCTGAAGGGATCAGACATCAAATCCGGTTTTGATAATTACCTACCTGAAATTCCAAACTGAGCTTATCATCCTAACAGGATCTACCACTCTATTCATAGCGTAGCAGTCCACTAGGGTTGGTACGCGCCGCTTGCACCGTGCGAAAGGAGATGGTCAGCATAGTGATCAATACAAGTCCTAAAGCCGCTACAAGGTAGACCCACCAGCCAACATCAATGTGGTAGGCGAAGTTGGCCAGCCATCCTGATAACAAGTGATGAAGTATGGGAATGATAACAATGGCAGCCAGGATTATTTGAACTATGTATTTCTGTACGAAGAGTAGATAAAGAGAGGCGACAGTAGCACCTAGCACTTTGCGTACACCAAACTCTTTGATCCTTTTACTGATCATAAGTGAAACGACCCCAAACAACCCAAGACATGCCAGTACGATAGCAAGTGCCGAGAACAGCATGATCATTTGGGAGAGTCGCTCTTCAGATGTGTATAATTGGTCCAGCTTCTCATCCAGGAACCTCCATGCCAAAGGATTGGTCTGTGCCACAGTTACCCAGGCTTCTTCTATCAATTCTATTTGTTGGCGAGGATCTCCAGGGGTTAGCCTTATATACATGTACTCCAAATCGATAAATGGGAGAACAACTGCGGCAGGACCTATTTCGTCATGTAGCGAAGCATAATTGAAGTCTTCCACTACACCTATGATCGTTCTCGGACCATCCAGTTCAAAGAAGTGGACTTGTTGACCGATAGGATCATCCAACCCTAGTTCTTTCACCGCCTGTTGGTTAACTACAATTGTCTTTTCACGTTCGTTGGCATAGTCTTCCGAGAAGCTACGTCCACTCAGGAGGTTGATCGCCATTGTCTCAAAGTAGTCATAGTCTGCCAGGTTGAAGAAGATACGACTCCCTTGTTGAGGATACTGATCTACTCTTCGAATGCTACTGAAAGGCCATGGATCACCTAGAACTCGTTCGCTACGGCTCACGCTTCTGACTGAGGCCTGCTGAACAAGTCTTTCTTTGAACAAGTCATAGTAGCTTGACATTTCCTGAGGAAGCATTTTGACAACTACTACATTCTCTTTTTGATATCCGGTGCTTTGACTTTGTAGATGATTGATCTGGCCGGTCATTACTATAGTACAAGCAATGAGGCCAAAAGAAATGGCAAACTGCAGGGTTACCAATACATTCTGGATTTGCAAGGGATTGCGGGATGTATTGACTACAGACCCTTTTAACGCACTTGATATACCCAAGTTAGCAAGTCTGATGGCAGGTTGAGCCCCTGCTATTACGCCTATCAATATGGCCATAATGGAGGCCAGAAGTACAGCTGATATTAGCTGCTGATAGTGAATGTTACCAGGAATATCGAGGTATTCTGATAAGTAAGGAAGAATAATCGCCGATAGCCCAAGTGAGAGCAACCCACATATCAAAGCAAGCATAAGCGACTCTGAGATCAGTTGAACTCTGATAGCATTGCGGTCAGATCCCATGACTTTTCTGACACCTGTGGACTTCCTGCGGTGAACAGCAAGGGCATTGGTCAGGAGTGCGAAATTGAAACCTGCCACTAATAATATGACTAAGGCCACTCCGATCAGGGCTTTGATGGTAATGAGACTGCCTGATCTGATGTGACTCGCCAGATCGTCGCTCATATCTTGTGAGCCAAGGTAAATGGCTGCTAAACCGTGCAACGAGGGTATCATTGCATTCCTGTTCTCGGGAGTGATATCTTCGAAAAACTGTACCAATTTTTGCTCGAGGAGCTGAGGGTCACTACCTGACTTTAGCTCGACATAGGTCAGAAATCCCAACCATCTCCAACTAGATAGATCTGAAGAATATCCATCCGGTACCTGGTAGGTAGAGAAAGAGACCAGGAAGTTGAAGTCCAAGTGAGAGTTTTCCGGAACTTGGTCAATCACTCCGGTAATTTCCAATGGGATATCATTATTGAAAACTAATATCTCTCCGATGGGGTCCGGCTTGTTGAAGTATTTATGAGCGAGTTCACTTGTGATCACAATGCTGTTGGGTTGGTCGAGAGCAGTAGTGGCATCACCGGCTGAGAAATCAAATCGAAACATCTCGAGGAACAAAGAATCTGCATAGTAACCGTGATCTTCGTAGTAACGCTTTTCACCATTGACAAGAAGGCAGTTCATGGCGTATCTCAGGCGGGTAATCCTGTTCAACTCCGGGAATTGACCGGTGACGCCAGGTGCCAGGGCAGGAGGTGAGTTGACTAATTTCGTGATATTACCAGCATTGTCCTGGTAGGCAAAATTGATGCGGTACAGATCCTCTTGGTTGCTATGAAATCGATCAAATGACAGCTCATAATGCACAAAAAAAGCAATGAGCAGAACGCTTGTGAAACTTAGGGTAAGACCAAAAATATTGATTGCAGTAAAGCGACCATTTTTGGTTAGAAACCGAATGGAGCTGACCAAATTGCTTTTGAACATGTCGATATTGGAATAATGATGTGTAGTAGTTGGATCTGAACGAAGGGTGAACCGGTTGATGAAAAGTAGTACAGCGAGCCAATACCTCAATTTGGCTTGCGATAATCCATGTTTCTCTAGGTTGAGACGAAACTGTTCTTCTAAGTCTCCAAGAATTGAGTCTCTGAGTTCATTTCTGCAATACCAGCGGAAGAAGCGCTGGGCATATCTTGGAGGCTGGTTTTTCATCAGTTGCTCTAACCAGTTTTTATTTACCCATTTGTAAAAGAAATACGAACTAAGAGTTGAAAGGTTATCGATGATCTCTCGAAAGAAAGGATTAGCACTCTGATTAGCTATTGCCAATTGGCCCGGCAAACTACCAGATGGCTCTTGTTTTGATGATCAGTACCTCTGGTAGAAACTACTGACCTTAGCAATTACCTGATTAAACAATGGCGCTGTGAACTCCTCGAACATCAACTGAGGGTTTGGGACAGCCAGCTCGCGACGTTGGGTCATCTCATACTCTTCATCACTCAGGGCACGTTCATCGCCTTGAAAAGTCGCCCAACTGATCGTCCAGACATATTCACTAGGCATTTTTTCCTGGCTGAGTATTCGACCGGTGTTTTGATCAATGATCCTAAAATCAAGAATCCCACCACCGGTAATTGACTTCTCGGATATCTTGAGAGTCGCTCGGACAGTACCTAGTACGTCTTCACCATCCTTCTCTGCCACAACTACGCTATCTCTGATGATCTGCCTCTCAGTATTGTTTTGGAATACATTGCCTAATGAAAACTGATCAAACTCCATCCGTATAACCTGGTCAACGAATTCCAGGTTTTCATTGCTGGCTTCCTCAGGGGTGAAGAATCGCACATATTCATTGATACTGGTTTGGTGGAGGTGTTCATTGATCTTATTGACGAAAAACTCGTGTCGCAGATCCACTACACGCATTGGTCGAGGGATCGGTTCGACGACCACTTTAAGCGTAGCGTAGTACAGTGACTCACCCAGTTGTTGGTCGATATCCCGGTATTGATTGGCCATTCTTTTTACTACTTTGAAGTGTTCGTGTGCTTCGATGGCTTTTTCGCGAATCGTTTTTTGCCGCATGGCCTGTTGCCCCATAGCGTAGCGGGCATCTGCGGCCTGACCTTGCGCATATCCAAGATCTTCAAAATACCTCGAAGGACTTGGTACGATTTCCAGGCATGCAGGACATCTACGTATGGCCTCATAGAGGTTATTGATTGACTGATAATTATTGACCACTGATTCCCATCTATAAGGGTCTGATGATGTTTTGGCGCGCTTGATATTATCGAGATGGATGTCCAGAGCATATTGGTACGCATCGCGCAGAGTAGCCCGAGCCTTTTTACTATCTCCATTGGACTTAAGCCGATTGATAGCTTGTAACACGGCCTTGTCATAGTCACCTTTTTGTAATGCCTTTTTACCTGTACTACATCCAGCTAGCGTAATGAAAGCGATGAACAAATAGATCAAATAGGATCGTTTCATGATTGGTGTGTTTGTGTTAAATATATGGACTCCACAAATAATGCCAATCGATCTAAGTGGTTAGAGAGTGATCAAATAGTTAATCCAAGGATGCATCCAACAGCTTATGGCGATCATACTTTTTCTAGTCGAACCCTTACATTCTTGTGGTAGGGTGTTTTGGCTAATGGATCACAGTCTTCTGTTGAGGTTAACGAGTTAGCCAGCGCACCAGTAGTTTGCTCATCATGACCCTTGTAAGTAAAGCCATAACCGTGTGGCATACTCAACACGCCTGCTGGTACTTCATCGGTGATCACCGTCTTGATTTTCACAGCACCAGTACTGGATATACATCTTACCCAATCGCCGTTCTCAATTTTGTGATCTTGAGCATCAG
The DNA here is from genome assembly GCA_002435755.1 of Flammeovirgaceae bacterium UBA6059. Classification (GTDB taxonomy): domain Bacteria; phylum Bacteroidota; class Bacteroidia; order Cytophagales; family Cyclobacteriaceae; genus UBA6059. The sequence goes on from DIYH01000024.1 coordinate 269,413, forward strand.
ATGGATTGACCTTAAGGGACCCTTCAACATCGGTTTTACGCCATTCAGGGTTTCTGAATACAGCATTGGCGTTGTATGATCTTCGCTCCCCAGCTAACAGATTGAAGGGGTACTTCCGCTCTTTTTCAGCGTCTGTTTCAACCTTAGCAGGAAGTTCGCCAAGCCATTTTAGCAGCTCAGGAATTTCAAGATGGACTTTCTTGTCTCTATGTCGGATAAGCTCCCAGCTTTCCTGATAAGTATGGATACTAACCAGGGTTCCTGACGGACTCTTTAGGATTCTATTGAATAAGGCTTCACCTAATGCATATCCCTTTGCTTTCAGACCTAGCCTCTCCACTTGCTTCTTATACTTTTTAGCAAAGAGGTGTGCGGCTATCCAAATGAAAGAAGCGGCCTTCGCATTCCGGTAGGGGAGCGCCTTACCTAATGTCTCTTTCAATATGAGTAGATGATACTTCTTCCAGTTCGGACTCAATGCTGTGGTGATCTTTAGCGCTAAAAGGAGAAGTCTGAGTCTGGGGAGTTTTCTGTCAATTCTGGCAACTCGTTCTAGTATAGGGAAAGAGGCAGGTATCTCGCCCATGGCCGTGACGATGCGATGGACGATCTCTGGTTCGTCTAATGTATTTTGCAATGGCTCGGAGATGGGGTGCCTGAGATGGAAGAAATTCTTCGGAAACTCCAGATTGAAGAATGTGGCTTCCATTTTCTCAAATTGAGTTCTTGCAGGTAAGATATACTTGGCTGCTGTTGCTGTTTCGGTCATGGCCACATCTATGACCACTGATAGCTCTAATTTCTCGATTGCCTTTCGCTGTGCTGTTGAGTTGGCATATGTAGCTACCGGATTAGCGCTATCTACAATCAGAGCTCTCAGTCGTTTAGGGTGATCTGTAACGATCTCAAGCGGCAGAATGTTAGGAGGGAATAACTTACCTATACCTTTCATGCCAGTTACCTGGGTAGTGATCCCACCTTTTTCAGGCTCTTTGGAGTGCCCTATCAATGGAAACAAGAAGTTGTGAAGACAGTTAGTCCCCTCGCGACCAAAATGACCGGTTACGAGAAATAACAATCTTGCCAAATATGAATTGAGGGTACTGTTGTGACTCTGCTCTATACCTAGGTCAGACCTTAGCACAAAAGTTTTGGCTTTTGCTATTCCGGTTGCGACTTGCTCAATGGTCTCAAGAGGCACGCCGCAGATCTCCGCATATTCACTAGTAGGGATACCCTCAAAGTGGGGCTTGATCTGTTCAAAGCCTACGGTGTGCTCAACAATGAAATTCTTATTCTCCAGGTTATTTTGAATGATGTGCCCTAGTAGGGCTGCCAGTAGAAAGGCATCCTTACCAGGCTTGACCTGCATGAAGATATCAGCCTTTGCCGCGGTTTCGGTCCTTCTCGGATCTACGACGACCAATGTTTTTTTTGGGTTGCGAGCTACCTCGTTGATAGTAGGTCGTGCCTTGGGTAGACCGTGAGATTGGATTGGGTTGGCTCCAAGGATCATCACATATTCAGCTTCACCGACGGGCTCACAGTAATTAGTATTTTGCCTTCCAAAAAGGTGACCATTGACCCAGAAGTTACCCGTCTTCTCTTGTGCTAAGGCTGCATAGATATAAGGCGTATCGCAAGCCGTTCTGAGCATCGCCCCAAACACACCACCAAGATGATTGCCCTGGCCTCCGCCCCCTGCATAGGCAATGCTAGTACCACCATGATCATCCCTTATGCGGACCAATTGATCCGCAATTTCCTTGATGGCCACTTCCCAGGAGATCTCTTCAAATGTTCCATCCTTTTTCTTCCGCAATGGGCTGGTGAGCCGCTCTTGTTTTTGGTAGAAATTTAGTCGTGTGGCTTTTTGACAGAGATAACCTTCTGAAATCGGATGGTTCTCATCGCCTATGACTTTGGTGAAATTACCATCACCATCTTGATGGATCACGATACCGCAATTCTGACTACAAAGAATACATGCGGAGGAATGTGTGGTAGTTGACATACTCTAAATCTACCGAATTAGTCCCATACATTGTGTTTTACGGCGAGCGTAGGAGGCAGTGTTCTATCCTATATTATCGGAATACAAAAGTCCGTGATGGCGATTTTTTCGGGATGATCATTGAAGTTGTTATAGTAAATCTCGAAGGGCTCCCGATCAGCCTTCTTGTAGCCATTTTCATTCATCCATAGGAATAATCCCGTCCAGGATTTTTCGAACTCTTCGGGCCGGATCTCGAATCTACCCACTATGAATTTCCCATCTTTGATAGAGGTCCGTCCGATTTCTCCTTCAGGCTGAAATGTTTCTTTCAAGGTGATGCAGGCACTCATTCTCACTTTGCTTGTTTCAGTCACTTTAAAGCTGTCGTGATAGATGGTAATCACCTGGGCCTCCTGCATTAGGCCCTTTGGAGTTGCCCAGTTTATCAATGTCCCGTAAGCCTTTGTAAGATTGTGAGGGCCAATACATGATACATAAGCTAACTCCATATGTGGAAGCTCTTTGATCTTAATCGCTGCGTTCATTTCTATCCATTTTTTTAGGTTATCAATGACGCTAAGGTATTGCTCGCGATACGGGTATTGTTGACCATTCTTGCTAACAAGTTGACCAATCCTGCCGATTCGCCTGGCATTATCTTTTCTGAAGTCGGTAGGGCTTAAACCGTAATACTTTTTGAACGCCCTTGAAAATGATGACTTATCATTAAACCCATACCTCATGAAAATCTCTGTGATCCCATGGTCCTTATGGATCAACTCAAGCGCTGACTTCTCGATCCTTCGTCGTGTCACGAAATCATTAAGTGTTTCCCGAGTTATCATTTTGAATATCCTGTGAAAATGGAACGGCGAGAAGCATGCTATTTCTGAAATCACGATCAGAGACAGATCACCATCAAGGTGTTCATCAATGTACTCGAATACGTTGTTGATCCTGGCTTTGTATTCTTTTGCTGATCTTTGCTCCACTTGTGACTATCGTAAATCACAAACATAGTGCTATTGCAAAAGACTCAAGACATGAGCCAAATCTGACTACTCCTGGCCTAAACTTTGGTAAGCAAATGGAGTCTTGAAGTGGACGTCAGTTACCAGAAATGGTTCATGTGTTTTGAAAGATATTGAGGGAAATACATCAGGAAGTCTAAAATTGACCAAGTTGAGAGGGCCTTTTTTATTGATCGTCACTAAAGAACTTAGCTCGCTTCTTCTCTCTGAATGGTTCTACCTTGATACCAAGCTCTATCTCACTGATCGTGTAGCTTGCGAGTAGGCCGAGTTCATCGCTCAACCTGATTTTTGCCGGGAGGAGAGTGGACTTGTCTATTTCTAAGATCAAGTCATGAGCGTAGTTGTCAGGAATAGCGACTAATATGCCTTCTTTAAGGTGTCCATAATCCTCAACATCCTCATTGAGTTCGACAATCTTGTACTCACAGACATTGAGTTTTTGAGCAAGTGACCGGGTGGTTTCTTCCGGTCCTACTTTGTAATCCTTGAAACCTCGGTAGCGAGAAGTGATGCTTACGGTGTACGTCGGTGAACCATCATCGATCGGGAATAGTGTTACAGTTTTGTGATGATCATAAACTGATTCAATGAGTGATGCTATATGTTCAAAACCAATCTCATAGATTGTGTGATGGTTTGCATTTCTAGCGGTACTGCCAAATGGGTCCAATTCCAATTTCATGAATGGAAACCCTACAGGATCGTAGACAAGTTTGCCTGGCTTGGATAGTGCATCATAGCTTACCTTGGTGCCGGGGCTTGGGTGTACGAAGGTCATTTGTACCTGTAAAGGTTCTCTATTGTACCGGATTTGCTGGGTACCAGACAGTAGCTTTCCATGTATTCGCTCAGTATTTGCTATGGTATATGCCGCTGATTGTACTGCCCTGGCTTTGCTGATCGTCGCTATCACTAACTCGTGAGCATCAGGTTGGGCTTGAGCGACGAAGGCCACAATAAAGGAAAATACTATGTACAAGCTGGTTTTCATGTAGCACTACTAACGGACTTACGGACGTTTTGTCTTACATTCTGGCAGAAAAAACAGGATCAATGACTGAAAGCTGTCTGCTGGTTGACACAAACTTGACAGGCATCTGACCTTTTTACGTTCTATCAAGCAATTTTTGAATTTCATACGTTACCCATTGTCCCGAAGTGCCAGGCTGATCAAACTGCACCCAATGTTTAGGGTGGTGAACACTATTCACTTGCCAGTAGCTGTTCTTCTTCCTCTTTTTATCCAGCCATTCGATTGCTTTGGCACATCGTTCATCATCGTGTAGTGAGTTTTCTTTCAGCAATCTCAAAATTTCGATGATGTTCGTCTTGTACGTAAAAGGATAAGCTAATTTGATGATGTCCTTGGTGATCGGCTGATCGTCATTGTGGCGTAGATATACCTGATGACTCAGTAGATACTCGAGTCCATTGGTTAGCTTATCATCTAATGCTGGTCCTGCTCCGTCAGGTATGGTATTCCGATAGGTGCTGAGTGCTATCATGGACTTCACCACACCTATATAGCATGGTGTCTGCTTCATACAACCACCATATTTTTGGATGCCCTTACCTGTCCAGTGACAGACGGTTTGACGATCAACACTTTGATGATCGAGTATCCACTGTACGCCTGACTTGACCTCTTCACTCTTTCCGTACCCGAATCTAATGAGTACGGTAGTGATCATTGCATTGTAGCATGCCAGCAGATCATCGCTCTTGCCAGAATGGGAAAACCCATGACCGCAGTAGGTCGATTTCAAGAGGTGCTCAGCCCAACTGTTTGCCTGGGGTAGTAGCGTTGTGAAGGGTATCTCTGTAAGTTGGTTGAGACGGTTGAGGAGTACAAATGGCTCTGCAGGAACTGGCTGTAGGAGCGACTCGATCAAGGTGGAAGTGTCGAGCGCATCTTTAGCTTTATCAGGGTCGATTTCAACTCCCCGATCATAGCTCATCTTCAGGTCTAATGCCGAATCGCTTGTAGGTGGCTGGTCCATGGTTAGCTTCTATATGACCACATCAGCCTCTTCTCGCTCATTCTTACCAATGATAAGACGGTTACTTTTATCGTAAGAGAAGTAGCTCCAGACCCAGCTGATGAGTACCAATATACGGTTGCGGAAGCCAACTAGTGACATAAGATGTACGAACATCCAGATCAGCCATGCGAAGGTCCCCTGAGTTTTTAATGGTTTCTTACCAATGAGCAAATCAACTACTGCTTTGTTGCGGCCTATAGTTGCCATGCTACCTTGGTCCTGATAGACGAACTTTTTCAAAGGCTTGTTCTGCATCATGTTCTGCAGGTTACTAGCCAACAGCACTCCTTGTTGCATAGCGGGGGGTGCTACCATTGCATGACCATTAGGTAAAGTATCGGTGATCATTGCCGCCACATCTCCGATAGCGAAAATATTGTCATAGCCAAGCACACGGTTGTACTCGTCTACTTTGAGGCGACTGTTGCGTGTGTGTACTTCCGGGTCCAGCCCTTCGGTAGGATTACCTAGTACACCTGCGGCCCAGATCAGGTTTTTGGTAGGTATTTTTTGATCACTTAAGTCCACCTCATCATTAAAGTAGTCTTTGACGAAGGTATTGAGGTGTACCTGTACACCCAGGTCCTTTAAGAATTTCAACGCTTCTTCTCCTGCTTCCTCTGACATTCCATTGAGCAGTCGCCCGGTCCCTTCGACAAGGTGGATGTCCATTTCCTGAAGCTCCAGCTCCTGGTAGTCAGTAGGAAAGACATGCTTTTTAAGCTCGGCCAGAGATCCTGCCAGTTCTACACCAGTTGGACCACCTCCTACGATCACAAAGTCGATCAAGCTGTTCATCAATGCTTTGTCATCAGTCAGCAATGCCAACTCGAAGTTTTTGATGATCTGATTGCGAAGATCTATCGCATCCTCAATGGTTTTGAGGGGATACGATTTCTGCATGATATTTCTATTGCCGAAGTAGTTAGTGGAGGCTCCTGTGGCGATCACTAGGTAATCATACTTCACTGTACCGATAGAGGTCTCGATGCAGTTTTGTTCCGGTAGGATCTGAGTCACCTCACCCATACGAAAGTAGAAGTCCTTATGAGTAGCAAACTTCTTACGGAATGGAAAGATGATAGAGCTGGTTTCCAAACCTGAGGTAGCTACCTGATAGAGTAGGGGCTGAAAAGTGTGGTGATTGTACTTATCGAAAAGCACCACCTGGGCATTGATACCTCTGAGTGCTTTGACTAACTCAAGACCCCCAAATCCACCGCCGATCACAACGATGCGCGGCTTACCGAGATCTTCTATTCGGGTACGGGTATGAATGAGTTTTTGCATGTTGATTTCATGTACGGTCTAGTCATTTCTATCAACGTGTTGCGAATAGTTATGATTCACCAGAACCAAGGTAATCACCTAACAGGAACGAAGGTTTATAATTAGTCTAAGGTGATGATTATCTCATAGTATTAATTGAACACTAATAGTATTCAGGTTAGGGGAAAGTACTACTAAGCATATGGTTCTAGAGCGACTCTTCAAATATTCATCTGGTTTCAGGACAGATAGAATGGAGGCTTTGAAATCTGGTTCATTTCGAGTGAGGAAAATAGTACAGTCGGCGCTCAAGGCACAATGATATCGGAGCGCGTCTTCCAAGTCATTGAACTTTGAAGCAAGGTACTCGTCAACGATTTGATCTGTTAAATCACTGGTAGTTACCAGAATTTCACTCGATGTTCAGTAGACACATAGTTGAAATGTCCAAAAAGTCTCACCGATACTTTATTTTACCATTAGTACACAGATGACGATTTGAGATATAGTAGTTATGGTTATAGGAATAATAAAAGAAGAGGACCAACGGGCAGCCCTTAGTCCGGATGTTGTGAAGCAATTTGTCAATGCTGGGAATGAAGTGCTGGTAGAACAAGGCACGGGAGAGACAGTTTGGTTTGGAGATTCTGATTATCAAAATGTAGGTGCCAAAGTGGCTAGCACCGCTGACGAAGTATTTAAATCAGTAGATGTTCTTGTCTCGCTTTGGCCTTTATCCGAGGAGCAATGGACAAAGCTGAAGTCTGAGGCTGTGCTGGTATCCAACTTCTCACCTTATGTAGATTCGACCATCCCAGACATGCTGCAGCAGCTTGATTTCACCGTCTTTAGCATGGACATGATCCCGAGGACGACCCTTGCGCAATCGATGGATGTACTTTCTTCTATGGCATCAATTGCAGGATACCAGGCAGTGCTGGAAGCTGCCCAGGTCTTACCAAGGTATTTCCCGATGCTATCTACCGCAGCAGGTACAGTAGCACCTGCCAAAGTACTGGTCTTAGGAGCGGGTGTGGCTGGACTACAGGCTATTGCTACCGCAAAACGTTTAGGTGCTCGAGTTGAAGCATTTGATACGCGTGCAGCAGCAAAACAGGAGGTAGAGAGTTTAGGGGCCAAATTCGTAGAAGTGGAAGGTGCAACGGACGATACTAGTGCTGGTGGCTATGGTGTAGACCAAACCGACGAATACAAGTCCAAGCAACGCGCGACTATCGCTGAGAAAGCGGCCAGCTCAGATGTGATCATCACTACAGCACAGGTACGTGGACCCAAGGCGCCATTGCTCATTACCAGGAAAATGGTGGAGGGTATGAAACCAGGCTCGGTCATCGTCGACCTGGCCGCATCCACAGGAGGCAACTGCGAATTGACGGAAAACGCCAGAACGGTCAGACATAACAATGTGACGATCATCGGAGATTCCAATCTTGCTGCGAAGGTGAGTCTTAACGCTACCCAACTGTTTAGCAAGAACGTTTACAACTTCCTCAACATTATGATCACAGAAGGGAGGTTTGAACCTGATTGGGACAATGTGATCATTAAGGAGAGTTGTATTGCACGGCCTGAACTGGTTGACGCCTAATCCCGGAAGATTATGGAAGCTATTCAAACCTTCTTATCAGAAAACCTGATGATGATCTACGTCCTGGTATTGGCCTCATTCCTGGGGTTTGAGATCATCAGGAACGTACCAACCGTGTTACACACCCCATTGATGTCTGGTGCTAATGCCATCAGTGGCGTGGTGATCATTGGCGCAATCATTCTGATAAGGCAAACAGAACCGACCAATTACCTGATGCTAACGCTGGGGCTGGTGGCCATCATAGCGGCCATGACTAATGTGGTAGGAGGGTTTGCGGTCACAGATCGTATGTTGGACATGTTCAAGAAAAAGAAGAAATGAGCATGGATTTGTTGGCATACTACGAGCTTGGATACCTCATCTGTATCATTTTCTTCATCGTCGGGCTCAAGGGCCTGAGTAATCCTGAAACAGCACGGCGTGGCAATACTATGGCCGCTACCGGAATGGGCCTAGCGATGGTACTGGCCCTCTTCCAACCGCTGGAGCAAAACCATGGTAACTACTTCTGGATCTTTGCCGGTATCCTGATCGGTAGTGGCATTGGGCTGGCATCAGCAAAGAAAGTCCAACTCACTGCCATGCCGGAACTGGTTTCGTTGTTCAATGGACTTGGAGGAGCCGCCTCCATGATGATTGCGATTGTGGAGCTGTACCGCTTTCCACAAAATGCCGGGGCATGGGATGGACAACTGCTGGTGACCTTCTTTGCTCTGTTTATTGGCGGAATCTCGTTTACGGGAAGTTTGATTGCTTATGGTAAACTCCAAGGCTTCCTGCGCGACTCGCTTTACCTACCGGGATCGAAGTACATCAATCTGATACTGCTAGCCGGCACCATCGGCCTGATTGGTTACGCGCTATCGCAACCGACATTGGACTATACTTTGGTGACCGTACTATTGGTCATTTCGCTGGTCTATGGCGTGACCTTCGTAACGCCTATCGGTGGGGGAGATATGCCGGTGGTGATCTCTTTGCTCAACTCTTTTACCGGACTGGCAGCCGCCTTTGCAGGACTGATCTATGGAAACCAGGTGATGGTAGAGGGGGGTATCCTTGTAGGTGCGTCTGGTACCTTGCTGACTGTACTCATGTGCCAGGCCATGAACCGCTCTCTACTCAATGTGATCGTAGGTGGCTTTGGTGGAGAAGGTGGCGGTGCAGCCGGACTGACCCGTGAACAAGTGGTCAAAGAAGCTAATGCAGCCGATCTGTCCATACAACTCAAGTACTCCAAAAAAGTAATTATTGTGCCTGGTTATGGGCTAGCGGTAGCACAGGCACAGCATGTCTGCCATGAGTTGGAAAAGACTATGGAAGCTGAAGGTGTGGATGTGAAATATGCCATCCACCCCGTAGCGGGCCGTATGCCGGGTCATATGAATGTGCTTCTGGCTGAAGCTAATGTACCTTACCCCAAACTGCTTGACTTGGAAGATGCCAACAAGGAATTCCCTACAACCGATGTGGTGCTCGTGATAGGTGCCAATGATGTGGTGAACCCAGCGGCCAAAGAGGATCCTGCTAGCCCGATCTATGGCATGCCGATCCTGGATGTGGAGATGGCCAAAAATGCGGTCATTCTCAAGCGCAGTATGAGTGCCGGCTATGCCGGTATCCAAAACCAGCTCTTCTTTGGAGAGCACTCACGCATGCTTTTTGGAGATGCGAAAAGCTCATTGAATAAGCTTGTGGAGGAGATGGGGAATGCTTAGGCTGAAGAACTTAGAAAGTCACACGTGAAACGCGCGCGCTAGCTGGGAGTTTGTCCGTCGTGGTAGGCAATAGACCCTTGCGAAGCTTACAAAGAAGAGCCCTTCTTTATTCAGAAATATGTTCTTCCTGCTCAAGGATATTACTACCGTTATTCATCTAAGAATAGATTATAAATCCGAAAAACGACCGACCAGTTTTATGAAGAGAAATATTTGTCAGTCACACGCGATACGCCTGCGCTAACTAGGGACACGCTTGAGGTAAGGAGGGTAATGCTCAAAATCTATATTTCACATTGACAGATTGGATGACTCTGCTCATATTTTTGGTAGTGTTACATATCCAACACTAAACATGTGCTAGCGTATCATAATTTTGAATTTTCGAATAGAAATCTGCTAAAATGTCTTTTATAAAACTTGGTATTTTTTCCGAATCGAGAATTATGTCAACTAGGTTTAGTATTGAAAGCTTGCCAATCTTATTGAAATCGTTCCTTAAAGTTTCATACCTGGAGTTTTCTATAGTCGAATGGGAAAATAAGTAACTTCCAATGATCAAGTACTCTGAATTTATGATTTCTCCAGAAATTATAGGTTCAGGAATTCGAGAATTAGCACTGAGCCACCTTTTGAGTTCATCAGCCTTGTTTTCCTCCTTTATATGTATTTGCTCCCAGTACGATCGTCGATTTATATCTACTCTCAACCCTCTAAGCCACATATCTTCGACATATTTTCGAAATAGCAAATAGTAATGTCCTTTTTTTAAAAGTGCCGGAATAGCTTCTTTGTGTTCGATATCTCGAAGAATCTTTTCCCATGAATAAAGCTTATCATTAAATTCAGGATGATAGAAGTAGTTTAATGCTCTGAACACCCGATAATTCATATCGGCATCCTCAATATCTTCAAATCTGTTGCAGTTCTGTAACAAGTATCCAATTACGATTCTCTCTTCTTCTTGTGTGATTTGTTGACCACTCAACAAGTACCTTTCCGAATAGATTACAGCTAGATGCAAATATGAGTTGTATGAAGAATCCATTGGGTTTGAAAGTACTTCAAGAACTTCTGATTTAGTTCTTTGATTAACCTCAGATTTATTAAGCAACATTGTTAATACCGCCGCATACAGATAGAGATCTTTACGATTCCCCCAATGGTCAAGAACTTGAGAAGGATCAATTTTGCTTTTTTTAAGATTTTCACTCAAGTCAATATATTCAAACAATGCTGACGTTTTTCTCTTAATGGATGGATTTAGTATTCTTCTATTGTAACCCCTAAGTGTATTTCTATAATTCTTGGATATTTTGTGATCCAGAATACTATTAGTTGAATTGGATAGTTTGAGAATGATATTAAAAAGTTTTCTCTCTGGAAGGGTAGAGAGTATATCAAAGAGGTAACTAGTTCCAGTACCTTTGATGTGTGTAATTTGCTCGGCGAAATGAGAGAGGTCTACGTTTAAACTGTTAAAATAAACCAATATCAAAGCCGATAATTCTTTAACTATTTTGTTGCCAAAATCACCTTCAATAGCCAAATTTCCAGCATTATTGAAATAGTATGATGAATGCTGTGTTAGCCGTTCCAAGTACTTTGATATCACAAGATTGGAGAGTATTCCTGTTTGATTTCGATGATCTAAGAATTCGTTTATGGTACTTATGAGTTTGTCATCGATAGATTCAACACCTCGGTTACTAGTAGTCAAGGTGAAAAATTGAATTCTTTTGAGGGTCACGCAATTGTATAATTCGCGCATATTCAGTTTCATCCAAATCAAGGAATAGAAACTGAATAAATCAATTATTCTATTTCGCACATTGGCGCTGGCGATATGTTCTAATTCGCTGATATTGTCAAGTTTCAGTTCTAAGAGATGGCTAATTGCCCGGATGTTTTCTGTAGCTAAATCCTTCAGCTTGCTATCCTTGTCTTCAAATTCAATTTGGAATGGGTTTTTGACAATCGATAGGTAGGCAACATATATTGATGACAAATTCGATAATAAAATGTCGCCGACCATTGCTTTCAGAAAAGCACCGCAATCGAGGAAAGTGTTTTTTTCAGTTATCAAGCCATTATACCTTAAGAAGCTTAATGTGTCGGCAGAATGAGTCAGCACGTCCAAGAAGTCTTCATAATAGCTTGTCAAATTGTTAGGTCTCGTAGGAATAATTTCGTCTTGAAAAAGTAGCGCTTTGGACCAGGATATGGTGGAAAGTGAAACCATCGTTATAATCAAGTCGGATTTTTTCCATTTGGTATTAATCAAAACTTTCGAAACGGTCTTATGAGATGAATACGCGTCAATCCCTGATTTAGATAAAAGGGTCATATCAAGATCCATTGTAAGTGGATGTGCTGACAATGAAACCCAGACAGCCTGAGACTTTAAGTAGAATTCTAGACTTAGATTATTTTTTTGATTTAAAATCCATATGCCAAAATCCTGATGCTTTAGTGACTTGCTTAAAAATGGGAATGGTATTAGTTCAACTGAAAGCTCCGTCAACAGGTCTAATTGAGTATCACCATCGAAATCTATTTTTTCTGATAGTTCGATAAATACATTGATAATATTATTGTCCTTCAACAAGGAGTAGGCCTTCCAACTTACATGCAAAAGCTCAAGTTTCTTTTCTCCATCGGGACTCTCCATCAAGAAAAGAAGATCCTTGGATCGGTCAAGCAACTCAACAATAAAATCAAAATAACCAGTATAAATGCAACCGTGGATTGCATATAGCGAATATTCAAAAATTTCAGTCAAAGTATCATTCAGATTGTCATTTGGAATTTCCTTAAAACCGCTGTTAACAATATGATGAGTGAGTTTTTTGATTGAATCCCGATCATAGGGATTGTTAATTAACGTACTTCCCCAATGAATCGCCCAAATTAGATGTCCGTTATATGATTTCGGGAGATTTAATTCGTTTCTATATTGTAAGAGAGTATATGAGAAATCATTTACAAGAGATATTCCGTTGTTTTCATCAAAGATCAACAAATCCTCGAATTCCGCTAGCAGAGTCTTGTAATTCTGTCCCAGTTCGGCCTTAGAAAGATTACCGTCCCGCAATACTTTGGAGAGAATGAAATTAAAAGCAGTTTTTGATTTTTTATTGCTGAGTATTTCTTGAACTTCCTTCTTAGTAAAGTAATGATGATCAAAATAGGTTGTAAGTGAAAGTAGAAAAGCTAGATCTAAATGATTGTATGCTTCACTATATTGATGTGAATCGCGAATCGTCTTACATTTTTCATAAATCCAGTTATGAGCTTTTCCTTTTCCATGACATATGAATTGTGCTTCACTAAACTTCTCCCAACTTGGATCACCATTGATCTCTTTAACTAGTTCTTTCTTTTCGGTGATTGAAAATGGATCAACTACAATTTGTTTAATAATCTTATCTATTAGGTTTTTTTGGTCAAGCAATAGATGCGTACTTAGCTTTTCGTTACCAAACCTAGGTTCTGTTACAATCCAGATTTCCTTGCCGTCCAATAAAAGTTCTTCACCAATAAATTTTTCGAAGTATTGTTCAATTATTCTTTTTGAGGTGAAATCGATTCGAGAAAAATTGTCAACTAGAAAGAATCTTGGGTAATCACGATTGTGCAGATAATTGATAATATCGGATATGAACTTATTGTATATTGAACTAAAATCAAGGGTTGATTTATCAAGTTCATTGCTACCCTGAATGTGGGTTTCGATATTCTTCAGTTTCTCGTTAAGATTTGAAAATAGCTTTGATTTTGGTCTAAAGATTATTTTTTCGGTAAGAAGTTTGCTCACAATGAGAATGGCTGTAATTACAAAAACAAGTAGAGCATTTTGACTTGTGAGAATATTATCTATTTCCAAACTTGATGAAGTCTTTAAAAATGGAAGTAGAACATGGGTAAGTACTGAGAGAACAATTGAAAGAGCGAATAACAAATAATAAGGTATGGGAAATAAAGAAGGGAAACCTTCAAGAACTTTGTTTTTTACTGCATATTGATAAAAGCGTTTTTTTCCTATTATCTGTGCAATTTTCGGTACGGTTTGATAATCATCAGCAATTCTGGTAACGTTAAAAAAATTAAATGTTCCATAGTCACTCTTTAAGGATTCAAATAATCTCTGCATTAACCAAGAGGTTCCGTCATACTCACCGATTTCTACAGTTATTAGGCACAATTGGTTTTTGGACTGTTTAATGTTTTGATTGCATATTGAAATTATTTTCTTTTCGACTTTGCTTTTTAATGATAGAGTCTCACCGGTACTAGTAACTTCGGAACCTGATCTCTCAAAATATCTATTTGGTTGATGGATTGTGCTTAGTTGTGATGAGTTTAGAAATGCGGAATTTTTTTTCATGGTATTGATTAGGTCAGTTTTCTAATATTGCACTCAACGTTAATTCAATACATATCATAAACTGACCATTATAGAGTTATTGAATAATTTGACTAAACAAATTGATTACTAGTGCGATGTGCGGTATTTGCTTTTGATAATCGCTTAATATTATTTCGCTAATTGAGCTCCTTGATTTGTTGTTAATTTATCTATTTCCTTAGGCTCGAACAATACCAAGATTTAGGTAATTTCTAGCCTAATAAAAGTTAAAAAAGATGGAATTGGGTGGGTTCTAGTGTAGCTTCTCAAACCAGACATTCCTGGCTCGGCCATTGGAGATGCGGATACCGGTGATCTCCTGGGCTTCATTGCGACTGATCTTGATGGTTGCATAATTGGCCATGTTGAGCACATCCTCCTTGAGGAGGGTAATAGAAAAGTCACCATGTCGGGCATGATGTCCCATGAGTACACTGTCCTGTAGGATAAGGTCGTACTGTGTCTCCAGCTCTGGGCTATAGTAGCGACCTGCATAAGCTTCGATGTATTCTGCTGGATTAGTGACTGGCTCGAAGGCGTTAAACCGAGAAGGTCGGTCATCACCTGTGTTGACAACTATGCTTTTTTTGCCTTGGTCGTTTATGCTAAAATGAGCGGTGAGTACTGACTCTATCCCTATCATCTTAAACTTGTTATCCGAAATGGGTACGATGGCGTTTTCACTTTGCTTAGATCGCCAGTACCTCAATGTGTCATCTTTAAGGTAGATCTTACGGACATAGTTTTCCTTTTCATTCCAGTACCACCCTTCGAACGCTTTGAGTTGGTCAGTAGAGAGCTTCACAGTGTGTGGTTCTGCCGTAGGTGCTGTTGCTACTGACTTATCTTCAAGTAGGATGCCGGAGATGGAGCGAGCCTTGCCTCCCGGTCCTGCTGTGGCGTAGTTGGTTAGGATTGCGATGCTCAGTTGCTCTTCAGGGTAGGTGCTGACATACGCCCGGAAGCCTCCTATCGAGCCACCGTGCTGCACGCGCTTGTAGCCGTGCATTTCGTCTACAAAGACCCCAAAGGCATAGTTGTTTGGGGTACCATCGTTGAATGGATCGACTGTTTGCAGTAGCTCAAATGCGGAAGCCCAGCCTTCTTTTGGTGTGCTGAAGTTTTGCAGCCAGGTGAGCAGATCATCTGTCGTAGAGTGCATATTGCCAGAGCCAACATAGCCCCAGTACTCTACAGCGCGGAAGAAGCCCTCATCCGAAGGGTGATAAGAAGTAGCGTTGTTCGGTACCACGCGATCATAGCGGTCTTCCACATAGGTATTGGGCATTCCCAATGAATCGAACACATTGGCCTTCATCCATGCCGGGAACTTCTCTCCGGTAATGTTTTCGATAATGTTTGACATCAGCATAAAACCAGTATTGCAGTACAGGTACTCATCGCCTGGCTTGAAATTGAGCTCCCGTTGTTTCAGCATAAAGCGATACAGGTCTTCATTGGTCCTGCTATCATCATCCCGCCAGCCTGCCAGACCAAGCATGGCATGTAAACTCCTCATCCCGCTGGTGTGGTGCAGCATATGCCGAATGGTAATGGTATGCCCAAAATCCGGCATATCTGGCAAGTGTTTACGGATGTCATCGTCTACCGACAATAAACCTCTCTCATGTAGCAATACGATACCCATAGCCGTAAATTGCTTGGAGACAGAGCCAGTGTTGAAGATGGTAGTTGTTGCATTGGGCACATCGTATTCAAGACTCGCCAGACCAAAGGCTTTGGAGTAGATCGTTTCGCCGTTCTTCATGATACCTACCGCTCCTCCGGGGTGACCTTCCATGTTCCATGTGCTGAAAAGGCTATCTATTTGTTGTGATTGGTCTTTGGTTAGCTGGGCACTGGATGAGAACAGAATCAAGAAGGACAGGAAGAAAAAGAGGTAGATGCGTTTCATAGTTTTCTGACAAGTACGGTTCCGAGTGTTGTCAACTTGGACCAAATATGGTGACGTAGTACTATCAAGTTACTTATTCATGATAGGATAGACAATAGAAAGAATTGGGCGGGAGTACTTTATGGTCCTTCGTTACAAACTAAAGATAGTAGGGATAGTCAAAGACAATGTCAACAAGGGCCAAACACTGGTAGGCAACAGACTATTGGGTTATTCATTAAGAACCAACTCAAAAACCTGCTCCAACCCCAGGTCAAAGGCTCTGGCAATCCTGAGAGCTGTAATCCTGGAGGGAATAAACTTGCCCGTTTCAATTGTATTGATTGTTTTAAGCGAAACACCAACTGCCAAAGCCAATTCGGCTTGAGTCATGTTTCTTCTGGCCCTTTCCACTTTGATTGCATTCTTTCCAGGTCCTCGATTTGTGCTTCTAAAGCTTTCATCGAAGTAACTTAGAGGTTTTAATGATACCTATAGGTTAAAAAATCTAATAGCTAAGAATTGACAAATGAAGTGTTCCTGAATCTTTATGAAAGCCTGGTACTAATTAAAAATAGTGCTGCAGCCCAAGCTGAAATGATCTCAGGGTGAAATCCAACCCGAAGTTGCTGTCCACGTTGTTGAGATCAATGTCTGGTTCCGTTGGTGTGGTTGATGTCCGATTATATCCTAGTGCACCAAATGCTGCCTCTAAACCAAAATTTTCATTAAGCATGAAAACCATTCCTGGTGATACTGCAATACCAAACCCTATCACACGCTCTTTAAAATCTTCATCAACACCATTGATAGTGTTGCCAAAGCTTCCAGATATGGTTGGTTGAACGAAAAGATAAAAGTTATCTGAGATGGACTTATGGAACCTACTAAAGACTTCAAGTTCTACAGTATTTGTTTTGGATTCGGACTCAATTATTTGCTGTGAGGCCGTTTCCAGGATCGTATTATTGAAGTCGTGTCCGTAACCAATTCCAAAGCCAAAACTTGTGTTGTCATTGACAAAAAAACCGATTCTGGGAATGACCCTAACCTGGGTAACGGTCTGTTCGCCGATGTTGGCAAAATTGGTCGATGAAGCGTACTCGTTATCAATTTGATTCTGAAAAAAACTTACTGCACCTCCTATTTGCTTAAGGCCTTTTTGAAACTGGGCCTTTGAAACAATTGGTAAAATGAGAAAGAGAACAATTGGAAACAGATTTTTCATAACATTTTTTTAAGTGAGAATGAATTAAAACATAACTGCATAACTAACACATAACTTTAGTTAATGGTGCGGTTTTCTGATGAGACCAATAGAAAACTTTATAAGTGCTTTTTACAATTGTAAAAATAGCCTCCGGAGAGAGTAGACCACTGAAGGGCATGATGTTGTTAGCCGAAATTTATACTTCGTAACAAAAACTTCATATAGTTTTTACCATGTTGTACTAGGTTCGCGGCATGAAAGCATTTGCAAGCATCGCTATCATGACCATGTTGTTAACAGCATGTGATAGTTCGAAAGAAAAGACCAGTCCAACCACGGATACTTTACAACTGTTCGACTCGTCGATTGTAGCTTTTCCGGTAGGATATCAGTACCCACAGGGAAACACATTTACTGTACTATCGTGGAATGTTGAGCATTTTGTAGATCCCTATGACGATCCTTATATCAATAATGTCAGAGAAGATAGCCCGTCTGAGAACCTGGCTGAAAAGGTAAGTCTGTTCATTTCAGCTTTGAGAGAAGCTGATGCTGACGTAGTTGTTTTACAAGAGTTCGAAAGTGAAAAATACCTGATGACCCTTGCCAGAGATTCATTTCCCGAGCTTAACTATCAGTTTTTCTCTGATGCGGCAAGTCCTGGCTGGTACATGAATGTTGTTTTGATGAGCAGATTCCCGCTAGGGGTACTACGCGCCTACGGGGATGTCACGACTCCAGTGACTGGATATCGCGATGAAGAAGGCAACAAGGAAACCCAAAGCCAGATCAATACACGTATGTGGACCCAACAAGTGTTTCCTTCTGAAAGCTATGCCTTTTGGTTGACCGGAGTACATCTCAAAGCGGGAAGAGGAGAGAGAAACATAGCTATGCGTACAGGGCAGATCCAGTTCTTGCAACAGCAATTTGACCAGTTGATGATACTTGATCCGGGCACAAATTTGATGATGACGGGTGATTTTAATGCTTACCCCAACAGTACGGAGCTGGCGATGCTTACTGATCCGCAAAATGGAGGTGTGCTTATGATCGATCCCCTGGATAGTATGGTGAATACGCATCCTGCCGATGTACCTGTCAGACGACTGGACTATATGATCATCAATGCCAACATGTCCAGTGAGATGGTTCCTGGCTCTGTGAAAGCGGTCAATTTCTTTTCACCTGATTCCATGCGTATGATCAGTGATCACCTACCGGTAATGGGTAGCTTCTACAGTGAAAACAGACCCAAGTGAGTCTGGCATAGGCAACTATCGACCTTAGATATGCCTGTTCCTGTATTTCAGATCGCGGGCTTCATAACCAAACGTGTAGTTAACAGTTCCCAAGTACAAATCAAGTACCTCATGAAGAGAGTAATGTCACAGCGATACAGCATGGGAAAAGTACTTTGTCTTTTCTTTTTCCTTCCATTTGGTCTTTCAGCCTATTCTGATGAGAGCGATACGCTCGCCTGGAAGGCGGGTCTTGACGTCACCGGATTCTGGCAATCCGGAAATGTCGATACCTGGATCTTCAGGACTCAGTCGGACGTAAGTTCTAAGCCTGGAAAGAAGGTTATTTTCAGAACTAAAAACTCCTATATCTACCAGGCCTTCGGCAAGGAAAAAGCAGACGAAGATATCCTAAGTCTCAACTTCCTCAATATTGGTCCGGACCGAAGATGGTCTCCACTCCTTCTCGGTTTTGTAAGCTCTAATTTCAGAAGGGAGATTGATTTACGCTACCTGCTGGGAGCTGGAGTTACCTATCAGGTTTTTAAGAGAAATGACAACTTTCTGAAGATGGCGCTATCTAGCGAATACGAGCAAACTGATTTCTCCATGTCTACTTTCAATCTATCGGAATATAACGGGGAGAGCTCAATTCGTACCTTACGCAGCACGATATGGATCAATGGCAAGTATCACCTGTTAGATAAGAAAATGATCTTAAGTCATGAAAGCTTTTTTCAGCCTTCCCTAGAGCGAGGTAACAACTACCGGTGGCAGGCTGATATTGGTTTGGAGCTGCCTATCAATAAGTCTATAAGCTTCAAGATCAGCTATCGCCACACCTTTGAGAGTATAGTGATCGCTGATCAGGCTCGAGAAGACCGGTTTTTGACGTTTGGCTTGAGTCTAAAGAACTATTGACAGTCAGAATTCTCACTCCACAGTATGATCAAAATGGAAAAGCTGGCTGATCTATTCCCGAAAGCTTGTCTATGTGTTTCCCGATGTTATGTGGAGTTCTAACATCTACTTACCTTTTAAGTAGGCGTTGATCAGATCTGCCCAATCCTGTAGGTTGTTTTCATACATTTTTTCAATGCTTCTTTGATTGAGGCTGTTTCCAATGTGGTTTAGACCAGTGTATGTGTAAGTCACAGTGGTTTTAGTTTTAGTGTCATTCTCGATAGTGGTACTTTTTACGGTAATCGTCCAAAAACGATTTTGTGTTGAAACTAAATACTGAATTAGGTGATCCTTTGGTTCATATTTTGAAACAATCCAAAGAGATGCACCTTCCTCTCCATGACTATGCCCACTTGGTTCAACTTTGAAAGCTGTGCCTTCCTCAATAACCTCTTTTTCAGGATAGATCAGTTTGGGTTCCCAACCTGGTGCCCATTTTCGCTCCTCAAATGTGCCGTATAGGGGGAAGACGTGTTTGATATTTGCATCCACTACAAAAGATGCGGTCTGTGAAGTCCTTTGAGACTTAAATTGGTCTGGGTCTGATTCGGAGTGCGTGGTACAAGCGACCATACTAAGTAATATCATAATGGTAAAAAAATTTGATTTCATTGTTCTTCGTTTTTGCAAAGAACCTAACCGAAAATCAGATTTTCATTTACAAATGTTGAGAAAGCTGCTTTCTTGCCCTACTCAGCTGAGTTGGAGTAATGCCAAGATATTGGGCTATGTAGTAGTGTGGAATTCGATTAAGCAATCCAGGATAGTCGTTAAGAAAAAGTTGATACTTCTCTACAGAAGTAAGGTTGAGTAAGGAAACCAGTCGTGTCTGAAATCCTTTGTTCAGCTTTTGAAATTCTCTATTTATTATTTCAGTGATCCTTGGATCCTTATTGACATGCGACATGACTTCAGCGAAGTTGGCAATCGATACTTCCGAATCCTCAAGAGCTTGAATGTTCATTGACGCATTGGTATTGGGGATAAAACTCCCGATGATCATATCACCTTCTTGAAAGAAGTGGGTAGTGATCTCTTCTCCTGAACTACCAATAACGAAACCTCTCAGCACCCCTTTAATCAATCTTCCGATTTTGGAACAAGTTCGACCACTTTTGATGAAGAAGGCTTCCTTCTTTACAATCTCCGTTTCGTGAATGGATTCGCTTATAGTACTTGCAATGCTCATAATAGAGGCTGGGTCAACTATTGCTAAGTTCAAAAAAATGTTACTAACTTTTATATTTCTTCGTAGGCCCAAAGTTCATTTATGGACAAATAATGGCCGTTTCTTGATTTTTATGTTCATGTGAGTTCGATTTAGGAAAATCGTTATTCCTGAAAATAGTAGTCTTAAGTTCTGTCTTTGGCCATTATTTATCTGAGATCTTAAATTGATTATTGGAGATTGCTGACCTGTCTAGCCGTCAGACAGGTATTTTTCTCTGTTAGTAAAATCTAGAAAATATAAAATTCCTCGATGGCATCTATTGATCTGGTCACTTAGGGGTTTTGCTTTGAGATTACGTTATGTCGGCTGCTAATGAACAGAAGGCTTGGTCAACCATGACCGTAAGCCTGACATAGCATTATTTTTGAGTTGAACTGTTGGTAATCGGCATTGAAGTACCCTGCGATGAATAATATCATTGTGGAACGGCTTATGTCCATTCCGCTAAAAATGGTGCGGAAAAAATTCCAGTCCAGAGTCATGGCCTTACCCTGAGCGTTTACTTTCTATAATGGGGATGATGTACTTTAATAATATCTCAAAAGGGAGCTTCCCTCGCCAGTTGCCAAAGTTACTGCCAGTGAATACCACTTTTGCATCATAGTCAGGAAGTATCATCATATATTGGCCTCCATTACCCGACGCAAATAGTACCTCTGCATTGATGTCTTTATGCTGTAATTGCTCTTTGTACCAGTAGTAACCATATTTGGCACTTTCGTACTTCGCATGAGGTATGCGGGAGTATCTGGCGAATGAAAAATCAATATCAATCTCACAGGTGGTGGACTGCTGTATCCATGGCTTGCTTACTACTTGACGGTTATTCCATCTGCCACTGTCACTGACGAGCCTGCTGATTTTCAACATGTCCGACGGCAACATGAAAAATGAGCCGGCTGTGACACCCCTACCTTTCGGTGAAATAGTCCATTTGTAGTCCACAATACCCAGAGGCTCAAAAAGGTTGATCCGGGCAAATTCCATGATGGTCATTCCGCTTGCCCTTGAAATGATTTCACCCATGATCATTGGATCGTTGGAGTTGTAAGACCAATTCAGTCCGGGTGTGTCCTTGAGGCCAATATTGATACAGTAGTCAATCCAATCGTTTGTGTCCCACATATCATCTTCGCATACCGGACCAATATCGTAGAACTCTTCACATGCATAGCCAGACCTCATCTCAAGCAGGTCCTTTACAGTAATTGTCCCTTTGCGCTGTTTCCGCAGCTCCGGGAAGAACTTACCTAGGTTATCCTCAAGAGAGATGAGTTTTTGATCAACAGCTATTCCGGCCAGGAGGCTCGTGACGGACTTGAAGGCCGACCTTGTATCATGCCGGTCGCCCCTGTCATATTTATTAAAATATTCCTCGATAATGATATGGTTACCGAGTTCAACGATAATCCCGTCAATATTAGGGTAAGTGTTATCGGCAATTTTCGCCTTGAGATCACTTAACAATAAATGTTCGAGCTGCTGTCCGTGACAACTTGCAGCTATCAATATGATGAGTGCTGAGAAGATTATTCTTATTCGCATCGAGGTATTGATTGATCGCAAGCAATTTAGCAAAGATGCATTCCTGGTTAATTGTTAAAGAAGGCGGAGGTACAATTCACCGGCTATTGATTAGCAGTTAATGGTTTTTGATTAAATCCAGATCACTCTTTTCATACCTGATGAACCCGTCCTCGGAAGGCAACTGCTTTTTCAACAGCCAGAACTTCCTCACGTTCTTAAGATTTTGTCGAGGGTTATCATCTAAAAAATCTCGTATGTACTGGCTATACATGTTATTGTCCGCTATCCCCCGTCTGAATGACGGATCATCTTTTCTACTTTCCAGTTCCAGCCACTTCAGAACGGCATCCTCTAAAGTCTTTCCTTCATTCGACTTCACCCAATCCATGAAGTCACTGTGACATTGGAATTTATTACCTATTTGTCCTGCCATAAACCTTCTAAAGTTAGGCCCAAAGGAAATATTGTCGGTAATTACAGTTTCAAGTGTCAGCTGGCTTTTTGACCAATTGAAGCTGGACAGGACCTTTTTCTTTTTGGACTGGGGTTTGATTTTACCATTATTGTCTAAAGCAAACATGATACGGTCCCTCAGGTCGAATTTACGTCCTGTGACGGGTAGACCAGCCTGCTTGCAGATCTCTATCATTTCTTCTTTGAGCCAATACCAGTGATTGAACTCTGTTCCGGATTTTATATTCGAGAAGTCAGGTCTATTCATAGTAGTATGAAGTACCTGATGTTAAAGTATACTGTTACACTTTTGAAATAAATATATTTCGAAAGAACCACTTGGTATGTTTGATACGGTAGCTCTTTGGTCTTAGCAGAAGAAGGACTCAGAACTTTCCCGAATTGACATCCTTATCAGGAATGGGCTCCACATTATACCAGTGCTCTACTTTGCCATTTTCCAGTCAGAAGATATCAACCTGCGTTTAGTCCTGATTGATATCAGCATTGCTCCAGTTGGCTGGCAGAGGGTAGCTACAAAGTTGCCCTGACCGACAAGCAATATGATTTCATCATAGTTGAATGGACGATTCGGATCACTCACCAGTCTTTGAAAATGCTCCAGGCCGTCAAGCACATCTTTGTTATGTTGAATTTACTTATTTGTCGATACAAATTCCAGTAGGCGAGAAGGATCCCCCCACTTCTTGGCCTTTCTTTGATCAGGTTACTGACTACTTGCTTATTGTCGTCGGTCTTATCCTAATCTATGATATCAGTAGGCCCATCCATAGAGTTATGACCCGAAGAAGTGGTCGCTGCATATAGTGCGATAACATCCCAGTACTTGATGATTTTTTCATAAGCGTTTGTATGGAAGAAGTCTGTCGTCACCCACTAGGCCTCACCGTTATTGATATTCTGATAAGAATGTACAAGGACATACTGCTCATCTTTGAAACCCAGAATGATCTGAATATCTCGCGACGGATTACGCTTGATAAATAATACAAAAAACTCCACGAACCCTTCCAAGCTATCTCTCACCTGTACTATGCTAAGTGTGGCGATTCCCCGTGTATTTGATCACGGATTCCCGTGCATTTCCATCTCTGCTACACTCCATGTAGAGATTTCTTGCATTGTCGAGTTTCTTGCTCATTGCTTGTCCAATTTTGTTTGAACAAAGGAGCCTGTCATACTATTTGGATACATACAAGGTCGAAAACCCAATCAGACTCTAAGTTGGAAAGCGAAATGCTCGGCTGTAGGAGCCTATAAAGGCCTCTGATGTTAAGTCAGTTGATCTCTGAAGAATTTTAGTCGGCTCATTAAATCCATGCTGATAGGCAATCTCTTTGATCGAATAGGGTGTATTGATCAGTAATCTCTTGATTTGAAGTATGGTGATCTTATCGATCAAGACCTTAGCAGAATACTGTGCAATATCGTAATTGACGTTGTTTAATATGCGCAGAGTGATATTCAACTGATCTGCGGAGTACTGTACATTTTGCTTTGACTTGTAATGCTGGTCGATCAATAGATTTTACCTATCAGAATCTGTTGGTAGTTTCGTATGATCATCTAAGTGTGCTGATCAATTGATTGACCGCTATATTCTTGCTGAATTAATGATTCGACTTCTGCGAATAATGATGGATCGTGTAGAGTATGCTGTTCGTTGAGGAAACTAGCGATCTTTTCCGAACCTCACTGATCGAGGAAGCTGAGCACATGTTCCTCTGTAAAAAGAATCATGAACCCTTTTGCTGCCCCCTCGTGAAATCGGTGAACCTGATTTTTTCTTATGGTAAGCATCGATCCTTTGATGTAATCATACTCCTTAAAGTCAATCGTATGCCTGCCTTAGCCTGAAGTGATTACCATCATGATGTAGAAGTCCACTCGATGTGTGCTTTTTGGATCGTGGGAATGGAACGTACCGTGAAGAATACGCTCTAAAGGGACAATGTCAAAATCAATGACAGACTCTTTTTTGTAATCGAAACTTATGTTTTATAACTCATCGTCCATGTGGCTTGTACTAAATATGGTTTGATCCTCTGGTAGTGAGGCTAAAAACTATCATGAGCTGCATTCAAGACATAAACAAACCAACATATATTTGAAGATCACATATCACCCCAATTAAAGACACTGATCCTTTAGTACTAGCGTTACAAAGAGTACTCTTTTGTGTGATTTTCTTATATACTCCAGCTATCTGACGGATTTTATAGGACTACCACACTAGTGTGTATATGCTACTTATACCGTCTGGTACGACTATATGACCAAGAAAACTGCCGTTGTAGTTGCTATATACGTAATGCGCCTCTTGATTACCGATTGAAGTAGGTATGGATAGTAGAAACAGCACAAATTCTCTATCCGTATCAACTATGTGGGGTGTTGGAACACCACCAGAAACCAAGCCCAATTCTGCATCGAATTCTTCTTGTAGAGATAACAACCGTTCGTATGAGAATTCTTGAAGGACTTGATTCGAGTTAAAATCGTACACGATATCTACTTGAGATATTGGGAATGGTTGTGCTGTTGGTTGAAAAACAACCGCTTTCTCATTTTGCATTGATGATAGCCCGATATCTAATTGATATGGAAACTCAAACTCGTCAGTTTTTGTAAAGGATACTCTGTCATGGATAGCTAATTTTGTGCGTTCTGATTTTAAATAGATATTAGATTCTCCTATAAGCATCTCTGGGTAACTTTCTAAGTTGGCACTAAATACTGTTTCTGAAGTTGTCAGATCAATACCTGTAAAGAGCCAGCCGTTTGATTCGTTAAGCACAAAGAACTTATCATCAGTTAGAAGGTAAGGATTGAAAGAAGATAAACTCCATGAGCAGTCACTACACACATCAATTAGACTAAACATATCGGATGAGCGATCAACTACACCTAAGACCAATTTTTGAAAATTGTCCCCACGTATTCCTCTTCCTCTTAGTACAATGAAGTTTTCGTTGCTAAAACCTTGTGACCATAGGTATGAGTCTGTCTCAACATTCAATGTCTTCTCGTGGTTGATTTCAAAGTTGGAAGAGAAGGTCACTAATCTCACAACTTGAGGCTGGTTCAACTCGCTGATGAAATAGAGGATATCTGTTAAACCGCTAGGCTGGCTACCAGCAAAAGATGTCGGTACTTGTCCAACAACATTGAACGGTGTTAGACTAGTTTCGACAGTCTCAAGTTGAATGTCGATAGTAATAAAGTTGTTTCGCCCGTCTCTCCCTATGATCTTTTTTGGAACAGACGTATTTGGAGATGCTGAACCGTCTTCATTTGGAGATGTCGAATCGTCTTCACCACACGCTGTGATGAGCAGGAAACAGCACAAGAGAAGTCTTAAGATATAGCTTTGGTTGTAGATCATGGATAACATTGGTTATGAATAATTAACTCTTTATAAACAGGTACTTAACAAATAATGGTTCTATAAATGATATCCTCTCAGAAGTCTTTCTCCAAGGCCTACATGCCCATTAAGGCAGGAAAACTAAAAAAACAGTAGCTGTGCGATGGAGCATAGACTCTCTTCAGGAGTAACTGCAATCAGGTTAGTATCAACGTTTGGAACATTTATTTCAAAAATCCCTTTCAAATAGTGAAAGTACGTCGATAATAGATAAATCCCAATGTTCTGTTTGCTGGGATACAATATGAACTGCTTGCATTATCATCTTATAATCTTAGTATTTAGAAAGACCATACTTAATTAATTAGCTTATAGAGTTGAATCAAGTCATTTTTTGCCGTTAGAATCGATCCTTGGGGATAATCGTACTCCTTAAAGTCAATCGTGTGTTTACCTCGACCAGAGGTGATTACCATCATGACGTAGAAGTCTACTCGATGTGCGCTTTTTTGGATCGTGGGAATGGAAAGTACTGTGAAGAATACGCTCTAAAGGGGTAGTTTCAAAATCAATAGCTGGCCCTTTTTTGTGATCTAGACTTATATTTTTCAAAGTATCTTCCAAAGGACATATGACCTGAAGTGGGTATGGTTTGATCCTCTGCGAGTAAAGTAATAATAATCGCCAGATATGTAAGACTGTAACAAACCAAGGCATGTTCATAGATCGCATATTGATACCGATCAATCCTCGCTGACAGATATTGTGGTATTACCACAATAGTGCGTAAATCCTACTTATAGCGTTTGGTACGACGGTATGACCAAGAAAACTACCATTGTAGTCACTATATACATAATGAACGTCTCGATTGGTGGCTGTGATATCTATAGATAGTAGAAATAGCACAAATTCTCTATCCGTATCAATTGTGTGGGGTACAGGAACACTGGAAGAAACCAAGTTCAGTTCTTCATCGAATTTTTCTTGTAGAGATAATAACCTTTCGTATGAGAACTCTTGAAGGACTTGATTCGAGTTAAAATCGTACACGATATCTACTTGAGATACCGGCGCTGGTTGCATTGTTAGTTGAAAAACAACCGGTTTCTCATTTTCTATTGCTGATAGCCCCAGGTCTATTTCATATGGAAACTCAAACTCATCAGTTTTTGTAAAGGACATCCTGTCATGGACCGCCAATCTATTGCGACCTGATTTCAAATATATGTTCGATTCTCCAATGAGCATTTCAGGCAAGTTCTCTAAGTTGGCTGTAAAAATTGTTTCTGCGGTTTTCAAATCAATAGATGTCAACAAAACACCATTAAACCCATTGAAAATGAAGAACTGATCATCTTTGATGGTATATGCAGACGCACCGTATGATCCACAACCCTCGCATATTTCTACCATTTCCGTCATACCAGTATTGCGGTCGACTATTTGTATTTGCTGTTTGTTCTCGAAGTTTCTTGCTACTAGAACAATGAAATCTTTTGTACTGATACTTCTGCCCTCAACCCCGTATATTAATTCTACATCGAAACTCTGTTCTTCCACCAGATCAAAGTCTGCTGAATAGGTTGCACTTCTCACAACGAGTGTCTGATCCGTATAGAAGAAGTAAAGAAAATCTATCAAAGCACCCGGCTGAGTTCCGGAAAACCACGGAAAGCCGTCATCAAAATCCTCAAAGTGAGCTCTGGATGTCAATACAGTACCTGATTGGGTATCTATGGAAATCAAATTATTGTGTCCATCAATACCCACAATTTTTTTTGGGATTGAAGGGCCGTTCTCGGGTGTAGGGGAAGGAGTTGAGTCATCTTCACCACAGCTGATAATCAGTAGGTCGAATGAGAGTAGGACCGTGGAAAAAATAATGGTTTTTGAGCTCATACATAACGTATATTAAAGTGTGAAATGGCCATGTGTAACCTTGGCCAATTTTTATGGACGGAAGATATATACGTTGTGGTTAGCTCGTACTGACTTTAATCATATATAGCAATAACTCACTATTAAACTTACTGGATATCAAGGCCACATAGCCTTTTCAAAAACAGCGCTTGTGTCACCCTAGTAGATTGTTTGGATATCTTCTTTACAACACAAGTTCATCCTATGTATATCTTTAGAGTTGTTAGAATAGAATGTATTACGAAATAATATACTCGAATGTGATGATGCCGAAATGCGGAACATCATCTTCCTCTAAGGATGGACACCACGTGGATAGTGATTTAGAACCAGATTGACGTAGGAATCATTTCACCTTCTTAAAACCGAAACTGATGTCCTTACCATTACCACTAATGGTTGCGTCAAAGCGATTACCACGATTACGGTAGGAGATAGCCTTGGGGAAATCATGAAGGGTATTCTCGCAGGAGAAACTTCTGGTATCCCAAATAGTCATTTTGAAAGGTACCGGACCATCATTTTCTTCGACTACCGGAATGTAGTGAGGCACATCGTCAATAAGTTGGATGGAAAGGTTTTCGAATACCAGGGTGTCTCCCACAACGATACGATAGCCACGTCCTTCATAATAGCCCTTATCCTCATTCCACCACCATTCCTCAAAGGCTGCTTCAGCATCAGTGTTTTCCCAGGTTCCTGCAAGCCATGCAAAGTTGGATTGAAGGTCCTGAATCGGAAAGAAAGAAAAAATGAATATCAGAAATGTCATGGATAAATATAAGGTGTTTGAAGAAATCGTACTCCCTACCCCAGGACAGATTTATGGTCAGTGTTTTAGCGTTCCGTTATTGGATGACTGTAACATAGAGATGTACTAGAAACGACTTTTCTGATTTTGTGTTAGATGATCATCTAGTAACTCTCTTAATGCCTTAATCTCCATGATAGGTTTGTAGCTGGCTATGGTATATTCATGTAATCATTGACTAGCTGGACTAGGGCACTACCGTGAACGTTCTTGGCCACTATGATACCTTTATCATCGACAATGAAGTTGGCAGGGATCGTTTGGATCCGGAGTTGTGCTAAAAAAGGTGCATCGTCCCCCTGTAGGTCCGAGGCTTGAGGCCATCTATCCGCACCATCACGCTCCACTGCAGCGCGCCAGCGGGCTGCATCACTCTCCAGCCCATAGGCTATGACCTGCAAGCCCTGCTCATGATATTGGTCCCATAGTGGCACTAAGACTTCACGATTTTCTTTGCGACATGGAGCACACCAGCTCGCCCATAGGTCTATAATTGTGAGCCTACTGCCTAACTCGTTTTGTACAGCCAATGTGTCATTGTCCATTGTGGGTAGGTTCAGATTGGGGAAAACATCACCTACCAGCACGGGGAGCTGCGCAGGATCACTTATCTTGCAGAGTTCCACCACCCAAGGATGGCCGGGTTGTTGTTGCTGCCATTTGTTGCACTGCCGCACTAAAAATTCGGGTACGCGCTCATAATAATGCTCGGGACTTACCCATCTCAAAGCGATCATGGCCGGAATGAGATGAGGTGTGTTATCTGCAAACTCTATTAGTTCTGCCTGAAACTGTGAAATTGCATGCTCCTTTTCTAGTAAGCCACTACCATCCTCTATGTCCCATTGCTTGCCAGCAAGATGGGTTAAATAAGCTTCCTGATGAACATCTCTTAAGTCCAGCAAAGCACGGTTGGCCTCTGATGGTTGCTCTACAGAGAAGCTTTTTTGGAATTCGTTCGTACGGGCACTAATGACCAGCGGCTCTCCCGGTCGCCAAATGATGGGCATATAATTAGACCTGGATGGATCGTCAGTGTGTAGATAATTAGGAGCCTTTCCAGTTTGCTTCATAGCAATTTCCAAAAATTTAGGACCTTCGAATTCAGGTAGTCGCCGAAAGCCAAAATGGCCTTCAGCATCAACTACAGCTGAATCTATGACCGTACCATGATAGGTCGCTCCGACACCTCGTAAGGATGGTGGTGCAATGAGATATATTATTGTACCTTCCTTTGTTGTTCCTTCGATTTTCCCTGAGATATCTGAGTGAGTTTGGCAGCTCACAACCATGCCTGAGATGAGGAAATAGATGGTGATTTTTTTGAAAGTAGATGTTATCATTTTGTACATCATATCCCAGTTCAAATTACGAAGTGAATATAGTTCACCGGACTATGATATGCGACTGTCTTGATTGCGTTTCAGAGGAAGTCATTGAGATTCCCAATTGGTATTTTCGATATTATAAGATGGGAGAAATGCTGTAGAGAACAAGTCGATTTGAAATCCATACTCTTTGCTGCTCAGTAGTTGGATGACTTTAATGAAAAAGCAAAAGGCCGGTAAAAACCGGCCTTTCAGTGTGATCTATATACAGTAATTGAAATTCAAACTAGAGGGACACCCACTGTGCTAATTGCGGTAGCTGGGCCAGGGTGGGCTGAAGCTTATGGATCCAATGTGTCATCCAGACTGAGAAGTCAAAGCCTTTGGCTAGGCTCGAACTCACTAGCACCGCCAGTATGGCGATAACTATTCCTAATATGGTGATCCACTTCTTCATTTGTACTCTATAGATGCATAAACAGACCAAAAGGTTTAAACCCTCACTAACTTTTTTTGATAAATGTGCTCTGAGTGCGTTAAGTTGCCTGTGAATGAAGTTTCACCTCTTACCAGAATCAATGGCTTGAGCGTAGGAAAGGTTCGATAGCGGCTAAAGTCAAGAGTATGTCGTCATAAGCACTTTTGATCATGGCTTTTGTCAGCTCCTTTTCAATAGATAACTCAAATTTGTCGTGCATGGCTGGCAGCAACACCCATGCAAATCCTGAATGGATAGCATAGATGAGACTAGTCTTTACAAGATCGTCCATTAGCTCTTGATCTAATAATTGGAAGCTCTTGGTTCCTACCGCTTCATTGATAGCACTTGCATCCTTAAACTCTGTACTTAACAACAGGCTGAGCTTACTATTAGCGAGTAGCTGATCCCTGGCTTTTTCATCTTCGACGTAGATCTTATAAGGTTTTTTGGTATTGGCCTGATGATCGAAGACATCCAGCTCTTCTTTGAAAGATGTCATGTCCTTCGACCAACGGTAAGCGCTACCCAGTCCCTGGCTCATCAGCTGCAGGTTATAAGCCCTTTGTTCTTCCATGGTCATGGACTTATCTCGTTTCATCTTCATGCTGAATAGTGAATCGCCCATGTTTCCTGAGAAGGCCGGAATGATAAATGCTTTGAATGGAGTATCCACTTTCACTTTGATCAATAGACCACTAAAGCTTTGGGTAGACTCATTTGACCTGGGTGCGCGCGCTTGTCCAGTAGAGCCTCCCGGTAAATAAGCAGCGGTCGTCACATTGCTGATTTTCACCTGATGCCCTTTCCACTGACCTTCAATGATATCATCTGTTTTGACCTTAGTATTGGACTTGATATCCAGTAAATGAGACGCTTTCAATTCATTAATTGCAACTTCTCCCGTCGGATCATAGCTGAGGTCTAAGCTGACCTCCCTGATGACTGCTCCAATGATATCCTGCTTAAATTTTCTTTCAAGTTTGTCAAACCCTTGGCTTCTTGCAAGCTTCAAGGTCAGTTGGTCCAAGAATAAAAAACCGACAATCACAATAGTGAGCACTGTACCAAATACCGCCCAACCCGACTGGGTAAACTGGTATAGGTAATAAGATATGACAATACCAATGATTGCCAGGATGATCATAACGAGCTTTTTTAGCTTGCCTGTTGACTTTTCAAATTGTATTCTCCTGGCTTCTATTTGGTTGACAACAGGAGCAAGTTGATCGGTGTACAGGCTTTCAAAATTCATGTTGGTATAAAGTTGGCCGTCAAAATAGTCATCCTATATCGGAAGTGCCAGCCTGTTGTCTTTTACTATTGACATTGACCTGCACCCCAAATCCAGCTGATCATTAACTAAGCACTACAAAATTGGGACCACCGCCAAGAGCTAATGAATAATAGCTGGCTGGAATCACTTGTTGTACTTAAGGATACCTTGTTTAACTCTCACTGATTTCGTTGATGCTGTCTACCTCGGTTCTGAAAAACTGTTCTAGACGATGGACCCCATATCTCGGTGCTACATTGTCCTGGGCCATCATGGTCATGAAAAATTCGATGGGGCCATAAGTCTTAGAAGAAGTAAAAGCATGAAGTACTCTGATGATTGCTCTTCTAATCCAATCCGGTAAATGGGATATTTTCTTTGGCTTTTGCAGTGCAGATAACGCCAATTCTCCTATCTCATTTTGGGTAAGAATATCGGGCCCACCTACCACGAGTTCTTTGATATCATCATCAATACTTTCAACTATGGCTTTAGCCAAGTCGGCACCATGAATAGGGTTGAGCTTAAAGTCGCCATGACCAAAAAGGTAAACCCTCCCACCTTTGGCCATGTCAAGGAAGTCTTTCATATCGGAGAAGAACCCGTTGGGGCGGACGATGGTGTAAGACAAACCAGATTGCTTCAGTTCATCTACAAATTTCTCTTTAGCCTCCATGATTTTCAGGTGTCGCATCTGCTGACCATTGATCGATGATATGTATATGAACTTTTTGACTCCTGCTCTTTTGGCTTCTTGTAGTAAGTTGCTGTTGGCCTGATAGTCCACATCCATGTAGGTCAATCCATCTTTTTGTCGTGTAATTCCTACTGTTGAGATGATGGTATCAACACCGTCAAATTGACCTTTAAGTGTTTCCGGTAGGGTGACCTCTGCTTCGATGATCATATCAGCTGCGATACCCTTGTTTGTTAGTTTGCCTTTGTTTCTTGCGAGTGCCACGAAGTTGGCGCCTCGTTGTTGAAGTTCTTCCACTATATGTTGTCCGAGGTATCCGGTAGATCCGGCAATCAATATCTTGTTCATGACTTTATGATTTAAAATGTTGTGTGACTGTCTTGTGAGTTATTCAGTAGAGTAGGGACAGCAGTGCCACTGCTATCCCAATGATTAAGATGAGTTGTCGTTTCATTTGATTTGTCCTTCTTAGTGTTGACCGATTGTATTCAGAGCAATGTGAAACCGACACCTATGATGAAACTGGTGCCTTCTAGTCGACCTAGCTCTGCTCCCTGGTCTACACTTGCCATGAAGAGTCTGGCCTGGATGTCCATGGCCCATTTTGGTCGTTGTGTGACTTCATAGCCTGTTGCAAGAAGTACGCCTTTTCCCCAGCTGCTTTTTCTAGCGTCTTTGCTGGAAGCGTAGAATGCTCTTGTGTCCAGTGCTGGCCCAAAACCGCCACTGACCCACATCTTGTGACCTGTCCAGTACTGCAAGGATGGGATGAATCCTTCGAAGCTTCTGTCCTTGCCGTCTACTTCATAGATCTGTCCAGCAGTAGCCAAGTAGATTGCTGTGCGCTTGTTAACAAACCAGCCAATCTTAACATTGGGTAGCGAAATGTCTCCTTGTGTTTCTGAACCACTCATGTCCTTGGTGAAGTGAAGTACACCTACTCCCGCAGAACCTCCTATCGTAAATCCTTTTCTGATAGGCTTTTGATCTTGTGCCTGAAGGTTGAGTGCTCCAAGCAATGCGAATGTGATGATGATTAATTTTTTCATTTGAGTTGTATTTAGTGATTGTTGAATGTGTTTTTCTAGCCGTCATTGCAATCACGCCTTAGCGTGAGAAGCAATCTCTCTCAGTCTAGACTGCCGCACCTTTTGATTTGATGATTTTTGGCAAAAGGTTCGCATTGACGTTCAGTCTCTTAATTATTAGAATTCGTACTTGGCAAGCGTCTCTACGATAAGGTTGCGTTCGGCACCCTTGTCTTGCTCATTGCTGAGGAGTAGGATGATGCCTTGTGATTCCGGTAGGATGCCTAGAAAGCTCGTAAAGCCATCAATATCTCCGCCGTGGTGGTTCATCAACTTGCCATCCCACATGATCGTAAACCAGCCAAATCCGACAGTATTGATATCGTCCTGTCCATAAGGTGCCGAGAATACTTCAGCCTTTTCTTGAGCGGTATAGAAGTCACCCATGAGTGCATTGGCCCAGATTTCCATATCGCCAATGGTGCTCTCGAGATCACCTGCACTATAGGCGATCTGCATCTGGTACGGCGCTACCTCACTACCATTTTCATATCCTTTGGCATATGCGCTACCGCTAATGTTGTCTGCGCCCTGGCCGGTGTTGTTCATGCCGAGCGGAGTGAAGACTTTGAGCTGGAGATAGTCGTGATAGCTCATTTCTGTCAGCTCTTCGATAAGCAGTCCCAGGATCAGATAATTGGTGTTGGAGTAGTAGAATCGATCGCCTGGTTCATAAAGGGTACCTTCGTCTTCAATAGACTCTATGACGATATCCAAAATGTCCTCAGGCGTGAAGAAAGTGTTCAAATCTGAAGCTGCGGCTTCAATGGGCCCAACATAATCCTGCAAGCCAGACTCATGTTTAAGCAGGTGTCTCAAGGTGATATTATCACCGTTGGGGAAGTCTTCTTCAAAATCGCTCAATGGCTGATCATAGCTCTCTATCAGGCCATCACGCTTGAGATGGACAATACCTGCCGCGGTGAATGCCTTGGTCATCGAACCTATTCGATACACTTTGGATACATCATTGGGTATGCCGGCTGATGCGTCTGCCATGCCATAGCCTTTGCGGATGATGTCCTGCCCATTTTTTTGGATGAGTACGCTACCGCGAAAACCTTGTGACGCTAGTAGGGCTTCAGCAGTGCTATACTCATCTGAGCTGATGGGTGGTAGTGGGTTGTTGACAGGTGCTACATCGTCACTGTCATCTCCACATGCAAGTAATCCCAGGGCAAGCACTGGTACGTAAATCATTGTTAATAGCTTTTTCATTTTTTGTTGTGTTTTAGAGTTTTTGAAAAATTGATGAGACAAAGATGAAGTCCGGGGGTACCCCAATCGTCTGGGATTATGATTCTGGACTTTATTATGAGAAGTCGGACTTTATCCCCTTAGCCTTCTCTGAGAATCGTTTTTGTCTGAATTTCAGGAAGGGTGTTATCTGTATACTCCGGTTGTATGGTTAGAATAATAGAGGAATAATTGAATCACTACACGAAGGGTAGGGCAAGGTTGATATCAAGGATATTATTTGACTTTCTAGCCTTTTAATTGATTAATATGCAGGTGGATTATCAGTTTATTTCAACACTAGTTATGGCTAACATTCGAGTTTTTGATAAGAGCATTCAACCTAAGAGAGACCCGATTTCACCTCTCAGGAATATTGATCTATTGAGTGTTTTGTTGGGAAGTACTTCAAGTTCTGATAGAGTAGAACTAGTGATCACTTTGGATGACCAAAACTTAAACATCAAGGATTTAGGTTCTTACTTAGACTTTATCTATTGGATTGATGGCAACTTATCCAAATACGGTTTTGCAAGCTATTCTCACACGCCTTCTCAGCAGATTGCTATATCTAGAATTCAGATTGGATCTTGGGAATTGGTTATTGAAGAAATCGTGAGTTCTGAAAATGTCAAGGTAATTTCAGTATTATTTCTTGCACTTAAGTACCTACCAAGCGTTGTAAAGGCCAGTTTAGATACTGCTTACAGATACTATGAAGTGCTCGAAAAAAGGGATGACTATTTGGAAAAGAAGGGTAAAAGAAGGTTCAAGAGCCAACTCAAAAGAACAATATATGAGGATGACGACTTGAAATTGATCAATGAAAATGAGAAGGAGAAAATCTATCAATTTATTCGTGGACTCTACAATCGAAAAAAGAGTATCAGAGCCGCACGTTTTGCAGCTAAAAGTGTACGAAGAGTCACTATTAGATCAAAGAAAAAATGAGTCATCTGCACTCGGAAATGGAGAAGTTATTTGAAATACTTATAAATCAAAGTACTATCAGTAATACTTGACAGTACTTTGATTGACGGCCTTAATTAGATAATTGACTAGAACTAGGTATAGCCTTGACAGCATTAGGCTGATAAGCAACGAACAGATGAATCCAAATAGATCGACTCAGGCGGAAAGTATATGGCATGGCTACAAGTACAAAAGTCAGTATCGGAGCTACATACCAAATCAGATCCAGATCTTTGGTGAAAACTGTGATCAGAAGACTGGTTATCATGACAATAACCACCTGGATGGCGTAGCTCACGTACATGGCTCCAGTATAGTAACCAGGCTCTGGTTCGAAAGACTGACCACACTTTGGACAATGGTCATGCATCTCATCAAACTGACTGAGATTGTATGGTCTGTGCTTAAACATAGGGGCAGTTCTACACCTGGGGCAGGTTTGCTTTACGATGCTTTGATAATAGGTGTTATGAGGTGTCATAAGTAAAAGCGTTTTGTATTAATGGACATTTGTTGAGACAGGATTGGTTTTTGGACTTAGCTCTGTCCAGCGTACCGCCCAGGCTAGAGGCAGCTTTAGCAAGAAGGTCGTTAGCAGAAACTGAAGCGAAAATGTTGCGCTAGCACCATATGACTGTAAGAGGAAAAGGCCAATCACTACGAGTACTCCACTCACGATCAGTTGATGTTGCGTTTGCTTGACGAGGTTGACAACCAATGCAGATACAACGATGTACGTGCTGAGGCCTATGGTCAAAGCGGACTCACCTTTGAAGAGGTACCACATCAGTGTAGGTTGTAGGATGTGTAGCGCAATGAACTTATACCTCCGACTTGCACTTGCCGCGTAGAAGCTGGATGTACCTACCGTGAAGTTGGCAATTACTCCACCGATCAAATCATAGGTCAGTATAAAAAGCAGTACTGACTTAGTCAGACCAAAGCCCATACCTGGTGGGATCATCAGGAGATAGATAGAAGCTAGTAAAGCTATACCGTGTGGAATCAAGACATCTAGTCTTGATGCTTGCTCTCCATGCACTTCATGGAGCATTTTTGGGATTTCGATTGTGTTTTTCATTTGAGTTTTGTTTTAGATGAATTTTATCTTTTGTTATATGACTTTTGATCCTAAGGTTTCGGCTTTTTGAAGCCACTTCTCACGTTGGGCAGAAGTGGAGTCTTTGATGACAGCAAAGTAGGAGACCTTCACGGGGCTAACTCCGCAGAATTCAAGCGTGCCCTTCTTGAACTGTTGGATAGCGGGGCTGTGCATGAACCAGTGATCATACCATCTCACTGTATCAGCAGTTATGATAATCCTGCCGGTTTTTCCTTTCAATAGCTTTTCCGGGAATGCTTTCCCTTTTTGATATTTGAAGAATATGCCTGGCAAGAAAGTCCTGTCGATGAAACCCTTCATTAGTGCCGGATATCCATACCACCACATTGGGAAAACCCAGACAAGGTGATCTGCGCCTTTGATTAGATCGATTGACTTCAGCAGATCTGACTCAAGCTCCGTTTTCTCACGATAGCCAAAAACCAGATTAGGGTTGAATGCCAGGTCTCCGATGTTAAGTACCTCAATCTTATTGTCTTTGGCATTTACACCTTTGACATAGGCCTCCGATAGGGCCCTGTTGAAGCTAAGCGGATCAGGATGCCCGTTAATGACGAGTACTTTCTTTGGTTTAACTGTCATGGATAGGGGTGGTGCATAACCACCTACCGTCTCGATCTTAGATGCTACTTCTTGTATACTATTCATAATTTTTAGTTTTTGACTGTTGATTTGATAGTTAAATATTGGATTTAGAGTTTGATGAGGAATATGCCTGTGATCATGGCCGTGACACCTATGATTTTCTTAAGTGCCATTGGCTCTACGGGAAGACCAAACCAGCCATAGTTTGCAGCGATCATCGAAAAAATGATCTGACCGCAAAGGCCAAATGAGACAGCCGTGGATATTCCTATTTTAGGGATCAGGTAATAGAAAAGCGTAACCGCGATGAAGCTGAAGACAGCTCCAGTAAACCATAAATGGATTGGAATCTCTTTCAATACCTGTATGCTTGGTAACTGCCTCCCTGTTACGAGTACGGCAATGACAGTGAATGTAGCACTCAACGAGAGTGCAGCCGCTGTAGCCAGTAGTGGGCTCTCTAGATGCATTCCCAATCGGGAATTAAGGCCGCCTTGAATGACGACCATGATGCCTACCATGAAGGCCAATAGAAGTAAAAGCGCGTAGCTCATGACACTAATGTTTAAGCGGCAGCTTTTTCGTAGGCAGCTGAGTCTTCATAGAATCGGTATTCTTTGATCATACCGTCTTCAACAATGCACCTTTGCACCCATGTGCTAAAGAATAACTTACCGGTCGCTTGACCTCATGGGCAAATGTCCCGTTGGCATAGACCACATTATTGTCCCCTTCAGTGATAGTTTCTACTTCGAAACTCTTTATGTTGAAGAGTCGACTAATGTTGGCCAAAAAGTCAGCGGCTTGATTTCGGGTACGATAAGTGCCATGCAATTGACCATTGGCCCTTGCCGCATCCCTCACACTCACGATGAGGCAATCTGGATGGAAGATATGCAATACCGATTCTATATCGCCTGCGCTAAAAGATTTGAAATAGCTTTCAATTACTGATTTGTTGCTCAATGCTTTCATTGTTTTAAAGTTTAATTGAGCTCAAAAATTGGAAGACTAATTGCTGAAAGCGTCCTGAAAAGAAATCACGGACGTATTGATGATGCTAAGATGAAATTCAGGACTTCTTAGCTTGATTCACCCAAGCCTTTGGCGTCACGCCAGTTTGCTTTTTGAAAAAGTCATTAAAAACTGATTTGGATGTAAATCCGCTTTCATAGGCCAGGCCTAGCAAAGTCAGGTGTTGATGATCAGGATCTACAGCTTTCCGCTGAAATTCTGACAAGCGATAACCATTGACAAAATCATTGAAGTTCCTGCCTACTTTCTCGTTAAGCAGCCAGGACAGTTTGTTAGGATGCAAGTCAATGCGATCTGCCAGCTCTCTTAAAGTGAGTTGTGTGTCAAGATAGCTTTGGTGCTCTTCCATTTGGGTAATCAGTTTGGCACTATAGCTGTTCGTCTCATCATCACTAAGTACCAAAGCTTTTTCGCTGGAAGCATTCCCCGCTCTTGGACTAGTGATAGGATCATCCGGGAAGTTGGCATTCACTAAGGACTTGAATGACTCACTGTCACGAAGCGGGGCTAAAAAAGGGTCGTTTTTAAAATTCGCAACTTGACCCATTTTGGCATTGACCTTTGCATTGAGTCGTTGTAATGCCTCCTCCTCCTTACCAGAATAAATACAGAGGTAGATATCCAAAGGAAATACTGGAGGGCCTTGCATGGCATCAACCTTCTCAATCAGTTGATCCACTTGGTTTTGTGGTATCTTAATACCGTTATATAGCTCGTAAAGTCTTAAGTAAATTTCCGGTAGGACAAGGAATTGCGTAATGCTTTCGTGATATCGGTTGAGTTCGTCATGATTCTTTGAAAGAATCAGGCATATGAGTTTCAAGTTCTGGAGCAATGTGAACACAGGGTCAAGCTTAAGGCCTTCCTCAATGACAATAAGGGCATTGTCATAATCCTCTTGGAGGTAGAGTAGGGTTGCCTTTGTAAAATAGGCATTGGTTGAAAGCGGATTGACAGTAAGCCCTTTGGCGTTGAGTGCTAAGGCTGTGTCAAAATTTCCTAACGACCTATTGATCTCGGCCATAAAGTCGATGGGCTCAGGATCTTGTTCATTGAGGGCTGAGGCGGATTGAAGATGACCGTATGCTGTGCTATAGTTCCAAAATGCCCAGAACTCATGTACAGCCTGCGCATAGAATCCTAAGACTGATTGATGCTGAAGCTTGTTACCGCTTTCTATGAAAGACTCTGCCAGCAGATATGCCTCTTGCTTAGGCATGTACCCCCAGGCACCCAGAAGGCTATAGCAAAGTGCCATTCCGAAATAAGGCTGATCGTAGGTCGGGTCTAGTTCTATACTTCTGGCAAAGTAGGAGAGTCCTTTTTGCATCTCAACAAGGTTCCACGTCAAAAACAGATGTCGACCTTTTAAGTATTGTTGGTAGGCTTCTATGTTTTCTGTGGGCTGCTCAACGAGGTGTTCCGTAATTTCGATATGACCGAAGTTTTCCCTGATCCTATCGGCAATGAGCAGACTTATGTCATCTTGAAGGGCAAAAATATCCTCTAATCTTCGGTCAAAATTCTCCGACCAGATGTGGAAGCCATTATCTGTTCTAATAAGCTGGGCTGTGATACGCACGCGTTCCCCTGACTTTCTAATGCTTCCTTCTAAGACTGTAGTTACACCGAGCTTATTGCCTATGATCCTGACATCCTCCTTTTGCTTTTTGAAGACGAAAGAGGAGGTACGCGCCGTGACTTTCAAGCCATTGATCTTGCTCAGCGCATTGATGATCTCTTCCGTCATACCGTCTGAGAAGTACTCATTCTCAGGATCTGAACTGAGATTATCAAATGGAAGTACAGCTATGGACTTTTGATCGATCAAGTTTGAACTAATTTACCCTGCTCCAATATAGATAGAACTTCTAATTCTTGAAAAGCATAGATTTCCGGTAGGTGTTTTGCTGGTATTCAACAAGAATGTGACCTAATCAGCAATACAAATGAAGGCCTATTTAAAGAGGATAGAGATACGCTGTTAAAAGTCATCTTAAGCCCTATCATATATCTGGCTTAAGCTTGATAAAACAAGGTTTGGCAGGCTTTTGTTGGTCAACAATTGTAACGCAAAGTGATTAGCTATTCATGAAATTCTAATCTTCATAAGTTTTCCCTGCTTGCAGGCAGTTACTCACGTTAGTAGTTCACTGTGACATACTCCCCTGGTTTGACCAGCTTGCTGACCAACACTTTGCTATCAGACACTACTTGAACTTTGATCTTGTTTTTCTGCCTTTTAAGGGAGATATCAAACTGAGCATCTGCCAGGCCCAATTTGTCTAAGTCCAAAAAGTCAAAGTCATCGGGAAGCTGTGCCTTGATTTTATATGAACTGAATCCAGTATGCTCTAGGCCAAGTAAACCTTCGATAAAGATACGGCAGTATAGCGCACTCTCGGCAGAAAGGTGGCGCATGTCGTTTTCAGGATAAGCTTCTACGACATACGGGACGCGTTCACCTAGGAGCCGCTTCTCAGAATAGGCCATCAGGCGATCTAAAGATTGGTCTAGCTCTCCTGCCTTAAAGATGCCCCTGAATGCGTAGAGCGTGCCACGGTCCCAGAAGACATCTGCATCTTCCGAGTCAGGGTTGAGCTCAACAAGTATACCATTGTCTGTCCATAGCTTTGATAGGAGTGCCTCCCGAGTACCATTGAGGCGGGTATCAATACCCATCACCAGCGGTAGACAGATCCAGTGACGTAGGTGCGTGTTAGTATCAAAATATTTGTAGGTATCCAGCCCCTCTATTGTACTTCCAAAGTAGTCTTCAATGACTTTCTCCATCTCTGCCCTTCTACGGGAATAGGTACTTGCGAGATTATTGTGACCTAACTCGTTGGCCAGAATACGAGCGAGTTTGAGACCACCATAGTAGAGAGTGGAGGTGGCCAGGTTGGCATCTCCCGTGGCTATCCTACCTTCCATCTCATCGGATTCTGATAAGACAGCACCCTCAGCATTTCTATTGTTATCACAGTAGTCCAGACTCCATTCGATGAGTGGCCACAACTTCTGAGCGGCTTCCACATCTCCACTTTTGAGCAAGAATTGGCTGGTGCCATAGGCAATCATAGCTGCATCGCCACGATCCAGATGATCCATTATAAAGTTACCCTCTATCTCGAAGGCATAAGGAATATGGGAATCATCTGTTGGTATATTTTTTGAAAACCAATTGTAAGTATTGAAGGCTGCTTCTTTGCCACGGTCGTAATCGAGATAAGGGAAAAATGGTCCTGAGTACTCCACCTGATCATTGGCCCATATGCCAAGGTAATAGTTGCCGCCACCAGGAGAGTGGATATATCCCATTTTGTCGGAATAGAATATGCTCTCACTGGCACGTATCTTAGAAAAGTAAAAGAGTGTATTTAATGTCTCATTGGGAGTCTTTAGGATCAGACTCGATTTCATTTTTGATAGAAAAACAGCCCTCTGATCTATGATAGTCTTTGCGTCAAAACCATCAATAGTTTCATCATCGATACCGGCTACCATGTACACTCCAAGGGAAGTCTCTTCACCAGGAGCGAGGATGATCTGTGATGCTGCATCGGTGTAGCTTTTTAAATGGTAGATGCCTTTGTATCCTTCCTCTTGAGTCTTGTAGGTTGTATTACCAATCGTTACTTCTTTTGCCTTATCCGAGATGTTCTTCAGCACCCAAGATTCTAGGAACACGCGCTCTCGCATCGATGGCAGTAGTATTCTTTCTATTGCAATTCCACTAACTGCCGCATGATAAAACTTAAGTACTCCTTCTATTTCTACCGAATCAATTTTTCCCGGAACAAGCGTTTTTTCGTCAATTGAAATCCTAGGTAGTATGTCATCTTCGAAAGTATGCCTGAAATAAGCGCGGTATTTTTTCCAATCAGGGTCAGTTGACTTGTTGTAGATCCTTAGTTGCGGGAATATGATATCCCTGCTCAGCGATAGTTGTTGGTTCTCATCTATAGAGTAAGATATGATGCCAGCAACTTTTGATCCGGCCATCTCGATATTGTCCTCATGAGGAAGGGAATGAGACATTTCATTCGCATCCCAGACGATACTATTTCTACTGCTGATTCTCCAAAACTGCTCATTGGTGTCTTGAGCTGAGACTAGTATTGTGGGTAAAAAAATAAACAGTAATTGGGCTAATAATAGACCTGGGAGCCGGGAAGGGTAAGGTTTTTTCATCCCATTAAAGTTAATGAACATCACTTGGTAATAAGCTTATGATAACTAGATTGAGATCAACTAATAAGAAATAAAGCTTTGCAAAAGACATAAGATCGTGGATGTGTGAGTAGTATGCGTGTATGGTTATTCCGGTAGGATAGCGCCTACGGGTCAAACCTCTTCTACCGCGAATATTTGCTTCTGTCCTGACTTGCCTACTAGTCGCACATGGCCTAAGTCTCTAAAAGAAAATGCTGCGTTTGAGATCAGGCGATCTTTGAGTTCAGCTGTGATTACCAGATCAGTATTGTATTGCTTGCACAGGCCTTGTAACCGGGCGGTGGTATTCAATACATCACCGGTAAATACGATCTCTCTTTTAAGCGCACTGATTTCCCCGGCGGTTACTTCACCAAAGTGCATACCAGCCTTAAACTCAGGAAAGATTTCAAACTGGTCTTTGAATCGAGAATGATTTTGCTGCATAGCGTGCCGAATGGCAAAGAATGTTCTAATGCAATTAGCATTTGCTAGTCCTTTTTGGAGCTTCCAGGATATGACGACCTCATCGCCGATATATTGATAGACCTCTCCTTGGTGGTCGATGATAGCATTGGTCATTGTATCATAATACTGCTGGAGTAGCGCGAAGTATCGGATATGACCTAACTGCTCAGCTATAGTTGTGGATGACTTCATATCCAGGAACATAAAGATCCTTTCTTCTCTTAATGGTTGGTGATACTTACCAGAAAACAGGTTGAGCAGTACACCAGGACCCAGGTTTTCACTAATGCCGGCATAGAGTAAGCTAAGCAGCAATGAGAAACTCAATTGTACGATTGTGCTTATGAAAGTTACGCTTAGTAAATACTGACTAAGTTTTTGCCAGACAGCTTCGTCGGTAACCCCCAGGCCTAGTTCCAGGCTTGCGGCGATTGGATAGTTGACCAATATCATCACCAACATAAAGACCATATAGATTAAAAGCTTATAGACGATTTTCTTTCCAAGGCTGAATCGAGAAAAACGCTTTTCAAGCCATATGAGCTCAATGGTACCAACGAGCAATCCTACTATTGTAATGGATAAACTCGCAAATATGAATACCGGTAATGTGAGTGTAATAGCTTCATCAGGATTCGGATTTTCATTACCCGTAGCTGCCACCTCGATCAAGAGAAA
The DNA here is from genome assembly GCA_002435755.1 of Flammeovirgaceae bacterium UBA6059. GTDB lineage: Bacteria > Bacteroidota > Bacteroidia > Cytophagales > Cyclobacteriaceae > UBA6059. The sequence continues at coordinate 313,312 of DIYH01000024.1, forward strand.
CACCCAGCCGGTTACCAACCAAATGATGGCGAAAGGTGCGATACGCGTGATGTTCCGCTTTAAGCGAGCTGATTTGATCGTGGATGACGTACTCAAGTGTCTTCTGTTTCAAGTGCATACAGATCAGTCCCCGTAAGATGTTGCACATTTTGCGTGATTTTTTCTACTGGCCAGTCCCACCATTTCAACTCCAGCAATCGCTTAATCTTGTCGTCAGAAAATCTCTTTCTTATCTCTTTAGCTGGATTGCCACCGACTATGGTGTAAGGTGGTACATCTCGCGTTACGGTAGCATTACTTGCGATAATTGCACCATCCCCAACCACCACTCCAGGCATAACAGTAGCTTTATAGCCAATCCATACATCATTGCCGATAATGGTATCACCTTTGGATGGATAGCTCTTGCCTTCCATGGCATGCTCCCATCCATTTCCAAATATGGCAAAAGGATAGGAGGAGATCGCTTCAGAGAGATGGTTTGCGCCATTCATGATAAAAGTAACATCTGAGGCAATCATGCAGAACTTTCCAATGATTAGCTTATCCTCGACAAAGTCAAACAGGTATTTGACATTCTTCTCGAAGTTGTTGACATCCTCAAAATCATCGTAGTAGGTATAGTCACCAATAATGATCTGGGGGTTTTTGACGATGTTCTTTAGAAAGCAAAGTCTATCATATCCTTGAAGTGGGAAGGTGGAGTTCTTGTCTGGTCCTGTCATACTGCTAGATTAATTATGAGAATACGTGGCTAAAATGGGTAATGCAAGAGTGCTTATCGCCCGGTTTTATGATTTAGGACTAAATTCTCTAAATCTGAATAATTCCACTGACAAATACAGAGTCAATCCAAATTCTTTGATTGTCTCAAAATGATGAAATTAAGGCTTCAGGTCATCCTTGGACTAAATGATGAGAGAACCTATCAAAGGTGGGTTTTTCTGCAAGGAGACTTTCGTCTTACCTTATTAGAGCCGACGAGTATACCTCAGTTCCACTCCTTCGAAATCCAATATTTCATAGCAAACTCCTGACGAGCACGCTGGGCCTCCACGTCTGGTGCCTCCGAAAAATAGAAAAGTGTTACGAAAATCCGGTTTGTACTTGATATTAGTACCCAACCATACTCTATAGTCGTTTCCGTCTTCTACAAGAAAGTTGTCGGTACTGTATTCGGTAAGTGCGGCAATTGAAAACTTTGAGCCATAATTGTAAGCGAGAGATAACAGGATGTTCGTAGCTCCAGACTCTTGTCTTTCAAATGTCTGAAACTCATATTCTATATTAACAGACTTTCGGTTCTTCAACAATAGATCAGCGTCAACACCAAAACTCGTTCGATTTTCTTCGCCTTTGACGCCATCTTGCGCAAAGTCAAAAAAGAACTTCACATCCCATTGGTCATTGAATAGCCTACTGTATTCCAAAAAGTACTCAGTGTATTCAAAATCTACCTCACCGAGTTCATTTAGCGCTCGAGCATGGTTGAATGACAGTACACTGCCGTCCTCGAAGGAATAGGCAGCATCAATCTGCCAACCTGATTCATCTATGGGTATGGGCACATGAGTGCTCCTATTGAGTTGACGATAGGTATGTTGCTTGATCAAAGCAGGAGGTTCATTGACCGCTTCTCCTATCAGTATGTTGTTGTAGTCCTTGAGTTCAGCTGTGACATTCAGCCTGTTTAAGTTGGCATTAAGATTAATGTACCACCCATACTCATCGTCTTTCCCAAGTATCCCGTCTCGATTGTCAATTGTCATTTCAGCATAATAGCTCAATTCAGGTAAGATCTGTCCAGATAGGTTCATCATCGAATACCATTTATCTACGCGTTCATTGTTAAGATACATAGCGTTGTATTCGAGTTTATGTGTTTTGATTTGATAGTCACCTCCGATGACCGCTACGGAATCTGGTCTGCGCAACTCGTATGCTTCAGTGGGTGGGAAAACATTGTTGAGCGGCTGCCCGGCCAATGCTTTTACACTCCATGCTTCAGCTTGGTATTTGACGGAAGCGCCTAGAAAATCTCTATGAAAATAGTTTCTTGATCGAAAGGACAAATCCTCAAGTACAGAACCAGGTACTTGATAAGTCCTCATGAGTGTTCCTCGACCTAGTGTCTCATAAAAGTTGCCTACTTTGATATCCCATTTGTCGGTTTTGTATTGCAAGCGGACTTGATTGGGCTCGATGTAGTTTCTTTCCGAATATGGAGACCAAAACTGCTCTAACGTCAAGCCTACCTTGAAAGCATTGATATCATAGTCAAGCACCAGGCGATCATAAATAGTAGCAAACTTTGTGGTGTCGTCAGGAATTTGACCGTATTGGAATTCAGCGATGTTTTGCCCGCTGAGCTGGGCCTGAGCCGAATTAGTCCCTAACCAATTGACGATAATGGTTATAGCAGCGAAAAAGCCTCTTTTTGCAAAAGAAAAGCCCAATGGCACTACTTTGAGAGTTGCTTATTGATGGCCTTTACTATCTCCTCTTCATCTCCCGGGATGAACCCCTCATGCATGTATTTGATTTTATTCTTCTCATCAAGAATGATCAGTGTCGGGTAATTAGAGAAGTTCAGTGAATTGAAAATATCAGAATTTATGTCTACCAAAACCGGGTATTCAATTTGCAAAGTTTGACTCATGGCTGGCACCTTCGCAACGGTCCTCGGACCGTCACAATTCACACCTATTATCTGCACGCCTTGGTCTTTGTATTCAGAGTAGATCTTGTTTAATTCCGGAATAGCCTTCATACAAGGTCTGCAGAATGTAGTCCAAAAATCCAGTACTGTGACTTGCTCACCCTTAAGATCGTAGAGATTGACCTTATTGTTATTGATATCCTGCAGGGTATGGTTTTTTACCGTTTGTCCATTGACATTGAAGCCAAAAAGGATAGTGAATAGGAATGATAAAAAGTACTTAATCATTACAGCAGTGACCTTACTATGGCGACAACATCATCAGCATCCTGGGAGGCTGTCGATGTACCTTTGAAGGCGATGTTACCATCACTATCAACAACAAATAGTCTATCATAGGTCGTGCCATAGGCATTTTGCACAGTTGATCCTTGCAAAAGCAAATCAAAGGTAATCCCTGTAGAAGACTTAAAGTTCTCCACTGCTGCAGCATTGCCATCCCAGGTATCAATACCGATTATGGCAATCTCATCTGAAGTAAAACTACCATTCACTTCAGATTCTACGGTCGGCCCTGAAGCTATGCACAGTGGGCAAGTGCTACCAAAAAAGAAGATCACTAAAGGTTTTCCTTCGAAATCAGATAGGCTTACCGTTCCACCGTCTACAGAGTTGAGCTCAAAGCCAGGTGCAGCCTCGGCAGTAGGGTCAGGATCAGGATCCGTCATCTCATCATCTATTTGATCTGCTGCTTGATCGTCAGGAGCGGGTGTATCCTCGCCTTCGTCTCCGCAACCGAAGAATGTAAAACTGCTAATCAATAAAAGTGCTGCTTGGATTACTATGAGATTTTTCTTCATGATTCTTGGTATAACGTAACTGTGATTCAATCTAACGCAAAATATGGTATTTACTGATTGTTAGGTCCGATTCTCTTTCACCTGAAATTAAGTCTTAGAGTCAGGTACGAGATTATATGCTCGAAGAAACAGTATTAGAGACACCTCCCCCAATACATGATTTAGGCTTGTGTTTCAAATGTCAAGTAGCCGACATTGCGCTTCTAGCTTTAGTGGCGGTTGTCTGCTGATGTAAGTCACTTTGCGATTAATTGATGGGTGAGTCAACTATCGCCTAAACCTTATTTGATATTGAGTGAGATCGTGCTGGTTGAGTCGATCTATTTCTGGGTAGTCTTCACCCAAGCTTTCGGTGTTAGTCCAGTAGATTTCTTGAAGAACTCATTGAAGACTGACTTAGAAGCAAAGACAAGTTGCCAATGGTTGACCAAATAATTATAAAGTCGATGGGAATCATATGTGGCGAACAATAGTTTTTGTTGCAGGTTAGGAACAAATCCCTCGCTATGACCTGGTTGAAAAATACTTATGCAACACAGCTCCCCAATAGCCTCTTCTCTCCACAGGTACCTGTACCTGTCAGTAATCCGAGCATGACGCTGTACAATGGGGCTTTGGCCATTGAACTTGGTGTAGATGAGCATTTGAAGGAGGAGCGACAGGCATTGGAGTACCTATCGGGAAATGAAATCGTACCCGAAAGTCAACCGATAGCCCAGGCTTATGCAGGGCATCAATTTGGACACTTCAATAAACTCGGAGATGGTCGTGCAGTACTACTGGGCGAGATTGAGACCCGCAAAGGTTTGTATGACTTGCAACTTAAAGGTTCGGGTCAAACGCCCTACTCAAGAAGAGGAGATGGTCGTGCCACTTTCTATTCTATGTTGAGAGAATACTTGATCAGTGAAGCCATGCATGCGTTGGGTATTCCGACGACTCGGAGTTTGGCGGTGATCAAAACAACAGACAAAGTTTTTCGAGAGCAGATCAATGAAGGTGCCGTCCTGTCAAGAGTGGCGGCAAGCCATATCCGAGTAGGCACTTTTGAATACGCTCGGTACCTGAGAGAAGAGGGAGATCTTGTGTCGTTGCTTCAATATACCATTGAGAGGCATTACCCAGAGTTACTCAATCATGAAAATCATGCTTTGGCCTTGCTTGAGAGGGTGATGCAAAAGCAAAAGGAATTAATCATCAATTGGTTGCGAGTTGGGTTCATCCATGGAGTAATGAATACGGATAACATGGCCATATCTGGTGAAACTATCGATTATGGACCGTGCGCGTTTATGAATACCTATCATCCGCGAACGGTGTTCAGCTCAATAGATACTGGCGGTCGATATGCCTTTGCCAATCAACCCAACATGGCTTTCTGGAACCTGCAAGTCTTTGCGAATGCGCTTATCCCATTGATTGATAAGGATGAAGAAGTGGCCAATTCGAAAGTAGATAAGGTGATGAAGCGCTTCCCTGAGACCTTTTCAAATGTCTTCTTTGAGATGATGAACAATAAACTTGGAATTGTTAATCAAGTCGGCGTTGGTCGCGAGTTAGTCCAGGACTGCCTTGAACTGCTTGCGAAACATCAGGTCGACTATACCAACTTCTTCACAGCATTGAGGTGGGGAGGGGAGTTAATTGATAAGCTGAGGCATGATGAGTCATTTAAAACATGGTATGTTCAATGGAATATAGCACGAGTGAAAGGTGCTAGTGTGGAAGAAAGCGATGCACTTATGGTCAAAAACAACCCTGTTGTCATTCCTAGAAACCATATGGTAGAAGAAGTGCTGAATTCAGCCGTGGTAGGAGATATGAAGCCCTTTCAGACATTTTTGGAAGAACTGTCTTCACCTTATAAAGAAAAAGCATCCTTACAACTAGTACCAGCCAACTTCGATGCTAGTTATCAGACTTTCTGTGGGACTTAATAAGGAATTGGAGATGTCAGATGAGGTGGTCATGTCTGGTCTGTTAGTCTTATCTTGATCTAAACAAGCCACGGCTTTAGTAATTTTATCATCATGTCACTATATGAATCAATCGTTCTCTGGATTAACGCTTATTTGGTTCAGTTACTCCTAACTCTGGGTGTATTTCTGTTTTTTTCGCTGATCAAGACAGTCAGCAAGAAGATGATCATTCAACATTCGAGAAAGAAGAATGTCCATCTTCCCCGTGAACTTTATATCCGAAAACTAGTACGCCTTACTTTGACCATTTTGATGATTACTGTGATTGGTATCATCTGGGAGATCAGTTTGACAGGGCTTTCCATCTACTTCACATCGATATTCACTGTCATCGGTGTTGGCCTTTTTGCGATTTGGTCCATACTATCTAATATGACCGCCTCGATCCTGATTTTCTTCTTTTTCCCGTTCCGCATAGGCGCTAAAGTGAAGATAATTGATGGAGATAATAGTGTGACCGGAGTGATCAAGGATATAGGCCTGTTTACAACGATCGTTGAGCTATCAGACCAGGCAAAGGTGAGTTATCCCAATAACCTACTCATACAGCGGCCTGTTGAAGTCATCAAGAGCTGATCGAAATTCAGCGAATCTCGCTAACTTCCTGACATGGCGCGCTTTATTACCAATAATAGTGATCATGCTGGTCGGGCACCTGGTACGTTGATTTTCGTAGGTGATCGAAAGGTTGATCAACCGGCCTTGGAGGCTCTAGAATTTGATGCCGATACTGCGCATGTCATCAAAGAAATAGGCGTTGATCAGATGATAAAAGTTCGCGATAGCAAGCACATATCATGGTTAGACATCACTGGCCTTCATGACACTTCACTGATCAAGACGGCAGGTGAAGTATTTGGATTGCATTTACTTATCCAGGAAGATATACTCAATACAGGTCAACGGCCAAAGTGCGAAGAATATGACAACTGCATATTCCTTGTACTGAAGATGTTGAGGATGGATAAGTCGACGGGCCACATCAATGCTGAACAACTGAGTTTGGTAGTAGGGCAGAATTACCTCTTGTCCTTTCAGGAAGAGCACGAGGATGTATTTGACGCGGTGCGAGATCGATTGCTTAGACCTACAACCAAAATACGTCAGAGAAAAAGTGATTACCTAGCCTATGCGCTGATGGATGCTGTGGTTGATAAATACATCTTGATAATCGAACAATTCGGTGATAAGATCGAGCAACTTGAGCAAGAGTTAATCTCATCAGCAAAGCCCTCGCACTTAGAGAAAATCTATAATTATAAGCGTGAGATCAACTTTCTGCGTAAGACGGTACGACCAGTTAGAGAATTAGTAATGGAGTATAAGTCGGCCGAATCAGATCTCATAGAGGAGCGTACCTTAAGCTACATCAAGGACTTGGAGGATCACATCATGCATGCCACGGAGGCAATAGAAACCTATCAGGTCATGCTCAATGATCAGTTGAACCTTTATCAATCTATGGTCAACAATCGACTGAACGACATCTTAAGAGTCCTTACCATTTTTTCGGTGGTCTTCATACCACTAACTTTTCTTGCTGGGATCTATGGGATGAATTTTGAGTACCTACCGGAATTGAAGTACCGATACGGCTACCCTATTTTTTGGATTGTGCTAGTAGGTATTACTGCGATCATGTTGAGCTACTTCAAGCGTAAGCGCTGGCTGTAGTTGAAAACCTCTTTTGACATGGGCTACTCTAGAAGCTACTATGAGATTTACTTCTTATAGGAAGCAAATAGAACCGTAAAGGCTGTTCTTCCAAAGCTATCGCCTTTCCTTTTATACTCATCCTACTGGATAACTCTCGGTAATAACTTCTTTTGAAACAATCAAACTTCCTACGTAACCTAGGTTACCAAACCACTTGATGTCCCCCTCTAGCTTTGAATAAAATTTAGGACTAGAGAAATGAAAAAATGGCTACTCATAGTACTACTCGCAGGGATAACGGGAGTACCTATCCTAGGTCAGGATACCATAGCAGTCTACAGGGATGAACTGATAGAAAAGGTCACACAAGCCAATCTATCTGTTCGTCTGGCGCAGAAAGAAGCAGAAATAGCAGTGGCAGACTATCGCCAGTCACATTCCCTGTTTCTACCTTCCGTGCAGGCATCTCACACGCTGATCTATACCAACAATCCATTGATGGCTTTCGGAACCAGGCTGAACCAGGAGATACTCACCCAAGAGGACTTTAACCCTGACCTGCTCAACAATCCGGATCCGATTGATAACTATGCTACAGAGATTATGGTGATGCAACCGCTCTTCAACCTGGATGGTATCCACGAGCGAGAAGCAGCTAAAATCAAGTCGGAAGCTACTTTGCTTCAGCGCCAACGTACGCAGGAATACGCGGAGTTCGAAGCAATGAAAGCATATATGCAACTCCAGCTTGGCTATGAGGCGATTGACGTGCTGAAAAGAGCGAAGCAAGCCGCTGCTAGAGGAGTGAAATTGGTCCAGGACTATTATGATCAGGGAATGGTTCGACAGTCGGACGTACTCTTGGCCCGAGTGAGAATGAGTGAAGTAGAAAACCAGCTTACAGAGGCGGAAGCCAATGTGCGCGACGGGTCTGATTACTTGGCTTTGTTGATTGGTGAAGAAGGGCCAGAACAGATTTACTTACCTGTTGATAGATTGGTGGATACGCCTACAGTGATGCCGATTGCCGATTCTCTTTCGGCATCACGCAAGGACTTTCTGGCGATGGAGATGTCCGTTCGCGGATACGCACAAATGGCGCAAGCAAGAAAGTCGAGCTTTCTGCCAAGGGTCAATGCATTTGGCAGTTTCCAGTTTTACGATGATCAGCTTTTCGGATTTGACGCTTCGGGCTACTTGTTAGGTGTGAGTATGTCATGGAAGTTGTTCGATGGATACAAGTCCATTGGGAGAATGCAGAAGGCCCAAGCAGAACACGAGAAGGCTCAAATAGCCAATGAGCAGTACGTGAAGCAAAACCGGCTAGAGTGGGACAAATCCAGGAGACAACTCACCGTGGCTGAAAAGCAGGTAGCGCTTAGCAAATTAGCGATGGAGCAATCTGAAGAAGCCTACCGTATCACTAAAGACCGTTTTCAGGAAGGGCTCGAGAAAACAACTGACTACCTGCTGGCTGAGACCCAGTACTACAGCAAAACACTAGAATACCGTCAGGCCATTTTCAAATACAACCTGACTACCGAATACCTCAAATTTTTAACACGATGAAGATGAATATCAGGAATATACTATTAGGAATGATCATGATCGGGTCTATAGCCTGTGCAGATCAGGAAAAGAGTGCCGTGGTGGATGATCAGCCGCCAATCGCCGTGACCACCGCCACTGCCAGGGTGCTATCATTGAATGGTACTGTCAGGGCGAGTGGCATGATCGGGGCATTACAAAGTGCCAATCTAAGCACCAGGATGATGGGCCAAGTGGAGTCCATCAATGTCAAGATAGGGCAGGAGGTGAATAAAGGAGACCTACTGCTAAAGATCAACAATACCGATCTCTATGCAAAGCAGGCCCAGGTCAATGCAGGTATCCGTCAGGCGGAGAGCGCCTTTGCTAATGCTGAGAAGGACTATCAGCGCTTCAAATCACTATTTGAAAAGGGAAGTGCTTCTCAGAAGGAATTGGATGACATGACTACCAGATATGAGATGGCCCAGTCAGGCTTGGAAGCTGCCAAAGAGATGAAAACGGAGGTAACTGCCCAATTCAAGTATAGCGATCTGAGGGCACCTTTTGATGGGGTCGTGATCAACACTTTTCTCAAGCTGGGTGATATGGCCAATCCCGGCATGCCACTGATCACCGTCGAAGGAGCCAATCAATTCGAAGCTACAGCAATGGTTTCAGAAACGGATATAGCGAGACTTCAGGAGGGTGCTGAAGCGCTCGTCAGTATCAAGTCTTTGGGCAAGCAAGTGGAAGGCATCCTTAAAGAGGTCAGCTTGTCTTCAAAGAATACCGGTGGTCAATATCAGGTGAAAATCCAGCTGTCAGAAAGCGCTCCAGAGCTGCGCTCGGGTATGTTTATCAATGCTGAGATCATGACAGAAGAGGCCGAAAACTCTAAGTCAGTAGTGATCGATGCGTCAGCATTGATCCGTAGGGGTCAGTTACAAGGTCTCTATACGATCAATGAAAATGACATGGCGATGCTTCGCTGGTTGAGAATTGGTGAAAGCAAAAACGGCCAGGTTGAAGTACTGAGTGGCCTCCAGGCAGGTGAACAATACGTCACTTCTGCCCAGGGTAAGCTCTACAATGGAGCGAAAGTGTCGCACCAGCTATCGCAACTCTCAAAATAGCAAGGTCATGCAAGACGGAATATCAGGAAAAATTGCCGACTTTTTCATCAACTCGAAGTTGACCATCCTACTGATGGTAGCGTTGATGATCATCGGTGTATATAGCTCCTTTCTGATCCCCAGGGAAGAAGAGCCCCAGATCAACGTGCCCATGGCGGACATATTGATTGGCTACCCCGGTGCTACACCCACTGAGGTAGAAAGCCGTGTGGTGGAACCATTAGAGAAGATCATCGCCAACATCAAGGGGATTGAGCACATCTACAGTATGCCAGGTAATGGTAGGGCCTTAATGGTGATTCAATTCTTCGTAGGCGAGGATATCGAGCGCTCCTATGTGAAGCTCTATGACGAACTCATGAAACATCGGGACATCCTACCGGAAGGTGCCTTTGAACCAGTAGTTAAAACACGATCTATAGATGATGTCCCTATGCTGGGGTTGACCTTGTGGAGTGAGAACTATGATGACTTTCAGTTGCGACAGATTGCCGAAGAGCTGACAACAGAGATTGAGAAAGTGAAAGATGTGGCCATCACCAATGAGATTGGCGGTCGCACACGCCAGGTACGCATCATCCTCGACAAGGATAAGATGGCTGAAAACGAGGTGGACCCGATCACCATCATGCAGATGATCAAGGCCAATAATGCCAGTTCGCAATCAGGAGCCATCCATAAGAATGACGAAGAGCTCTTGATTACCACGGGCAAGTTTCTGCAGTCCACGGAAGATATCGCTCAGATTGTAGTGGGTGTAAACCAGCGTACACCAGTTTATCTTGAGCAAGTTGCTGAGATTGTAGATGGCCCTTCTGTAGCCAAGAACTATGTCACATTCGGGTACGGAAAGGCTAACAATAGCTATGGTGACTACAAGGACAATTACAATGCTGTGACCATCGCTATCGCCAAAGTGCAGGGTGCTGATGCGATGAAGGTTTCTGATAAGATACTGGAGCGTGTGGACCAGTTGAGAGCTGACCTCATCCCTCATGACGTACATGTCGAGGTGACCCGCAACTATGGTGAGACCGCTTCTCACAAGGTAGGGGAACTACTGCTACATCTGGCTGTAGCCATAGTCGCAGTGACGGTGCTTGTGATGCTGGCCATGGGTTGGAGGGGAGGACTGGTCGTCTTCTTCTCAGTACCCTTGACGTTTGCACTGACACTCTTTAGCTATTACCTGCTGGGTTATACACTTAACAGAATCACGTTATTTGCGCTTGTATTTGTTGTTGGTATCGTGGTAGATGATAGTATTATCATAGCTGAGAATATGCATCGTCATTTTAAATCACGACGGTTGCCCTTCAAGCAAGCGGCTATTTTCGCTATCAATGAAGTCGGCAACCCGACGATACTGGCCACCTTCACTGTAATAGCAGCAATACTACCCATGGCCTTTGTTTCTGGACTTATGGGTCCTTACATGAGCCCAATGCCGATTGGTGCTTCTATAGCGATGATGCTCTCGTTGTTTGTAGCATTGACCGTGACACCTTATTTGGGATACCACTTCTTAAGAGAGAAAGAAAAGCATGGAAGTACTGAAAAGGAGGAGCATAGCCATGAAAGCACCTTCATCTACAAGATTTATGATCTGATCGAAAAGCCATTGTTAAACAGCACAGTGAAACGATGGGTGATGCTGGGTATGACAGTAGTGCTGCTGATTGGCTCTATGGCGATGTTCTTTACCAAGTCTGTGGCAGTGAAAATGTTGCCTTTTGATAATAAAAATGAGTTTCAAGTGGTCATAGATATGCCTGAAGGTACTACGCTTGAGCGCACAGCAGTCGTTACGCAAGAGATAGCGCAGTACCTGTCCACTGTGCCGGAGGTGGTAGATTATCAGAACTATATTGGGGCTTCTGCGCCTATTACTTTCAATGGCTTGGTTAGACATTATGACATGAGAGGCGGTAGCAATATGGCTGATATTCAGGTCAACCTATTGCCAAAAGAGGATCGGTCGCAGGCCAGCCATGATATTGCCAAGCGTGTAAGACCAGAAGTGCAGCGCATCGCTGCTAAGTACGACGCTAATGTTAAGATCGTAGAGGTCCCACCAGGACCTCCTGTGATCTCGACACTTGTTGCAGAGGTCTATGGCCCTGACTATCGAGAGCAAATTGCGCTAGCGCAACAGGTGCAGGAGCTGCTTTCCGAAACCCCAGATGTGGTGGACATTGACTGGACGGTAGAGAATGGTCAGACGGAGTACAAGCTGGATGTGGACCATGAGCGTGCAATGCTCATGGGTATAGCTCCCATGCAGGTTGTTGGTAACCTTACTTATCTGCTTGGCGAGCATCCTATAGCCAACTTTTTTGATCAGCATGCGAATGATCCTGTCAATATGGTCATGGGACTGAATGACACAGACAAAAGCAGTGTCTATGAACTGAATAATGTGAAGATCAAAGGCATGCAGGGCAATATGGTTCCGATAGGTGATGTAGTAGAGGTCAAAAGAGACACACTACAGCCTACAATCTATCGCAAAGACCAAAAGCGTGTGGTATACGTTATGGCTGATATGGCAGGGGAGCTGGAAAGCCCGGCGTATGCTATTCTCGGAATGACTGAGAAGATAGAAGGATTGGAGGTAGCGACAGGTTACGGTATTACCGAGTCATATATGAACCTACCGGAAGATGAGAGTGACTTCACAGTGAAGTGGGACGGAGAATGGCAGATTACATTGGAAGTATTCCGTGATCTGGGAGCTGCTTTTCTCGTGGTGATCATTATCATTTACATGCTGATCGTGGGCTGGTTCCAGAACTTTAAGACACCTATTGTAATGATGATCGCTATACCATTGTCCCTTGTGGGCATTGTATTGGGCCATTGGTTACTTGGGGCATTCTTTACCGCAACTTCTTTCATCGGCATGATCGCTTTAGCCGGTGTGATGGTACGCAACTCGGTACTGCTCATAGACTTTATTGAGATACGTCTCAATGAAGGCATACCTTTAAAACAGGCCATCATTGATGCCGGAGCGGTCCGCACGACACCTATCCTGTTGACGACAGGGGCTGTTGTGATTGGCGCATCCATCATTCTCTTTGATCCGATCTTCCAGGGGTTGGCGATCTCACTGGTGGCCGGTGCGATCGTTTCGACGCTACTCACTCTGATCGTAGTGCCCTTGATCTACTACATGATAGAAAAGGACAAGTGGGAATCCAAAACACAAAATGCTTAGACCATGAAATTTGTGATAATAACAGCGGTCAGTTCATTCTTCGAGGACATCAAAAGTGTATTGAAGAAATCTGAGGTGGACACTTTTTCCTATACCCCCGTGATAGGCTATAAATCGGTAGCCAACACGCCCCTGGATGAGAATTGGTTTACCTCCACTCAGGGGGAAGACCAATCCGTACTATTCTATGCGTTTGTGGCAGAACCAATGGTCAACACAATCATGAATAGAATTGACGACATGAATGAGCGCGAGGAATCAAGGTCGCATATTCATGTGGCAGTATTAAATATTGAAGAAACAAATAAAAAAGAAAAATGAGACGTATTTGGATCAATCGGATTGCCGGAGCACTGATTCTGATCAGTTTACTGCTAAGTATATATGTACATCAAAACTGGCTTTGGTTTACAGCCTTCATTGGAGCCAATTTGTTGCAATATTCTTTTACAAAATGGTGCCTGATGAATGACATCCTAAAGAGCTTAGGAGTTAAAGATGAACCCACGCTTGACAAGCACCTACTTTGAGTCACATAAGCCGGGTTCAACAATTTTACTGAGATTGAACTTACCGGTCTTTATCGTAGTTGGCTATTTTGCACGCTATGAAAGACCGGTTGACATTCTTGCTTGAGAAGCATGGTTTTGAAGACAGACTTCTTGATGAAATGACCATGACTGGTAGATTGAAAAAGTACCAGACTGGTGATCATGTCATTCATGCACAGCAATCTGACAAGGAGATGCCTGTGGTACTTAATGGCCTGCTCAAAGTGATGAGTATCGACAGGGACGGCAGTGAGCTTTTCCTATACTATTTGCAACCTGGTGAGATGTGCCCAATGTCGCTTGCCTGCTGCCTTCGGGGAGAAGGTGCTGCCTTCAATGTAACAGCCGAAGAACCTTCCGAAGTGTGGCTGGTACCTACTAAAAGTCTTGACGGCTGGATGGCCAGATATCCAAGCTTTCGACGTTATGTGATGTCTTCTTATCAACTCCGTTTCCAGGAGCTGATGACGACCATAGATAGCCTGGTTTTTCATGATCTTAGAGAGCGCTTGATGAAGTATTTACTTGACACCAAGCAAGCTACAGGCTCATATGTGATCAATAAGACCCACCAGGAGATAGCAGCAGAGCTGAATAGCTCAAGGGTTGTCATCTCACGATTGCTCAAGCAACTCGAAACTGAGCAGGTTGTTGAGCAGCATCGAAACCGGATTGAGATCCTGTAAGTACGGGACTCAAAACCAAAAATCTTTGACTTACTACAGCTTATCGAATTGTTTCGAAGTAGATGGGTTGTTCGAGATATATTGAATTTATCATCAAACACTATGTATTATGAATGTTGGTAGATTAAATAGATTGATAGGTAAAGTCCAGCTTATCGGTAACCACCTCGACAAAGGTCAAAACGACCCATTGCTTTCAGAAAGCCTTGACGATATGATATTGGAGATTAAAAACCATTATGGAAGTTTTCTACTTGAAAGACTATTCGATATCTACGATGACTACTTTCCTGACAGTGAAATGGAATCCATCGAATCCTATATCAGTAAGGAAGGAGTGGAAGTAGAAGGAGATGAATTTGAAGAAACAGAGTCAATCATTTCTATCCATCCATTTCCGTTACGCATAGAGGTTCATGGAGTGAACAATAGCTTTAAAGAAGTGCTTTGGCAAGCCGCTTAAATCAAGCGTAGAGCTCGGTGTATAGTATTTTTGTTTAGAAACCGGAATAGCGAATTCCGATTTACAGCGCATTCGTGCTTCAACAAGATAGTTTTGTGCTCGCCTTTTGGTAAGTTGTCATGGAATAGATAAGTGTTAGCAGATGGGTCTCCCGCAAAGCGAATGTAGGTTGAGTATTGGACTACCTAGACTGATTCAATTTTGACAGACACTTACCGGGCATTTGAACTATCCGATGGCCTGATGCTTGGAGTGGCCACTGCTGCAACACATATTGAGGGCGGCTATCAAGCGCATAACTGGTACCAATGGTGCGAAGAAGGAAAGATCAAGGACGGTAGCCACTGCAAAGTAGCCTGCGATCACATCAATAGGATCGAAGAAGATGTTGACCTCATTGCAGGCCTTAACTGCCAGACTTACCGTCTTGGAATAGAATGGAGTAGAATTGAGCCTGAAGAAGGACGATTCAGTGAGGAGGGAGTATCAATCTACCGAAAGGAACTTAGTATTCTTAGAGAGCGCAATATTGTGCCTTTAGTGACGCTCTGGCATTTCTCCAACCCCCTGTGGATGGAAGACGATGGAGGTTGGGTCAATCCTAAATCTGTGGGTCGATACCTGCGCTTTGCTACCTTTGTGGTAGATCAGTTATCTGATCTGGTCTCTGATTGGATCACTATCAATGAGCCAAACGTCTATCTCTTTTTCGCATATTTTGAGGGCATCTGGCCTCCGGGCAAGCAGGGTGACATACGAAGTTTTGTTAAAGCGGCTAATCATTTCTGCCAGGCACATTTGAAAGCTTATCAATTGATACATCAAAAGCAATCTGGAGCCAGGGTTGGGGTGGCGCATCATTTGCGTGTGTTTGATGGATTGGATGATCACTGGCTAACGCGAAAGGCAATACAACTGACAGCTCATGTTTTTCAGAATATGTTTCTTGAGGCAATGACTACAGGAAAGTTTAGATTTCCATTGACTCGATCAAACTCGAAACTGGAAGGAGATGTCTATGCAGACTTTATAGGGATCAACTACTACAGTCGGGATATGGTCAAAGGGGTATTCAATCCCTTAGCATTGTTTGGAGAACGGTCTGTCATGAGAGGTTCGCAAGTCAATGATCTGGGTTGGGAGATCTACCCAGATGGTCTTTATCGTCTCTGTACTGATATTTTTAAAAAGTATGGACTGCCCATTTGGATTACAGAAAATGGAGTATGCGATTCCGAAGACAAGTTAAGAAGCCAGTTTATCTATGATCACCTGTTGCAACTGGCTGATCTTCACAAGGCGGGAGTAGAAGTTGAGCGCTATTATCATTGGTCATTACTCGACAACTTTGAATGGGCCGAGGGCAATAGTGCTCGGTTCGGGCTCTATCATACGAACTATGACACTCAGGTGAGGACGTTACGAAAGAGTGGAAAGATGTATGCTGAGATTTGTCAGCTGAAAGCTGTTTCAAACGATGTTATTGACAGATATCTATAGTGCCGGCTAAGGTCCTTATCAGAGGATTGAAACGTACCGGTCAACCGTCCGCTCTATAGGTTTCGATCAATGTGCAACCATCTAGGGGATTATCACTACTTACGTTAAGGACATCATCGGTGATCTGATAAGTAGCCGTGATACCTCCTGAAGAAAAGCTATCATCTCCTAATAGAACGTATCTGAAGTCTGTTGTTTCCGATATACCGTCCCGGACCTCTGTATATCTCGCTGTGCCGTTATCAAAAATGACACTTTGGCAGTTCTGATCTGTGCATTCCAGTTGGTTGCCACCATTGAGATCATCAGAATTACAGCTTGTATATTCAAAACTTGTCTGTACCCAAACGATACCTTCTAAGGAGGGCTTCTCTGTTTTGGGATCATCATCCTCATCGCAACTTGTGAATACCAAGCTCGCAATCAATAGCAGTAGAGCCAGACAAATAAAGCTCTTGTTTTGTGTAGAATATGAGGTTTTGAGATAGATCATCTTGACTGACTTGAGAAATAAGAACAGGAAAGAGGCTGATCTCCCTTAGACCAGAAAGGGTTTGGTCTTCACATTTAACGCACGGTTAACATTAAATTTGGACTAATTCAAGTTTACTGTCACAGACCATTGATATCTTAACCGTTTAAATACGTATGATATCAGGTCATTTAGGTACTAACATTTTAGAGAAGAAGAGATGAAGAAAGCATTGGTCCTTACTGGTGGGGGTGATTGCCCTGGCTTGAATGCAGTGATCCGTGGTATAGTGAAACGTGCCAATCAGACGGGAGATTGGGAGGTATACGGAAGCATGGAGGCCTACAATGGTATATTGCGTGATCCACAGGAGATCATCAAACTTGACAATGGTGTCATAGCAGGAATACATGCCAAAGGTGGCACGATTTTAAAAACGACCACAAAGGGTGGGCCTTTCAGTTGGCCTGTCAAGAGAGAAGATGGTGAGTGGGAAATGATCGACCGCTCAGACGAGATGGTCAAGATGCTGAAGGCTGACGGGTTCGAGGCAGTGATCAGTATTGGGGGTGACGGATCGCAACGGATCAGTCAATCATTGTATGAGAAAGGTCTAAACATTATTGGGGTACCAAAGACCATCGATAATGATCTCTCTGCGACAGACTATACTTTTGGCTTCCAGACGGCTGTGGAGATCGCTTCTGATGCAGTGGATAAATTGGTGACTACTGCGGAAAGTCATCACCGGCTCATGATCATGGAGGTGATGGGCCGAAGTGCCGGTTGGATTGCGTTACATGCGGCTATTGCAGGAGGTGCTGAGGTTTGCCTCATACCTGAAATACCATATGATATAGGGTCGGTACTGGAACGTATCGAAGGGCGCTATCGCCGCAATCAGGGATTTGCCAATATTGTGATAGCTGAAGGTGCCAAAGCGAAAGACGGGCAGGTCGTGGCGAAAGCAAGTGATGAGGTAGGCTATGAAAACGTTCGCTTGGGAGGTGTTGCCTATCAACTAAGTGCGGAGCTGAAAGCCGCGGGATTTACACACGATGTACGTGAGATGGTATTGGGTCATCTTCAGAGAGGGGGATCACCAACTGCATTCGATAGGATACTGGCTACACAGTTTGGTGTGAAAGCTATGGAAATGGCAATAGATGGAGAGTTTGGCAAAATGGTCGCCTTCCGTAACAATGATATAGTGACTGTTTCATTGAAGGAAGCAACAGAAGCTTACAACTTCGTATCGTTGGATAGTTACCTTGTCAAGGCTGCCAGGGGAGTTGGGATTTGCCTGGGAGATTGACACTTATGAAAAACTTCAAACTGTGCGTCTGAAGTTTAGGTAGGCTGTGTAGCAGAAAGACAACATTGATGAGACTGTTCTTATCTTTCAAGCGGACCTTCCCATAACACTTGCTCGATCATCCATTTGTCTTTATACCTTGTCAATAGCACATAGTCTATTCCCCACCATGCGGTGATTTTTGCTGATGCTATATGGTTTGATACATCTAAGACTTCTATTTTTTTTGGAGCATCAGCCTTGGCGAACCGCTTATTTTCTGATACACCTCTAGCATAATCAATTGCTTGCTGATAGGTCATATAACCTTCTTCCATATACTCCCCAGACTGATCATTTTTCCAATAGCCAAATTTGTGCAATGTAGGTTTTATGCTAGCAATGATCTTAGTTGTGTCACCCTTATAGAATCCTTCAAGATAGTTCAAACAAGCTTTTTCTATTTGATAGTTTGGTGCATCGGTCTGTGCATTGGAGATGCTGATAGCAAGCAGTATTACCAAAATCGTGTATAGAATATTCATTGATACGAGCGGTTTAATCTAAACTTAGACCTTAGCAAGGTACATGACGTCTATGAATCATCATATACCTAAAAATGCGTGAGAATGCTTAGGAATTTGTGGAGTAGCACAAAAATCATAAGCACCAGTTTTGAAAGCATTGAGGTCTGCTCTTCGAAGTTTGTTTAGGACCGACGATTTGCATCTGGTTTTCTACGCAGTGCTTTGTATGGAAAAGGTCATTTTTAAATGACGGTTTCGACCTGTTCTAGAATCTTTTCTATCGTTCAACCAAACGATTAACAATCTGACCGTTTTTGATGATGAATGTGGGGTCTGCTATGGCATTGAGGTCTTCCAGAGGATTACCTCTTAGCATGAGTAAATCAGCTCTCATACCTTCGGCTATATATCCAAAATCGGGTGATGTGAGGAATAGTCTGGAGGACAGGTAGGTCGCTCCGTTAAGTATTTGATAGTTGGACAGACCAAACTCGCTCAGCATTTTTAACTCTTGAAGGTAAGTGCTTCCAGCATAGGTTCCAGGTAAGGAGCTATCTGTGCCGACAATGATAGTGGCTCCTCGCTCCATCAACATTTGGAAATTGCTCCTGAGAAAATCATTTTTAGAAGAGACATCCTTGAAAAACTCATTCATGACATTCTGCTCTCTTACACGTAGACCGTCTTGACCTGTGACTGGCGATAGTATCTCTGAGGGAACGAGCATGGTATCTAAATTAGAAGGAGCGTAACGTCCATTGTAGATCCGATGCACGTTAGAAAAGCCGGAAAGCGTATAAATGATGGGTACTTTAGAGCTGGCAATCAAGTCGGCTTGCCGGGGTAGGAGTGCACCTCTCCATACCCCATGAGCAAGCACATCTGCTCCGGCGCTGACAGCCATCACAGCGTTTTCAGGGCTACCGACATGTACAAAGACTTTGTACCCAAGTGAATGAGCAGCAGAAATGGCGACTTCCAACTGCTCATAAGTGATCTCGGGTGAGCCTGGTGGTATCTGATCACAGATGATCTTAACATAATCGAGTTCGCGATCTACATAACGTTCTATTTCTTCAGGGATTTCCTTTACATCACCAAGCAAAGGACTCAGGACATTTACAAATGACTTCAGTGGCCAGGGTAGCATTTCCTGAGTTAACGGAACAGGGTGAGCATTCTTTACTGTAATGGGAATATGAGTATGGTAGACACTTGGACCTACTACTTCTCCTGTTTCCACTTTTTTGGATAGTTTTTCGATATGTGATGCTATACCCCCCAGATCATAAACGGTCGTGATCCCAGCAAACAGGTAGGCTGACAGGTTGTATTCCATATTGGCCCTTACAATGCTCCAGGGCACTGCGCCACTCCCGGATAGATGCACATGTGCATCTATCAAGCCTGGTATGAGCGTATGATCTGACCCATCTATTACTTCATATTCGGTACGATCGAAATCCAGATTTTTGGCAATCCGCTTAATCCTATTGCGTTCAAGAAGGACATCCTGACCTCTCAGTAGTGTACTGTCCTTTCCATTGAAAACATTTACATTCCTGATAAGGACGGGCATAGCGGACTGCTGCACATCTATCAACTCCTTGGTGTAGGGATCTGAACAACCAAAAAACACAAAAAAGAATGCAGAGAACTTAAGTGATAGTTTCATTTTAGTATTTAGTTCATTTGAACTATTTTTGAACAAAGATATCATTTTAGTTCAAATGAACTATGACGACTAAAGAAAGAATCTTAACGGCAGCTCTAAAGCTGTTTAATCGAGATGGGGTGGAGCGTATCACTACACGGCATATAGCTGCTGATCTGGGTATGAGTCAGGGCAATCTTCACTACCATTATCCCAATAAGAATGAGGTCATTTTAGCTCTGCTGCAACGTTTTTTTGATGACTTGAAGTCAGCCCAGCGCTACGAGGGGGGGCTTTTTGACAAGGAAGAAATGCTTTTGTCAATGCAGAATAACTTTCGGATCATGCATGATTATCGATTCTTTTTTCTTGAAGACAAAGTTGTCTGGAGGAGACTGCCTGAGGTGAAAAAGCAGTTGTTGGAGTACTTTGATATCACTCGCGGAAGGATCAATCAGGTCATCGAAGGCTACAAACACCATGACCTCTTTAGAGCAGAAGTGAGCCCTTATCAACTGGAGTTCCTGTTGGACCAATTTCTGTTCTCAATTACCTCCTGGCTACATGCTGTGGACTACCTGCCAATTCAGACAGATCCATCCGCTTATTTCGCAAAGTATACCTTTAGCATATGGTTGCCTTACCTGAAGCCTGATGAAGCTGAAGACTGGGAGGAGATACTCATATCGACCGGTTGATCAATCTTTTCTGTTGCGACTTACGTCAATATTTGTTTCAGCCTATTCTAAGAGGATTCCGGTAGGGGATGCCCTAAATATATGTCAACAGAAGCTGACCAATCATATTATAGCAACACGTCGTTGATCGGTTTGATCTTATCAGGAATGGTATCCTTTGGCTCCTTGAGCATTTGCATCAGATCGATCTCTATGGTTCGGCAAATGGCAGACATTGGTACGTCGTTGACATAGTTTTCGAAAGGATCCTCACTATTGTCACCCACGATCTCCATAGTAGAAAATATCCAACTGATCAGTACACCAAAGGGGACTGTCAACCAAACCGTGGATTCCCCTCCAAGAGCATGGAATTCGTCCGTCAGCCCGAAAGGTAACAGTAATACGAAGATCCAAACGAACAGTGAGCTGAAATAGGCATACTGTCTTGGAAATGGCGTGTTTTTAATGCGTTCACACTTTCCCTGTTGATCATAGAGAATGTCTACATCCTTCATCATGCTCATGTGCTCAAAGTCGTTGATACATTTGTTCTTTTTAAGCTGTGAGAAATGTAGGGTTTGCAATCTAAGTAGCTGGGAGGCAGGATTGGTCTGGTCTATGATCTCTTCATACTCGGGAGCTTCCAGAAAGTAGGCAATGCAGTCTTTGCATTCCATATTATCGTTGAGTCCAAAGTCAGGCACATAGCTTAAGTTTTTGCGGTCAAAAATAGTCGTACTTCGTAATTGCATGCGGAGGGCATTGATCCAAGCCATATGCCGGCGCACCAGTAGTCGGGCTTCTTTAGCACCGTCAGGCTTGCCATCAAGGTAGGAGATCGCTTTAGTGGCAAGTGCTCGGCTGGTATTTACTATCTGTCCCCAAACCTTACGCCCTTCCCAAAAACGGTCGTAAGACTGACTGTTCTTAAACCCGATGTAGAAAGCTACCGCAATACCTATTGTGCTTAACGGCAGGAAGGGAATACCTAGGTTGATCATCTGACTTTCAAAGTGAATGAACAGCAGGGTTACCACTGAATTCCATGTTGTGAACAGGAGTAGGTTTCTCCAGGCGAAGCGCATGATCACACTCCATCGAATATTGCGTTTTACATACATGCGGGTTGTTCTTTGGTATATAAGCGTCTTTTAAATTAATGGATTACATACAATCCAGTTTTTTCAAAACGGAATTTGTTTTTAGAACCTGAAGGAGTTACACGGTGGGACATAACCCTATGATCCATATGAGTTGAGAATACTCCCACTTCATAGATCGTCGTAGGGTTCAGGTTGGGTCCCATCTACATCTGTGAAACCATATTCCCTAGCTAGCTCGGCTGCTACCAATATTTGACCAGTTTTTTTGATAACACTATCGTCAGCTGCTAAAGCAGCAACAGCTCTACCAACGAATATTGGAGTTTCTTTTTTTGGATTAGGGCCCTTTTTCTTGTTGTTGATGTAACCGGGATATAGCGAGACACAGGCTATTTTGTGTTTTTTCAATTCCACTGCCATATCCATGGTCATTTTGTCAACAGCGGCTTTGGTGACACCATAGACTACATTACCATAATACCTACAGCTCGCATAAAAAGAGATATTTACAATAAGACCACTCTTTTGGCTTAGCATTAGGTCAGTGGCAAAAACGCTTGCTATGTAGTTGGAACGAACACCGACATTGTTCATTTCATCCCAAAGTTCAACTGGTTGCTGCCAGAATGGATTTTTCCATTTGAAACCAGCATATTTTTTCCTGTCTCTAAGTCTTTGATACCCACCCCAAGCGTTGTTAACCAGCAGGTCTAACTTTCCTTCCTTTCTTTTGATTTGTGTAAAAACAGCCCTGACCTCCTCATCAATTTCATGATCACAAGTCATGGCTACTCCTAGCCCTCCTGCTTTCGTAATAGGCGCTACATCTCTATCGGTGATGCTCCGACCAGTAACGTACACTGTTGCTCCAGCCTCCCCAAGTCCTGTAGCAATTCCCTTTCCGACATTTCGTGTTCCGCCTGTGACAAGCGCTACTCTATTTTCAAGAGGTTTCACGTTTTATCCTTTTTAGCTACATAAAATCCATAGCTGTAATACGCTTTAAACCTTTCGTAAAACTCGATTTCCTCAGTGTAGGCATCAACGATCCTTCTAGCTGAGTCGATGTTGTTATGACGCAGAAGAAATGGAGCAAATCGAGATTTAATAGGTTCGTAGTAGTTAGTGATCCAGCTCCGTTCATCAAGAGAGAAATAACCTAATAGCGTAAACCCATTATCTTCTAAGGTTTTTATGTTCCCGGAAGCTGTACTTATCTCCGGACACTCGACCTGCCAGAAGTCTTCAACTTCTTTGGGCCTTGTATTAGTGATCCAAGTGATTTCACTTATGCTGAAGTATCCCTCAGGCTTGAGGAATTCACCCCACTTTTTGACACCTGTTTCAAAACCGATATTGTAAATCGCTCCTTCTGACCAAATGAGGTCAAGAGACTCCTTTTCAAATGAAAGATCATCCATTGACTCTTCAAGCGTCTTTATTCTTTCGCTAACCCCGGATACTTTTGATTTTCCGTTTAGTTCATTTAAAAAAGGATGAGCTAAATCTACTGCTGTAATGTGACCATCGATATTTTGAGCAAGAGTAATAGTCTGTCCCCCAGTACCACAACCAATGTCAGCTACTTTTAGCTTTCTATCGCTTGGCAATTGTATGAAGCTAAGCGCTCTTAGGGTATCTTCTTTGCTTCCCGGTCCCTGTCTTTCAGAGTTTTTGTGTAGGTCAATTTCTAAGTCTAATTCGGTCATTGTTGCTTATGATATTCAATGATACAATGTAATCCGCCTACATCAATACATCTTGAATTATGACACAAAATTTGGCTCATACCAAAGCTTTTCGGTCCTCGTGCGGTGGTCAGATCGGTTTATACCAAGCGGCTGAGGTTTGACATAGTCTTCACTGTTATGGAGATAGCAAAACTTACCTAAGTCAACAGTCAGATTACTACCAGGGTATTTCCTTTCGGTCCCGAAAGAACTTACCAGTAGGACCGTCTGTAGGTAACTCTGCCAACCATACAATACCATCAGCGCCTTCTGCCACGTTTCTTGGGGCTGTAGAACCTCCCATATCTGTGCGCACCCAGCCAGGACAAACTGAGTTCACCAATATTCCTGTATTGGAAAGGTCTGCAGCCAGCTTTACGGTCAGGACGTTAAGCGCTGCTTTGGATACGCTATAGGCAGGTGTACCTCCACCCATTCCTGATAGGGCACCAGCACTACTTGACACATTGACTATGCGCCCATACCCATTTTGTCTCATCAACGGGATGAAGGCTTGACTTAGCCGCCATGGACCCATAAGATTCGTCTCCAAGGTTTCCTGGACGGTGACTAGATCAGCATCAACAGCATTTTGCCAGGTATCATAGTTGATACCAGCATTGTTGATAAGGATGTCGAGTTGTCCGAACCCGGATTTTATATCTTTTACCAACTGATCAATACCGACATGGTCGGTAACATCTAGCTGGCGATAATGGAGTCGTTCAAGTCGGCCGAGTTTGTCGACAGCCACCTCTCCATCTACTTTTTTCCTACTCGTCAGTATCACTTGGTGCCCATGATCCAGCAACTGCCGGACTATTTCCAGACCAATACCTCGATTGGCTCCAGTGACTAGCGCTATACATTTGTTTGCGTTCATAGATAGTGTTTTTCCCTTCACGTCGTAAAATACGGTTTTAAGAATGTAAGGCTTATGTTGAAGAGCTTCTAAAGTGCCTTTTCTCTCATCAGTATTGTGACTCAAGTACTCTCTTGCTTCTGAAAACTCCTACCCGCAGTTTTGAACTCAGATCATAGTAGCAATGCTGCATTTTTACCCATGAGTCTGGAATACTTGGTCTATAACGGTTAAATGACTTTAAGCTAGATGCTATCTAAGAGAGGCTCCTCTTTCAACATCATTAATATACTTTCATACTTTCGAACTTTGTCTAAACTCTACTTGTAGAATGTTGGTGGTTCTTTTCATTCTATGGTCTGGTGTACTGCTATTCGATTGCCCTCACTGTCTTTGAGTTCCGCTACAAATCCAAGTTCTCCTATGGAAGTTTTGGGGTAAAGGACTTCTCCGCCATTGCTAACGGCAAGTTTCAGAGTGTTTTCTATTTCTAGCGTTTTAAAGTATATGATCACTCCGTCTATTGTGGGTTTGTAGGCTTCCCCTTTAGCCAAAGCACCAGAAATTCCAGTTAGCCCATCGGTGAATGGAAACAGTGCCATTTCATTATGGTCGATAATCTGCTTCTCAAAATCGAAGTTGAATACTGCAGTGTAGAACTCTATTGCCCGGTCGATATCGTCGACGGGTATTTCAAAATATACCACAGGATTACTCGCTGGTATTTTAGTTGTGGTCATGTCTTTCGTGGTATTGTTCTTTAGGTGAGAAAATGTCTATCACAATTTATGGATTGCTATAACCCTATTTAGCAGGCTTTATTGAACGGTATCAAATGAGTCATCTGGTTGTACTAAATAAAACTGAAAGGGTTAGACTTTAGCACCCGTTTGAAATCCTATTTGGTTTTGATAGACCAGTGGTTTAATCCATCACTGTCTGATATAACGTTCTGAAACCTTTCTTTTGATGTCTGATAATGATATTGAAAGAGAATTCTATTTCTATCTGGGAATTCAACTTAGCTATTGCAGTCTGCACATCTCATTTACTTCACACGTCCAACTACATTTCAGAAGCCGACTTTTAAAACGTCTATAAAAGAATCGGATAGTATGATCTTTGTAACCTACTTAGTATGTATATAGATGTTAGTGTTTATCAGAGACGGTTATCTTTTTTGATTGTCCTCATTGCCTTGTTGATTATTTTTTTCGTTTCTGGGGTCGTAGATTCCTTCTCCCACTTTTGGCAAAGCCCAATGACAAAATCTGGTTTAGATTTACTTGCATCATTTAACCAGTTGCCTAGACTGTCTTGAACATATTTGGACGGATCAGATCTAAGTTTTTCCAAAATAGGTAGTGCTAGTTCTGGTTTCTCAACAAGTTTTTGAATGTGTTTGGACCAGACCCCTCTTGGACGGGTAGACTCTGTAGTAAACCTCCTAACGTTTTCATCCGATTCACTTGCCCATTCTGATAAGAAATTGATCGATTCTTCTAGTGACTTCTCGATGGAAGAGCGTAGTGCCATCCACACTACTTCTCTTACTCCAAAATGATGATCAGCCACTAGTTTTTTTACTTTGACCAATTTCTGATCAATCTCCAGATTGTCATCCAATGCTATCAGGTAAGGAGCGTAACACCGAATAGCATCTGATGAATGCATGCTAAGTTTTTCAAAGATACTATTATACTGTTCTGGTATAGGATAAAGGTCATGGAGCGCTAAACCGACTTCTTTGGTACTGCTCATTGCGGTAGGTTTCTTTTGTGATGTAACTCTTTCAACGATCAAATCAATCGCTTCGCTTGGTACACCATATTTTGGAAAGCAGTTTTTTACAAGTTTTGCATGATCAATAGCCAACCACTCCGTTAAGTTCACGCTTTCTAGTTCACCTCTATTTAAGAGATTCTTCACTTCAGGTAAAACATCCTGTACCTTTCTTGGGCCTTTTCGATTCTTGATTGACGATTCCATTGTTGACTTACTTTAAGTGTTTTCTTGATTTTGACCAATCGAATTCCTTCACCATTTTTCGTACCAATGGAACGTTCAGCGGTCCACTATGGCATACGTGAATAGTATCTGGATTCAATGCTAAGACTTTTTCAATAGATTTTTTTGATTCGACAATATCTTCCTGGAAAGGGGGAATCGTAGGCCGTGAATGTTTTTCGATTCCTCCGATGATATTCCCACCAGCTAATAAATCTTCGGCAATTATAGTCTTGTCTTGCACACCAACACTAATGGAACCTGGTGTATGGATGAGCCGGGCATCTACATCATAGTCTTCAAGTCCCATCTCAGATTCAATTGCTACATCTACCTTTATCGGATCATAACTGGCCTTAGCCGGTGGAGAGTTTCTCCAAATTTTACCGGCGAAGCTTGTAGGGAAGTAAAGCCTTTTTGTTCCTTTTTGGAGATCTGAACTTCGATCTTATGAATTGCGACAGGAGCATCCAGGGTTTCCCTGAGTTCCTTCGCAGAACCTGAGTGATCTGAATGCGAATGGGTTAATAATATTAAGGACACTTCGCCCTGATCAATACTGTTTTTCTTAAGTGCTTTCAGTATTTCTCGAATTAGCCGAAACACCTGTATCTACCAAAACTGTTTTGTCTCCTTTGAGGATAAAACTCTTTACCATGTTAAATGGCATGAAGTTGACATTATTGAAATACAGCTGACCAGTATAAGTCCTATTGCGTAGAGCCTCAGCCTTGTCCGTAAAGTAACCAATGACCAGCACTTCCTGGGATTGATAATCAGTGGTATCCTGTATCCAGAACTGGATACTATTGAAATGGGTCAGCAGAGGATTTTGATACTCATAGGAAATGACATCATTGCTGAGTAGAAAATTAAGTGAAAAGGGTGGGTGTTTGAGCTTTAACCCGGCAGTGAAGTCAAAACTCCGTCTGAGTTGGTTTACTCTAAAGCCAAGGTTGTCTTCCGGGATCATGCTTCTATATGGTGTCTTGCCTGATCGATACAGGTCTACAGCTGCCTCTATCAGCCTAACATAAGTGTCATTTTCTGCACAATAGTGTCTGTAGAACGCCCGGGCCATGGATTCCTCCTGGATATAGTTTTGGGGTATTCTCCTAATAGCCTTTTGTACAATACGCCTCGCTATGTCATCGTCTTTTTGTCGCTTCAGTGTCCCACTGATCACTACCTCATCCAGAGATTGTACAGAAGGAGCAAGGCGGATAGTCAGGTTGCGCTCCATTTCAGGAGACAGTTGGATCTCTAGCGAGGAATAGCCAATAGATGAAATGACCAACCGCTGGTCGTTGAGATATCTGATACGCAACTTAAGATCAAAATTACCTTCAAGGTTGGTAGAGGTGCCTATAGCACTTCCTTTGATCTGCAAGTGCGCAAAAGGAACAGGGGCGTTGGTTTCAGCATTGATGACCTGTCCGATCAGTGTTACAGACTGTCCCGCTACTTTGCCGACTGTTAAGATCATTGCCCATATCAGCAGCCATTGTTTTTGCATTATTTCACATAAGGACTTATTAATGACTGCCAGATCTTGTACCCCTTCTCATTCATATGAAGTCGGTCTTCTTTAAAGAGGTTGGGTATGATATCGCCATTCTCTGCTATCATAGGTATCCATACATCGATGAAAATGTAGTTGTTCTCATTACAAAATGCTTTGAGCAGCGTGTTGTATTCTTCGTATTTAGCCCTTAGATGCCATCGTTCCTCACTTGGTTTCGCTGA
This sequence comes from Flammeovirgaceae bacterium UBA6059, assembly GCA_002435755.1. Taxonomy (GTDB): domain Bacteria; phylum Bacteroidota; class Bacteroidia; order Cytophagales; family Cyclobacteriaceae; genus UBA6059. The sequence continues at coordinate 341,624 of DIYH01000024.1, forward strand.
GAGTATCAGTATTTCAGTGTTTGGGCTCTCTTTTTCTATTTTCCTTACCAGGAACTCCATGTCAGTGATGATGCGCGCAGCAGCCTTACCAGAATTGACATCATTATCGCCTTCATAGATGAAGACCTTACGAGGTTGGTGCTTGATGATGAGCTCATCAGCATAATGAAGCAGATCACTTGTTTCGCTACCCCCAAAACCGTGATTGATCACCTCTACTTCAGGGAACCAATCGTTAAGATCAGGCCAGAGCCTAATACTCGAACTACCAGTAAATATGATTCCCTCTTTAGGTGTGTTTTTTGCCTTGATTGTATCTATTTCAGCCTGGAAACGCATAGGGTCCTGGGCCAGTCCAGGCAAAGTGATCATGCCTAACAGCAGCAAACAGATGATTCGTTGACTCATTATCTTGGTTCGTTTGCGGCGAAAATATTCAAATGGAGGCTAAATGCATAAGTCCGTGAACATCAAGTTCAGGACAATTATAAAGTCTGGCACCCTAACTGATCACTTACCTTTTGATGCCTGGAAGGATAACGTATCCCCGCCATTTGGAATTTTGCCTGTAATGTCAAGAATACCATCCAGGCGCAGATGACTTATGTTGGGTCGGTCAGTCATGGTGACCATGGTAATATGGTCGAAGGAATTCGGATCGTTAGGGTTTTGTGAGCCGCTTGTTGTGCCCAGGATCATATAGTCACGACCGTTAAAAGTGCGATGCGAAAAACTATGGAAATGCCCGTTGATCACCGTATAGGATCGATCTCCAAGAGCGGCTTCTATTTGCTGTAGTCCATGTCCATCCTCCCGCATCCACACCGGTTTATGCATCAGTAGGAAAGTCCACCTTACGTCCTGATATCGCTCAAGTACACCTTTAAAAAAATCGATTTGATCGTCATTGATTTCACCCGTTCTTCTCTCCTCCATTCGGAAATACAAAGAGGTATCAGCTAGCTCCGGCGTAGGTCCATCCAGCAGCTCGATGGCTCGGGCCCTGGCGTGATAGATTTCCTGCATGCGGTCTTCATTGTAGTCTTCCGAGTCCAACATCAGGAAGAGTACATTTTTATAAAGAAAATGGTAATACCTTGGGCCATAACGCTCCTTCCAAACCTCGCGCATGACCATATTGGTCAAGTCATGATTACCTCCGATATGAAAAAATGGTGCTTTGGCCTTTTCAATACGTCGGTCAAAGTGATCCCATTCTCTTGTCAACTGTGCTCTATCTTCCGTACCTCCATCGATCAGGTCGCCTACAGATAGTATGAACTCTGGCTGCAGCAGGTTGAGCTGTTCTACAGCCACCTCAAATACTCTGGCCCGCTCTCCACCATATAGGTCGGAAATGATAGCGAAAGCGAATTTATCTTCAGCATCATTGAAGTCAACAGAATTCCACGGAGTGGCACCAGTATCAAGTTGATGAAGAAAAGTTGACTCCTTTGGAGAGTAGTGCTCTGTTAGATGACACCCTGAGAAAACTGAGACTATTGTCAAGAAAGTGAGAAATGTCAAACCGAAGTATCGCATAGCGAAATGTACCCAAAACTTATCATTTCGATGCTAATTGCTTGACAAAGGGAGCATGCAAGCATTTATCTTTACCATCATGCAGCGTCTGTTTCTCGTGTTAACAGCTATTGTGACGGTCATTATATTCTGGACCAGCTTCTCACAGGATACAGTCGATGATCTCCCTGGAGACTTCAGAGAGGAGGCTTTCTACCGCAATGAGAATAATACAGGTCCAATCCTAAGAAAATACGCCGTGTCATTAAGTGATACACTATGGCAGGCCATGGCCCAATACGGAGAGATGATGCCTTACACCAAGTATGGCACCACTACTGTCTACTTCTTTTTACAGGGAGATCCTGTTCCCAAACAGCTTAGCCCATCTTCCGATGATTTGGACTCCCGCTACCAGCGATCATGTATTGCCAGATATCAGAAGAACAGTAGCGGTGTGACAAGTTTCATTAGACATCCCTTCAAATAATAATAAAGTGCTCTAAGAAAGTGGTTGTTGTTGGTGTGCTTTTCGATGCATTTCATCGTGATAGAGGTGTAGTCAAAAGAACCCCTTCAACTCATAGGGCCTGATCGAGGTATCATACGCTAAGGATCAAGTTGTCTAAACTTTTATGCGCCAAATACCCTACGCACTTTTGTGTTTAAGTCTTGCTGTGTTTGTTTCATGTGCCCGCTTTACACCAGAAGAAAAGGCTGAACTACACAAAGGAGAAGAAGTGTATATTACCCACTGTATCAGTTGTCATGGTCCAGGTGGTGATGGCCTGTCTGGTGCATACCCTACTCTCCTCAAGCCTCAGTTCTCCACAGACATCACTAATAACACACTCAATATCATTCGACATGGCTCAAGCACAGCTGATGGTATGAAGGCAGTGAGCCTCTCCGATGATGAGTTGGTCCAGGTGGTCAACTATATTCAAAATCACTGGGGTAATGAAGCCCCTCTTATCAGCCAAAGCGATCTCAAACCCTCCCAAAAACTATAAATATGGCATCATTCCAACTTCAGGTCAACGGACGTCAGCATACAGTAGATGTAGATGCAGACACGCCCTTACTCTGGGTGTTGCGTGACGAACTCAAGCTCAACGGTACCAAATATGGCTGTGGTATTGCACAGTGTGGAGCATGTACCGTACATATCGATGGTATGCCCATTCGCGCTTGCTGTTTCCCTATAGGAAAATTGGCAGGTAAGAACGTAACTACTATTGAAGGCCTGTCAGTGCATGATGACCACCCTGTGCAGTTGGCATGGCAAGAGATTGACGTACCTCAATGTGGTTACTGTCAGACAGGGCAGATCATGACAGCTGCAGCACTACTTGATCGTAACCCCGACCCAAGTGACGAATGTATTTTGAGGGCCATGAAAGGTAATCTTTGCAGATGTGGCACCTACCCAAGAATCAAAAATGCAATCAAGGAAGCCGCTCAAACAAAAATGTCATGAGAACCACAAGAAGAAGTTTTATCAAGGTGTCAGCATTGGCAGGAGGTGGTTTAATGATGGCTATTTCCGTACCCGGCTCGGCAGCCTTAAATAGGTTGCTTAAAGAAGGAGAATCACAGCTCAATAACTTCCTTTCGATCGATACTGCCGGAAATATCATTTTTACGCTGACCAAACACGAAATGGGGCAAGGGTCAGGTACAGGTCTTCCCATGATACTAGCTGATGAACTTGGTGCAGATTGGTCAAAAATTTCTTTGGTAAGGTCAGCTTACGACCCCAAGTTCACCTCCCGAGAGATGGGTACAACAGGAGGTAGCTCTACCATTGATAAGATGTGGGATATACTGCGAACAGCTGGAGCTACCGCGCGAGAAATGCTCAAGCAAACTGCTGCAAATCGATGGAATGCAAATACAGACGATTTAGTAGTTGATAATGGCGTGATAACAAATCCGTCTACTGATGAATCGTACACTTTTGGAGAGTTGGCTTCAGAAGCTGCGACACTTGATGTACCCGATAATCCTCCTTTGAAGGAACCAAAAGATTATAAATATATTGGCCAGTCAATCAAAAACCTCATCACGCCGGAAGTGGTTTCCGGTAAGGCCAACTATGGTATCAATGTAGATATCGATGATATGGTCCATGCTTCTATTGAGAGGTGCCCAGTATACAAAGGCAGACTTGTTGGCTTTGATGATTCCGAAGCGAGAGAAGTGGCTGGAGTGATTGACGTCATTGCGGTACCCCAAATGACAGGAGTGATAGAAGAACATCATGTACAGGCAGGTGTGGCAGTGATAGCGCGTAATACCTGGAGTGCAATTAAAGCGCGCAAAAAACTGCGTATCAACTGGGACAATGGTGACACCACTGACCAAAATCTCAATGACCTGGCCGCCCGCATGGAACAAAAGGCGCTGGAAACAGAAAAGCCTGTTTTTGAGAAGGGTGATTATGCCAGTCTCAAGAACCAAGATGGAGTAGAAGTTTTTCAGGCGATTTATGATAATCCCTATCAGGCACATGCACTCATGGAGCCTATCAATGCCACAGCTCATTATAAAGCTGATCAGTGTGAAGTGTGGGTAGGTACCCAGTCGGGTGAACGAGTTAATAACGAGGTGGTCAAACTAACAGGACTATCCGTTGACCAGATCAAAATCAATGTGTTCAACTCCGGAGGATCATTTGGACGCAGGTTCTATGCAGATTCGGCCATGGAGGCGGTGTACTTGAGCATGCAGGTACAAAAGCCAGTTAAAGTCACCTGGACCAGGGAGGATGAGATCGCTCACGATTATTTCCACCCTTATCAAAAATCGATATTCGAAGCGGTCATCAGTGAAGAGAAAAAAGTGGTGGGCTGGCACTCAAGTATCTCTCGCACGGAGGGGTATCACTCCGGCTCCCAACCCTGGGAGATACCTTATCATTTTGAAAATATCAGAACATATTTTGAGCAGGAGCCATCTATCGTACACGTGGGTGCATGGCGTAGCGTAGCTGAACACAGTTCTTCCCTGGGGCGTGAGTCTTTCATTGACGAACTGGCCCTTAAGCTAGGACAAAACCCTTTGGATTTGAGACTTGCGCTGCTGGATCAACCACTTAATCGAATAGGTACGGACAGTTTCGCTGATAGGGTATACAACTACCAATCCTTACTACAGTCTCGTTATTTGGAAGTGCTGCAAACGGTCAAAGAAAAGAGCTGGTATCAGAGCGCCCAGGAGCCGGAGAAAGGTGTGGGTCTTGCTGTCGAAAACTTTGGAAGGACCGTTTGTGCCCATGTGGTGGAGCTGACAATGAACAATAATACTTACAATGGTTTTGTTATCGATAAAGTTAGAAGCGTTGTGCATTGCGGTACTGTAGTAAATCCGCATTTTGGTAGAGGACAGATAGAAGGTAGTATCATCTTCGCCCTATCAGCACTACAATATGGCGGTGTAGAAGTCGAGAGGGGAAGAGTTATGCGCAGCAACTTTCATGACAATAGGCTAGTGCGTATCGATGAGGTACCGGATATGGAGGTTCACTTTGTACCTAGTAATGACCCACCTAACGGTCTTGGTGAGCCAGGAACCCCGCCATTGGCACCTGCTGTATTAAACGCTTTGTATGCCGCCTCCGGGGTGCGTGTGCGAAAGATCCCTGTACTCAAAGAGGACCTTGTCCGGGAGCCTCAGGCTGTGTAGACGCTTAGTTAATGGGCTTTTACTACTGTTGAGATAGTATTATCTAGTAGGAAATATCCTTATTCTTGAGCTGTAAAGTGCTAAGACTGATAATCTTAAGGTTGATTGATAGTAAAAAAGTGTAGTTTTATGTGGCAGCTATGTGTTTACTATAATGAAGCCACTAAAAGTCGGCCTTACCCTTTGTCTTTGGGTACTTCTACACACCTCTACATTAGCGCAAAGGCTGGACACGGTCTCCTTGAACCTGGGTTTTAGCTTTCAATTTCAATTTGCCGGGTATATAGCCGCTTACGAGAAGGGTTACTATGAAGATGTCGGACTTGAAATCGCTTTCTACAATGGTATTGGAGCACCATTTATTGATATAGATACACTCAAGTCATTTGACTACTTTATAGGAACTGGTAGCCAGTTACTTGGTCTTGATAGACGCAATGAGTTGGTCCTTGTAGCGCCAATTTTTCAACACTCACCGCTTACTTTGGTAGCACGTAAGGATCTAGGTGTCAACTATCTCTCTGACCTTGCAGGGCGTAAAATAGGGACAGGTGCCGAGAATATGGCAATGCTGATCAGCGCAGGTGTTGATATTGATTCGGTCGATAATATCGGGCCTACCTCCCAAAAGTACATGTTAGAGACTGGTGAGCTGCACGCCGTTTCCAGATATCTCCTTGATTCACCGCTGGATGATGATAAGTACATTTCCTTTAAGCCATTGGAGTATGGTGTGGATTTCTATGGTGAATGCCTTGTTACACATCGAGAAGAGCTGCAATTACACCCCGAGCGGATAGAGAACATGTATGCTGCCACACTTAAAGGATGGCAGTATGCGATTGATCATCCTGCGGAAATCATTGATATCATTAGGACCAAGTATAACCCAAACCTCACTTTAGAGGCACTACAGCGAGAGGCAGACATGGTCATCAATTCATTGGTGTTGCCTAACCTTTTCCCGATAGGGTATAACACAAAGTCTAAATGGGTGAATATGGAAGAAATATCCAGGCAGTTTGGGATTATTGAAGGTACCACAAATTGGGATACTTTTCTGTATTCCGAAGTGAGATCAAGGAGACAGGTGGTCAGCGAAGACTTGTTGCAAACGTTGAGGATAGCCGTTGTTGCTATTATGATCATAGCAGTGGTGTTGACTGTTTACAGTGTGATGCTCCGGCGGGCAGTCAGCAAACGAACGGTGCAGTTAACAGCTGCTAATTCTGATATTCAAAACAAAAATGAACGGCTGGCGGAGCAAGCCCAGGAGTTGGAAGAACTCAACTCTTTCAAAAATAAGATGCTGGCAGTGATCTCACATGATGTAAAAGGGCCTCTATCTAATATGGAAGGACTCATACATTTGGTTAAAACTTCTGATTTGACCGAGAATGAGTTCATGACTTTGATTGATGAACTCCATGGAAAGGTGAAGGAAGTTTCTGGTTTCTTACTGAATATCCTGATGTGGGCAAAAAGTCAGCTTTATGGTTTTTCCTCAGCACCGGAGTACATCGACCCAAAGAAGATGCTTGATAAGACAGTAGCAGTGTTCCAACCTGAAATTGACAAGAAGAACCTCCGTGTGGTCAATACCCTGTCTCCTGAAGTAACGGTCTTTGCAGACCCTTCACTTGCCGAGCTGATATTTCGAAACCTGCTCGCTAATGCTATCAAGTTCAGTTATGAAAACACTCATATAGTAGTTAATGGTATTCCGGAGGGGATCTATTTGAAAGTAACCATTACTGATGAAGGAATAGGTATTAGTGATGATAGACAGGAGAAGTTGCTCAAAGGTGCGGTCCAGAGTCTTAAGGCCAACAGCAGTGAGATGAGTACAGGGCTGGGGCTAATGCTATGTAAGGAGTTTGTCGACCTTCACCAGGGAAAAATGGGTGTTGATAGTAAAGAAGGTAAAGGAACCAGTGTTTGGTTCACGCTTCCTCTGACGAGTGCTTAGTCAATTTTTTGGATTCGATTCCCAAGCAGTGCGTCTAACTTGGATCTGTCGAAGTACCTGCCGTCCTTAATGACACCCCTGACATCTTGAGTGTTGCTGATGTCCTCAAGCGGATTAGCTCCCAAAATCACCATATCGGCCAGGTACCCTTCTTTGATGAGGCCTAACTCATGTTGCATGTCAAAGTACTCCGCTGGTCGTATGGTGGCAGCTGCCAGTGCGTCGCGTTCACTAAGCCCGGCGTTGACCAAAAACTGCAGCTCTTTGTGAAGACTAAAACCGGGTGTCAATAAAAAGATGGGAGTATCAGTACCTGCAAGGATTTTCACATTGCGATCAGCCAAATACTTGACAAGCGAATAGCAGAATCTTGCATACTCGAGGTTCTCTGTAGAGGCCTCCGAGTTGCTGAGAGAATTAGCGTTTGCGAGCCAGATTGCCTTTGTTGATTCCGATAGGCTATTGAAAGTCTCTAGCCACTCTTCTTCATTCCATAAGGCATGCATCCGAGCTCCGGCTATGCCAAGTGTCGGTATTTGTACCGTATTATTAGTGGCGAGTACTTCTGCAATTCTTTCAAGCTTTGTGGAGTCTATATTTCGTACTGCCTCGATCCGTTGGGTCTGGTGTATGCTCTGTCTTAGCGCACTCCCAGGAGTGTCTAAACCTTTCGCCAGAAGTTTGCGCCTTTCCTCCAACAGTTGTGTAGCATTGGTGGCCGCAGACATTTCAATATTCCTAAAATGTTCCATACTGCTCAGGCCGGCGTTGGAAGCGCTGACGACATCCATACTTAGAGGCACATGCCCGGTAACAGGGAGTCCTTTTTCTTGTGCTATCGTCAGAATAGCCTCATATATCTCGGGTTCAAGCATTTCATAGGCTTTGAGTAAGTCCACTCCGGCGGCCTCTAGTTTTTCGACCATCTCCCTTGCTAACCCTGGGCTGTTGATACCCACACCAATTTCAGGGTTGAATGGTCCGCTTCCATCATATACTACAGTCTTGCCATCCAGGAGTGGCCCGGCCCACATTACCCTTGGGTATCTTTGCGGATCACCCTCTGCTTGTTCTATCAGCGGCAACATTTTCTCAATGAGTCCTCCGGTATCTCTGATACTTGTAATACCATTGGCAATGAAGAGGTCATACATTGATGGAGTGACCAGAGAATCAAAAGTCAGATGCACGTGAAAATCCCATAGACCTGGTATCAGGTATTTGTCCTGCCCATTGACTGTTACTGTGTTGTCCCCAATGTTTATATGCCTCCCAATCCTTACAATTCTGTTGTCCTTTATCAACACTGTCATTTGTACTAATGGATCCTGAGTCGGATTGATCACAGTGATGTTAGTAATAGCAAGGTCAGCCTCGATAGGCATAGGTTTTTGTTCACAAGCATGATAAAAGCAGGTGAATGCTATAAATATCCTTAGGAGAAAGTGTGATTTCATCGAACTAGCAGATCATTGCTGGTAGCCAGGTCCTCTCACTGCCCTACCTGGGAATGCCCCTGTGTGTTCTCCATTAGATAGGACCTGCTCTCCATTGACGAATACATGCACCATCCCTTCGCTATATTGATGTGGCTCTTGGAAAGTAGCCTTATCTTGAATTCTCACTGGGTCAAAAATCGCAAGATCAGCAAAGTAGCCAGATGCCAGCTTACCTCTTCTTTTGATTTTCAGATTTGTGGCGGGCAATAATGTTAATTTGTGAATCGCTTCTTCCATTGGGATCACCTGCTCGTCCCTGACATACTTACCAAGTAGTCTGGCGAAGTTGCCATAAGCGCGGGGGTGCGTACTTGTTTTGATAAAGACACCTTCGGCAGCTAGAGAACCTGCATCAGAACCAAAACTCATCCACGGAATCTGGATTTTCTTCTTAACATTTTCTTCGGTCATCATAAAATAGACCGTACCGACCCGACTGCCGTCTGCATTCACAAGATCCATCATAGTTTCGATTGGATCTTTACCAAGGATTTCCGCTGCTTCAGCTAGCGTTTTTCCGGTCAGGAAACGAAGGGAATCATTCTTGAATCCAACCAATACGATATTATCCGGTGATCCTGCTCCGAGGTAAAGGTTTTCCCAATCGTCACTCGGTGTAGAGATTTCTTTTTTCAATCGTGCCCTGATGGCCGGGTCAGCTAGCCTATTGGCCCAGGCTGCATAACCTCCGGCTTGTACCCAGGGTGGCATAGCGGCATTAAGACCAGTTGCACCTGCGGTATAGTTGTACATATTGGCAGTGATGTTAAGGCCAGCCTCACGTGCCGAGTCGACTTTTGCAATCACCTGATCCATTTTCTCCCAATTCTCGCTTCCGGCAGCTTTGAGATGATAAATCTCGGCATCTATTCCTGATTCATTGGCGATCCTAAGCAGCTCGTCTACACTATCAAGAAGGCGATTACCTTCACTGCGCATGTGTGAGATGTACATCCCGTCATACTCAGCAGCCACTTCACAAAGCGCAATCAATTCTTCAGTACTGGAATAAAAAGCAGGTGCATAGATGAGTGAGCTCCCGATACCCAATGCTCCTTCCTCCATAGCTTGTCTTACCAGAATACGCATGCTATCCAGTTCTGCACTAGTAGGTGGCCTATCAGCTCTGCCTATTTGATGTATCCTTAGCGTTGTTGCGCCAACAAATGATGCCACATTTGGTGTGATACCTTTGTGTTCAAGATATTCAAGGTATTCACCTAGTGTGGTCCACTTGACATCATACTTGATTTCACCCTGATCTTCTTTTTGATCCTTACGCATTGATTCCGATAGGGGTCCCATAGACCAACCCTCTCCGAAAACCTCAAGTGTCACACCTTGCTTGATGTCGCCCATAGATCGACCGTCTTCGATAAGACTCTCAATCGCCCAGCTCAGCATATTGATGAAGCCCGGGGCGACTATTAGTCCATTCGCATCAATGGTTTTTGTTGCTGTGGCGGAGGACAGGTCTCCAATGAAGGCAATGGTGTCAGCATTGATGCCTACATCAGTAGTGATACCAGGCTGTCCTGTGCCATTGTATACCTTACCATTGCGAATGAGGATATCGAAGGACTGCTGCTCTATACATGAAAAGAAGACTAAAGAGAGGAGAAGTAGGGGTGGTTTGGTCATGGTAGATAGTAATGGTTAAGATGAATATAAAAAAATCGAACCTAAAGTGTTGGAGATATTGCAAGTAACGGCCTGTTTTTTAAGAAAATGGAAAAAATCAAGATGAATCTTGAAAGAGCGAATTATCCAGATAATCTTTGATCCATCTAATCCTATGAACTTGACTACACAAGACTTACTCGACATAGATAAGGCGCATTCGCTTCCAACTTTTAGACGATTTCCTGTAGCATTTGATCGTGCCAGCGGTGCTAAGGTCTGGGACCTGAATGGAAAAGAATATATTGACCTTCTGGCAGGGATAGCTGTACATAACGTAGGCCATTGCCATCCCAAGGTAGTAGCTGCGATTGCTGAGCAATCCAGCCAGCTAATGCACATTTCTAATTTCTTTGTTAACAGGCCTCAAATTGCATTGACTCAGAAGCTCATTACACTTTCCAAACTGCAATATGTCTTTTTAAGCAACAGTGGTGCGGAAGCGGTAGAAGGTGCGATGAAGGTCGCGAGAAAGTATGCAAGTAAGAACGGACGTGGTGGTACGATCATTACCATGAAAAATGCTTTTCACGGTAGGACCATGTCCACTGTTGCGGCCACTGGTAAAAAGGCGATGATGGTGGGATTTGATCCAATCCCGTCCGGCTATAAGCATGTACCTTTTAATGATTTTGAAGCACTGGAATCTGCGATAGATCAAGATGTCGCAGGGATCATGCTTGAACCTGTACAGGGCGAGGGGGGAATCAATGTCGCAGACAAAACCTACTTGGAAAAGGTCAGGGCATTATGTGACAAGGAAAATATCGTTTTGATACTGGACGAAATCCAATGTGGAATGGGCCGAACAGGTAGGATGTTTGCTCATCAGCATTTTGATATACAACCCGATGTGATGCCACTCGCAAAGGCGCTTGGAGGAGGATTTCCAATTGGAGCGGTACTTGCCAGTGAGCGTGTGGGATCAGCCATTGATCCCGGAGACCATGGTACGACCTTCGGTGGTAACCCTTTGGCAGCCGCTACTGCTCTGGCCACTATTGAAGTACTTGAGGAAGAAGCTCTACCACAGAAAGCAGCTAAAACAGGGGCTTGGCTAAAAACACGGTTATCTGAGAGATTGGATAAACATCCATTGGTAAGGGAAATCAGGGGATTAGGACTTATGATCGGGATAGAGCTCACTATCGAAGCTAAACCCCTGGTTTTGAAAATGCTTGAGCGCGGCATCATCGCCAACGCTACTGCTGTGAATACTATCCGGATTGTGCCACCATTAAACATCGGTAAGGAAGAGTTGATGAAGGCACTGGATGTTTTGGAATCTGTTTTGGAAGAGACAAAATAAAAGCCATCTGAAGAGGATGGCTTTTTGCAAACTAATATGAAGTATGAAGAATATTCGGTCGGCGTTTTGCTATCTGGCTAGCAACCTACTCTCGCGTGTTCGGATTGGAGAATGGAGGTATTTGCCACTTTGCTTTACCTTTTTCCTTGCTCCTTTTAGAGAGTGGTAACCCGCGTCTTCGTCGTTAACAACGGATAGTAGTATGATCATTATTGATAGCATTACTATTATTAACGACTCATGCGTCAAAAAGTTCAATGGACCAGCACTTTTTTCTTGAAATTTTGGAGTTAGGTTTAAGTTAGTTCTCAACCTGCTTGACAAATCCATCCCAACCCTGACTTTTAAGCCTTTTCTGTTCGCGTTGAGCATTTGATTTATCGGTGTAGAGTCCATAGTAGAGCCGATATGTCATCTTGTTACTAACCCTTACCTCCTGCACTCTTATCCCTTTCAAAGTTGATGCTCTTTCATGAGCCGCGTTCTTATCTTGGTAGCTGGCCAATTGAATGGTATAATGTGGTACTTTGAGATCTTTGATCTCGGCATTCTGCAAGGCATTCTTTGATGCATAAAGCTTGACGCGAGCAGTTCCCGGACCAATCATGTCCAACTGCTTGGCGGCACCTTTGGACAAGTCGATGATCCGGTTTTTCGCATACGGGCCTCTGTCATTGATCCGTACTGTTATCGATCGACTATTATCTATGTTTACCACTTTTACTTTAGTATCGAATGGAAGTGTGCGATGTGCCGCCGTGAGCCCATTCATGTTATACACCTCACCATTGGCGGTAGCTTTTCCGTGGAAGTTAGGTCCGTACCAGCTAGCAATACCCGTTTCGATGAGTTGGAGGTTGGATGAAGTTGGCTGGGAGGTTTTGCAGCCAGAGGCAATTCCTAGATAGAGAGAAAAAAGAATTTTTATACATATGCCTTGTTTCGATATACTCCAAGTAGTTGTAGAATTGAACGATCTATAAAAGTGATGCATTATTTATGTGTTATTTTTACCTCAATAATCTATTGAAGTGATGGTTAAGGATGAAGGCGAGAAAAATTGTTAGAAGAAAGATCAAACGCAAAAATCAGTTCTTCGGTATCGAAATAGACAATAGTGAAATTCTTGCTTTGACAGCTGTTATAGTCTCAATTATCTCTATATCTATTTCAGCAAGATACTATTCCAATGCTTTGACACTACAGAGAAATCACAATAAAGTAAGTGTTCGACCTTATTTGCGTTTTTTTACTTCTAATCTTGAACCAGCGATTAGATTGGAGAATTTTGGCTATGGTCCTGCATTTATAGACAGCATCGTTTATACTTTGGACGATAGCATAGTTCTTGAACATGAACCAAGCGTCTGGTTCCTTGTCGAGCAGGATTTCGGTCTTGATACCCTTTTTTGGAAGTACAATAATATTTCTGTTTTAAAGGGAGAGGACAAGATTAATCTTTTGCAGATCGATGAGTGCTATTGCGATCAGTTTACTCTCGAGTTAAAAACTAAGCTCCTCGATTCAATTAGAAGTCGAATGGAAATCAGGGTTTATTATCAATCAATTTATGGAGAAGAGGGAATTAGCGTATGGTAGTTCTACTATCTAATAAACAACATCTCTCGGTACTTAACGAGTGGCCAATCCTTATCATCTACAAAAAGTTCGAGCTTGTCCACTGCATACCTGATCTTATGGAAATACTGCTCTTTGACTTTGTCTCCATAAGCGATGGCCCTGTCGCGTGGTGAGTTGATCTTATTAGCTTTTTTTCGTTCTTCAATCATCGCCATGACGGCCTGCTCTATATCTATGATATAGCCAGATATTGTCTTGATATCATCTACGATTTCTGAATTATCAAGCCCCAGCTCTTTCAATCCTTTGGCATTCTGAATGAGCTTATTCTGATAAGCAATAGCCGTAGGGATGATGTGATTAAGTGCCAGATCACCCATCACTCGTGACTCGATCTGCACTTTCATGACATAGTTCTCCAGCATGATCTCGTGTCTAGCTTCAATTTCCACTTCTGTCATGACACCCGTCTCATTATAGAGCTGCTTGGCTGCCTTACTTACCAGAAAGTCAAGAGCCCTCGGTGTATCTTTTACATTGCTCAATCCTCTTTTCTTAGCTTCCTTCACCCAGTTCTCGGAGTATCCATCTCCTTCGAAGCGAATGTTTTTGGAGGCTTTGACATACTCTCTGAGGATATCGATGATGGCCAAGCGACGCTCCTTCCCTTTATCAATGTCGATACTGACCTGTTCATGAAATTTTTCAAGTTGATGGGCCATGATCAGGTTGAGTACAGTCATAGGGTTGGCTACATTCTGATCTGAACCCACCGCCCTAAACTCGAACTTGTTTCCTGTAAATGCGAAAGGAGAGGTACGATTTCGATCCGTATTGTCCAGTATGATCTCTGGGATTTGATCAATTCCGAGCTTCATATAGAGATTGTCACCTTTTTCTACCTTGATATTGCCGTTATTTTCTAATTCGTCGAGTACTGCAGTTAATGTTTCTCCCAAAAAGATGGAGATGATTGCTGGCGGAGCTTCATTGGCCCCAAGACGAAAGTCATTGCCGGCCGAAGCAATGGTTGCACGTAGTAGGTCAGCATGGTCGTGCACAGCTTTTATGGTGATCACCAGGAAAGTCAGGAACTGTAGGTTTTCCCTGGCACTGCTACTTGGTTGGAACAGGTTGATACCTGTATCAGTGACAAGCGACCAGTTGTTGTGCTTTCCGCTACCGTTGAGACCGGCAAACGGCTTTTCGTGAAAGAGCACCTTGACCTTGTGCTTCTTTGCTACTTTGCTCATCACATCCTTGAGCAGGGAGTTATGATCAGTAGCTACATTGGCTTCTTCATACATTGGTGCTACTTCAAACTGAGAGGGGGCAACCTCGTTGTGTCGCGTACGGAGCGGTATCCCCAGACGGTGGGACTCAATCTCAAAGTCCTTCATGAAGTCATATACCCGAGTGGGAATAGCCCCAAAATAATGATCATCCAATTGCTGCCCTCTGGCAGGATTATGCCCAAACACTGTCCTTCCGCTCATGACCAGGTCAGGACGTGCGGCAAACAATGCTTCGTCAATCACGAAATACTCCTGTTCCCAACCTAGGGAAGCAGTCACCTTCGTCACGTCACGATCAAATAGTTTACAAACCCTGGTCGCAGCTTTATCTACTGCCTTTAGTGCTTTCAACAGTGGTGCCTTGTAGTCTAGCGCCTCTCCCGTGTAAGAGACAAATATTGTAGGAATACAAAGCGTCTTGTCCACTATGAAAATAGGAGAGCTTGGGTCCCAGGCGGTGTAGCCACGAGCCTCAAAGGTGGTACGGATTCCCCCGCTAGGAAAACTCGACGCATCCGGCTCTTGCTGTGTCAACTCACTGCCTTTCAGTGCCTCTATGCCTTTGTGCGGGTCAAAGAACGCATCATGTTTTTCTGCGGTAGCCCCGGTCAAAGGTTGAAACCAGTGTGTGTAATGTGTCACGCCATGTGCCATGGCCCAGTTGCGCACAGCCGCTGCTACCGAGTCGGCAGTTTCAAGATCGATTTTTCGGCGTTTTCTGATGGCGTTATCTACCCGACTAAATATCTCAGGAGAGAGCGTATTGCGCATCTGCTCATAGCCAAATATGAGCTCCCCAAAGTAGTCTGAGACCTTTTTAGACGGACTTGGTACGTCAATTCGCGACCTTTGCTGTACCTCCTGGAGTGCGTTGAATCGTAGGTGTGACATATCAGTTTTTGGATTTTTTGGTTGTTGGTCAAGTTAATAAATAAGGACTTCTGCAGTCGTTGTTTGTACTTTAGTATTTGCATCTCCACCTATCGGAATACCTCAGTGAAGGTAAACTTTTCTCCATCGAACAAGCCCCGATCACTAAGCTTGACAGAAGGAATGACCAATAGTGCCATGAAGCTCAGTGTCATAAAGGGCGAAGTAAGCGTGGAACCAAGTGTTTTTTTGGTGAATTGATCGATAGCCGTGTATTGCCGGGCTACCTCGGCTCCATCCCCTGTACTCATCAGCCCGGCTACAGGCAAGGGAAGAATATGATGCTGATCATCAGCTACAGCTGAGATCCCTCCTTTTGATGAGATGAGCGCATTAATGGCATGAGTCAGGTCCGTTCCATTAGTACCTACGGCAATGATATTATGAGAATCATGTGCTACAGTCGAAGCAATGGCACCTGATGTGAGCCCGAAATTTTTGATGAAGGCAATGGCTGGTGGTGCAGTATTAAATCGATTGAGTACAACAAGTTTTAATATGTCCTCCTCAATACTGACCTGCTCCTTATCCAATAAAGCGGTAGGGTGCCATTCACTTTGTGTAATGAGCTGGTGATCAATTGCTGCAATAGCTTGCAGCTCTTGGCCCGCTATATTCAGTTGAAGGTCTTGAGCTGTGATAGGCGAGGTACTAAAGTTATTGATGACGTCACTTTTCACCGAATTGATCAAAGTTTTACCATGATCGGCAACTTTTTCACCATTGATCCATGTCTCTTGTACATTAAAACTGGTAGGATGATCGATAATGACAAAATCAGCCGGATCGCCTTCTTCCAGCAAGCCAATATCAAGGTTGTAGTGCTTGACTGGGTTGATGCAAGCTGCTTGTAGTATATGGTACAAGTCATGACCCTTTGCAAGCGCTCTTCGGACAAGCTCATCGATATGGCTGACCATCAGATAGTCGGGATGCTTGTCATCAGAGCAAAACATGATCCGGTCAGGATAATCTGCCAGAAGCGATACTAGCGCTTCAAAGTTTTTGGCGGCACTTCCCTCCCTGATGATGATCTTCATTCCGCATTTTAGCTTGTCAAGGGCTTCTTCTAGTGTAAAACATTCATGATCTGTCGAGATTCCAGCTGCTACGTAGTTTGAAGCCTGTTCTCCTTTAAGCCCTGGTGCATGTCCGTCAATAGGAAGGCCTAGTTCTTTGGCATACTCAAGCTTCTTGTAAACTTCCGCATCCTTGTAGAGGACACCCGGCCAGTTCATCATTTCTGCCAGGTATCTGATGTCCGGCATCTCCAGCAATTCTCTGACTCCCTCAGCGTCTATGACTGCTCCGGTTGACTCGAAAGTAGTGGCAGGTACACAAGAAGGAGCACCAAAGTTGAATTTGAAATTGACCTTATTACCATCCTGGACCATATATTTCACTCCCTCCATACCCATTACATTCGCAATCTCATGTGGGTCGGAGACAGTACCTACAGTACCATGTACCACAGCCCATCGAGCAAACTCAGAAGGTACCAGCATAGAGCTTTCGATATGAACATGAGCATCTATCAGACCAGGCGATACATACATCGATGGCTTCCTGTCGATCCTTCGTATTTGTCTTATATGGCTATCAAATGATATTTCAACCGGGTAGGTTGATTTGGATTGGATATCTATAAGATTGGCCTTGATACTTCGCATTTGAAATTGTTCTACAGTTTGAGTGGTTTGACAACTATATTTGCGATAAAACTACGCTGTTTTGAAATTCAGGCTTTCGCATACCTTACTATTATTGGTCTTTTGCGGTTTTATGTTGCAAGACTGCAAACCTACCCCCAGTCACTCCAAGCGACACAAAAAACTTAAAAGAGGTAAACCCATTCCCTGTCCAATCAAAGACTGCTAATGAGTCGTGATATAGTTGTAGCCATTGACGGCTATTCGGGTACTGGTAAAAGTACTACCGCAAAAAAAGTGGCTTCCGAGCTAGACTACATCTATGTAGATACCGGTGCGATGTACCGTGCGGTTACCTTGGCGTTCATCCGTGCAGGTGTAGAGAGCTTCCTATCAGGAAAAATTAAGACCTTGCTAGATGAAGTTGACATTTCATTCATCAAGAATAGTAGCACGGGCCTTCAGGAAACATATTTGAATGGAGAGAATGTTGAAGAACAGATCAGGGGAATAGAGGTGTCGGGTCGTGTGAGCGAAGTGAGTGCGATATCCGAGGTGAGGAGAAAATTAGTAGAACAGCAGCGATCTATGGGAGCAAATGGTGGGATAGTGATGGATGGCAGAGATATTGGTACTGTGGTTTTCCCAAAGGCAGATCTGAAGGTATTTATGACGGCCAATGACGAGGTGCGAGCTGAAAGAAGATGGCTCGAGTTAAAGGAAAAGGGGAAGCACATCTCAAAAGAAGAAGTATTGGAAAACTTGAGATCCAGGGACGAAATAGATACATCCAGGGTGGACAGCCCATTGCGACAGGCTGACGATGCAATATTGATAGATACTTCAAACATTAGCATTAAACAGCAGGTCAAAGACATATTAATACTTGCAAAAAGAAAGCTTGGTAAGGATATTTGAAGGATAATCCAGTCGCATTGAATATGCCGTATGAATATTGAGATAGATGATAAATCAGGTTATTGCTTTGGCGTAGAGTTCGCCATACAAATGGCCGAAGACGAAATGGAAGAAGGTGGAGAACTGTATTGTCTTGGCGATATAGTGCATAACGATATGGAAGTTCGTCGCTTGCATGCCAAGGGGCTGAGGGTGATCAGCAAAGAGGAGTTGGCGGATTTACACGATTGTAAAGTGCTCATCAGGGCTCATGGAGAGCCTCCAGAGACTTATCAGACGGCTCTTGAGAATAATATCGAACTGATCGATGCTTCTTGTCCTGTGGTTCTGAAGTTACAGAACAGGGTGAAGCATGCGTATGATCAGATGAACGAGAATGACGGACAGATTGTGATCTATGGTAAAAACGGTCATGCTGAGGTGATTGGATTGGCCGGACAGACCAATAAGGAGGCAATTGTGGTGATGACGGATGAAGATCTTGACAAGATCGACTACTCAAAACCTGTGACACTATTCAGCCAGACCACCAAAAGTACTAAGGGCTTTTATCATATTAAGCAAGAGATAGAGCGCCGGATCGCTAAGGCTAATGGAGAATTAAACTTGGAAGCGTTTACGGCAAATGACAGCATATGTAGACAGGTTTCCAATCGAGAGCCTCAACTGGAGAAGTTTTCTAATAAACATGATGTGATCCTGTTTGTTAGCGGTAAGAAGAGCAGTAATGGTAAAGCGCTTTACAGTGTTTGCAAATCTATCAATAAGCGTAGCTATTTCATTGAGAATGAGACTGAGCTGGATTTGACATGGTTGGAGAATGCTACTTCTGTAGGAATCTGTGGTGCAACCTCTACACCTATGTGGCTGATGCAACAGGTCGCTAACCATATTCAGAACCAAGTGGATGAAGTACCGGAACTGGCATGATGAAAAGTATCGATTTGCGCTAAAGCTGCAGCTAGTTATGGACCATCGAAAAAATTCTCTAAGATTAAAATTTTATTATTTTTGCCCCGTCTAAAACCACTATTCCCTAATCACTAATGTCGAAAACTATTAAGCTCAAGAAGGGATTTAATATCAATCTTGCGGGAGCTCCTAGCAATGATCTGGTCAAGGATGTTCATCCTGATACTTTCGCACTAAAGCCCACTAATTTTCCTGGTATGGCAAGGCCAAAACTTTTGGCTAAAGAAGGAGATAGTGTAAAGGCAGGTTCTCCGGTATTTTATGATCATGTTGTTGAAGATGTGATCTACACAGCTCCGGTAAGCGGTGAGATCGTAGAGATCGTAAGAGGAGCCAAAAGAAAGATCCTGGAAATAAAGATATTGGCTGATAAGTCAATCGAATACGAATCTTTCGAAAAGTATTCGGTATCTGACATTACAAGCCTGTCTAAGGAAGATGCAGTAGCTCAAATGAGCAAAGGCGGAGTTTGGCCCAATATCATCCAGAGACCATACGGTATTGTTGCCAATCCTGCAGATACACCCAAAGCTATATTCATTTCCGGGTTTGATACGAACCCGCTGGCACCGTCTACCGAAATGTTGTACGCTGGTGAAGAGCAGGCTTTCCAGGCAGGTATTGATGTGTTGAAGAAATTGACTTCCGGGGTGGTGCACCTTGGAATTAATGGGAAGGAAGAAATTCCAGGCCTTTACTCTTCTGTTAAGGGAGCACAAATCAATAAGATTTCTGGTCCTCACCCGGCTGGAAATGTAGGTGTGCACATTCATCATATTGATCCGGTGAATAAGGGAGATCTGGTTTGGACGGTAGCACCTTACGGTGTGATACAAATTGGTAAGTTTTTCCTTGAAGGCAAGTATGATGCGAGTAAGGTCATTGCGGTAGCAGGATCTGAAGTGCAATCACCAAAGTACTACAGCACATACATCGGGGCGAGTGTCGGCAAGTTCGTTGAGGGTAATCTCAAGCAGGACCATGTCAGGGTAGTTTCTGGCAATGTGCTTACAGGTGAAGGAGTCGGTAAAGAAGGTTATTTAGGTTACTATCACAATGCGATAACTGTGATCCCTGAAGGTGACTCGGAAGAGTTGCTCGGATGGATACTTCCTACGACAGACAAGCTGAGTTACCACAGGGCATTTGGTTTGTTGTCTTTCCTCATGCCCAAAAAGGAATTTGTGTTGAATACGAATACCAGGGGCGAACCGAGAGCTTTCGTGATGTCAGGAGAGTTTGAGAAGGTAATGCCAATGGATGTAATGCCGACTTATCTGGTCAAGGCCATTATGGCGGAGGATTACGATGAGATGGAAGCACTTGGGATTTATGAATTAATTGAAGAGGATATTGCTCTCTGTGAGTTTATAGATGTATCGAAGCACGAATTGCAGTCGATACTGAGAACAGGTTTGGACTTAATGAGAAATGGTTAAGAGTATATGAAGTTTATACAGAACGCTTTTGATTCTATTGAGCATCACTTTGAAAAAGGTGGTAAGTGGGAGAAGTTTTATCCTATCTATGAAGGTCACAGGACTATCTTGTTTGCACCGAAACTAACTACTGGCAAGACTGGTGTTCAGGTAAGAGATGCGATTGACCTCAAGCGCATGATGTTCACGGTGATCATCGCAATGATACCTTGTTTGATCTTTGGTATGTGGAATGTTGGACATCAGCACTTTTTGGCGACTGGAGTGGAAGCTACACTTGCTGACAAGTTCTTGATTGGAGCACTTAAGGTGATCCCTATCGTTATTGTGTCTTATGCGGTGGGCCTGGGTATTGAGTTCGCTATATGTGTGATTAGACAGCACCCTGTCAATGAAGGTTACCTCGTAACCGGTATGTTGATCCCGCTTGTTATGCCTGCTTCAATACCATTGTGGCAAGTGGCATTGGCCACAGCTTTTGCGGTGATTATCGCTAAAGAAGCATTTGGCGGTACTGGGATGAACGTATTGAATGTGGCCTTGACAGCTCGAGCATTCTTATATTTTGCCTATCCTTCAGACATATCCGGTGAAGTCTGGACCTTCCTTGGTGATGCCCAGCCAATCGCAGCGTATTCAGGAGCTACCCCATTGGCTATAGGAGCGGAAACTATTGATAATATCAACTCTGCCTCCGTTACCAGTCTTTTCGGTGACGCATGGTCTGCTGGTATATTTGATTTCTGGAATATGTTCCTAGGTGTGATGCCAGGTTCAATCGGAGAAACTTCCACGCTAATGTGCTTGATCGGAGCTGCTATTCTGGTGCTAACCGGAGTAGGTAGCTGGAAGATAATCGCGGGAGTTTTTGGAGGCGCTTACGCTATGGGATTGATCTTCAACCTCATTGGTGCTAACCAGTTTATGTTGATGCCACCGGAGTATCACTGGGTGATTGGTGGACTTGCCTTTGGTGCAGTATTTATGGCGACTGATCCTGTATCAGCTGCTCAGACTGAAACAGGTAAATGGGTCTATGGAATTTTAATAGGTGTCATTACTGTTCTGATAAGAGTATTTAACCCTGCCTATCCGGAGGGAATCATGTTGGCGATACTATTTATGAATGTATTTGCGCCACTCATTGATTATTATGTAGTAGAAGCTAACAAAAAAAGGAGGTTACAACGTGCGACAGTCTAACGCTTACATCATCATCTTCTCAGCGGTCATGACCATCATATTGGGTGGTTTGCTATCGCTGACGTCTGTTGGCTTGAAGCCATTACAAGATCAGCAAGTGGAACTTGATACTAAAAGGAAGATTTTGGGTGCTGTGATGGATATCTCTAACCTGAAAACTGACAAGGAAGTCATAGATCTTTATGCTCAGCGCGTGAGGTCTACTGTTGTTGATATCAACGCTCAACCTGTTGAAACCGATGAAAGAGGTAATCCTATGGTTGCGGAGCGTATAAATATCCAGAAGAATCATAAAAGAAGTAAAGATGAGCGTTATTATCCTGTTTTTACTGTGATGTCTGAAAGCGACCCTAACCAAGTAGAGGCCTATGTATTTCCAATGTTTGGTGCTGGCCTGTGGGATTGGATTTCAGGTTTTGTGGCGCTAGGGCAAGATTTGAATACTGTCAAGGGTGTAGCATTTGACCATAAGCAGGAGACACCCGGTCTTGGAGCTAGAATCACTGACCAGGAAGTACGAGGCAGATATGCCGGAAAGGAAATCTATGATGCTTCTGGATCACTGGTCTCCATCACTATGGTCAAAGGCGAGAACAATACAGGATTGTCCGTTCATGAAGTAGATGGCATGTCAGGAGCGACGCTTACGGCAAAAGGTGTAAATCAAATGCTAGAGTACTATCTGTCATGCTACGAAATATACATTAAGAAACAAAAAAGCGGTCAGTCGGTCGCGTCGTTATAGTCCATTGCAAGCCTAAACAACTGTAAAATGAGTACTGAAACTTTAGAACAAGAAGTAGTAGTCAAAGAGCCAGCAGAGCCTTTACTATCGAAACGCAGGAAAAAATTTATTACCGATCCGCTTAATGAAGACAACCCTATTACTATTCAGGTATTGGGTATTTGTTCAGCACTTGCGGTAACTGTGAAGATGGAGCCAACTTTGGTAATGTCGATCTCAGTGGTTTTCGTAATTGTGTTTTCGAATTTGATTATCTCATTGATCAGGAACTTGGTTCCTAATCGTGTAAGAATCATTGTACAGCTTGCCATTATTGCAACACTTGTGACGTTGGTGAGTGAGGTACTGAAAGCTTATTACTATGACATGTATAAGGTACTGGGTGCCTTTGTAGGATTGATCATTACTAACTGCATTGTGATGGGTCGATTAGAAGCATTCGCAATGGGTAACAAACCCTATGACTCTATCCTTGACGGATTAGGTAGTGGATTTGGATATGCATGGATCATCTTGGCAGTAGCGTTCTTCAGGGAACTCTTTGGATCAGGTTCAGTCTTTGACTTCAAGGTTTTTGAAGCTATTGGGTTGAATGTTACCAATAATGGTCTGATGGTGGATTCCATTGGAGCGTTTATGGTACTTGGAATCATCATATGGGTCCAGCGAACTAAGAACGGATACGTAGAGCACTCATAATTGAAAAGACATGGAAGCTATTAATATCATCATCAGGGGGGCATTTATTGACAACATGGTTTTTGCCTATTTCCTGGGTATGTGTTCATTTCTTGCGGTATCCAAAAAAGTGTCTACAGCATTAGGCTTGGGTGCAGCTGTTATCTTTGTATTGACCATTACGGTACCCATGAACTGGCTCCTTCAGGAGTATGTATTGAGGGAAGGTGCACTTACCTGGTTAGGGGCGGATTTCGCAACGGTTGATTTGACATTCCTACAATTCATCATGTTTATTGCCATTATTGCTGCGATGGTACAGTTGGTGGAGATGGTTGTTGAGAAGGTTTCTCCTTCATTATATGGTGCACTAGGTATCTTCCTGCCCTTGATAGCGGTAAACTGTTCAATCCTTGGTGGATCACTTTTCATGGTGCAGAGAGACTACACCATCATTGAGGCTACTTCATTTGGATTTGGATCAGGCGTTGGTTTCTTCCTGGCGATTGTTGCGCTAGCAGCTATCAGAGAGAAATTGAAATACAGTAATGTTCCTGACGGACTCAAAGGTCTGGGTATTACAATGTTTATAACTGGTTTGATGGGTATTGCATTTAAGGCATTTATTGGAATGACACTCTAGCCTAGAGTTCTAACATATTTACAAGAAGGCTTTGTCATATGGCAAAGCCTTTTTTTGTTGATTTGCGTCAAACACCTTTGATCATGAGAAAGCTCTTCAACCATTTCCTGAAAGGACTCTTGTTTATTGTTCCGATTGCCTTGACAGTTTATATTCTCTGGGTGGCGATAGGCTGGTTGGATGGCTTGTTACCTATCGACATTCCGGGCCTTGGATTGGCAATCATCCTTGGCACTACATCACTGATAGGCTATCTCGCAAGTCTTTTCTTCATCGAGCCATTTTTCATTCTCTTTGAGAGATTGGTTCAGAAGATCCCATTCATCAGTATTATATATTCTTCTCTCAAGGACTTGATGGCAGCTTTTGTAGGTGAAGAGAGGAGGTTTGACAAGGCTGTATTGGTCACTGTCAACAAGGAATCGAATCTTATGAAGCCTGGATTCATCACTAGCCATGACCTTACGCACATAGGTCTTCCGGGAATGGTTTCGGTTTATTTTCCGCATTCCTACAACTTCTCAGGTAATGTGTACATCGTGGATAAGCAGAATATAGAGCCTATAGATACACCTAGTTCTGAGGTCATGAGGTTTATAGTGTCTGGCGGTGTTTCTGGAAGCATGAGCTTGGCTAACCAGATTAAATAGCCGTCAATCAGTCAAACTTTTCCTAAATGCTTTGTGAAAAGTATTATTCTTATTTTATTTGGCTCGGTCAATGAAAGATGCCAACTACATATTACCAATTCTTCCTTGCCCCGTTAGGATTCCGGGTAGGCGCAGGCCTACTATATAATCAATGACGACCTACGTGGTTGTCCTCCCCAGACTTCTTTCTTAAATACCTACTTACAAAAATTACTACACAATGTATGACTTTGTCATTCAGGTAGCGAATGCAATGCATCTAAGCTACGCTGAAGAAATATGTGACGAGATCGCAGATAGCGCGCAAAAGCGGGGCACGGGTATTGCGCGTCGATCTCCGGCATATATTGAAAAGAAAATACTCGAGAACAAGGCAATTATTGCTACCACAAAGCAAGGAGACTTTGCTGGTTTTTGCTACATCGAAACCTGGAGTAATGGCGAATATCTCGCAAATTCAGGTCTGATCGTTAATCCTAAATTCCGGGAGCATGGCCTTGCCAAGAAGATCAAAGAGCGTGCTTTCAAACATTCGCGAAAGATGTTTCCGAAAGCGAAGTTATTTGGTTTGACGACCAGCCTAGCGGTAATGAAGATCAATTCTGATTTGGGCTACCATCCAACTACCTTCCAGAGATTAACCAGTGATGAAAACTTCTGGCAGGGGTGCAGCAGTTGCGTCAACTATCATATCCTTACCAGTAAAAGTCAATCTAACTGCCTATGTACTGGTATGCTCTATGACCCTCAGGAAAAGCAGCGCAAGAAGTGGAACTTCATTACGAAATCGCGCCTTTGGGAACGATTCGTACGAATGAAAAAAACATCATTACTCACTAAAATCAAAGTGCTATGAAAAAGGTCGTATTGGCATA
Organism: Flammeovirgaceae bacterium UBA6059; assembly: GCA_002435755.1. Taxonomy (GTDB): domain Bacteria; phylum Bacteroidota; class Bacteroidia; order Cytophagales; family Cyclobacteriaceae; genus UBA6059. The sequence goes on from DIYH01000024.1 coordinate 366,867, forward strand.
TAGTGGAGGTCTTGATACTTCCTATTGTGCAAAGCACTTATCTGCTGATCTTGGATATGAGGTCCATGGCGTGACGGTCAATACCGGGAGCTTTACTAATGATGAGTTAACAGAGATTGCCAGAAAGGCTAAGATCCTTGGTGTCGCCGACTATCGGGTGATTGATGAGACCCAGAAGTATTATGAAAAAGGAGTGAAGTATTTACTCTTTGGCAATGTCCTAAAGAACAACACTTATCCACTTTCCGTAAGTGCCGAGCGCGTATTTCAGGCCATTGCGATAGCTGAGCGTGCGAAGAAGATCGATGCAGATGCGATAGCACACGGGAGTACAGGTGCAGGCAATGATCAGATCAGATTTGATATGATCTTTCATGCCATTTGTCCTGACAAGGAAATCATCACTCCCATTCGTGACAATACCTTGACAAGAGAGTTTGAGATTAGTTATTTGCAATCTCATGGGGTTGAAGGCGATTGGGGAAAAGCGGCTTATTCAATCAATCAAGGCCTGTGGGGCACCTCAGTTGGAGGTAAAGAGACATTGACTTCTGATCAATTTTTGCCAGAAGAAGCATTCCCTTTTCAGGTTAATGAGCAAGAGCCTATTAGTGTCAAGATAGGCTTTGAAAAAGGTGAAGCACTTCAGTTAAATGGGAAATCATACAGGGCGATTGGTTTGATCGATGAACTCAACGAAATAGCCAGTCAATATGGAATTGGGCGTGACATCCACGTGGGAGATACCATTATTGGCATCAAAGGTCGGGTTGGATTCGTTGCAGCAGCTACTCTTATCATGATAAAAGCACATCACTTGCTCGAGAAACACACACTGACTAAGCAGCAACTTCAGATCAAAGATCAATTGGCCTACACTTACGGCAACTTAGTACATGAGGGTCAGTTTCTTGATCCAGCTATGCGCGACATTGAGCAGTTTCTTGAGAGTTCTCAGAAGCATGTCACTGGTGAAGTGGAGGTGCTGTTAGCCCCATACAGATTCCAAGTGCTTGGAGTCAACTCACCAAATGATCTGATGCAGACCGGATTTGGAAGCTATGGTGAGGTAAATGAAGGTTGGACTGCTCAGGATGCTCGCGGATTTGCCAAGATCTTCGGCAATCAAACCAGAATCTATAAAAGCTTACACGATGAGTGAGATTAGTGTTGGCATCATCGGAGGTGCAGGATATACGGCAGGGGAGCTTACACGGTTACTGTTGAATCATCCAAGTGCGGCAATCGCTTACAGCCAAAGTGAAAGTAATGCCGGGAATCTGATTTCATCAGTACATCAAGATATGATTGGAGAAACTGATTTGAAGTTTACGGCTGATTATGATCAAGAAGTAGATGTGGTGTTCTTGTGCAAAGGGCATGGCCAATCCCGTGCGTTCCTATCGGAAAAAGAACTCCCTGGTAGTCCTAAGATTATCGACCTTAGTCATGATTATCGGTTAAAAGAGGCGAGTGAAGGTTTCGTTTATGGCCTACCGGAATTGAATAGCGAGGAAGTCCAAGTTGCTCATAAAGTAGCCAACCCAGGTTGCTTTGCTACTTGTATTCAACTGGGCTTGTTGCCGGCTTTTGATGCCAATGCAGTTCAGGGAGACGTTAGTATCTCTGGAATCACTGGCTCGACAGGGGCAGGCCAATCATTGAGCCGAACTTCACACTTCAGCTGGAGGAATAACAACACTAGTGTATATAAAGCGCTCAAACACCAGCACATATTGGAGATAGTTGAGACTGTGGTTCAATTGAAGCCAGACTTTGGTGATCAGCTTCTATTCATTCCGTACCGTGGCAACTTTGCTCGCGGTATTATTACCACTAGTCATTTTAAGACTTCATTGAGCAATGAAGAGCTCCTTGAGTGCTATTCAAACTATTACGGTAGTGCCACATTCACGCATGTGACGGATCAAAACCCTGATCTTAAGATGGTGGTCAACACCAATAAGGCCATCGTTTTTCCACAGGTGATCGATGGAACTGCAGTTGTGATTTCTGTAATCGATAACCTGCTTAAGGGTGCCTCTGGCCAGGCCGTGCAAAATATGAATATCATGTTCGGACTGGACGAAAGTCAGGGCCTCAATCTGAAGACATTAGCATATTAGTAACCATGAAGCATTTCCTTTCCGTTGACGATGTAGATGACCCGATGATGCTGGTCAAAGAAGCCATCAACCTGAAATCCCATCCACTGGTATATGATGATCTGGGGATAAGGAAAGTGCTGGGGCTGATCTTTTTAAACCCAAGTCTGCGTACCCGAATGAGTACGACGCGCGCCGCATACAACCTTGGGATGAATGTCATGTCATTGAATATGAGTAACGACTCATGGACCTTGGAGACAGAGGACGGGGTGGTCATGGATGGCAACTCTATCGAACATGTGAAGGATGCTGCAGCTGTGATGGGTCAATACTGTGAGGTGATAGGCATTCGGTCCTTCCCATCTCTCAAGGATCGAGAAGATGATTATGGGGAACATCTGATTAAATATTTTGCCCAGTATAGCGGTGTTCCGGTGATCAACCTGGAGTCATCGACGGTCCATCCACTTCAGTCATTGGCTGATCTCGTTACGATCGAGGAAATGAAAAAGAGGGCAAAACCAAAGGTGGTGATGACCTGGGCGCCTCATGTTAGAGCGCTACCGCAATCAGTACCTAACTCTTTCGCCGAGTGGATGAATAGAACTGATTATGAATTTGTGATAACGCATCCTGAGGGAATGGGACTGCATCCAAAGTTTGTAGGCGATGCGACCGTCACCCATGATCAGGAAAAGGCCTTAGAAAATGCAGATTTTGTATATGTCAAGAATTGGTCGGGTTTTGAACATTATGGAGAGTTGAAGAATGATCCGTCATGGATGATCGACCTCAATAAGCTCAAGAATACCAATAATGCCAAGTTGATGCATTGTCTACCCGTGCGACGTAATGTTGTCATTGCTGATGATGCGCTGGATAGTGATCATTCGGTGATTCTCAAGCAAGCTGGGAATAGAGTATGTGCGGCTCAGGCTGTGCTTAAATCAATCCTTATGTAATGAGTAGAGAGCGATTACATATCGTAAAGGTCGGTGGTCAGGTGGTCAATGACTCCAAAATGATGGCAACTTTCCTATCATCCTTTCAGCAGCTAGAAGGACTCAAGCTGTTGGTGCACGGAGGAGGTAAGCTGGCCACTCAATTGGCGAGTGACCTAGGTGTCCCGGTATCAATGATTGAAGGGCGAAGGGTGACTGATCAACAAATGATCCGTATCGTGACGATGGCTTATGCCGGGAAGGCTAATAAGACGATAGTAGCGCAATTGCAGGGAATGAATTGCAATGCGATTGGACTAACAGGAGCAGATGGTAATTTGATAGAGTCGACCATAAGACCTCCGTTGAATGGGATTGATTACGGTCTGATTGGTGATCCGGTGAAGATTAATGTGGAACTATTGTCAACGCTCCTTCATTCTGGTTTTGTCCCGGTGGTAGCGCCTTTGACCCATGATAAAAATGGGCAGTTGCTTAACCTTAATGCAGACACCATTGCCAGTACTTTAGCCAAGACGCTTAACGAATCATTTGATGTATCGATGATTTATGCATTTGAGTTGACGGGTGTATTAAAAGATGTAGCAATCCCTGAATCCTTGATAAAAGAGATCAACAGGATGTCATTTGAACAAATGAAAGAGAATAAAATCATTCACAGCGGCATGCTACCGAAATTAGAAAACGCCTTGGCGGTAGCGGAAAGTGGAATCTCACAAGTGGGAATTTGTAAATACGATAGCATCGCAGAACTCTCAACTTCCTCATTCGATGAATACACAAGAGTCCATGGATAGGAACGATTCACCGAGTAACCAGGCCATCACCTTATTGAAGCAGCTCATTGCTACACAAAGCTTTAGTCGCGAGGAGGATGGTATCGCTTTATTGATTGAGGAGGCGCTAAAAACGGCTGGAGTGACTTTCCAGCGCAAAGGAAATAATATCTGGTGTTACAACAAGTATTTAGAAGAGAAGAAAGAGACTATTCTGCTTAATAGTCATCATGATACCGTCAAACCCAATGCTGGATATACGAGGGATCCTTTTACACCAGAGATTATCGATGATAAACTTTTTGGGTTGGGTAGTAATGATGCTGGTGGCTGCCTTGTAAGCCTGATGCAGGTGTTTCTGCATTTTCATGATAAGGAAGACCTGCCATATAACCTCGTATATGCTGCGACTGCTGAGGAGGAGATTTCCGGTAGGGGAGGTGTCGAGTCTATCTTAGCAGAATTGCCGAAGATCAGTCTCGGGATCGTTGGCGAACCTACGGAGATGGCCATGGCCATCTCCGAAAAAGGCTTGATGGTATTGGATTGTGTCGTCACTGGCAAAGCAGGACATGCGGCCAGATCAACGGGCATCAATGCCATATATGAAGCAATGCAAGACATTGAGTGGGTCCGTAATTACGAGTTTCCAAAAGTGTCGGAACATCTTGGGCCGATCAAAATGACTGTTACGGTCATTAATGCTGGAAGTCAACATAATGTCATCCCAGACCAATGCAGTTATGTCATTGATGTCCGTCCGACGGATGCCTATACCAACGCCGAAACATTGGAGATCATCAAAAGTCACCTGAAAGCAGAAGTAAAGGAGCGCTCCATGCGCTTGAATCCAAGCGCTATTGCTCGAGATCATATTGCCCTGCGGGCGGCTAGTGAGCTAGGTATTCACCAATTTGGATCACCTACAACTTCTGATCAGGCTGTTATGCCTTTTCCCACCGTGAAAATGGGTCCTGGCAGGTCAGAGCGCTCGCATACGCCCGATGAGTTCATCTATGTGCGTGAGATAGGTGAAGGAATAGATGGCTACATCCAATTGATCGATAAGATATTTGAACTGGCTAAAGCACCTGCAATATGAAACTCTGGCAAAAGACAGCTACCATCAATGATCGAATAGAAGCTTTCACCGTAGGTCAGGATCGTGATCTTGATATCTGGTTGGCACCCTTTGATGTGCTAGGTTCATTAGCACACGCTCAAATGCTGGAGAGTATCGGTTTGCTCGAGTCTGAAGAGCTTACTAGTTTGAGAAAAGAGCTAATCAAACTCTATCAATTGGCTGAGAAGCGTGAACTCATCATCGAAGACGGTATCGAGGACATTCACTCTCAGGTTGAGTTGATGCTAACTCAAACCCTTGGTGATGTAGGTAAGAAGATTCATAGCGGTCGATCTCGCAATGATCAGGTGCTGGTGGATACGAAGATGTACTTGCGCTGGGAAATAGAGCAGTTGCTGGATTTGGTGTCGAAGCTCTTCCACACACTTCAACACTTGAGCGAACAGCATAAGGACAAACTGATGCCAGGCTATACCCATCTTCAGGTAGCTATGCCTTCCTCTTTTGGTCTCTGGTTTGGAGCCTATGCCGAAAGCTTATCCGACGATCTCAATTTCCTAAAGGCAGCTTTTGAAGTAGTTAATCAAAACCCACTCGGATCGGCAGCTGGATATGGATCGTCATTTCCTCTTGATCGTCAGATGACTAGCGATTTATTGGGCTTTAGCGCTCCTAACTATAACACCGTATATGCCCAGATGACCCGAGGTAAGTCGGAGAAGTCCATGGCTACAGCAATGAGCTATTTGGCTAGTACAGTCGGAAAGATGGCCATGGATATCTGCCTCTACATGGGGCAGAATTATGGATTTCTAACTTTTCCTGATGAACTCACTACCGGATCGAGCATCATGCCGCATAAGAAGAATCCAGATGTCTTTGAACTAGTCCGTGCACGGTGCAATGAGCTACAAGCGCTACCAAACACATTGACTTTGACGATCAACAACCTTCCCTCTGGATATCATCGGGACTTGCAGTTACTTAAAGAGGAATTGGTACCAGCAATTCAGAATATGAAGTCATGCTTGGAGATCAGCGAATTTATGTTGCAAAACATTATAGTGAAGGAAGCTATCACTGACGCTACTACTTATGACTATCTCTTTACAGTGGAGGAAGTGAATAAGTTGGTACTGGACGGCGTGCCTTTTAGAGATGCATACAAACAAGTTGGAACCAAGGTGGAGAGTGGTCAATATAAGCCTAACCGTGAGGTTAATCACTCACACCTGGGCAGTATTGGCAATCTTGGCAATGCTGAGGTCGTAGATCAGTTCAAGCAGAGAGTCAATGATTTTGGGTTTGAGGTCATAGAAGAGAAGCTCCAACAGTTGGTGTCTGATTGAATCTCAAGTCAAATAGCTAAATAGAGATGTCTATGTTTTTTGTATATAGGCAAGAACTCAACTCGAACATGAGTTTTGCAACACAGTAAGAGGAGTATGTTTCTTCACTGCTTTAGTCTGGTAAATATCAAAATGCAAGTGAGTCTGTAAGAGATGCAGTCCGGCTGCATCAAGTTTATCTTAAGAATGTGCTTGATGATCTTGGGACTGATATAGAACTTGATTGGTGTGGATCAGCAAGTGGGAGATCAGTTGGCGATAGATAGCAGTCAAAGGAAAGCTTCAAGGGTGAATCCTTCATACGGTTATGTACTATCTCAAGCAGCTGATTATGATTTAGATGAGATTTTTGATTAAGCTGAAAGAAAACTTGGATTCGACCTAGCATAGTTCTATTTGTTAGAATTGGAGAATGTTTTGACAGGATGGTAAAAAATCCGCAGGTAGGTAAGAGTAGTGGTGAAATAAAATCTGACTTAAGAAGTTTTGTAAAAGCTTCTTACACCGTATGCTACAGAATTGATGATGAATTCATAAGAATCGTGAGAGTTCTGTATGACCGCAGAGGTATCCCTAGATGGGTCGATTAACAATAAATGGGCTTGCCAAATTAGCTTAGCTCAGTTATCGGCTTTCTTACTCTTTCTTGATGTGTTTGTTTGTTAAAATTCTACCATGTATGCTCAGCTTGTTTGAGATGACTTTAGCATCTGTGATCGTATTTCAATGAGTTAAAAGCCTGGTTATGATGCCTTCTATCGAAATAATCAACGTAATCTCAGAAGTCAAGATCTATAACCTCAATGACGAGGATCAGACGGTCATCCTCAGAGGGGCAAATCGATCCAATCCTGTCGTGCTATTTCTTCATGGTGGGCCGGGCTCACCCGAGTTCCCAGCCTTTTATGCATACAATCGAGATCTTGAGCGACAGCTCACGTTTGCTCATTGGGAGCAGAGAGGGAGTGGCCTCTCGTATCATGATGAGGTGGATTGGTCGAAGGTGACTTTGGAGCAGTTGGTGAGTGATGGCATTTCCCTATCTGAAAAATTGGGAGAGGAGTTTGGGCAAGATAAGGTCTATCTGCTAGGGCATAGTTGGGGTACTATGCTAGGAATGCATATGATCAAGGCCCGACCTGATCTCTTTCATGCTTTTTTTGCAGTAGGCCAGGTATCGAATCAGCGATTGGGAGAAAAATTGTCTTATGAGTGGGTGTTGGATCAAGCGGAGCAAGACGGCAATGAAGATGCTGTGGAAGAACTTAGCCCGCTCAACCCTATGATGGATGTCAATGACCCTGCTTACATGGACTACATACTAGCTGAGCGTAAGTGGGTGGATCACTATGGTGGTAGCTTTAAGCAAGGAAGTATCATGATGGAGTTCGTTCAGCTACTGCTACTCACACCTGAGTATAGCCTATCGACAAAATTGAACTACGTGTCGGGTAACCTCAATACACTCGAGAAGCTATGGCCAACTGTACTCACCAATAACCTTTTCGAAACTGTACCGGCGGTAGAAGTGCCAGTTTACATTTTTCAGGGTAGTAACGATTATCAAACACCTTATCCTTTGGCCAGGCAATACTTTGATTCATTGGATGCGCCTACCAAAGAGTTTTTCACCTTTGATAATTCAGCACATGGTGTAATGTACGAAGAGCCTGAGAAGTTCAATCAGTTGATTTTGGACCTGGTAAGAAATCGTTGACTGATCGGAAGATAACGACCCCCTGTCGATTCCTTACTAGTAATTCTGTCAAAAAGGTGGGATTATTGTGCTTTCACAAACCCAAAATATTTATGAGACAATTGCTTCTCCTTCTTATTGCGATAGCAACGATCACGCAAAGCACTGATGCCCAGCGAAAAAAGCAGACCGAACCTGCGAAATACTATTTGGATGATGTATCCCTGTCTGGGCTCAAGTTCCGAAACATTGGGCCAGCTGTTACTTCCGGTAGGATATCGGACTTTGCCATCAATCCTGAAAATCCAAACGAGTACTATGTGGCGACTTCTTCCGGAGGGGTTTGGAAGACCACCAATGCAGGCAATACCTATCAGCCTATTTTCGATAGTCAGGGCAGCTACAGCATAGGAGTGGTGACCATGGACCCGAGCAATCCCAATGTGATCTGGGTGGGTACGGGAGAAAACAACAACCAGCGAAGTGTGGCATTCGGCGATGGCATCTATAAATCGGAAGACGGAGGTGCATCATGGACGCACATGGGCCTTAAAAACTCCGAGCATATTGGTAAGATCATCGTTCACCCAGATAACTCGAATGTCGTTTATGTTGCTGCAATCGGCCCTCTTTGGAGTGCTGGTGGTGATCGCGGTGTGTACAAGACTACCGATGGTGGAGAGACGTGGAACCAAATATTGTCGGTAGACGAACATACCGGGATCAATGATCTGGAGATAGACCCTCGCAATCCTGACGTCCTTTATGCTTCTTCATTCCAGCGCAGAAGACATGTTTTCACCTACATCAGTGGAGGTCCGGGATCGGGTATCCATAAGTCCGTGGACGGGGGAGCTACCTGGGAAAAAGCTCAAAAAGGCTTGCCGGATGTTGATCTTGGACGAATTGATATTGAGATATCACCTGCTGATCCCGAAAAAATCTATGCAATAGTAGAAGCAGCGCAGGGTAAAGGTGGCTTTTTTAGATCCACTAATCGTGGAGCTTCCTGGGAGAAGCGAAGTGGACATACAACAAGTGGCAACTATTATGTAGAGGTTTTTGCTGATCCTGTTGATCCGGATCGTGTGTATTCGATGGATACGTGGATGCGTGTCACCTATGATGGTGGTAAGTCCTTTTCGGTAGTAGGTGAGGACTATAAGCATGTCGACAATCATGTCATCTGGATCAATCCTGCTAATACTGATCACCTGCTAGTAGGTTGTGATGGCGGTATATATGAATCCTGGGATCGAGGCGCACACTGGGATTTTAAAGAAAACCTACCGGTAACCCAATTCTACAAAGTAGCTGTAGACAATGATGTGCCGTTCTACAATGTCTATGGTGGTACGCAGGACAACTTTAGTCTTGGCGGCCCTTCACGGACAACCTCACAAAACGGCATCTCCAACGATCAATGGTTTATCACTCACGGTGGAGATGGGTTTGAGTCACAGGTTGACCCGGATAATCCGGATATCGTTTATGCACAGTCCCAATATGGAGTACTGGTAAGATATGATCGTCGAAGTGGAGAAGAGAAGGGTATACAGCCTAAAGAACGAAAAGATGAGAACAGCTACCGATGGAATTGGGATGCACCGTTAGCCGTGAGCGCTCATAAGCCGGGGCGTCTTTATTTCGCGGCAAACAAGGTCTTTAGAAGTGATGATCGGGGTAATAACTGGGAAGTCATCAGTGAAGACCTGACTCGTCAAATCAATCGTAATGAGCTCAAAGTGATGGGGCGTGTATGGAGCGTTGATGCTGTTGCCAAAAACGGTGGTGTCAGCCCCTACGGTACGATTGTGGCATTTTCTGAGTCGCCTTTGAATGAAGACCTTCTCGTTATAGGTACTGATGATGGACTTATCCAGATCACTGAAGACGGAGGTGAAAACTGGAGAAGCATAGGTAGTTTTCCTGGTGTACCGACCCGCACTTACGTGAATGCCGTATGGGCTTCACAACATAATGAAAATGTGATCTATGCCGCTTTCAATAATCATAAGAATGGAGACTTCAAGCCGTATGTATATGTGAGCCGCGACAAGGGAGCAAGCTGGACTTCTGTCACCAATAACCTACCGGAAAAAGGATCGACTTATGCAATAGCTGAAGATAATGTGGATGGCCAGCTTTTATTTGTAGGTACTGAGTACGGTGTATTCTTTAGCAACAATGGTGGGGCGAACTGGAAACAACTGAAAGCAGGAATGCCGACCATTGCCATTAGAGATCTGGCCGTTCAAAAAAGAGAAAATGATCTCGTGATGGCCTCATTTGGAAGAGGTTTTTTTGTACTGGATGACTACTCCTCTTTGAGGTCTATGAGCGTGGAAAACGTAGAGGCCCCTGGAAAACTATATCCTGTGCGGGATGCTTTGACCTTTGAAAGAAGTACACCTTATGGTCTTCCAAGACAGTCTTTCCAGGGAGATAATTTTTATTTAGGAGATAATCTTGGAGCGTCAGCTCTTTTGACTTACAGCATAGGTGAGGAATCGTCTACCGCGAAAGATGCAAGGCTCAAGAGGGAAAAAGAGTTAAGAGCAGATGGAGGGGATAACGCATATCCCTCCTATGACGAGTTGAAAGCCGAGGATCTTGAAGCGGACCCTTATCTCCTTTTTACTATTAGCGATAGTGAAGGAAATGTAGTGCGCAAGTTGACCTCTAAAGTTGCTAAAGGTGTCAATAGGATCATATGGAACCTAAGGTACGCTTCTACTGAGCCCATTTCGCTGACGCCTCCTCCGTTCTACAACCCTTTTGGAGGCTCGAACGAAGGTACGCTGGTACCTCCTGGAGAATATAGCGTCACACTTTCCAAGGTCACTGATGGTACAGTTGATCAGCTTGATGGTCCTGTCAGTTTCAATATTGTTCCACTAAACAATACTGTTCTCCCTGCTTCTGATAGAAATGCCCTGGCTGACTTTCAGTCTGATGTGAATATGCTGAGTGCCAAGGTTTCCGCTACGGCCCAGCGCTTACGAGAACTCAATAATCAAATGAGACATATGAAGGAAGCTATTAACCTTGCTCCCACGTCCCAGGATCGTATGGCCGAGCTATATGAGGAGCTTTCTACCAAGACGTATGAGTTGCGCGCTATGCTGTCGGGTGATCGTGTTGCAGGCCGCCTCGATATAGGTAGTCCGCCTTCTGTAGCCAATAGGATTGGTTTTTTAACTTACGAACAGAGCAACTCTACCTCAGAGCCGACAGGGACGCATCGTAGCAGTTTTGCGATAGCCAGCGAGGAGTTTGACGAGGTAGAAGCAGGTCTGAGGAACTTACTGAAAAATGAGTACGCAGAGTTACAAAGAATGCTTAGAGAGAGTGGCGCACCCTATACTCCGTACTCGTTTGAGTAAAATTGATAGCGTTCTGACCTTGTATTGGATGTGCCTTAAGCGAGAGCCAGTAGACGAGCTAAATAAATAAGCAAAAAAGTGGATCAATTGAGAATCTATCCGCAAATTTGGGCTCTGAATTGAAATAGTGCATAGATATATCTATTTTATCAGGTATTAAATCTAATTTTAGACGCTAAACGGACTAGCCTTAACTGGAACTTAAAACAATCACCATGAAAATGAGAATTTTACTTTTTGCCCTTTTTATTACACAGATTGCTGTAGCACAGGAGTCTGGAAAAAGGGACTTCAAGAATTATACCTCAGAAATAATGGGAGAAAATGTCAACTCTCCAGACCATCATGACATTATCCCTGTCGTATCTGATGACAATGAGCTCCTATATTTCGGTAGAAGGAGACACCCTCTCAATGAAAGAGGAATTAAGGACAGAATTGATATCTGGTGGTTGAAAAGAGATGGTGATGACTGGGGTACAGATCTTCATCATATGGAGTCCAAACTGAATAACAACGGTTACAACTTTATCAGCTCGAATTTTGGTGGTAGCTGGACTAGCATATTGTTGGGTGCAAGAATATTTGATGACATTACTAAGTCTGGTTTCTCTACATCCACGTATGACGGAGAATTCTGGAGCAAGCCCGAGAAGCAAAACATAGAAAACTGGTATAATAATGATCCTGAGGTTCACTATCATGTGACACCTGATGAGGATGTTATCATCATTTCTGCTGACCGAGACGATAGCCAGGGCGCTAAGGATTTGTATGTGACACGTAAAACAACTAATGAAGAAGGTGAAGTTGTGTGGTCAGAACCAATGAACATGGGTAACATCAACTCTGCTGGTGATGACGTGACCTCCTTTATGGATTTTGATAATAAGACACTTTATTTCTCTACAGATGGTCGAGGTGGTGAAGGTTCGTATGATGTCTTCAGATCAGAAAGATTGGATGACTCGTGGACCAACTGGTCTGAGCCAGAAAACCTTGGTACCGGTATCAACACTTCTGAGTCTGAGATGTATTTCGTAATTGCCAAGGCGGATGACTATGCATATTTCTCTCGTGGAGAGAAGACGAGCGAAAATGGTGAGATCTGGAGAACTGAGCTACGTGATCTTAGTGAGGTGACCGTATGTGGTATAGTAAGGGATAGTGTAACCAACGAACCACTTCCACAGGCATCAGTAGCAGCTACTGATTCTAAAGGAAATGTAATAAGTACAGTTGAGTCTGATGATGATGGCAAATACTGCGTGACACTAGATGCTGGTGACGAATATGCTTTGACTGCAAGAAAGACCGGCTATTACGCCAAGGATTTCTTTATTACTATTCCTGATGCTCCTGAATCTGCTGAGATGGAAATGGACTTGTTGTTACCTCCGTACGAAGCTGGTATTCTTGATGTTATCGTTTACTTCGACTTTGATGAGTATGAGTTTAGCCCTTCTTACTTTGACCGATTGAACGAGTTGAACCAGGAGCTTGATCGCTATGTAGGTGCGAAAGTAAGATTACAGGGTCACACTGACTATATTGGTGCGAAGAGCTATAACCAAACGCTTTCTGAACAAAGAGCACAGGCTATTGCAGATTATCTCTTCAATCTTGGACTGGACAGAGACAATGTGGTAGTAGAAGGTTTTGGTGAAGATCGTCCTGCAGTTGACGAGCGTACCGATGAAGCACGCGCTAAGAACAGACGTGTTGAGGTATATATCGAGAGACCTGAATAAGGCTTTCCAACTGAAAAATTTAGAGCCTCCCACAAGGGAGGCTTTTTTTGTGCCCAATGATGAGGAAAATTAAGTGACGACTCTTTGTCGTTCATAATCGATATTTTGTCGATATCAAGGAGGGCTTAGCCGAAAACCAATTGAACCTTAACAGAAATTTGATCTTCTTTCTGCATCATCAATCATTCAAAACTTATGTTAAGGTATTTTTTAGTGTACGCGTTTACGCTTTTCAGTGTATACGCCTCGGCACAACACTACAGTGGTTATTATGTCAGTGATCCTCCTTTGGAGGATTATCATCATTTCAAGATCCATCAAGAGCACAATGGAAGTGAGCTGCTGGTAAAAGGCTTTTCCGAACACAATGAGCTTTGGTCATTGAGAGCACCCCTGCTGTCAGAAACTGAGTCTCAAAAGCTCATCGAACAGTTCGCAGACCATGCTGATATAGAAAAGGTCTACCGTATCAGTTTACTACTTGATGGTGCAGATTGGGAGTTCCTCTTATTGGGGTACCGTGATAACAAAAGAGATCATGGCGCATTTAAGGTCATAGAAGAGATATTCGAGCATGAAGATGATCCCGAGCCGGAGTTGATCAACAAGTTTGAGTGGTATAAGTCCCACCATCATGCCCAATAGTTAGCGTCTGTCTATAACGTCCTAACTCTTCGTTATGCTCATTTTGAAATAGATCATTTACAAAAGTGAACTGAGTCACGGTGGCTCACTATCTTGAAACTTCTCAAGCCTTGATCTCGGACATTCTGAACCAGATTCTCGACTTTACCAAAGGGCTCTGATTAGTTGACCCTTTCAACAACTAAATTGTGGTTAGTATAGATACAGATATCCGCGGCTATGTTGAGACTCTCTCTAACCATCTCTTCAGCGGAGAGGTGATCGGCATTTTTCTTTAGAGCTGTAGCAGCTGCCTGGGCGTACATGCTACCAGAGCCTATGGTGGCAATACCATGATCAGGCTCCAGTACGTCCCCGGTACCTGACACCACGAGCACTTCATCCTTGTTGGCCACAATCATCATTGCCTCAAGTTTGCGTAGGTAGCGGTCTGTACGCCAGTCTTTGGCCAACTCAATAGCAGCGCGTTTCATGTTACCTCCATACGCGTTAAGTTTTTCATCAAATCGGTCCAGTAGAGTAAAGGCATCAGCCGTGGATCCGGCAAATCCAGTTACTATTTTACCATCCTGTAGTTTGCGGATTTTCTTAACGTTGCTTTTAGCTACTGTATTACCCATAGTGGCCTGCCCATCAGCACCGATGGCTACTTGGCCGTTGTGGGCTATTGCGCAGACAGTTGTTGATCTTATTTTCATTTTATTAGTTCTTATTCAATAAAAAAGTCATTCCTCATGGAGCAAGGATAATGCCTTAACTCTTTCCATGACGGAATGACAGTCAGTTATATTTTAAGGAAGTAAGACTTATACCAAGATCCTCACAGGATCCTCCAAGAGTCCTTTCAAAGTCTGAAGAAATGCTGCACCACTTGCACCATCTACTACTCTGTGATCACAAGACAGGGTGACCTTCATGACATTACCTGGAACTAGCTGGCCATCCTTAACAACGGCAGTCTGTTTGATACCGCCTACCGCCAATATGCATGAATCTGGTGGATTGATGATCGCTGTGAACTCCTCTACACCGAACATGCCGAGGTTCGAAATGGTGAATGTATTGCCTTCCCAGTCGGCCGGTTGAAGTTTCTTACTTTTCGCTTTGCCAGCAAGGTCTTTCACCTCTGCAGCGATATGGGAGAGGGGTTTATTATCAGCAAATCTTATTACCGGAACGAGCAAGCCTTCATCTACAGCTACTGCTACGCCAATATGGATGTGCTTATTAGACCGTATCTTATCTCCAAGCCAACTGCTGTTAATAGCAGGGTGCTGCCTCAATGCAGCGGCACAAGCTTTGATGACAATATCGTTGAAACTGATCTTGACCGGGGAGATCTCATTGATGCTCTTTCTTGCTTCTATGGCCCGATCCATGTTGATCTCCATGGTGACATAAAAGTGAGGCGCTGTGAACTTACTATCAGCTAGCCTTTTGGCGATGGTCTTGCGCATTTGACTAACCGGAGTTTCTTCAAAACTCTCTTCACCTACTATGCTTGGTAAGGTGATTGGTGCCGTTGTGGCATCAGTACCACCGGAGACTGTCGGAGCAGCCACCTGCGGTGTGAAGCTCTCTACGTCTCTTTTGATAATTCTTCCACCTTCTCCACTGCCAGGGATCTGAGCGATATCAAAACCCTTTTCTGCAGCCAGCTTCTTAGCTAGCGGCGAGGCGATCACTCTACCATTGCTGGATGTAGTTGTAGGTACAGGTGTAGCTTGTGGAGCAGCTGCTGCCACAGGCGCGGGAGCTTCCGGTGCAGGTGCAGGAGTTTCTTCTGCAGGTCCTGATTGCTCTGCCGCATGGGCTTTCAGCAAGGTTTCATAGTCTGCTCCCTTCTCTCCTATGATAGCAATCACACCATCTACAGCTACTGATTCACCGTCCCCCACGGCAGTATAAAGCAATTCACCGTCATCATAGGATTCGAGCTCCATAGTAGCCTTGTCAGTCTCTACTTCTGCAAGGATATCTCCGGACTTCACAGCGTCTCCGACCTTTTTCAACCATTGAGCAATAGTACCTTCTTCCATCGTATCACTCATTTTAGGCATGGTGATCACTTGCGCATTGATGTTGGAAGTATCGATTTTCTCCACTGGTGTCGACGGGATTGTCTCAGTTTTAGTCTCAGCATCGCTGTTAGCTGCACCTGAGGAGTCGCTACCACCGCCACTGGCTATCTCCTTGAGTAAGTCGTCAATATTCTCTCCTTTCTCTCCTATGATGGCAATGACACCATCGACAGGCACACTGTCCTTTTCATTTACTCCGATGTGAAGCAATACGCCATCATCGTAAGACTCAAGTTCCATAGTGGCCTTGTCAGTCTCTACCTCAGCCAGGACATCACCAGACTTCACTTCATCACCTTCCTTTTTCAACCATGAGGCGATCACGCCCTCTTCCATGGTATCACTCATCTTTGGCATTTTAATTACTTCGGCCATAAATAGTTGGTTTTATTATTTGATCTTGGAAAGAAGAATTCAAATTTAACTAATGTTCTTTCTGCGTGGCAAATATAAATTCAAATAGTTGTCACGTCTGTGTGATTCACTTTATCCTTGCCGTATTGCCATTTTAGGCAGATTTTGAGCTTACCAGAATTAAACAGAATGCCCTACCTCGAAAGTTCGGATTACAAGGCACCTAAGGTACTTTTTAATGGACATTTGCAGACTGTAATTCCAGCAGGTTTACGACGTGTTAAGAATTACCCTATGCTTCAAAGAGAGCGCATGACAACTCCTGACAGTGACTTCCTCGATCTGGATTGGGCAAAAGGGGACAAGTCGAAGCTGGTGATCATCTCTCACGGCCTTGAGGGCAACTCCACCCGGCCTTACATGCTTGGAATGATCAAAGCATTTCACGGTAGGGGATATGATGTACTGGCATGGAACTATCGCGGGTGCAGCGGACAGATCAACGAGGCACCCAGACTATACCATAGTGGAGCGACCGACGATCTTGAGCTAGTGATCGCTAATGCTGTAAGCCAGGGATATGATAACATACTGCTGATAGGTTTCAGCCTGGGAGGCAATCTCACATTGAAATACCTGGGAGAAGATGCTACACCGAGACATCCTGAGGTAAAAGGAGGGATCGTGTTTTCCGTGCCACTAGATCTCCATGCGTGCTCAATACAGATCAACAAAAAAGAGAATTATATCTATTCAGCAAGGTTTACCAGATCACTCAAGCGCAAGGTACTCGATAAGGCCGCTCAGTACCCTGAGCTACTGGATACAACCAAGCTACCGCAAATGAAGACTGTATTTGATTATGATGAGAATTATACGGCCCCATTCCATGGATTTACAAACGCTCTGGATTATTATACGAAGTGTAGTTCCAAGTACTTCTTATCAGGAATAAAAGTGCCAACTCTTGTGGTTAATGCGGCGAATGATCCATTCCTGGCTGGTGACTGCTTTAACCCCTACCTTTTTACCTCCTTGGACAAGGTACATTTCGAGATGCCCAAAGATGGTGGCCACTGTGGTTTTGCGAGTTACAGTGACGGTGGTATGTTTTGGTCCGAACGGCGTGCATTAAGCTTTGCTGAAGAGATTTTATAGCTACTTTTGACGTTTATGATAGCTCACTATACCATCCATGCCGAACCTGTAATGCTGAGCAACCAATGGTCGGTAAAAATGGATAGTGACTATCGCCCCACTTACAACGCGCAACCCACCCAGAAGCTCCCTGTCATAACTAATACAGAATCGGATAGACTCAGTTTTATGCATTGGGGAGTTATACCAGATATGGCACGCAAGAAAAGTGTGAGTCCCAAACTTCTGGCTGTTGACTTGGAGGAACTCAAGTCTAAACAGATACACCAGTCTAACCTGTTGAAGGCCAGGTGTCTTATACCAATGCATGGTTACTATTGGGATCGCCCTATCGGGAAAAAGAAACGCTCTCCGATGTACACATTCCTGAATAATCATGAGCCATTGGCAGTTGCCGGGCTCTGGGGTCAGTTTGATGATTTTGACGGTAATGTACACTTTACTTTTAAGCTAATTACACAGCGCGCTCCGTCAGCCTACCGCGAATTGGGCAATGAGATACCTCTGGTCTTAAAAAATGACTTGCAAATGGATTGGCTCAGTTCGTCTAAGTCTTATGATGATCTGATAGCGCGGCTCTCCCTACCGGAATTGCCCACAACGGGAAGCTATGCTGTATCTCCGCGTGTCCTGGACCTAGCCTGTGATGATGAGAATTTGATCAAGTCCACCAATCCCACCGATCAACATGGTAACTACACTTTGTTCGATTAAAACCTTAGAATCAACTAAGGCTGTACCTGAGCTAGCAAGAAAACATAGCGCGCACTGTTGATCATAGCATCGCTATCGGCGAATTCTTCCATCTTACCTCGATTTTCACCTCTGTTACCACCTAAGCCGATAGCCGGGTACCCCTGACTGAGAGGAACGTTCATGTTAGAAGACCCAGCATTGGAGGTAGTGGGTTCATAGCCGAGATAGCGAGAGACATCTAGCGCCTTCTGTACTTTCCAGCTTTGGGCGAACCCGTCAATTTGACCTCCATTCATGATCTGGAATGGAGTAAGCTCAAATTCAACTTCTGTTTCGGTACTCACACTGCGTAAGACATCATTGACAGCAGCTTCGGTCTCTGTTAGTACATCATTGTCCAAAGAACGAATGTCAAGGGTGAAGTAACCCTCGGATGGCTTATGATTATAGACATTGCCGCTATGGATCATACCCACGTTGAGACGGGTACGCAAACTATCGTAGATAACGGGTTGCCTCAGGCTCAATAGTCGGTCTACCGCACGACCAATCGCCTGGTTGACATGTGGAAGTCCGGGCCAGCCAGACCTCAGCGTATGCCCGGTAGGTCCTGTGGCGGTGACTTTCCACCAGTGGATACCTAGAGCCCCATAGCTGATCCGATGACCATCACCCAGGACATCTACAAAAAGCACTGCTTTGTCTTTGTACATTTCGAACACGCTCTTCATGCCGACCAGCCCGGTTTCTTCCTGAGCGACGGATGCAAAGACTATGGTGTAGTAAGGTTTGATTCCGCTTGATACCAGTGCTTCCGCAGCAGCCAGTATTCCGACAGTCGTAGACGATGTATTGGTACCAGGACCAACTACACGATTTCCGTCCACATAAGGAGGTTTGCCAAAAGCGCGCTGGTTGTCTGCTACTCCTGCTAGATCATCCAACGTACTTACCATGACTATAACAGAATCAGTTTCACCCGGCAGTATACCAATGGTATTGGGTAGATCATCTGTCGTGACGGATTGTAGTCCGATCTCTTTCATATACTCATTGACCTTTTTAGCACGATCTAGCTCCTGTCCGGATGGAGATATTATACCACCGATGCTGATCAACCAGTTATTGTATTTAGCCTGATTGCTACGTATCATTTCAAGACCTGCTTGAGCAGATTTAGAAGGCTTAAGTGAAGGCTTTTGTGCTGACCCCAAATGGGGCTGTAGCAGTAAACAGGAGAAGAGATAGAAAAAGTATTTCATGTGTATATTATTTGTTTCCAATGACACATATGGAACTCGCGATAAACCTCATTCATCTTCGGTTGATATAGTTAAGATTCATGGTCTTTATGCTCATTTCATGGTCTTGGTTTTAAATTGAATATAGATCGTAATCGTCAGGTAGCGTATTTGATTTATTTGATCGGTCAAATGAAGGAGTAAAACAGAGCCTTTGGTGATCAAGATGGATTTGGCTGATGTCCTGGTAGGAGAGTAGTCTACCGTACATCCTATTTCGGTATCTCTCATCTTACATTAGGTGATCGGACAATATCTTTGCGGGTCTTATTTTACCGGGTTTTGGTAAACAGAGAATTGACTATATTTCATAATTAAACAGCAGACTCATGCCGCGATCGATTATCAAAGGAATCGGCCACTATGTGCCAGATAATGTAGTTACTAACAAAGAGCTTGAATCCATGATGGAGACCACCGATGCGTGGATCCAGGAGCGTACCGGGATCAAAGAGCGCAGGTGGGTGGAGGCTGGTAGCGATGAAAGCCCTTCTACCATGGGAACTGCGGCCGCACGAAAGGCCATCGCTGATGCTGGCCTTACTCCCGATGACATAGACTTCATCATATTCGCGACACTTAGCCCCGACTATTATTTCCCAGGCCCAGGTGTGATGGTTCAGGAGCAGTTAGGCATTAAAGAGATTGGTGCACTTGATGTTAGGAACCAGTGCTCTGGTTTTGTTTATTCTTTGAGCGTTGCTGACCAGTTCATCCGTTCAGGCATGTACAAAAATATCTTAGTCATTGGCTCAGAGCTCCACTCCGGGGGATTGGATAAGACCACACGAGGAAGAGGTGTGTCTGTCATATTTGGTGACGGAGCGGGTGCAGTGGTACTACAGGCAACTGATGATGAACAGCGTGGCATTCTAAGTACACATCTGCACTCGGAGGGACAGCATGCCCTGGAGTTGGCTTTGCCAAGCCCAAATACCAAGCATTGGGTACCTGAAATAATGGAAGCCAACGACCCTAATGATATCAGCTACTATCCTGTCATGAATGGCAACTTTGTGTTTAAGCATGCTGTCACAAGATTCCAGGAAGTGATTCATGAAGCACTGCAGCAAAATGGTTTTGCTCCATCAGATATTGATATGTTGATCCCTCACCAGGCCAACCTTCGAATTAGTCAGTTTATCCAGGCTAAGATGAAGCTGAGAGATGACCAGGTTTATAATAATATTATGCGCTACGGTAATACTACGGCAGCATCCATACCTATTGCTATAAGTGAGGCGCGAGATGAAGGAAAAATCAAAGAAGGTGATCTGGTATGTATGGCGGCATTTGGGAGTGGATTCACTTGGGCCTCTGCATTAATGAGATGGTAGGTCGCTAGAGAATAATCAGCTATGGAATTTACGGACCAAGAGTTAGAGTATTTGTTAGATCATGAGTTTTTGCTGACCAAGAGAAGGATCAGTGAGCGTATTCAAAAAATGCTCACAGGATTAGAGACCGATCTGATCAGTACAGCACATTCGATCAGCTTTCCTTACCCTAAAGGCACTTTGTTGAAGTCTGGTAAGATCTCAAAAGGCGAGAATTACAAAGGGTTACCATATTATATACTTGACTATCCCAGATTATTTACCCGTAGGTCCGTATTTGCCTATCGTTCGATGATCTGGTGGGGTAATCACTTCTCGACCACCCTGCATATGGGAGGAGAAGCTAAAGACCAGTTTACTCCAAAGTTGATGGCCAATTTTGATGCCTTGAAATCACAGGATTTCTTTGTCTGCGTCAACATTGATCCATGGCACTATCATTTCGAAAAAGACAACTACAAGCACATCAGTGATATTGGCAGACCGGAAATGGAGAAGATCATTGCTAACCATGATTTTCTCAAAATCAGTAGCAGACTATCACTCCAGGATTACAAGCAGATACATGAGTTTTCACTCAACAACCTGAAAAGATTCTTCAGTTATCTCCTAACTTGAGACTTTCTTGCACCATTTTTGTTAAGTAGGTGTGAGGCTTTAGATCGCCCATGTTCTACTTAAGATGCATATGCCCATATGAGAGTTTGCGTTATTATTCTTACACTCCTTTGCTCCCCGTTATTACTTTTCTCACAAGAATTTCATTTTCCGCTTAAGGATAGCACCCTCCTCACCCTTGTCAATCGTGTCCCCAGGGATGTTGAAGCCTTTGAGGTAAAAGATAGCATCGGCAACCGGATCACAGGTATAATGAGATCAGGTCGGCCAGATAGCGTTTGGAGGGCCTATTTTCCCGATAGGGGACAGAGGGCTAGGTTTACTTACCAGAATGGTCAGCTGAATGGCCCATTCGTCAGATACTATGGGAATGGCAAGATTGCTGAATCGGGTGACTATCAATCGGGCATCAAAGTTGGAAACTGGATGACCTATCATGTTGGTGGACAAGTCAGCGAACAGGTGCCCTATGAAAACGGCAAGATTGATGGTCAATACACCAGCTTCGATAAGATGGGAGAGCCCATCCTGGTTGCTGACTATGAAGATGGTATTTTAGAAGGTGCATACCTGGAATACTATGATCGTGACAGGGTAGCACTCAGAGGCTATTATAAGAATGGTAAGAAGGATAGCATATGGACCAATTATGACGATTGGGGTACCAAGATATGGCAAAAAGGCTACCGCAATGATTTGCCACATGGCGAATGGAACTTCTACTTCCGTAGCGGGCGTATTTCCGGTAGGGAGACCTACAACTATGGCGTAAAGGACGGCTTGTTCAGGGACTATCACAACAATGGAAAACTGGCCCGTAACTACTACTTCAAGAACAACCTACTTGACAGTACATATCTTGAGTACCATATCAGCGGGCGACCAAGTGTGGAAGGCAAATACCGATATGATCTCAAGGTGGGCACATGGCTCAGTTTTCTGCCTGCTGGAGGCTTGTTTGCCATAGGTGATTATGCGAGTGATCGCAAGACTGGGGTGTGGAAGTATTTTTACGAGAGCGGGGAACTGGAGAGTGAGGGTAGCTATCGTGTAGGCCTGAAGGATGGACAATGGATCACTTATCACAAAAACGGTACGATCGCAGAGATCGGCTCTTATGACAATGATGAGAAGTCCGGTCTGTGGGGCATTTTTTATGACAATGAGCAGCTTAAGCAGGATGAAAACTGGCGAAATGGTAGACTGATGAACGTAAGCGAGTTCTACACTCCTCAAGGTGAGCAGATCTACGCGGGTGATTTCGTCAATGGTAAGGGTAAACTGATGGACTATTATGAAGACGGTACGTTAAAGGCGGAGATCAACTACATTGAGGGATTGCCGAATGGGGCCTTTAAAGATTATCATCCCAATGGTCGGACTAAAACAGAGGGTACCTATGCCAATGGCAGACAGGTCGGGTTGTGGACGTACTATAACCGTCGAGGAAAAATGTCCCGAAGGGAAACAAAAGAATAAACGAAGGGTTCTTCTCCAAAACAGGAGGACTATGTTAGGATTATTCAAAAAGAAATCAGAGAAAGAAAAGCTTGAAGCCAAATATCGCAAGCTTATTGATGAGTCATACAAACTTTCACATACCAACCGTAGTGCAAGCGATCAAAAAGCAGCGGAAGCGGATGCTATACTCAAGCAGATAGAATCACTCTGAAACTGTATCTGTATTTGTTACCAGCAGCTCATCAATAGCCTCATAGATCAGCTCTGGCTTGTTCCACGGAATGAAATGGTTTACACCAGGATAAGTGCGGACGGTCAAGTGCTCGGAAGACATCATGCGCTGAGCAAAGTCACTATTTTCAACTGGAACGAGATTGTCATCTTCACCGTGGATGACAATTGTCGGTATTTGTATCGATGACCAATCATCAAGCATCTTTTCGAGCTCTCCTTTGAGCCAATAGATCTCTTCATTGGTCACCCATAGTGATCTTGGGATCACAGCCTTGGCTAACCAATTTCGCCCAAGCGGCCGATACCATTCTTGCTTTTCCAGTTCAGGATCTATCGAAGGTGCAACTAACACAAGGCCATCTACTAGCTCTGGATAATCCATGGCTAACTTGACCGCCACCGGACCGCCAAGAGAATGCCCTACCAGAATAATCTGATCTTTGGAATGTTTTTTAACTACCTCCTCAATGAAGTACGCCTGTTCGCATAGTGAAACTACCGGCTCTCCAAAGTTGGAATATCCATAACCCGGACGGTCTACGGACATTAGATTAGCTCTAGCTGCCAGATCATCGTTTTTGAGGTAGTCTATAAAAGCCGACCAACTGCCCGGTGCGCCATGAATAAACACAATCAGCACATCTCTATCTTGTTCGATCAGCGCGTAGTTCATCGTCTGATCACCAACATCGAGCGAAAGTATCCTTGGCATCATCTGCTCTTCCTCGAATTCCCTTTCTACTTCCTTGCCTGACATCCGAAACTCGAGGCAAGAAGTCAAAAGCATTGAGATTGAAAGAAAGAGGGTTGACCAAAGTGCCAAATGGATATACAAAATGTTCAAAGGAGTAGTTTAGTCTTGTAACGATAAAGCTTTTTTACTTGTTCTAGGATCATTATTTTTCATAGAAGAAGTGTAGAACGTTATGAATAAGAAAAAATTCAACTGGTTGAAGACTGAGCTTATTGTTGCCTTTAGTGCTATTCTGATAAGCCTGTGCTCTTTAGTGGTCTCTATTTATGAATCTTCAATTATTCGTGAGCATCAACGAGCTTCTGTATGGCCTAACATCGACTTTGGAAAGAACATCAATCACAGCTCGGGCTTCACTTATATTGTTAAGAACAGCGGAATAGGGCCTGCTAAGATCAACTATATCAACTTCTGGTTGGAGGATGAGTTGATCACTTCATATGAGACACTGGTTAAGCATGTATCTGATTCTACTGAAGTAGGCTACTTCTGTGGTACAGTGACGGGTGTAGTGCTACTCCCAAGCGAGATCATTGAGATATTTGGAATTAAGGATATGGATGCAGCACTAAGGATGAATACATTGAACAAAAAGATGAGCGTAGAGCTGAGCTACTGCTCGATCTATGACGAGTGCTGGGTGCTCAATGAAGAGGGCAGAAACCAAATCGACAAGATTGAATCTGATCGACAGACTTTTTTGTGTACTAGTTGATTATCCTCTACTTGTACATAATTGCAATTACAAGGAGAGAAGCAGTAGTAATCCATAAAGTACTCATCTAAATGGCTTAATCTTAGCTAAAACGTCTCTAACAGGACCATCATAAGAAACTGAATGGTCTATTATCGCATAAAGCAAATATCCTCATGTTAATCGATCAGCATACAGCTGCAAAAGATATCCAGAGACTGCTTTCTGATCTGGGATGGATTGAAGACGAGGTGGTCGATAAGGTTACCATTCCCGGAGAAGGCAATATGAATGTAGTCCTAAGGGTGCATACTGATCATCGAAGCTTCATTCTTAAGCAGTCTAGGAGCTATGTTAACAAATACCCAACCCTTGAAGCACCAATTGACAGGATAGAAACAGAGTATCACTTCTATCAAGCACTTGACCCAGGTTTGAAAAAGGTGATGCCTAAGGTGCTCGCTTACAATGAAGATATGCACCTAATGATGATGACTGATTTAGGTGACTGTTCTGATTTGAGCACTCTTTATAACAAAAGGGAAATATCAGCAGATCAGATTGAAGAGCTGGTTACTACGCTTGTCAAGATCCATGAAAGCGCAGTTCCCAACAACTACCCGGGCAACCTTGCCTTGCGCAAGCTGAATCATCAGCATATCTTCCAATTGCCATTCATTGAGGATAATGGATTTGACCTGGATGATATTCAAAATGGTCTTGAAGAGCTGTCCCTGCCTTTTAAAAAGAACACTGAGCTGAAGTCTGTTGTGGAACACCTTGGAGAGCGCTACTTAGGGACAGGTAGCGTCCTTCTTCATGGGGATTATTATCCTGGAAGTTGGATGCAGTCGAATGGTGATATTTATGTAATTGATCCTGAGTTTAGTTTCGCTGGTCCTGCGGAGTTTGATTTAGGAGTAATGGCCGCTCATTTGATCATGATCACCTCAAAAGCTGAGAACTTAAATGCTGTTAAGCGTCTTTATGCGCATGACCATGATTCCAAGCTTATAGACCAGTTCGCAGGAGTTGAAATCTTACGTAGAATCATAGGCTTGGCCCAATTGCCATTATCAAGAAGCTTAAAGGAGAAAACTCGCCTTCTCAAAATAGCCGAGGGACTTGTTAACTTATAAAGTAGTCATTCAATTCTCTCCTAAACCGAAAGACCGAGCGACCTCCTTGGAAAGGAGTGCTTCTAATTCTTGAATGGTCTCCTTTAAGTCTGGCCGATTGATTAAGTTCTTCATCTCATAAGGATCGTCGATGATATCGTATAGTTCGTTCTTACCCTGATGACGAAACCAGTGGATGTACTTATATCGTGCGGTTCGCAGCGCTTTATAGTCCGTATCAATCAGCCAGGGCATTGGATTTTCATAGCTGTAGTATTCCATAAGGAATGATGATCGCCAGCCTTCCTTGTCGTCCCATAATAGTGGTAGTATCGACCGACCTTGAATTTGATTTCCGATAGGCACTCCAGCAAGCCCCAAAGCAGTGGGAGCATAGTCGATAGACACAACAAATTCGTCTATGTCAATGCCACCGTCAATGAGTGGTGGGAACCTGACCAATAGGGGAGTTTTAACTGCTTCTTCATAAGGTAACCGTCTTTCGATACTGAGACCATGTTCGCCATAGAAGTAGCCGTTATCGCTCGTGAATAGTATAAATGTATTGTCTAAAGATCCCATTTCTTCAAGCGTTTCAAGTATCCTTCCTAATCCTTCATCTACTGCGAGAAGCATCTCGGACCGATCTCTAATAGTCTTATCAGAACTAAAATGATCGAGTAACTCATTTCCAAACTGTTCAGTGATAGCAGGGTCAGTTGACTTGGTTGTAAGGGCTTTACCGATCACCGTAGACGGATCAATATCCTGATAATCTTCTATGGCATTGGCGCGTCTCTCAAAAACTGCGTCTTTATATTGGCCCTGGTGACGTGATGCCGCAATGAACTGTGGTTGGGAGTTAAAGTCAATGCCTCCGTTATCTAGCTGCTTAAGATCAGGGTGTATGGCTTTATGTCCGAGATAAGCAAAGAACGGTTTATCGCCTGTACCTGAGATGAAGTCAATCATCTTATCGGTCAGGACATCTGTGACGTATCCTTGTATGGTATCCAGTTTGCCGTCTTCATAAAGCACTGGGTTGACCGTACGTCCCTGACCAGGCAGACATACCCAGTGATCATACCCCGGCCGTGGAGTCGGGTCATTTCCCATATGCCATTTTCCGATGTGTGCTGTTTCATACCCTGCTTTTTGGAGGTCCTTGGCAAACAATGCCAACTGATGACTGGCTTTATTCCTTGCTACATTGTCCACAACTCCATGTCGAGATGGATATTGACCTGTCAATATACTGGCACGGTTGGGCGAACAAAGTGGTACGACTTGATAGGCATTGTTAAACATCGCACCTTGTTCGACCAGTCTATCAATATTTGGAGTCTCAAGAAACGGGTGACCGATCGCCGAATATTCATCCCATCGCATGTCATCAACCACGATCATGATGATGTTGGGTCGTACATCTGTTTTTTGAGCATTCGCTTCACTTACTAGAATCAACAAACCAGCAGTGAGCACTAAAGCAAACAGTGTTCGCAATTGCATGTGAGCTAACATCTGGCAGTCTTTCGTTTTTTACCCACACTCCCTCGGTCTATTACCTTCTGAATGTATTGAGTCGCCAGTGGCACCTTACAAGCCGTTCCTCCCACATCCACTTCTACTTTACCTATTTTCTCGGCTATCGCAATGGCACTTTCCGTGAGCTCAGGTATATAGCCACCAACTGCAATTACGAAACCATTCATGGTGTATCGGACCCGGTTTTGTGCTAGATGTACTTCTTTCAAGACCCTATCAAGCAACAATCTATAGGTTTCAATATCAAGTTGGCTGTCTTCATTGACTGAAGCATAAGAGGCAAGAGTCGACCATCCCGCGGCAGCAGTTCCTTCCTCTGTTGATTCTATCCATTTCAGGCCCAGTGTAAATCCGAACTCCGTCTCTGCTGCGACCCAGGGTACAGCATATTCACTGAGGTAATACCAATAAGCCTGACTGATCCATTCATCAAGTTGAGATTCAGTGATCTGTTTCTCATCGGCCATTAGCCCAGCTAGGTACATGGCATCACTATTGCCCGACTTATACAGGTCAAGGGATAGCTCATGGTTCTTCTTGGTCTTCTTGAGGATCTTCTTGAGATCAGCCACTTTCACACCGAAGAAAGGCTCTTGCGCCCCATGTTTCATCAATGTCTTTTTCGTATTTGGATCACCAAGTGTCTCTAGTTCCTTCAGTATTTCTGCTGCAGTCATATTCAGTTAGACAGTAGACTATACAATCTAAGAAATTCCGGAGTGTAATTTGGCTCTTAGGTGTATTAGGATACATCAACTGAAGTGTTGCAGCGACTTTATTGATCGCCAAACCTGTTGAGCATGTAAAGATTATAAGCATCGGAGTTGGCGAATACTACATCCATCCATCCATCGCCATTGAGATCTGCCGTCTTTACATCATAGCTCTTGTAAGTGTCAGTAAGTACGTCAATCCTCTCAAGCGAACTCCCTGATTGATTGATAAAAATAGCGTTCTGTGATTTGTAGTTACCTACTACGATATCAATGAAGCCGTCCTGATTGAAATCTGCCTTGGCAACAGAGTAGGTGTCCTCATCTGCATTCCCAAAGCCTATAGTCTTTGAGAACTGCAGGTCTTCACTTCCTAAGTAAACAATATTTTGACCATTGATGTTGGCTGTGATAATGTCAGGATAGTTATCATTATTGATATCAGCTACTTCTATCGATCGCGTCTCAAAGGTACCTTGCCCAAAGGTCAGTACTTCTTCGAACTGGCGATCCCCTTTATTGAGCAAAAGTGTATTGGCAATGCCATCTCTGTTGGCTAGCACCAAATCTGGAAGTTTATCATTGTTGATATCGGCTACCTCGATATCTATGGTAGCATTATTTGCAGTAGCAAGACTCGCGCATGTAAAACTTAGATTGCCGTCATTATAGCAGACAATGTTTTGTTCTCCTCGATTGCAGATGAGTACATCAGTGAATCCATTATTGTCAAGATCCGCGAGAATTCCATTCCTGGCAGAGGAAACCCAAGCTAATGTAGATTCGAACTTGAATTGTCCAGTGCCATCATTGAGATAAAGTCGATGTGGGGCAGTATCATTGATCTCTACGATATCCAGGTCTCCATCATTATCCATGTCGCCCAGCTCGGCGGCATAGCTGGTACTATGTATTGAACCTATAGTGCAGAAAGAAGAGAACTTGCCTGAAAATTTACCCTGATTATTGAAGAATATCTTATTGACTTCAGGCCAATGCCTACCGTTGGCTATCACCGCATCATTGTCCCCATCACCATCAACATCACCTATACTGATGGAAGCCGTTCTCAACTGCTCTGTACCGAATGTAAGACGCGGTTCGCCACGCCCCATATCATAGCGCATAACAAATGGAGAGTCTTGCGCGAATAACGAGCCAGTAATCAAAAATAGGAGCAAGAAGAGGTATTTCATTCTCCTAATTTAAGTATTTGGTAGAGATGTATGCTACTCACAAAAAGTAGTCTCTATTCCAATTTCGCTGTTTTACCGGCTTCCAGATCAATGAGAACTCTGATGAAAACACCAAAGCTAACATAGAGCGCTGGACAGAATTATCTCAATTGAAAAATGCGTAAGCTGGGGGCTTTATGCCTTTCAATCGGATGTAGAGATTTGCCTTAGCCCTATGGTTAGTCAAGTGATCCTGTATGAACAGGACAGTCACATAGCGCTTGAGTTTCCTTCCAGCAAAGGCTTCTATGGTTTCATTTGCTTGTTCGTCAGTCATAGACTTGATTCTGGCAGTAGCCAAATCCATCTTCTCTTTTAGGTAGGCGACTACTTCAGCTTTTGACATTTCTGATGTATCCGGATCTTTGTACTCACCCCATTCTCCTTCTACAAATCCCTTTGAAAGGTAATCGCAAGTGAAACCTATATGACCAATCTGATCACCGAAGGTCTTTGTTGTATCAGCTGGTTTATAGCCATAGTACTCTTCAGGCATTGCTTCAGCTACATCTATGGCATTTTTCATTGACACTGTCCAGACGTGTAGGAAGTCTTTACCAAACTGGGATTTTGGCTCATCCTGAGCCATTGCCATAAGCGTGATTAAGGATAATAGAAGAGCACTCAAAGAAGTCTTCATTGATTTGAGGTTTTAGATGATCAAGATAATTGGTCCAGGAATTTAGCAATTTGCTTATCATGCTGAAACGTTGTAAGTTAAATTACCGCAAGTTGTTGAATTATGCAGTGACTGGTGACAGTTTGCTTATTCCCGATAACTATCGATAATCGATGCACTGACCCAATAGATATCCTTGTTGCTAGTATAGAAGAAATACTTGCCATCCTTACTCAATACTGGGCAAAGCTGATGACCTTCATCATTAATTGGAGTGCCCATATTTTGTGGTGATGACCATGCTCCATTACTTTCAGCAAAGCTGATGTAGAGATCACCTTGACCCAGGCCTTCTTTCCAGGACGCAGCGAAAATCATATAAGACTCGTCGGGAGCTATGAACACGTCCAACTCATACCAACGTGTGTTGATAGGAGCAGGTAGTCGTTCGGGTTCCTGGTACACGCCATTCTTAAGTTCAGATCTGTATATGTCATAGTCGAATGGCCTGTCTTCCGCGCTATTGATGTTGGAGCCGAAGTAGAGTGTTCCATTATCAGCAAATGAGACATAGAAGTCTTTCTTAGCAGAATTGATCACGGGCCCGGCATTGATAGGACTGCCCCAACCATCTGTGGTGCGCTCCATATACCATAGATCAGGATCCTTGGCAGGAGCCTTACCGTTAAGTGAGGCAGTAGATATGAAATAGAGTCGGCTCTCATCAGGTGAAAGCATTGGATCGTTATAGCCTATCTCATTATCCACTAGCAGTGGTTCAGGGTTATTCCATTTGCCATCCATCAAAGTGGTGACATGTATTTCTGGTTTATCACCAATGTCTATACCGAAATAAATTTCATCACCAGCTTCAGAAATCGTAATGCCGAACTCATATCGATTGTCTAAGGAGAGAATCCCTGGAGCGAACTTTTGAGGCACAGTATCAGGAGGGGTTTGTCCGAGATAAATCAACGAAGGTGAATCTTCATCTGAAGATTGAGCGTTGAGTACATCGCAGAAGGTGAATAGGGCCAGTATGAGAAGAAGGCTTTTTTTTTTCATATCACAATAATACATAAGTTTCCTATGTATTGAATAAAACTAATGAAGATTCATGATCCCATGCTCTTGAACTCTCATTTATCGTAATCAGCTGAATTTGTCTAAGTTCGGTGCGATGTTTGGCGATACTTGATTCTATGAATATGGTAGAGGTGAATGCATACAGCGATGCTGCAACCAATTACAAAGGGTGGAGCATCCAATAGAATGCCATAGATAACATAAATGGCATTGGCAACCATCGAGAAGATGCGTAAATACAGCACGTTCTTCATGGACATGGAGATCAGGTTGAGCACAAGTGCACTATATCCTAAAAAATGGGTCATAGCGGCTTGAACATGATTTTTTCAGTTCTTTTGAGGACATCCATCTGAGGTGGCGCCTCACCGTCATTGAAACCAAGCTTATAGTAGAGTTTATGAGCCTCTGGCATTGACACTGTAGTTTGAAGCCAAAGTTCTTTAGCCTCATTTTCAATACATCGAGTGATGCAGCGTTGGATCAGCTTTGTGGCTATGCCAAGTTTGCGGTATTCAGGATCGATGAAAAGTTTGGCAAACTCGAACGTGTCATCATCAAGCCGTTTTAATACTACACACCCGACAACACTAGACTTGTGTTTGGCAAAAAATAGAAAGCCACCTTCTTTGATATAGGCTTCTTCTGGATTGTTGAGCGTATACTTGTCCTCTTCCTCTAAATTCCCTTTAAGCACAGCTAGTAACCATGGAGCCGCCAGATCATAAAAATGATGCTTTAGGCTGGGCTGATAATCAACTATACGTACTGCATCAAAATCGTTAGAAAATACTCGTTCGTTAATGGGTCGCTTTGTGCTTTCTAGGTCTATTCTGTCTAATATGTTCAGAATGTCAGGATGACCATACTCGAAGAGTGATTTGATGGCAAGTGAGAATGATTGCCATAGTGGACTCAACCTTTTGAGTTGTGCATGTCCATCAACAGATAAGTGCACAACTTTCGATCTTTTGTCATTCGGATTGGGGCTTACGATCACCAGACCTTCTTTTTCTAGTTCTCTCAAGACATTCTTGACAGTGATGTGCGTAAAATCAATCTGATCGGCTATCTCTGTTATGGTAATTGAATGCTCTGAGTTGGCAATAGTATAGAACACTGAAAACCAGCTAGCCTTGAATTTAATACCTGCATCTTGATAGATTTTATCTCCATCGAGGTAAAGCCGCTCACTGATTCTGCGAAATCTTGAGGCACCAGCGAGGTGGCCTAGTCCTGAAAGAATGTCCATATACGAATATTTATAAAAGGCATTTTGTAAATATATAAAAGGCCTTTTATATATTAAAATAAGATCAGCCAACCACAAGATCATGGAGGTTTTCTAGCGCTTGGTTTCTCGGTTTACTGGTTTGGCTTGAAACTGCTATAGGTCAATCTTCTCCAGAGTTTTTCTAAAGGCCCTTGCTCATGGTTTCTTAACCACAGACTTGTCAAAATAATCTGTACACACCATATAGCAATGACAAATCCGATCAGTTCAAACCTTGACCATTGATTGAACTGACCGAATCCGTAACCATAGAAGATGAGACCTAATATGATGTTCTGGAAGATATAATTAGAGAGCGCAGTACGGCCTATGTTAGAGATGCTGCCGGTGGTCTTTCTCAGTAAGTTGAATTTTTGATAAAGTCCATTGAATAGAAGTATATAGGCTATTCCCAATGTCTCTTTTGGGAATGTGTGAAGCAGCCCTCGCCCTACACTGGTCACAGGATTGAAATAGTCATATGACCAGTGCCAATACCAATCGTAGTTAATGATCAGCGCTAGGATCAAAAGCAGTATGCTGATAGGCCAGTAGTATTTCCAATTGCGGTAGTTGGAAAATATCCCACTTCGGTAAAAAATAATACCCAAAAGCATAGCAATGAGGGATCGAAAGAGTAAACCGCGATAATAGAGCATGCCTTTATGCACGCTTGTATGCTCGTAGGTCTCCTGTAGACCCACCCAATAGGTAGCCTTCGGAGGTTCATGATATGCTTTGTCGGGAGGTAGCTGTTGTAGTTTTTTCTCCCATCTTTCTATTCTCTTATTCTCTTCATCGGTTCTTTGGTCGGATGCTACGACTCCAGCGGATATTGCCTCTTGTTGCCACGTTTGATACCTGACTGCTTTGTCGTAAGAGGGGATGAGCAACAAAAAAACTAAAAGTCCAATAACTACAAAAAGATACCTGCTCCTGATTGATCGAAAAGGGAACAAGATCAAACCGCAAATCGCATAGTGATATAACACATCGCCACTCCAGACCAAGTAGGCATGAGCTATGCCAATGATAAAAAGCCAAAGTAAGCGTCTGGCATAGATGTCCATGGCGCTGAGGCCTAAGGACTTCTTTTCTAAACGCTCAAGGAACATGTAGAACCCGACACCAAAGAGCAGCGCAAACATGTTGTAGAACTTGCCTTGGGTAAGGAAGTAAACCCAAAATCGAGTGGAACGATCTATAGATTCATCAAAGCCAAACTTGTACGGACTCCATGAATCCGGGTAAGCAAAATTCTCAATGTTGATGAAGAGAATGCCAAGTATGGCGATACCTCGCAGAAAGTCAAGTGAAGCAATACGATCGGTATGGCCTGTAGGCTTTAAGAATGTGTCTGACATTATGAGCGCCAATGTACATCATATCCAGTATAATGCATAATTGACTTATGTATTTTGATTTCCTGATACACTATCTATTTCAATAGCCGAATTCATAGACGATATGGGGGTTCTCTTACTGCATACTGCTTTTCGTACTAATATTAAGTACAGCTTTCCAGTTGAGTACTCTGCAGCCCGAAGTACCACCCGGGCTACAGCGCAAACTGCGATCGAGGAAGTATTGATGTTTGTTCCAATGAGTCTGAATAGTAAACCTTCATAACCTCTTTGAATATAAGAATTATGCATGAGCCATATAGGAATAGTAATCTGGTATAGACCCGGAGAGGTGTTATTCGTTGATCTCTAAGCGTACATTATCAACAAACAGTTCTATGTCTGAAGTGGTGGGATTTGCGGTAGCACCTATCTGAAATCGCTCATAAAACAGAGGCTCTTGCAGCTTAAAGTCAACCCCATTGCTGGCAAACTCATCTCTGAAAAGTTTGGAGTTAGGCATGTTACGACCATTTTCACTAATTACCTGTTGCTCATTGATGAACAGTCGGTTTACACCATTCTCATTAGATGAAAGTTTAAGCTCCCACCTGACGTTTACCCATTCATTCCTTGGGAAATGTACACTAGACTGAGCCAATGTAGCACCCAGTATTTTCCCACGTTCAATAGAGAGGTGATCATTGTTTTTCATCATTAGCCTAATGCCAGGACACTGATTATCAGGTACGGAAGGGTCCCAACATGAGCAACACTCCAGGTCAATCAGTAACAGGTTTTCCAAATTCTCGGTAGAGGTAATGTAAAATGAAGCTTCCAGTGTCACAGTTGAACCTGAAGGTGCTTTAAAGCCGCCCTTTTCTATATCTGCTTTGGAGAGTATATCATCAGAGGCATTGGCTATAACTTTTAGTGCGGTATTACCTTCAATTGCTATATCATTTTGTAAGGAGATCATATTCTCACCTCCATTGGGATTGACCACTTGGATGTTCGACCATCTACTCCCGTCTGAAGGGAAAAGTTTCGATAGGTCACTACCAGTGGTTTCAAAGCCATCTTCAAACAAGTAGACGACCTCTGAACCTATACTGGGCGTTTCGTCACTAGTACAGGAAACCAGCAAGAGCGTTATTGCAAGCAATGCCATGCGTGTCATCCTATGGCTAACGACTATTTTAGTCGATCAGTGCTTTCTCGTACAAATAATCACACCTGTAGACCAGTCCATTTTGGTCATGGTAAGGTCATCTCTTGATTCCAGGTAGGAGATCAGCTTCTCGGCTTTTTCTGCGTGTCCTTCTGGCCAATTGGGCTGTGGATTCATGTCATCTATCACATACAATCCGCCTACCTTGAGCAGTTGAAGCGTCTCCTCTAGTTCGCTGTACTTTCCAGGCCAGGCATCTGCAAATATCAGATCAAACGGATCGCCATGATACGCTTTGATCCATTCAGTGCCATCATCACATACCAATTGTACTCTGTCGTCAGCATCAAAGTATTCTTTGGCTATGTCTATGAGCTTTGGATCATTGTCTACACTTATAAGCTGGGAGTGCTGGTCCAAACCTTCGATCATCCAGGCGAGTGACAGGCCGATCCCAGTGCCGAGCTCAAGTATATTGGCCATTGGCTTGGATGCTATGAGAGATTTGAGCAAAGTACCGATGTATATATCGGAAGGCATTGTAAAGCCTATTTCTGCACATTTTACCTCCAGTTGATGATAGACTTCTGGGGTATCAAGTATATTCGATTGATTCATGGATGTAGTTCTGAGTGGACGGCAATATAGCTTACTACATCAAGACCTGGCTCGTTGCTGATGATATCTCAAAGTATTGCTGTCTTTATTTCTGATATCACTTCAATTAAGTTAATAGGATCGCTGAACACTCAATCCATCGTGTCACGACTATTCTCTAAAAAACCATCAAGACCTGGCGGTAAGCGATTTCCTTTCTATAAGTAGTGAGATCAAAACTAGTAATGTAGCCAGTCCAAAGCCAAAGACACCTATGTTGATACCGAGCAGCGTTTTTTCACTGCCATCCAGGTACTTCATGGACCCGCCGTAGAGGTCTTGAAGCGCATAAGCCAATAGGAAGCCACCCATTACCAACAGACTGAGGAGAGCGCCAATTTTGATCTGGTTACGCGCCCATAGCAGCCACAAGCATAACACCCCAATGCTCGTGTTGGTGATCAGTTGCCAGACTTCATGTATCTTGGCGTGAGGCGTCCAATCCGGATTAAATACGTGAGTACTATTGATTTCCAAGTAAGGAACGGCCATCGCGTAGAGTACGATACTGAGTGTAATAGATAGTCTTGTCATGGTATTGATGTTATAGGGTAGTCACATTGAGTTAAGTGTTGGTCTGGTAATGCCTATAGTAATGAATGGGCCAAATAGTCGATCAGTTTGTGCTAGCATCTCCATACAAATGAATTCGTAGCTTTTGACGCAAGGAT
The DNA here is from genome assembly GCA_002435755.1 of Flammeovirgaceae bacterium UBA6059. Taxonomy (GTDB): domain Bacteria; phylum Bacteroidota; class Bacteroidia; order Cytophagales; family Cyclobacteriaceae; genus UBA6059. The sequence continues at coordinate 402,743 of DIYH01000024.1, forward strand.
ACTACTACTCTTCTTCCAGTTTTCGTTTCATTCTCATAAGGTTTTCTTTACGGGGAATGTGCATTTTCCTACGCTCCCACTCCACAAGTAAAAAGGCCAAAAAGTACAAACCTCCAACGGTAAGCCACCTTTCTAATGGTGCATCCAGAAAGATCATCTTACTTGCGATAAAGATCGATAATGGGATTATGTAGCCCAATACCATGAGCCGTGAGAACCGAACGATTGCGTTAGTATTGGCAATGGCCTGGTCCAGCTCACCTAACATACTACGATCAAATGTATTCTCTGTTTTTTTACGTGCGTGTCGTGACAATAGAATGTATACAACTGTTAGCAGCGTTAATCCAGCGCCTAAATAGTTCCAGAAATGAGTGTCACTGAACGCTCTAAACAATAGTACTGTCGTGCAGACTGAATTAATCAATATCAGGCTGATCTCAACATGATTGATACGCCTGCTAGCAGCGTATTTCTTTTTCTTTACACTGTTGTGTAGTGCCGTTTCATTGATAGCATACATAGTTTCTCCTTTTTGTTCATTCCAGATTTTTTGCATTTGCTCAAAGTCCATGAGTATATTTTTTTGAGTTGTTGACGAGTTCCTTTTTGATACGATGGATTTTCACTCCGATGTTACTTTCTGAAATACCCATCATTTCAGACATTTCTCTGTAGCTGTATCCGTCCAGGAGTAATAGGGCGAGGGACCGATCTATTTCATTTAGTTGCTTGATCTGGCCGTAAAGCCAGACTAGTCTTTGATCGAGTTGATCTTCCTGAGTTTTCAGCAGATGATCGACTTTATCAAGTTGATGATGACCTGCCACACGTCTTTTTTCCTTTGTACTCCATTTGATCGCCGTATTGAGCGCTATTCTGTACAACCATGTGGAGATAGCAGCGTCACCTCGAAAGCTGGGAATAGAACGGTACATCTGTATGGATACTTCCTGAAACAGATCGTTTTGATCTTCTGTGTCAGAAGCATAGGCACGGACTACCTTAAAGAGTAGTGCTCTATGACCCTGCAGCCACTGATCAAATATCTTACGCTGTTCACTCACCGTCATACCCATTACTTTGGCATACTAGTACCCGAGTATTGTCGATTTCTTACAATTCCCGGATTTTTTTTTGGATCAGCTGGCATGTTGAGAAATCATTCGCCAGAGGGAGAGTGTCATTCAACTATTGGAAGTTGGTTTTTACTGCCTATCAGAAGATATGTAGAAATGAGGCGAATGGAGTTAAAGCAAGAGTAATAACTATTTGTTGCTAATCTAAATTTGCAGGGAGAGATGTAAGAAAGGAGGGCGTGAACCAGGTAAGAGATGAGGTTTTATACCGATTTTCCCTTAATCAGTATTTGTCGGGTTATGGAATTATAGCGTTTTAGGAAATGCTAATGTCTTCATAATGTGAGACGGAGCACTCGGCTATATACTTCTCCATTCCTACCGGAATGTGTACCTCGTTCCATTGTTCTCCTGCAAAATTGATGAGGTCACTTTCACTTTCCCATCTCGAGATCATTAGAAACTCATCAGGGTTCCATTGAGAAGGCCTGGCAATCTCTAGAGATATGAGACCACTGTAGGCTTTGACCATCGGCACGGATATGGCCTTAAATTTCACTTCGAACTCGTCATGAAGCTCTTTAGGAATGGATGCTCTGAATACTCTGATAATCATGATGTTGGTGCCGGACGAAATAATAATCTATCCTAACAAATATACTGAAAAGCCCATTCGACGAGTACTGCTTGCTGTTTCAACCTGTAGGGATAGGCTGTCGCTCGTCACGCTGCTTACTCTTGACGATTACCAAAGAATATAATAGCGCATAATTGGCATTGCCAGTTATGCGCTATTGAGTCAGCTTTTAGTTGGGTGAATGCAAACCCATTTTATTCCCTTCGGAATCAAGAAATAGGGCAAAGAAGCCGTTTTCATCAGCATGAGGTGTTTTCGGGACGATAATTTCTCCTCCGTTCTTTTTGACATTATCCAGGATGACCTGTAGGTTTTCACCTCCGTTGAGATATATCGTCACACCGTCAGCAGAAGGTTCATATCCTTCACCTTTCATGATTACCCCTGTAACCATTTGTCCCTCATATGGAAATATCCCCATTTCCAATTCAGGAAAATCCATTCGTTCAATGTCTATACCCAAAATCTCTTGATAGAATGTTACGGCCCTTGATATGTCGATGGCAGGGATTTCGAAAATTGAAACAAAAGTGTTCATGTCGTTGCGATTTTGGTTACTCAATAAACTTTCCGTTTGAGCCATGACGCCCGTCGAATAAATACAAGTCAAAACACCTAAGGCAAGTATTAGCGCTGGCTTGTTATAAGACTTGTTATTCATTTTACTGCTTTTGGCTTGATGCATAGTTACATCAGCTCAAAAAGCAGAAATTGTAAAAGTGCGACAATCCTAGTCTTTTGAGTAAATAAGGGAAGAGAGCATCATTTGGTCATCGCTCAGGTATTCCTTAGGATTTGTACCTGTAAACTCCTTGAAATCTTTAATAAAATGGGCCTGATCATAGTATTCGCTCTCATATGCTACTTGTGTTAGTTTTTCTCCTTTATTGTTCAGCATCAGTTTTAGAGCGGCTTGCAGCCTTATGATTTTGCCTAGTTGCTTGGGACTTATCCCAACTTGCTTCGAAAACTTTCGTTCAAGACTCCTTCTTTTGGACAGTTTGTCTTTAAGGATTGAGTTGATAGGAGCTTTACCTTTAGTACTGGACAGGGCATCAATTGTAGATTTTACGATGTTGTCAATGACGAATGCTTCTTTAAGCTTACCAAGTAAGAAATTCTCTACAACTTCTATTCTTGATCGAGTAGATGAAGCTTCGATTATTTTTTGTTCCAGTTGCCTTGCCGAGTTCTCTTCAAACAAAGATGTAAGAGGTGTTTCTTTGTCGGCCAATTCATGGATCGGTTTTGTAATAAAATTGGCAAAGCCAAACGGGTAAAACCTAACAGCGAAAGTGTTCACATAACCCGTTGGTTGTACAAAGTACGGTTTTGTGATCTGACCAAAAACCATGGCTCTTGGTTGGATAATGTATTCTGTTTCAGATGTAAACCTTTTCACGTCATCACCAAGAATGAAGCACATTTCAATGCATCCATCTGGAATGATCCTTTGCTTGGGAGCTTCCATATCACCAGGCACCTCCAGGATCCAGTGACATTTTACGATGGCATCTAACTCCGAGTGGGGTTCATAAGTCTGATAATTCATGGATGTTTTTTGGGGTAGTTGATGATAACCGTTTGAGAAGCTAAGTCAATGTAATTCTTGGGATCTAAAGTTAATAGTTCGTAAGGATGTTCATTATTGGAAAGCAGTCTGGCATACCTAAAAGTTTACCTTTTATTTTGACTCTCGTTTGACTGTTTCGTTGAGATTTGCTAGCAGTTTTCTAGGTCTACGCTTTTTGTTTGAAAGCGTTTGAAATTGTTTCCGTCCAAAAAGTCTATTGAGCTTTTCACAACGAGAGTTTATCTATTTGATCTAAAAAAACCTAATTGAATATATATTGAAGTTGTAATCAAGGTTACAACGAACTATACTGATTCAGGGTCGGACCATTTTTAGGAATCTGTCTGATTGGTTTTTTGCCGTTTATCTGTTTCATTGAGCCGTAATCGCTTTTCTTACGGTAAGAAAGTTTTGAGGAGATCGCATTACACAATTTCTCTATAGATAAACCCTGCCATAATAGGGGAAATCCAAGCTAAAACTGTCTCAGTTTTGTGAAGCAAGCCAACCTAATTGTATTTGCGCTGGCACTAATGAGCGCATGCATAGATGTCTTTGAATTTGATCTGCCGGACGGAGACCTCAATAAGCTTGTGGTTAATGGAGGTGTTAGTACATTGCCAGGCCCCCAGGAGATCAGGGTTTTCCGATCACGCGACTTTGATGACCAAAGAGGTCAGAGCTTTGCTGTCAGAGATGCGGTAGTGTATGTCACTGATGACGAGGGAAATCGGTTTGACTTTAGACTGACTTCAGATAGATTGCAAACTTCATTTTGCGTCAATTTGGAAGAGCAGCTTGGGCCTAATGATCTCGATCTGGCGCAGAACTATCGCTATATCTCTGATCCTGGTTTCAATGCTCAAGTAGGACGAAGTTACACCGTGCATGTAGAGCTTGAGGATGGGTCTAAGGTGACCTCAACTCCGCAGCTTGTAAGGCCTGCCATTCCGATAGGCACATTGGAAGCTGACTATGTAGTGGATGAAACGATAGGACAGGGTGGCTCCTCTATACCTTCTGACCGCTGGATTGTACGTGCTTCACTAACATCCTCTGATGACATGGATGATCCCTACCTTACCTGGCGCCATCGTGGCACCTTCAGGATCACTACTAATCCTGAGCTATTTTGTGATTTTCGTGACTGTAGTACTCCAGGTATTTGCATTCCCGATTGCTGTGACCAGTGTTGGGTGGTCGAGTATGGCCAGACGGTGATCAATACAGATGCCACCACTGTAGAAGGCATAGGGAAGAACAAGTTGGCTGTGGCTACTATTCCTGTTGAGGCCATGCGAACAGAATCGGTTTATCATCTTGATCTTTATCAATACCGAATCCCTGCTGAGGTGTATGATTTCTTTGAAGCGATCAATGGACAACTAACCAATCAAGGGTCCATATTTGATCCTCCACCTCATGACGAGTCCAGTAATCTTACATATGATGATGGTCGCGATGAACCGATCTTGGGCTGTTTCTGGGCGGCTGGAGCGACCCATGAAGTGCTGACCATATCTCCTACGACTGTCACCCGTCAGTATACCTTTTTTTTTCCCGACGACTGTCAACGCGTACCTGGGGCTAGCACCAACAAGCCTGAATACTATCAGAACTGATAAGTGCAGTTAGGCAGCAATCTGTGTTTAACAATCTTTAACACTTCTCTGCGAAGGGTACTTCGCTTTTTCACATCTAAAGAAGAAACAGAACTTAAAAGAACAACAAGATGAAAAAGCTAATCTTAATCCTTTGCCTGTCATTTATCGGTTTGGCCGCTAATGCGCAGCGAGGGGGAGGACGTTCTTCTCCAGAACAGATGATCGCTCGTGCCACTGAGCAACTTGATCTTACCGAGGCTCAGGTAACCCAATGGGAGGCCATCCATGAAAAATATGGTGATCAAATGAGGGAAGCACGCCAAAACAGGGAAGAAGCGGAAGCGCTAAGACAAAAGATAGAGGAGGAGATTAACGCCACCCTGAATGAGGAACAGCAAATCAAGTTTGCTGAAATGAAAGAGAGTCGTCCGCGCAGAGGAAGAGGAAGACAGAACTAGTCGCACCAGAATAGAAAACTGGTAACCTGTCAAGGAATTCTTGAACGGCGTAGACTAAATGCTCCGGATCTGGTTTGACGAGTTTAATTACTTCGCATCCTGGATCCTTATCCACTCTTTTACGACGGCTTCCAGTTTCGATTTTTGATGTTTAATAGCTTCCATATCTGCGAATTTCGCGGTACGCCCTTCTTTCCCGTCACCTTGTAGCAGACCCGAACGATCATTGATCATCACTCCTTTGTGAAACATTAGACTTACATGTTTCTTAGCATTCATAAAATAGGAAGCCATGTTGCCCTTGTAGATAAAAGTAGGGCTTTGCCATTTGATCGTCTCGGAGATGTGCGGACTCACATTGAGGATGATCTCTCTTACTTTCTGTATTTCAGCGATCATTGGGTGGGCTTTTTTTTCAAGGTATTCGTCTACTTCAGGGTTTCTATTTTCCATTATTCTAATTTATTATTTGCTAATATTAATATTAGTTATTACTAATATAATAAATTTGGTGAATGCAAATGGAAGCCATAGTTCCTATTTTCAAAACCCTTGCGGATAGCCATAGAATGAAGATGGTCAAACTGTTGGGCCAAAAGGAAAGTACGGTCACTGAGATCAAGCAGCATCTTGGGCTGAGCCAATCAGCTACTTCTCAACACCTCAAGCTGCTCAATGACGCTGGACTGGTCACTATCAGAAAATATGGCAACTTCCGTATCTATTCCCTTCGTAGGACGGTACTTCAGGAAGCAATGAACTATTTTGATCAGTTGTGGGATAATGATCTGGAGCAACTCAAAAACAATCTTGAAAACAATGAAAAATAGCCTTCATAAAGATGTTTGGATCAATGCTCCGGTCGAGCAGGTATTTGCAAGTTTCACCGATCAAGAGGCTATGCTTAGCTGGCATGGAAAAGAAGTAGAACTTGATCCCAGACCCGGAGGTATCTACAGGGTTGTGTTTGAAAATGGTACTACCATCCTCGGTGAGTATAAAGAACTAGTAACCAACCAACGTGTGGTATATACTGCCAGGTATGGAGAAGTCGAGAGTCTTATCACGATAGATCTCACTCCCGGGAATGAAGGGACCAGACTAGTCCTTCGCCAGGACTTTGATCCTGATATGGATATGTCGAGCTTTAATGAAGGCTGGGATTATTTTCTTGGCCTACTGGTCAAGCGAATATCTCAATAACCCTAATTGACCCTTATCAGATCTACATCAAAAACGAGTACTGTGCCGCCTGGGATACAGTTAGTACCACGGCTACCATACCCAAGACTTGATGGTATGAGGAGTATGCCATTACCTCCTTCCCTAAATAGAGGAATACCTTCCGTCCAACCAGGTATAACCTGATTGAGGCCAAAGGATATACCATCATCCGGGCTCTCGTCAAAGACATTACCATTAGTAAAATAACCCCTGTAAGCTACTCTGACATTAGAAGTGGACGTAGGTTGATTACCCGTTCCGGGGTTTTCAATGACATAATAAAGACCCGAGTTTGTTCTTGTGGCGTTGAGGTTGTTGTCAGCGATATATGCTTGTATCTCCTGCTCCTCTGTTCCATCAAAATTAGGAGGTTGTGGGCATCCATTCCCCTCATCGTCTCCGCAGGACATCATCGCTACTACCAGTACTAATACTCCTAAATATTTCATAACTCTTTTTTTGCTATCGCAAATGTAGGTCATGGAATGTATGTCAGCCAAGATCAGGCTAGTGAATGTCGACAAGTTTACTTTGAGAATTTCATCACTAGGCGAAAATAGACTGCTGTATGGCATTTGACTTCTTTTGGTCGAAGTTTAGGAGCCAGCGTTTTTCTCAAGACCCCTTCCATAGCCGGTGAGTTTTCCATCCTTGCCGATCACTATGTGATAAGGAATGATGATCGATATATGGTTCATACTATTGGCGCTGGCTGCTGTATGTACAGCATTTGGTCTATTCAGGACTACTGCTTGTTGCCGGTAGGAGAGTGTTGTTCCATATGAGATATCTTGCAATGCTGCCTATACCTTGTTTGGAAACTAGTTCCGGGCGTGTTAAGTTTCGTTGTGAACTCTGTTATGTAGCCATCAAAATACTCCGCAAGCTCTTTTTTTCAGATGCTCCAGGTGCTTGTTGATTCCCAGTAGGATGACCATATCAAACAGGTAGGTCAAGGAATACTTTGTCAGGTCAAGTAGTGGCTATTACACTTTAGCTACGATGGTCTTGTACTTGTCATCAAATGATAACTGGCTTTCTATATGTCAAAAGTAGCAGGCGGATCAGCTTCTCACTACTGAAAACTGAACACTCATTTTATTTCTTCTTTTTCTTCTTTGGCTCTGGTAGTTCTTCTGCACTGGATTTGATCAACTCAGCCAACCAATCCCGATCTTCAAGTTGAGCCTCGACCAGAAAGAAGTTCTTAGAACCAGGGTAGGCTGGTGCCTCAACAACATCCCCGATAAATGATCTTCCCGCTTCAGTAGGCTTTACAAACAGTTTGTTATTACAGATCAGCCCGAAGATCTTGGTATCTACATAGATGCCGTATTCACCGAACATCGGCTTGGCAGTTATTTTCCCGGCACCACTCGCCTGCTCTACCACGTACTCAACGAACTGTTTGTCTGATGCCATACTAGATTCTTTCAAATAAAGATAGTCTTTCCTGATCACCCTCGGTTAATAGTCTGCTTTAGACTGATGAGTTATTGTCTATTGATTCTGGTAAGAAGTCACTCGCTACTTAGAACGGAATGTCATAATTTCGAAGAAAAAACCAATGAGCAGAATACTTGTCACAGGAGGCGCAGGGTACATAGGATCTCACACAGTAGTTGAGTTGATCGGCGAGGGCTATGAAGTAGTGATCATCGATGACCTCTCCAATTCACAAGCTGATGTGATTGATCACATTGAGGAGATCACGGGAAAGCGAGTTCCTTTGCACGTTTTTGACCTTTGTGATAAGTCCAGATTAGATCAGTTTTTCGGTAGTGAAGGTAGCCTCGATGGGATCATACATTTTGCTGCAAAAAAGGCTGTAGGGGAGTCAGTTGAGAAGCCACTGCTTTATTACCATGTCAACATTCTTTCATTGATCAACCTGCTTAAGGCCCAAAAGGAATATGATATCCCCAATTTTGTATTCTCCTCGTCATGTACCGTCTATGGACAGCCGGATAAACTTCCAGTGTCTGAAGAAACACCTCGGAAGGATGCCGAATCTCCCTATGGCAATACCAAAAAGATCAGTGAAGATATCATACGAGATTTTGCCAGGGTCAATGATGACAAGCGCACAATAGCATTACGCTACTTCAATCCTGTGGGTGCTCATGAGTCGGGCCTCATTGGTGAGCTACCTAGCGGAATCCCTAACAACCTGATGCCATTTATCAGTCAGACGGCCATAGGGCTGAGGGACCAGCTTAAAGTATTTGGTGGTGACTACCCAACAAAAGACGGCTCAGCGGTACGAGACTACATTCATGTCGTGGACCTGGCAAAGGCTCATGTTGTAAGTATGCAGCGACTCATTGAAGATCAGCAGAAGTCCAATTATGAGTTTTTCAATCTTGGAACGGGTAGTGGCCTTACTGTCCTTGAAGTGATCAGGGCATTTGAAGAAGTCAATGATGTGAAGATCAAGTACGAGATCGTGGACCGCAGGGCTGGTGACGTAGTGCAGATCTATGCTGATACGGCATACGCCAATGATGAGCTTGGCTGGAGGACAGAACGTGATCTGGACGACATGGTACGCACCGCCTGGAAGTGGGAACAGCACCTTGCTCAGATGAGAGAATAGACTGGCGGCTTCATCTCATAACAGTAGGTGCATAGTCGGTTGGTGGACTGGTTTATGGCCTTTTACCACTTTATTGAATAGACCGGAGCTTGCTACATAGATTGTAACTACTTTTATTGACTCGTCTTTAGCCTTTTGATTGCCAATTATTTGACATACTGGCTTGCAGGATAATCAAAATACGGGACCGCATGTGTTGGATATGATCAAAGTCAGCCACGATTGAGTACTGGTGTCATGTTAGTTGCAGGCGGTCTTTCCTAGCTTCGTATTACAAGTATAGAGCTATGAAAACAACAACAGAATTGTCCAAACCAAGTGGTCTAAAAGCATCTGTCATTGGACTATTGATCTTTTTGGGATTTGTGGGTCTTGCTAAGCTCATCTTAACGCTTTCTTTGCGAGACTTACACCTTGAGGAGCAAAAGCCGAGCAGTTCTGATCCATCCGATATTGGAGAGGGGTTTGGATTGGAATGATCAGGCAGACCAGCCAAGGAAGCTGATATTATATTATAGACTTCATAAAGTACCTAAACCTGGTGATGCCCAATCGGCTTTCTAGCTGTAGCATCCGAATGCATCAAGTCTAAGGTTGGCGTAAGATCTTTTCCATCTTCTTTCCTTTCGCTAGTTCGTCGACTACTTTGTCTAAGTACCTCACTTGTTTGGTCAAAGGAGTTGTGATTTCCTCGATCCGGTAACCACATATCACACCTTTTATGAGTTCCGCATTGGGATTTAGATTGGCCCTCTCAAAGAACGTACTGAAGGTGACCTTTTCTTCAACCAGCTTGTCAAGTTCTTCCTCACTAAAACCAGTCAGCCACTCAATCACCTCGAGCAGTTCTACCTTTGTCCTGCCCTTTCCCTCTACTTTTGTGATGTAGTGGGGGTATACCTCGGCAAAGGTTAGTTTTGCCATTCTTTCGTCATGCTCAGGAGTTGTTGCCATTTTTGCTTTGTTCAGTGTTTACTAATGTTGCTGCCAGATGATAATTCTAACGAGCAATTATCATCTGTAAGCTGGACTTTCTAAATGTTTATAAACTTATCTGATTACTCATTAACGTCTCTCAGATTTCCTATGGTCTTCCTCTCGATATCGAAGTAGTGAACCTTGTGCGTGGCACGATCACCAACAGGTGATTGAGCTTCAACACCAATTCTAATAGAACTCTGGTCAAGCATTGACGTAAGCCTGGCCATCTTATAGTTTTCACCATCCGGGGACCAGTGCATGGCGTAGATATTGCCTTTGCGTGCTATCGCCAACCATACCATTGGCTCATCTGCCAATATCACGCCATTAGCATCATCAGAGCTGCCTTTAGTTACAACGGTTACGATACTTGGTCCAGTAGCGTCAGAGTTTTCAAATGCGAACTTGATCCAGTTTAAGCTGTCGATATGAAGCATAAGCGCTACAGCATTCCACTGAGATGAAAAGTCTGGTTGTATCAACGTCTTGACCAAGAAATCTCCTTCAATCTCACTATACAGATACGGCGCAGTACCGACGACAGAGCTGTCCTCAGGATTGTTGAAGAAATCAGTGCCTTTATCGACCGTGATGCTCAGAGAACTGTCTTCAACATTGAATGACTCGGGTTGATTCATCCATTGCATTTCATCAACCAATGCATCAGTCATATTGGATTCCGGTTCTATAGACTCTGTGGATTCAGTCTTAGGCTCATTTTGTGCACAGCTTAAGACTAGCAGGTTGAGCAGAAGTACGAAGTAGCTCGTTTTCATAATGCCGGAATTTCGTGGCGAAGTTGAGGCATCAATGGGAAGTATAGATCATACATGCTTCGAAGATAGTAGAGCTCGTGTTGGTTGCCAACCTAGCATCCGAATTGAACTACTCCGTATAATGGTGCTCTTACCCTTTCATTTGCATTCCTAATTAGTGGATTAACTTATAATTAAGTTTTATTATTTATTAATAAGTTGTATAACTTAAAAATAAGTTATATACTTGTTCAGCTGATCATAAAACTCGTAGAGCAATGACTACATTAACTAAGGCGGAGGAGAAGATTATGAAGATTCTCTGGGGTATTGAAAAAGGTTTTATCAAGGATATCATCGAGCAGTACCCCGACCCAAAACCTCCTTACAACTCTGTTTCGACGATTGTAAGGGTGTTAGTGCAAAAGGAGATCGTAGGCTACAAAGTCTATGGTAAAACCTACGAGTATTATCCATTGATCAGTAAGGATGAGTACAGCAAAGGTCAGTTGTCGCGGTTGGTTTCGGATTATTATAACAATTCCCTGAAGCAGGTGGTGAACTTCTTTTCAGAAAGTAAACAACTAAGTGCAGAGGAGCTTGAGGAGGCCATAAAGATGCTTGAGGAGCTTAAATCGAAGAAGAATGAGTAAGGCTATAATTTACTTATTGGAAGCAAGCGTATTGCTGGCAATACTTTATTCGCTCTATTTTCTGCTCTTGAGGAAGGAGACTTTCTTTAGTCTCAATCGCTTCTTTTTGTTAGGCATTCTTGGGGTTTCCTTGCTTTACCCACTGATCAGCTTTGAACTTTCCGCTCCCGCTGACATTGTTCTGACCAGACCAGTAGAGGAGCTGAGTGAAATAAGAAACTCGTACTATGATGCTTTGGAGTCATGGTCTAATGCAGGAACGTCAAGCGCTTCTCGCCTTGACACAGTTTCTGAGCGTGAGGAAATCAATTATTCGGGTATGGTGCTCACAGTAGTTGTGGCCATTTATGGCATTGGCTTGGTGGCTCTGGTTTTCAGATTGATCTGGACTTATTCCTGGATTCGCCGGCTGAAGAGCGCTAATCCAATAGAAATAATTGATGGCGTGACGGTGGTAAAGGTGCCCTACCAGCTTGCCCCGTTTTCTTTTTTGAATGCGGTCTTTGTACACAAGGACTTGCTCGATAGTGAAGAGTTTGCGCAAATCCTGGCGCATGAACAAACGCATATCAAGCAAAAGCATTCTCTCGATTTAATATTTGTTCAACTCTTGGCAGCTGTGCTTTGGTTTAATCCCGTAGTGTGGATGCTGATTAAATCCCTCAAGACTACACATGAATACATAGCAGACAAAAAAATGATTAACCAGGGTTATTCCTTAGTTGAGTACCAGTCCTTGCTTTTGAGACAATTGATCAGCAACAACTCATATGGGTTGGTACACCATTTCAATTTATCATTCATTAAAAGAAGAATAACCATGATGAAAATAAAAGAATCAGGACGGGTTGGTAAGCTTAAAGCTGCTTTTGTCCTGTCTACCGCAATAGTTTTTAGCTTGTTGATCGTTCAGTGTAATTCAAGAATTGAGGATCAAATCGATACAGACCTGGCAGCAGGCGATCTTGTTAAAGAAGCAGGAAACCTTACTGATCAGCTCATTTCATATTCACTACCTGTCTTACCAGAAATGGGCTTTGAGTATGATATTGATCCGGGCAATGCTTTGGAAGTTGTCATCCTTGGAGGTGAAGTAAGACTCAATGGTCAGACAACACCACTTGCAGAACTGGAGTCGGCGATTCAGGAAAGTGGCATAACGAATACCGGGATAGTTGTCATTAAAGTAGACAAAGCAGAGAAGATGAGGCTGGTGACTGATGTACAGTGGGCGCTAAGAAAGACCAATAGAAGAAAGCTACTCTATATTGGTCGCACAGCCGAAGGCGATCAAGTTGAAATGGCATTTTTGCTTCCTCCAACACCTGATAGTAAGGAAGGCATACAGATGCCCATAGTAGATGATGAATATGCCAGAGCACATAACCTAGATCTATTGAAGATCAAACTAGGCGATAATGCTAGATCTGCGAATCAGACGCTTGTATATGAGTTTGTGAAAGGTCAAATAGTCAAAGGCAAATCAAATTATGTGGTAAGCGCCAAGCCCGAGGCTGATGACACGTTTAACGACTATTTGGTCAATCTTACTTATATCCAACAAGGATTCAATCAAATCTATCAGGAGCGTACTCAGGAGTTATTTGGGAAGAACTTCTATGACTTGGACACAAAGAATCCCTTAGAAAAAGAACAATATGATAAAGTCCGCAATGGGATTCCAAGGGCTATCTCAGTAGCTGAGATATAGACTGTCAATTTCTGAAAGAAGGACTCAAAGGAGTCCTTCTTTTAAGTTAGTCACCACAATTACCAAAGCGAGATATTTTTCGTTAAAGGCAATTCTGTTAGAAAAGGTCACCGATGTGATTCAGTAAAAAGGAAAAGCTAAAATGCCGATTTCAACAAGAACTTTAGTTCATAGCAGCAATGACACTTAGTGGCTTTTTTTAACCTTATCTAATCAACCCGTCAACCCACTTTCATTGAGCCATTGCTGATAAAGGTGATCCTTTATCTTTTTCTTGATGAACTTCTTACGAAGGTATTTCTGGGTTTCTTCTGGTTTTAAAATTCGCACCATGGGCTGCCGTGGCAGATCAAATAAATTGACATTGTAGAATCCACATTTGACAAACTGAATTGGTCGCATACCTAACGGAATTGACTTCTTCAATTCTTTAGTCTTGGTGTAATTCGTCCTTTTATCAGCATTGAGTGAAGGTGCCTTAGTAGTGGCTAGAAGGGAGACGTTTTCTGCATTAGTATCAACCATAAAAACATTCTTCGTTTTCATTTTACCCAGCAAGTTACCATCCAGGTAAAGTGAATAATTGAAACCAAAATCGAAGAGATTAAAAGTTCGAAATAGTAGGATTGTTGAATGTTGATCCTGAGCGTCGGTATGGGTGTTTTGGGCGAACAGGCCGGTGTACATGGAAGATAATAGTGCAGCTATTAGGATGGCAATCTTCATTTCAAAGTGTTGAGGTTCTGAATAAAGTAACAGTGCTCTCTTCACTTTATTGCTTGAGCTAGGAGTGCTCAAGCGATTGTCAAATAAAAGTCGTGATGGCAGAGAGCTCTTTTCATTTATTCAGGCTCACAACATTGCCGTGCTTGGGATCAATTTTTCCATTCAACATATCCGAATACAATTCGGCTAGCGCTTGAGGCCCGGTATGCTCTTTGATGGTTATGCTTGATTGGATGGTATTCATAAATTGCTGCCAAGCCATGCCAACCTTTTGTTGAAAGCCTTTTACACCCCATTCCTTCTGTCGCTTTTCTGCATAAGTCGGTGCAAAGAAAAACTCCCCCTTTTTTGGAAGTGGTTGCTCACCTTGGAGGTTTTGCCAATCGACAAGCCCAACAAGGCAATTGTAAGCCAGTTTGTCACCGAGTGCGGTTTGCAGTTGATACTGTGTATTGTGGTTGCCTGTAAAGTCGATCACGACATATTTCTCATCGGTATTCAACTCTCTCATTGCATTATAACTTATCGCTCGATCATAACAGCCTAATGCGTTCACAAATTCAACATTCTGCTCAGAAGTAAGTCCAACAATCTCCAAGTCTAAAGCACTCTTCTTTTTGCGATGAGCCAATTGACTGGCCAAGGCCTGAGCCGTCTTACTTGACGCACTTGTCAAGATTAGCTGAGAGGCGCCAAAATATCCTTTTTCTGCTAAGTGATCATCAATCAGGAATGAAGTGATAAAGAGCGGTCTAAAAATGGAGATCAAGTCCTCAGTCGATGGCGTGAATGAAGGATCGTGCTCTGTGTTAGTGTAGTAGTTATAAATAGGAGGAAGCGCTCGTCGGTGCTCGGCATCATCCACAAAACCTGCGCTGCTGACGTTCCTGGGCTCAACTAACAGATGGGTACTCATGGGGTAGTAGCCATAGTAGCGCTGACCTACTTTCACATCCGGATGTTTGGATGCTACAACATTGGCCAGTCCCCACGTTGGAATAATGCCATAACCAGATTGGGTGGGAAAAAATTTCCAATAATTCATTTGCTGTCCTACCACACCATAGGTGATGTTGTTAGAAGTAAACGAGAACTTGTCAATTGCCAAAAGCACTTGATTAGGCGATAGCTCATCGGAGTAGATTTTTTCTAAGACCTGGGACTCCTGGAGATTGTTAATGTTTACAATGAAATCGTGTGCTGTGATACTTGCCATGTGTAAGATAAGGTTGAGTAGATAAATATGAAGCTAGCTTTCCAGACTAGTCAAGTTAGAGTAAAATTCTACTTTTTTTCTTCACGAAGAATCTTCTCCATTTTGCGACCTTTTGCTAATTCATCAATCAGCTTCTCCATGCGTCGGCAATCACGGTACACAGCAAACTCTTCTGATATGTTCTCGATACGATACCCACACACCACACCTTTGATCATATCTGCATTCTGATGCATTTTGGCGCCTTCAAAAAAATCTCTAAATGTGCCTGTACCTGTAACATAAGAGGCTAAAGTGTCCTGATCGTAACCAGTCAACCAAAGGATAACTTCATCAAGTTCTTCTTTCGTCCTACCGTTCTTTTCTATTCTGCTCAGGTAGTGCGGATAGATTGACGAGAATACCATCTCAGCGAGCTTTTCATTCTTTTCGGCGGTTACTTCCATTGTTATCAAGGTTTGAAGTGATAGAGATAGTATTTAATCAAGCTCTGTCGACTCAATCTCAGCAATATCGTAAAATCTATCTGCCTTGGATACTGAATATCAGATAACTTAAGAAGCCAATTGAGCACCGTTTTGGTAAGACCTGTTTTCTGCTAAGCTAAAAAGAGGAGTAAACCATCTGCAGGAAAGTCAGAATAACCGGGACTCCCAAGTATTTAACTCTATTTCAATCGAAGCTGGCCATTGCGCACGCGCTGAGGATGATGCCCTACCGGAACTTCCGCGACTACTTGTTTACTAGCGTAATCGACTACCGTAACCTTGTCCAGGCCGCTGATGGAAACATATGCCTTAGTCCCGTCCTTGCTGGAGGTGGCCCAGTAAGGTTTAGCCTCTTTTGGATCATCCGAAAGCTTGATGGTCGTATAATCGAAAGTTGCTCGGTCCACCATCGCGATATAGCCGTCCATAGTACCCGCTACGCATATAGTGCTGTCGTTTCCACTGATGGCAATGCCGTGATGCCCAGAGTTGAGCAAGTGCTCTCCTGGCGCTAACTCTTGTGGTGTGGGCAGATCCAGTTTTCGGGTGATCCGATCATTTTCTATATCATACTCAAAGAAGCCATGGAACAATGAAATCTGCAGATAGGCGAACTTTTCATCACTAGTGATGGCCATAGGGCGTATGGCACGATCCATCAAATCATAACCAGCTGCTTCCAACCTTTCCTTCATATCCACTCGACGAATTACCTCGTAGGTATCCGCATCGACAATTTGAAACCAGCGATCACCCTTGATGAAGTCAAGGCTTGGTAAGGAGACATAGACCTTACCGATGCTGGCATGGTAGATGCGCTTACCGTCCTCAGAGTAAGTATTCTCATGTGGCTGGTCACCAGATTCAAATTCACCAACAATCTCACCGGTTTCCACATCGATGGCATGGACCTTTCGGGCGGTAGAGGCTGAGACCAAAAAGATCTTGCCATCAGGAGATATGGCTGAATGATCAGCTCTCAAGCCTTCTACGGGTGTACGCCATGCGATCTCACCCGAGTTGACATCTATGGCCACCACATCGGCAAAGCTCGGCCTTGATGCATAGATGTATCGGCCATCATTGGAGGTGAACATGTCATCCACCAATTGATCATTGCCTTCACCAATGAAGTCTCGAATAAAGCCTGCGGCCAACCTACGCTTGAAGCCTGAATAGATGTCTTCAAACCGTTCTTCTCGATCTGGTATGGCACTGATCTTCTTGATGATCTCATAGGTGTTAGGATCAAAAATGGTGATGACCCCATCCCAGTTGTTGCCTGCTACCACAACATCCCTAAGTGGAATGCTATCATGAACTGTGGCAGCATTGTTAACTAAATCAATTGGAAAGGAGGGATATTCTCTGTCGGGACGCTGGCCAAGGTTGAACAAGAAGAAAGCCAGATATACCAGTCCGATCACGAGTAAACCTATGATTATCTTTTTCATGAGTACAAGATAGTCGTGTTTATCGAGTCTTGCCCGCTAGGTTTATTTTCTGAAGACTTTAGACAGCCTGCATTACCCTGACGTAAGGAATCGAAAAAAGTCTATTCCAGCACATTCGCATACTTGTTCTTTAGCTTGATAACTACTTCGTTGAATTTGGAATAGTCTTCATCCCAATGTCCATTGAACAAAAGGATGAAGGCGAAAGAACGGTCTAAATGATTTACCAACAATGATCGATACCCTACATCTGATCCCGCGTGATGAAATCCGAATCCAATTTCTTCTCGGCTAGTAAAGAGGTTCCATGCCAGTCCTACAGATTGGCCACCTTCAATGTGAAAGTGCTCTTTAAGAATAAGGTCATAAGTTGCCTCGCTGAATACTTGCTGACCATTGAGCGTTCCTTTGTTTGCATACAAGTTGATGTACTTGATCATATCGTCCACATTAGAATTCAGGGTACTGGAAGGGGCATGTCTGCGGTTGTAAGGATAAGTGTCATGTAGCTTGACTGAAGGTCGTTTTACATGAGGGCTCGTCCTGAGTGAGGTATCAATGTCAGGCAAATAGAAGCTGCTGTTCTTCATCCCGGCCGGTTCCAGGATGTAGGTTTTTACATATGCTTCGAATGACATCCCACTTGCTTTGGCGATCACGTCTCCCAGTATTTCGAAGGCCATATTCGAATAATCGTATTTAGTCCCTGGATCAGATTTGAGCTTTTTGCCTTTTAGGCTTTTTACATACTCTTCCAATGCCGTTTCATGATACTGGGCCTTTTTCCATTGGTAGTTGGACACATCAGGCATACCCGAAGTATGTGTCACCAAATGGCGGATGGTAATTTCCCGATAGCGTGGATCCCTCATTTCGAAATAGGGGAGATGATCGGTTACCTTATCCTCTAGCGTTAATTTTTGTTGCTCGATTAATAGCCCGATAGCCGTACCCACAAAAGTCTTGGAGATGGAGGCCAAGTGGAAAATAGATGATGTGGTCACCGAGTCTGTACCGCCTAGTTGCTTTACGCCAAACCCTTTAGCGTAGAGTGTCTCTCCATTGGCTACAATGCCTATGGCCATGCCAGGAATCTTACTAGCTGCAAGCTCTGACTGACACAATGCATCTAAAAGCGCTTCATCTTCGCTAGACAACTTGATGGGAATGTACTGGGCATTTGCTAAAGTGATCCCGCCGATGATGATGGCTGTGAGTATTGTCTTGAGCATTGTTGTTTTACGCGCAGATCATCATTTACTAAAGATAACGATTTTGCTTGGGGACGCAGGAAGAGTCTCCTCTTGCTTAGCAAAACTATTTGCGAAATACCGCGCCATATAAGTCAAAGCCAAAACTGACACAAATATTCATAGAGCTGAAATGATCGAAGAAGGTGTAGGGAGCGGGTAAGTACTGATGAAGTCAGCAAAGAGGAAGTTTGGCGCATTTGTGCTTGCGACTGTAATGCTTCTTAATCATCCCACCAGTGGGCCACATAATTTTGAATCATTTGATTATCATAATTCCCGACTTTGTCAATTTTTCTAAAGAAATGCGGATGCGATTCGTCATTAACTTCATTCTTTCTAAAAGATTTTCCATCCTTTTTTCTAGTTTCATTGTAAGCCTTGTACGCCAACCCAGTTGAAGTACCAGCTAGAAGAGTATTTATCCAATTGCGGAATTCGTCAACTATTTCTGATACATTTTCTTGCTCCCCGGAAGATTCAACAGATTCTTCTTTGATTGAGATTATTGATATATGGTTAGTATAACTAAACATCAAAGAATCAATTATTTGCCGAATTGTATTATAGGAACAGAGAATTTTGATTTCTATCTCGCAGCTAGAATGACTTCTTATAGAATGCGATAATCTTAAGCCTTGCATTTTCGCAGAACGGATAATCTCTGTTTTGATTCGTTTTCTGTAATAATCACAGTTATCAAGCACTTTTAGTGTTATTATGAATTCTGCTCGCATGGTGGACTTATTAGTGAAGTATAACGCCAAACTAAGCTCTGTCGGCTTAGCTTTTCAGATAGCTTAAAAGTATCGTTTCCATATCCTCTTTGCAAATAACTAAGTAAGGCGATGGAGCTTAGTGTTTGTTAGGCGGAAGCCTTCCTCTTGTTACATAGGCTTTCGTGTTTCTACTTTTGTCTACATATTTCTTCCTGTTTCTTCCTTTCTTTTCCGTCGTTTACTTAGCTTTGAATTTGCGTAAAATATTAAGTAAATGGCCAATAGGTTTTTGGATACGACAATTGAGAAAATTCGCATTTTAGACAATCCGGTAAGAGATAAGTATTATGATGCTTTGTTAGAGTCGCTTAAAGTAGATACTAACGTTGTTGGGAATGGTAAACCAAAGTGCAAAAACCCCAATGATTTGTACAGGAAATTTTCTTTTGGTTTAGACTCTCTCTTAAGTTATAGAATCATTTTAGATTTGGATAATTCTGTTCAATTTCTAAATTCTATAGGAAATGACATCACTTACTTTTCCTTCAGAGGAAAATATAATCGCAAATTTTTCGAGGAGTTCTTTGGTTATGAAGTTGTGACCCTTTCTGGAAAGAATAAAGGTGTAGCCGTATACACATATTCACAAGTAATGCATTTAGCCCAGCATTTGGTTAACTTAGAACTACCAAAGACCTTAAGTTGATGGCAAAAAAAAAGCTTAATGAGAACCATTTATTTTTCCCTTTCCAGCCTATACAGACTAAAAACGATCATTTTTATTCGGGAAGAAGGAAATTCGTTAATAGAGTCCTTGAGAATCTAACAACTCCTGGTTCTACACTAATTATATATGGGGAACGGCAGGTAGGGAAAACATCCCTTGCAAATCAAGTAGTCAACATATTAAATAATAAAGGATCTTTGAAAAAAGATTCTTTAATTGAAATTCCCGATTTCGATAGATCAACAAAATGCGTGACTATAGATAGCTCCAGTTTCTATCTTAATATCCAAGGCCTCTTATCTTCAATAATTCTAGCCGAACATAAGAATAGCTTGAAAAGGCAATTTCCAGAAGCTTACAGCTCACGGGTTGTTGAAAATATAGTTTCAGAGACTGAGGGCTTTACACTTAATCTATCGGTTCTCAAATATAAAAATGAAGCCAAAACCGAAGTAAAAAACGATTCTGAGAAAATTTCGGCCCCTGATATAGTATTTGACTACTTTAGAAGACTTGTTGACTATATTCAAGAAAACCAGAAAGTGGATTTGGTTTTTGTAATTGACGAATTTGATCTGTTGGATGATAAATCTGGTGTGGGCCAACTTATTAAACTGATGCCTGATACTAGATTCATTATCGTGGGGATTGCTGATAATATAAATGAATTGATCTCAGACCATAAATCAGTTAGAGCGAAACTTGGAAGTAATAAAATCAAATTGCCTCTTTTTACGGAAGGAGAAATAGGTAATATATTCGAGTTAGTCCAAGATACCTTGAAATCTGAACACGGTAAGGAAGTTCAGTTTGATAAGAATTTCAAGAGAGTCGTTTATGAAGATTCAGGAGGTTTACCTGGATATGCTCATCTTATTGGACTGAATATAATTCGTATTATCAAAAAGAATTTGAAAAAAGACGATATCATATGCGTAGATTCCGAATTGTATAATAAAGCTGTTGATAAGATATTCAACCTGGATCTGTATGAGTTTTATGATGATTTTGATGAAGCCACATTTTCTTCAATAAAAGAGATGATCAAGGAGCAACCAAATAACAAAGAAATATTGTTTAATCTGGCTGAAGCTCCAGCCACCGGAATCGAAGAAGATGAACTCTACAAAGGTATTACTGAAGAATATCAGGGAGGATTTTATGATAATCTAAAATCCATGCTTAAGGACGGAATGCTAAAAAAAGTTTACGGTACCAACTTTGTAAAGTTCACAGACCCTCTGGTTAGAGTATCTATAAACGTGGCTAGGAAATATCGGATTTTGGAATGATTTTTCGCTTAACATTAATGCAACGAGCACAGTACGTTATTAGCCTTTCAAGTTCATCAATCCGACCGAGAAACACCCAATTTTTGACGATTTCTTGATGCTAAAGCGAATTTCTGATGCTCCTGGCTACAGAATCTGGCTCAAAATGATGAGCAAAGGATGCGAACTGTCTGATAAACGTTTATAAACGTAACTATACGTTTAATAAAATGGCATGAGCCATTTATGTACTGAGCCAATCGTTCTTGCTCCTTGGTCAAGCTATATTCATTTTCACCGGTGTAACCAATTCGCATTTAATTCCGTCTTTGCCAACACTGCAATTAGGAATTAACTGTCATACTTCCTAGAATTGCAACACTGCAAACAAGAAAATACTATGGGAAAGTATCAGCTTGGTGAATTTGAAGAGATCGTACTACTCACAGTAGGTGTCCTCTACGGAGAGGCTTATGGCGTATCGATCAAGTTGTCCATTGAGGAGAAGCTCAATCGCAAGGTCAGCGTCGGAGCACTCCAGTCGGCACTCAAAAGACTCGAAGAAAAGGGCTACCTGACTTCCAAAGAAGGAGAGTCCACCAGCGAGCGCGGAGGGCGACCAAAGCTCTACTTTACACTCACACCAGCAGGGAAGGATGCGATTGAGTACGCACGAGAAGTGCGTAATCAGCTCTATAATCAGATCCCTAAAGTGGCACTCGATCTAAAACTGGTCACTGCGTGAGTCACTCATCCGCGCAACCTCCAAAGTTGGTTCTGCGGTTTTTCAAATGGTTTTGTGATCCAGGTATCCATCGCTACCTGGAGGGAGACTTACTTGAACTGTTTGAAGCCAATAGCCAGCAAAAAGGAGTAAAAAAGGCACAATGGGTCTTTGTCTGGGAGGTCATCAGGCTCTTTAGACCCGGTATTATCAAAAACTTCGAAGGCACTCAAAAACTCAATTATTACGGTATGTTCAAAAACTATTTCAAAGTAAGTATGCGCAACATCTTGCGCAACAAGACATTCTCAGCATTGAATGTGACAGGGCTTGGCGTGGGTATCGCCAGCTGCCTGCTCATCATGATCTATGTCCACAATGAGCTCTCCTACGATACCTACAACGCCAAGTACGACAGGACATTTAGGATACTGCACAACTTTGGGAGCGATGTGGAAATACCAGCTGATGGTTTGCTACCTGCTTCGGAACTCCAGGTGTGGGGCAATGCACCTATCGCGCAGGCGCTAAAGGACTATTTCCCTGAGGTCGAGCATGTATTTCGCTTTACAACGTCCAACAGCTTTCTACTCGAGTACAATGGTCGCCGCTTTCAGGAGGAAGGAATAGCTTTTGGAGATTCGACGTTTTACCAGATTTTTGACTGGAAGTGGATCGCTGGTAATCCAGCCGTCGCACTCACCCGACCCAACACTATCATCATCTCGCAATCTGTGGCCGAGAAGTACTTCGGCGATGAAAACCCTATCGGAAAGGTGATGTTGGCAGACAGCCAGGAAGACTATGAAGTCACTGGCGTATACGAGATTCCACCTAATTCACATTTTGATTTTAATGCCCTCGTGTCGATGAAAACCTTCATCGGCTACCGACCAATTATTTTTGAAAGTTGGGGTTATGTGGACTTCTACACCTATTTCACGGTAGGGGACAATGTAGATATCAAAACCATGGAAGCACGTATCCCTGATTTTCTGAGCAATACTGACAATGATCAGGAGGCGTACACCATAGGATTTGAGCCATTGGCGGATGCGTATTTGTACTCCGAGGCGAGACGACAGCCGGGCCCTACCGGAAATGAAGATAATATCTACATATTCATTTCGGTAGCAGCATTCGTATTGCTGATTGCTTGTATCAACTTTATGAATTTGTCAACGGCACGATCCATGGAGCGCGCTAAGGAAGTGGCCATCCGGAAGACTATCGGTTCCGGTAGGGGGTCGCTCATTTTCCAATTTTTAGTCGAGTCACAGGTACTGACGTTTTTATCAGCTGTTATAGGAGTGTTACTGTTCTGGATAAGCCATCCACAGCTTGAGATCCTTGTGGATAAGCGATTGCCACTAGACTGGCTATTAACAGCTGGCAACCTTGCCATAGGCATGTCACTGGTACTACTGCTTGGGTTGGTAGCAGGTGTCTATCCCGCATTCGTTCTTTCCAAATTTAAGGCGGTCAAAGTCCTAAAAGGAGCTTTTAAAAATTCGAAAGATGGCATATGGTTAAGACGTTCGCTAGTGATCGTACAATATGCCTTGTCGATCGTGCTCATTGTTGGTACTGCAGTGGTGTTTGACCAGCTGCAATATCTACGGCAGTTTGATAAAGGTTTCGACAATGAGCAGATGCTGGTAATTGACTATGGCTGGGATGGTAAAGTGCAGCGGAAACTAGAAGCGGTCAAAGCTGAGCTTGGACAACACAGTGCTGTGGAGTCGATTGCCGCCTCCCGAGCCACGCCAGGAGATTTCTTTCCCAATGGTGGAACGGCGGTAAAGGATAAAAACGGAGAATGGATATGGACAAGCCCTGGCGTCTATGAGATTGATGAGGACTTTATTCCCACCTATGGAATGGAGATGGTGACTGGTCGGCATTACTCGTCCGATCATCCTGGTGACTCTGCTTATTCGATGATACTCAATGAGGCTGCTGCACGTGAGTTTGGCTACACGAATCCTTTGGACATCATAGGTAAGGACTTCATGCAGTGGGGTCGAGAGGGTAAGGTCATCGGTGTGGTCAAAGACTTTAACTACGTTTCCCTTCATCAAGGCGTGGAGCCATTGGCACTTCGCTACTCTACAAGATGGAGCACGACCAAGCTTTCACTTCGACTTAAGTCTGACAACTATACCCAAACCTTGACCGAGTTGGAAAATATCTGGATGACCCTCGCGCCTCATCGCCCATTTATTGCACAATTCAGCAATGACAATTTCAATAGGCAGTATGAGACGGATGCGCGCTTTGGCAATGTGTTTTCCATCTTCTCAGGACTAGCCATTTTCGTTGCATGCCTCGGACTATTCGGATTGACGATATATAGCACTACCCAGCGTCAAAAAGAAATAGGTGTACGCAAAGTGCTTGGTGCTTCCATGCAAAGCCTGGTGACCATGCTCTCAAAGGATTTTATTAAACTCTTCTTAATTGCTATGGTATTCGCCTTACCTGTGGCATGGTACTTCATGAACACCTGGTTGGAAGGGTTTGCCTACCGCATTGATATGAGTTGGCAGGTATTTGCAATCGCAGCTGTAGGTACATTGGTGATCTCACTTTTGACCATGAGTTTCAAAACAGTATCTGCAGCATTGGCCAATCCGGTGGAGTCACTACGGGATGAATGAGCAGGAGGGCTGGTGTTAGTGCTCGTAGGACTTTGTGGAATAACTGTGCCGACTGAGACAGATAACATGCGTTTGTTTAATCAATTTTCTGACTTCTTGGTCAGTGTTCAACTGATCATGCTTTGAATGGTATGCTGGACATAACAAGACATCCGATATTTCCAAAATATCGGATGTCTAACTACCTGGCGCGTTTTTGCAAAGCATGCCTTTCCAGTCACGGACGTAGCGAACTTCCTAGAATACAGTGTTCTCAGCAATAGCCCGATTCTTTTCAAGGTCCGCTTTCACGCTATCCAGTTTCATGCCAATGGTGATCAAAGCTGTCTTACCTAGCGGTAACCGTAGTGATGGTGAATCAGATTTTGAAAGATCGATAATTGCCTGAGCTGCTTTAGCCGGGTCACCTTCTTGTTTCTCATGTACACCTTTGAGCTTGGCTCTGAATGCTCCCACCGTGTCGTTATAATCATCAATGACCTTATCCGCTTCACCTAAGCTTGAACCAGCAAAGTTGGTCCGGAAGGGGCCAGGCTCTACGATGCTCACTTTAATCCCAAGTGGGGCTACCTCTTGTGCCAGCGCTTCACTAAAACCCTCCAAGGCAAACTTGCTAGCATTGTAGATGCCGAACCCAGCAAACGCCTTAAGTCCTCCGTGGGAAGAAATCTGTATGATCTGACCCGCACCTTCTTTCCTCATTTGCGGTAGGACGGCTTGGGTCATGCTTAAAGCACCAAATACATTGACTTCAAAGACGTCTCTGACTTCATGAAGACTTGCTTCTTCGATCGCCCCGATGAATCCTACTCCAGCATTGTTGACCAGCACATCAATCTTTCCGTTTTCTGCCAGTACCTTATGTACCATCGGTTCAATGCTGTCGACATGATTTAGGTCGAGCATATAGCCTTTGCCCTTGCCTAGATGCTGTGCATTGAAGGCGTCAACCTGATCCTGCTGTCTAAAAGTGCCAATGACAAAATCTCCGTCTGCCATGACAGCCTTTGCTAATGCAGCGCCCAAGCCGCTGGATATTCCTGTGATTAACCAATTCCTCTTCATTTCTTAGTCAATTAATGTCTTAAGTTTTGGCTGTTGGCCTATGCCATTAAGTACAAACAGAGCTGTAGGCAATAGCCAGATACCATTACCAATAAAGTCATGCGCGACATGAAAAGCCACGATGTTGAACATTACCGGTAGGAGTAACAACCATGCGAGAGTATGTGTCTTAGGCATGAAAAGTAATGCCCCGCCTATGATCTCCACCAATGCTACTACTACGAATAGGTAAGAGGTAAACATGGCTCCTATAAACATCTGAGCTGTTTCGTCTGCTGGTGGCTCCACCGGGATAAAACCGATGAATTTGTTGAGCCCGAAGATGACCATCAGCAGCCCGAGGATCATTCCTGATATGTGAGTGACCTTGTTGTTCATAATTGTCTGTGCATATTAAGTCCTTTGTCAAAATTGACGGTACAAAACTGGACAAGGCCTTGTCCCTGGAAAATGAACTAGAACAGGAAAGATGCTTGAACTAGTTCAAGATTGTGAAGCCAACCGCTTTCGGATTTTGCTCAGGAACTCTGCGGACATACCCAGGTAGGACGCGATCATACGCTGAGGAACACGATTGACGATATTGGGGTACCGATCGAGAAGCTCCAGGTAACGCTCTTCTGCGGTCTTGCTTATACCGGACAAAGCCCGGTGGCGTGAGAAGGCAAAAGCGCGTTCCGTTGTGATCCTGAAGTATTCACTAAGGCCATGGATCTTACTGCAAAGTGGCTCAATATGCTCGTAGCGCATCTGTAGTATGGTCGCATCTTCAAGCGCTTCTACGAATAAGGTGGCTGGTGTTTGAGTAATGTAGCTGTAAAAATCACTAACGAACCAGTCTTCCACGGCAAGTTGTACGGTATGGTCTTTCCCATCTTTATCCAGGAAAAATGATCGGAATGCACCTTCGACAACATAGTTACGATATTGACAGGTGTAGCCCGGTTGATCGATAAACTGCCGTCGCTTGATCTTCGTCTCAATGATGATGTTATATAGCTGCTCCTGCTCCTCTTCTGTAAGGGTCACATACCTGTGAATGTTGGCGAGGAGTATGTTGAAAGAGTTCATAACTAAAGCACCTGTTGATCTTGTCGATTGTCACTTATGGCAATTACAGTAACCCGCGACCCCTTAAAAATGCAGTATACGGACAAGTACTTATGAAGCACCGCTCTTCGGAGTTCAGGTTGCAGTTGTGATTGCGGATAGAGTTGAGGAAAGTTCAGTACGTTATTTTCGAAGTTTCTCAACAGTTCACGAAATTTCTGAACTTCTTTCTGGCCAAAAGTTGATAGGAGATAGTTGTCGATAAGTAGGGCGTTTTCTAATGATTCCTTTGTCCATTTGACCTCAAGACTATGGCTCATTTTCGTTGAAGTTCATCCCAGAATTGCTCTGAAGAAACTGTCCTTCCACTTTTGAGATCGCTCAGACCCTGATTAATCTTCAGTTTATCTGACTCAGTTATCTCGTTCCACCAGTCGTTGCTAGATGCTTGCGAAAGTTTGATCGAGTTTAACAAGGCCAGCATATTTTCATCGTCAAGTTCTGAGACCCAATCAGTGATTTCCTTTCGAATAGTCGATATTTCGTTATTGCCCATGCTGTTATAAAGATAAGAAGCGTTAATCTACTTCCATAATTGACATTGGACAATGAGGTTATGTCATAGACCAAGAAATAACAGTTGACTGTCGAACAAATTGATCTATCTGTTATTGAGAAACGTATCATTATTAAGATGCCGACCAGACGTAAGTTCATCATCCAAAGCTCATTGGCTACCGGTGCTCTATTAACCTCATCGGCAATGGGAGCTTCTATTTCAAATTCTATTATCAGGCGTACCATTCCCTCAGCTGGAGAGCAAATTCCCATAATCGGGATGGGTTCGTGGCTCACATTTGACGTGGGTCGATCGGTTCAGCGACGCGAGCAGATGAAACAAGTACTAAAAACCTTCTGGGATAATGGAGGTCGAGTGGTAGATAGCTCTCCTATGTATAGTAGTTCTGAAAGAGTGATCGGAGAATTGGCAAGAGAACTGGATCTCGATCAGCTCTGGGTAGCCACCAAAGTCTGGACCAATGGTCAGCAAAGCGGAATAAAACAGGTCCTGGACTCCAATCAATATTTTGACGGAATGATCAACCTGCATCAGATCCACAACCTTAGAGATTTCGAAGTTCACTATGAGACACTAAAAGAACTGCAAGCCCAAGGTGAGCTTAGGTACATTGGTGTTACGCATTATCTCAACTCTGAACACAATAGGCTTCAAAGTACTTTGACTTCTTACCCATTGGACTTTGTCCAGGTCAATTACAATATCCAAAACCCGGTGGCTGAAAAAAGACTTCTTCCATTTGCACAAGACAATGGTATAGCAGTCATTGTTAACCGGCCCTTTCAAACGGGTAGGCTGATAGACAGGACCAATGGAAAGCCAATGCCAAAGTGGAATAGCGAGTTAGGCATCAAGTCATGGGCGCAATACTTGCTTAAGTTTATTATCAGTCACCCGGCGGTGACATGTGTGATCCCGGCTACCACACAAGTACCTCATGTTATTGAAAATCTTGATGCTGGCAGAGGAGAATTGCCTGATAAGGAAATGAGGAACAAGATGATGGAGTATTATCAGTCCATCTAGCTCCAGGGCTTTCAGCAACCTGCTATATGGTCTGAAGACTTTTATCGGTGACCGCTGCAGTTTCTGATACAGAACAGTGTTTGAGTTAAAGTCACTAGACCATTTATGTACTCTGATGAGTACTGTTCACTCATTTCTTAGTGACTCTGAGGGATTGTTTCTGGTAACCTTTCCAATATGAAACCCGACCGTCAGCAAACAAATGAAGAATAATGATGTCGATGCGATAATCAATGTGCTGACCTTAAAATCGGCAGCATAAGCGAACCCCTCTCTCCATTTTTCTAGTGTAAAAAAGCCAGCAAATGAGCCTATCAATGCTGCGATCATAATCAATATGACAAAGTCCTTATTGAGGGCAAACAGTAGTTCCTGCAAATTGGCACCCAAGACCTTTCTTATGCTTATCTCTTTGGTCTTTCTCATCATGGTGATCATCACCAGACCGTACAATCCAAGTGTAGCTACAAGTATGGAGAGCAGTGTAAACACCTGGGAAATCTCAGCCAATCTGAACTCTGCCTGGTAATTGGACTGAAATCGGTCTTTAAGAAAATAATAATCAAAATGATTGCCAGGGTAATGCTTCAGGAAGATCTCACGAATGGCAGGAAGTAGTTGATCAGGATTGCCGGAGATGTTCAAAGCAAAACTCTGGTTGCTCATGTAAAATGGGAGGATGAACAGCGGCTCGATCTTTTGATGCAGCGACATCTGATGAAAGTCGTTGACCACTCCTATGATCGTCCAGTCCTTACCGAAGAAGTTTAACCGAGTATTGACAGCCTCTTCTAGCGATGCAAAACCGAGCAGTTCAGCGGACGCTTCATTGATCAAAAGCGTGTTTACCAGATTTCCGTTAGGATTATGATCATAGATCTCAAGGTCACGCCCTGCTAAGATATCGAGCCCAAACACTTCGGCATACTCATGATCAGCATTGATGATATTGGCAGTGAGGTTGTTTAGCTCTGGGTCTTCCAGTGTCCTTACCTGGAATACTCTCCCCATTTGATTGCCTGCTGGCCTGGTGGTAGCAGTTACTCTATCTACTCCACTCAGCCCAGCCAGTTCGTTTTTGTAGCGGTCTATACTGTTGACCAATGTACTATCGTAGTTGTAGGAAGTAGGCCCATATACAATCAGTGTTTTGTTTATATCAATCCCAAGGTCCTTGTTGAGCATATAATTGATCTGGTCATTAACTGCCAGTACTCCGCCGATGAGCATCACAGCGACACTAAACTGGAAGACCACAAGGGCCTTTCTGAGCCAGACTATTTCACTTTTGGTGCTGTAGCTTCCCTTGAGCATTTCTTGTGTAGTGAAACGACTGGTCAGCAGAGAAGGGTAGATGGCCACAACCAGTATGCAAATCACCAAGGTGAGCAATAAAAAAAGCCAGCTTGGAAGCGACATTATACTTGTAGTGAGAAGTATCCCCAAGTCCAGTTGGAGGCCTGTAAGCGTATTGAAGTGGGGCTGAAGCAGGAGAACACAAAGTAGAGAGATCACCAAAGCGATGGTATTGATCATGGCAGTCTCAACGACAAACTGTCGGATGAGCTGGTCTCTGTTACCACCAATCGCCTTGCGGATGCCGACCTCCTTAGCCCGCTGTATGGCACGGCTTGTACTCAGGTTGATATAGTTGATCCAGGCTATCACTAGAATGAAAATGCCGATCGTCAGCATAAGCCATACCACCCTGCCATCAGTTACTTCTCCGATCTCATATTCAAGTGAGTTATCTAATCTTGCTTCAAGTAGCGGCTGCAATGAAAATTTCTCCTCAGCTCCACTCACTTCCCCCTCTTTGAAATGGCGTTTTCCAAACTCGATCAACTTATCTGTAATCGCATTTGGGGTGACCCCATCCTTCAACTTCACATAATGGTAGAAGTCCGACCAGGTCATGCTGTTGTCAGCATCTTCGCCTGCCGCTGCGACGAAACTTTTGTAAGAGACCAGGACACCAAATTGTAAATGCGAATTAGCAGGTGGATCTTTTGCTATGGCGGTTACTTGAGTAGGTGATCCATACATCGTAACAGACTTTCCGATAAGACTATAAGGATCATCTTCTCCTGCCAATAATCTGGCATAGGACTCAGTAAGTACCATTTCATAAGGGCCGTCAAGCGCAGTTTTTGGGTCTCCCATTACCAGTGGGAAATCGAAAAAGGACAAGAAATGCTCGTCTGCTACAAGTAGTCTATCGATCAATCTAGTCTCCCCTTCATGTTGCAGATAGGTACGTCGATTATAGGTCATTCGCGTATGCACGTCTATCTCAGGTATGTCCTGCTTCATGAGCCGACTGATGGTAGGGTAGGTGATCATGCCCTTTTGGACGCTGACACCATTCTGATAACGGTCGTTGATGACACGATAGGTCCTACCGGAATCAGTATGGAAAGTATCAAAGCTTGTTTCGAACAAGACATACTGAAGAATTAAGAGAAAGATGGTCATTCCTGAGATCAAGCCGATCAGATTGATCATTGAAAATGTGCTGTTTTTGTACATATCTCGCCAGGAGATCTTGAGATAGTTTTTGAGTAATGACATGTTGTGTTGCGTTTTTGAATTTGACTTTTTTTGAAGGCGCTGATATCTCAGGAAAGCAATGGCATTCCAGAAATAGTTACGGCGAGCATAAGCGAGCCCTTTCTTATGAACTTGCAGTAAGAACAGCTCGTAAAGGTCTCCTTCGATGGCCTCCCATAGTTCTGGCTCACATAATCTGGACAGCCAGTAGGTGATATACTTCGGCGGACTTGGATTCATTTGTCAAAAGCAACTTTGGGAATACCACTCCACAAGGTAGCCCTGATGTCCCTTGACTTTTCAAGGGCTTGCTGACCTGATTTGGTTACAGTAAAAAGCAATTTGCGCTTGCCGCCTCTTTCAGGAGTAGGGTCGCTATAGCGAGAGTCTAAGAATCCTTTATCAGCTAGTCTCTGTAGTACATTATGAACTGTGCTGATTGTAATTGATCGATTGCATTTTTCCTCTATTTCTAGCTTGATCAATAGCCCATAGGCATTATCATAGAGATTGGCCACCACCAATAGTACGATCTCTTCTAGTTCACCTAGCTGCGTCCCTTTCATATCTGTATTATTTTTTCGACAAAAGCGAAATTAATATTTAATTCGTAAATGTCGAAAAAATATTATGTGCTTAATCAAATCATGTGGTACAGGGTAGCAGTCTACAGCCCTATGAAAGCAATTCTACTTGCTCAGCATTTTTAATCATGCATACTGATTCCGTGGAATACTTAATTATTGGACCTTGCAAGGTCTTCAAATTCAGGAATCACGTCTCCCGCTCCTTTTTGAGCTTCAGGAAACATACCTTTTTCGATAAGTGGGATCAAACCAGGAAGTAGTTCTTTAAAATTGGGATTGCCTGATGGATGTAAGGACCAAAGGCCGGGACTTTTTCCAAGAAACCCTACGCGATACCAGTTATTTCTTTTGAGCATGTCGCTGATGGTACCTTCGGGATACCGAAAAGGAGGTGTCCCTCTTAGGACAGCCTTTAGCATATGATCCAGATTGGGTCTTTCGACTTTAATGCTCTTGTTTAGTTTCTTCTTGCTCAACAAGAAAGCGCGCGTGGTGAAATGCTGGTACAGAAAGGAAAATGGCTGATTATATGTGCCTATTGGATTAAACCCTTTGCGGTAAAACGAAGATAAGTGCTTTGGGTCATCGTACGGAGGACCTGCCATCGGAGAACACGAAAAGATGGTATCATCTTGATTGAGAATATCTACAGCTTCCTGTACCCAGGTACTGCTTCGTCCTCCAAACATCATATCCGCATCAATATGGAGTACCAGGTCATTGGTGGCTGCAAAGAGGCCAAAAAAATAGGAGTAGTACGGGCCTCCTGAAAAATCTTTATCAGGGATCGTACCACTCCTCATTATGGTCTCGCTCATCTCCTTCCTGACACCATCGGAATAGTCTACTTCAAACAACTTAAGGTCGGGAAATGAATCGTCTTTTAGCTGATGTAGGTAGTCATAGATGAGCTCCTGGTTTTTTTCCCAAATGTCGCCGGAAGACTTCCTTCCTTTGCTTTTTCTTAAGTCCATGACCACCAAGCTTTCTGTACACTGTCCTGAGAAAACTGACAGTTGGTGTGGTAGTAAAAGCTTCACTCTCGGATAGTCCAGGGGTGATACGTTGACTTGAAAAGTGACATTGGCCATGGTGACAAATCTACTTTATCAAGGCATAAATCTAAGACTTGGTAAGCTTGACCATTATCACATTAACAATGTTGAGATCAATGCATTAGAAATGACGAGTGTAAAAAACTCTTGAAGAAGCTGATATGCTATTATGGAGTGCGCTAATGGTATGGCAACTTTTGATGTAAACTACTGGAAGAGATAAGTATTAGCAAGACATGTGGGTTGAGTAGTCGTCCAACCACTTTTCATTTGGCCACTCTCAAACCTTCTTTTTCAATCGATAAACGCCTGCATCATTATCTATAACCAGGACACAGTCTTTAAAGAAATTCATCCCGAGCCTCAGATCGCTGGAGTTGCGGATGTCAACTGGTACATCCTTGAAGACCACTCCTGAGAGATACAAGAAAGGTAGTGTGCCGACTTGGGCGGAAACAGTTTGTGGTCCTCTATGATATAGATGTCACTTGTGTTCTCCTCAACATAGGACAATTTATCCATTAGACGCTGGACTAAGGGTTGGTTATGAAACGGTCATTTAATGCATTCCAAAGCAACCGTATTTTTGAATCGGTCTTCACTCTCTACCAGCCTAAACATAGGATCTCTAGAATCGTTGAACGAACAAGATCTAATATTTTTAAAACCTACATTTCGTAATTCCCTGGTAAGTGACTGTGTGTCCCACATCCATAAATGTCTTGACATTCCGGGGTAGTAACCAAGGAAATAATGTTTTTTGATGGTTTTTGGCATTTCTTCAAGTCCCAACCAAGAAGACCTCATGAAGTCCGTTGAGGCTGTATCACTACCATTTTCCAAAGCGGTCACGTAATTTCTGGCTAGAATTTCAAGATCTGGAAGTACGCATCTAAATATTCCTCCCACTTTAAGCATTTTGTAGGTGTTACTCAGAGCGGTTTTCAGATCCTCAAGACTTAAATGCTCGAGGGTGTGGGAAGAAAAAACGCCATCACACGATTCATTTTCAATAGGAAGCCCTTTAACTATATTTCCGAGTTTTACATTTTTTGGAAAAGTTGTTTTTAGACCCTTTTTGAGAATTTCTCCAAAGAAGGGTAGACTCCTAATAAATACTGCAGGTGAATAGTCAAAGTTTATCCACTCATTTGGTGCTGTGAAACCACACCCGTAGTTAACGTACTTCATTGAAAATGTCGATGGACCAAATCATTGTTAAAGCTAAACTAAATACGTTAACGACACTATTTGGTATTCCAAAGTTCTCTTTATTGAGAAACCAACTGTTTTCTAACTTGGTTGAGTTGATACCGCAGTACTGAGCTTGTGCTTGTAATTCAAACGACAACTAATTCAATATTGATATTAAGGAACATTTATTGGACAAACAAAAGTTTGTTTGGGTTCAATATGTTTTACTATAGCCGATCAAATGGTAATGGTAAGAAACCAGCATTAAAGCATTAATCCTTTAGATTCCTGGCCTTCAACCGATACACTCCCTCGTCATTATCTATTACCAGTATACAGTCTTTAAAGAAATTCATCCCGAGCCTTAGATCGCTTGAGTTGCGGATGTCAACTGGTACATCCTTGAAGACCACCGCTGAGAGATACAAAAAAGGCAGAGTGCCGACCTGTTCTTCAACGGTCTGCAACCCGCCCATACTGTAGATATTTCTTTGATTACCTTCAAAGGTGAACTTGTCCAAAAGCCGCTCAGCCAAAGGATGGTCATCAGGTATGTTGAGACCTTTGGCCGATGATCCCAAGTCAATAATCGCTCTGTAGGTCGTACCCGCAATGCTGATATCTACATGCGGAGAACCACCTGACCTGAAGATAGGAATAGTGTGCATCGAGTCTATCGCCAATGGCTCATTGGAAACTTCCAACATCCGATTAGGATAGTCGATTTTCCAGTTGGCCTTATTAAGCACAGACTGACCGATCAAGCCGCCGAAGTTTGGTATTTGCTCTTTCAGCCCGGTGAAGTCTCCATTTAGCACATTGACCTTCTTGAAGCTCACGTCCCCGATGCGCATGGAGCTGACTTTATGACGATAGAGGGTAACTGTACGATTAGATGCACCACCGACAGTCATGGCTTTGCCTTTCGCTTGATCAGTTTGCAGCAAGGAGAGCTGAGCGCCAGTGTCCAGCAAGAAATTTCTGGTTTCTCCATCTACCTCAACAGGCACATTAATCACATGCTTAAAAGTGGTAAAGGGTATGGCCTGATGATAGCACTTAGGGGAGACTTTACCCTGTCGCTGGTAGTGTTTGAGGGAGCAGCTTACGATTATTAAGAATAGTATGAATGGAGCTAGTCTTCTCACTGAGGTGAATTAATGAAGTTACCCATGAATACTGACACCAGTTGGGAATGAAGCACGCACTTTCGCCAGTTGCGATCCGTACCTATCGTCAATATTTTAAAATACTACCAAAAACAATAGGTTTTTGAGAAACCAAATTATATTAATTGGTACTTTTAGACTTATATGTTAAGAGCGATATTTTTATTTGGTTTTCTTGCCGTTTTTATAGTTTATGGGTGTGGTGAGGATGACGGGATCGATTCCGTTTCAGATTCAAGTATTGCTAAAGACAGTACACTAAATGTTGAAATTCCAGAGGTTATTTTGGATCAAGATAACCTGATTGAAGCAGATAGCTTATTAGAAACTGCTGATCCTTTAATTAATACAGGAATCTACCTTTCCTCGGTTTACGATGAAGATAGCCTTATACATAGTTTTTCTTACAATGACGAAGGCAGGCTTTCTAGCCAGGTTGAAAGACACTCACGGACTACTTATGAACATCGGACTTTTGTTTATAATGAAATAGGGAAAATTTCAAAGTCCATAGGTACTACTCGCGACGATAACATAGAGATGTCTCTTTATTACGATAATGATACTCTTTTAGATTCAGTATACATGGTTATAGGTAACAGAGTTTGGGAGTCTATTAAATTTCTATATAATGAGAATAATGAAATCATGAGGAAAATTCAATTTCCAATCGGGTGGCATGGGATATTGATATATACAGATTACACTTGGGTAAATGGCAACATGGTAAGCTCACGTAAACATTTTCCTGAAAGTTCCTCTACAGTTTTTATTAGCGAGTTCACCTATGATAGTCTAATAAATCCGTATATAGAGGTCTACAAAGGTTTAGGTATAGATTTGACTCATTTTGAGCCTATAAGCAAGAATAATCTGGTAAGTGTCATTATTGTTGGAGAGGAGTTTAACCAATTTGTTTCTAAAGCCCATGCTACGTATTCCTACATGGAGAATGGATACCCAATTAGTATGAGATTGGAAGTGGATTTGGGTGGTTTAAATGGGTTAACAACAACGAATTCCAATTTCAACTATCAATAATGGTCGAGTTCTTCCTTTACACTATCATGTAGCTGAAGCCTATTGAGGGCGGCTATTATTACTGACTATTAGGGGTATGGCTTGGCAATACAAACGACAAACGTTAGATCGCCATGGTACTTATAAAAAAAATTACAAACTCGATTCACTATTTGAAAACTACACGATTCGGATGTATACTCCTATTTATTAGTTATAGCTCTAACTCAGCATAAAACTTTAATATCTTCTCGAATTGCTCGTCTTTCCTGATCTCTTTGTCGTTCTCGTCTAGAAAAGCTGCCAACTCGGTATTAGTAATAGCTATCTTTCTTAGACTCTCCATAAAGTCTGGTTTCTTTATCTGACGAAACTTACCATTTTTGATCCAAAAATATTGTGCTGTGACGCGTGGGCCTGGTTTGCTGATATTACCAACACCATAAATTGTTCCCGATTCACGTGAAATACAAATCTTGAACACCTCAAAATCACCGTTTGTAAGGTACTGGCCAATATGGAAATCATTGTTTATTGCAGCATTAGGTTGAGCAGTTGTATTGCCGTAAGCTACTTCAAAAATTCTGTTTCCATCCAACTGGATTCTTCTGATCTTTGATTTTTCAACTCGTAATTTGTCATCACCAACGGTAATCTTGAATTCTTGATAATTGTTGGCGACCACCCAATCTTCTTTATACTTTTCAGCCTTTAAAATTCCTTGAATTTCAGTTCCGTCTCTCAGATAAACTGTAGCATTAAAGTCGCGCTTTTTTTGAGCAAATGACTGAGTTGAACAAATGAGGATTAGAAAAATTGTATAGGCAAGAAGTCTCATAATGGCCATCAACGTTTTTTCTAAGATAGACCAATTTCATCTACTTGTGCTAGTGTAAGAGTATGCTGACACTTTAATTGTTGGCTACTCATAAGCGGCACTGAGATTATTCGACCAATCTGGTTGGTTAGCAAACTTATGTCGCTCTTTCGTCACATGCGGATGCTTGCGCCAGTTGGACGATTAACGGAAATTTCTGCCGCAGTTAGTAGCTGCTGAAATAAGGTTCAGGCTCAATTTTTAACCTTTTAACTCTTAATTCTCCACTTTCTTCGAATATCACCTTGGCAGAGAAATAAGTAGGGTTTCTTCCGGTATGCTTCATTGTCGATCCAGTTTTAATTGAAAGCTTCAGTCGACCACTTTTCTTACGTATTTCTGTAAAAATCAAAAAGAAATCGGAAGCATATCCCCATATAAAAAGACCGCTGGCGAGCAGTATTGTAAGGTCGTTATCCAAGTGGTAATCAACTATCCGATCTTACACGTCTGTTTCATTAACAACTCGCTTAATGCTAGGAATTAATCTGACAATTGGCTTGTTTATAAGCACCATCGGTACACCCGCACCAGCAGATGAGTCACTGAACAAGAATTGTTTTAGTTTAGGATTTTCAGTCAGTTCAAAGAATAAGGTTTCGACATCATATTCTGAACCCTGGAAATAAGAATTCCAATTAAGACAACAGACAAAAACAAATAGAAATATTCGAGTCATACACTTATTCCGGTTACCTTCCGAAAGGATAGCACTAGGTTGGATGTTCAAAACTTGAATTGAATAGGGGACACAACTCTTACATCAACATTTTCACCTTCTATTTTACCTGGAATAAACTCTCCAACAAATGAACTTATAACTCTCAGGGCTTCTTCATCGCAACCTCCTCCTATACTCATTTCAAGCATTGTGTCTTTAAGTTTTCCTTCTTTAGTAATTGTAAAAGAAACGTAGACTGTTCCTTGAATTCCTTGTGACCTAGCATCATAAGGATATTTAATATTTTCAAAAATATGTTTGTAATAAAGAGCTTGCCCTCCAACTAAGATAGGCTTAATCAAATGAGGGTTTTCATTGCCATGAAGATCAGAGTATCGGGTAAAGGGGCTGCTACCACTATCGTATATCAGTTGCTCTTTTGAGTGGTCATACTTCTGTAAGAGGTTATTGTAAATATAGTATTCCCATATGCCACTTTTTTATTCATCTCATATTGTCCTGAGACTTTAACTATACTTCCTTCTCTTTTATAACTACCATGTTTGGTTTTCTTGTCTTCCTTTAAAACATAAAAGGTTTCATTGTCTATCACTTTTCTTTTGGTCCGCTGCGACAAACATTGGAACGAAATGGGTAGGATAAGAACAAACATGAGTATTTCTAGCCTACTATTCATGAGCCTTTTTTGAATGAAAGATAATTGATCATAACTAGAATATAATGTTTTGAATACTCACTCCAACACCCTCAACTTCATCTCCTGTACTGACTCCCGAAACGCTTGCCAATCACCTTCTAGGAAGCCATTGATCTCAGTAGCTGCTGATGCTACTGCATTTCGGGTGTGCGCCATCTCCATCTTTTCAGTAGCGTTGGGTGCTTCCCAGTTGGACATCTGGATCGCGGTGGAGAGTACGTACTGTCGTGTCGCACCCAGCCTCGAACTCACAATCAATGGATCACGGTAGATACCCTGTACATCTGACGGAGGATTAATAAGTGTCAGCAATTCTTTGGCTTTAGTTCTGATGTCTTTAATTTGGTTTTTGAGCTCACTCACATCACCTTCCTGGATGCCGAGGACACTTTCCAGTTTGTCTAGCGACCCAAGGGCATCATTAAGTCCTTTTTCCAGGTCAGCGGTCTGCTGTCTTAGCTCCAGGTATTCTTCGATAAAGGCATTCCTTTGTTCCAGGTCCTGATCAGTGACTTCTTTTCGAGGATCAAGCTTCACCTCCAGTTTTGTCTCGACAGTCTGGTCATTCCCAGTAAGTCGAACCGTATAGGTGCCAGGCATCACCACTGGTCCTGCCAGCTCAAAGTCTCCGGTTTCTACTTTTCCAACAGAGACCCCTTTACGGTCAAGCTTCCAGGTGAAGCGGTTCAGTCCCTTATTTCCCGATAGTGCCAAAGTGCGGATCACACTGCCATCTGCATCAAGTATCTCCGCCTGTACTGAGTCTTTGCTGTCTAGCGAATAGCTGATCAATGCGCCATATTCCTTATTCTCACCGAAGAAGAGTCCATCGCCCGCACATCGCGTACCAAAGGCCTCCTTCCAGATGGCGAGGTAGGCTGTGGCAGGCTCATAGACTGTCAGTGGCTCATCAAGTTGCTGGATGCCATTTTGCGCTAGCGCGCGCAAAGGACGGATATCATCCATCACATAAGCCGACCGGCCGAAAGTACCAATCACGAGATCATGAGCAGTCGGTTGGATGATCAGGTCCATGGTAGAGACCGTGGGGAAACCCTCCGTCCACTGTGTCCAGTTCGTGCCACCATCGATGGTCACGTAAAGGCCGAATTCTGTCCCAAGGAACATCAGATCAGGTGCAATTGGGTCTTGCGCTATGGATAGGCCATAACCCCAAACTTGAGATGCATCTGCGACCTGCGCCCACGACTTACCATAGTCTTTGGTACGATAGACATAAAGTCCCCAGTCCTCGCGGCGATAGTCGTTGATCACCACAAAGGATTCCGCAGCATCATAAGTAGAGGCCTGGATCTGTGTCACCCAGGCTCCTGAAGGTGCGCCTTTGATGTTCTTGACGAGGTTGGTCCAGGTGGTTCCACCGTCCTGGGTAAGCTGCACATTGCCGTCATCTGTACCTACCCAGATCACGTCTTTGTTGACTGGGCTAGGGGCAATACTCAGTATGGTAGTATGATTCTCTGCGCCTGTCACATCATAAGTCAGGCCACCGCTTTCTGTCTGATTTTGTTTCTTAGGATCGTTGGTGGTGAGGTCAGGGGATAGGATGGTCCAGGTTTCACCTCGATCACTGCTTTTGTGCAGGTATTGGCTGCCAAAGTAGATGCTCTTTTCATCATGAGGATCAGCCGCGATACCAGCATTCCAGTTGAATCGTAGAAACTCACCATCTGGATGCACAGGCTTCACGAACTTCTGCTCTCCAGTACGGGTATCATAGCGCAGCAGGTTGCCCTTCTGCGACATGGCAAACACATAGTTGTTGTCACTCCCATCCGGCACCACATCAAAGCCATCCCCAAAGGCCAGCTCCTCCCAGTAGTGGTTGCGAATGCCGCCATTACCCCACACCTGGCTGGGTCCCTTCCACGAGCCATTGTCCTGCATGCCGCCATAGATATTGTACGGCACCTCGTCATCTACATTGATATGATAGTATTGCCCAACTGGAATATTCTCGACGAATTGCCAACGCTTCCCACCATCCCTGGAGATTGCCAGACCACCATCATTTCCATCAAGAAGGAAGTTGGGATCGTTAGGATCAATATACCATGCATGGTGGTCAACATGAATGTTATTTGGTGAGTTGTTCCAGGGAAGAAGGTTTTGGAAGGTCCTGCCACCATCCTCACTCTTGGTGACAAACGTCCAGAGGTTGTAGATCCTGTTTTCATTTTGAGGATCAACATGGATCTCAGCATAGTAAAAAGGGCGATTACCAATGCCTTTATCCGCCTGCATCTTCCAGGTAGCCCCTCCATCATCAGATCGATAGAGTGCATTCTTCTTGCTTTCGACGAGGGCATAAGCCACATTAGGCTTGCTAGCTGCTATCGCCAATCCCATTCGACCGAGTTGTCCTTCTGGTAGTCCATCAGCACTCGACTTCTTTGTCCAGTTATCGCCACCGTCTTGAGTGATATACAGCCCGGAACCATCACCCCCGGATTTAAAAAACCATGGATCACGACGAAACTCCCACATGGCCACCATCAGCTTATTTGGATTGGTAGGATCCATGACCAAGTCTGCCACACCAGAAGAAGTATTTGTATGTAGAATTCTCTCCCAGGTTTGGCCTCCATCTTTTGTCCGGTAAACACCACGCTCAGAATGATCCCCCCACTGTGATCCAAATACACCTGCATAGACGATACCAGGATCAAGTGGATTGATAGCC
Organism: Flammeovirgaceae bacterium UBA6059; assembly: GCA_002435755.1. Classification (GTDB taxonomy): domain Bacteria; phylum Bacteroidota; class Bacteroidia; order Cytophagales; family Cyclobacteriaceae; genus UBA6059. The sequence continues at coordinate 443,505 of DIYH01000024.1, forward strand.
AATCGATGGATGCTACGCGTTTTTTCTAAACCCAGGTGTTGCCATGTCTTGCCTCCATCTAGCGACTTGTAAATGCCATAGCCTTGCGTTTGGCTATTTCGGGGATTGCCTTCACCTGTCCCTACCCAGATGATCGATGGGTTTGTTGGGTCAATTGCGATCGAGCCGATTGATGCGGCTTTTTCATGATCGAAGATCGGCTCCCAATACACTCCCCCAGAGGTTGATTTCCAAAGACCACCTGAGGCAGTACCGCAGTAAATGATATTGTTGTTGTCGCGCTGAGCTGTAACTGCTGTGACACGCCCACTCATTCCACCAGGACCAATGGCCCGTGGTTTCATGGCTTTGAGTAATTCCATATCGAGTTTCTGAGCTAGCAGTGCAAATGGCAATAGAGCGAGTAGGAGAAGGATCGATTTTTTCATGGTTGAATAGTTAATCACTGGGTTAAAATAGTCAATGTGACCCTCAGAAGATGGACAAATAGGGTGGATGGTAGCAGACTAATGCCAAGCAGTGGTCTAACTCTAATCCACTAGTACCGTACAACAAGGTGCGCATGAATATCACTTTTCTATTCATCTTATTTGGCTATGTAGCGGGTATGATATTCTTTAAGAATCTGCTGAACCTGAATACGAAAGGCTATCGACTTCATGCTTGGCAGTTGATAGGATGGTCACTTTTCTTGATGGTGTGTTTTGGCTTACCAGCCAATGTATTACCACACTTGATGTTACTCTATCCTCCAGTATTATTTTGGATGAGTCCTTTGATATACTTTATGTTGAGGAGTAGACCTAGAAAAAGCTATCAGCAGATCAGTCATATCTGGTGGCATAGAGCCCCGACTATACTCAGCTTGATCGTTCTATTACCCTATCTCATACTAGATGCATCTGACAAGCTCGATTTATATCGGAGTAAATCAGTCATTATTACCATAATGGATTGGATTTGGGTTGTTTTTGCCTCGGGCTATGGAATTATTCTGATAAGAAAGGTATCAGTTAAATCGGATAGCCGGGTCTTTCCACTTTTTGTATGGTGCTTATTTATGTGCTGTATGATCATTTGGTTTGTTTCAGGTTTTAAGCATAGTCTAATACCTATTTCAGGGTTATTGCTACTCAACTTGAGTACAGCCTATTACATCTGGACTAGTGATCATCATAAAAGCAAAGGTGTTAGTAAAGCTGTGCCTGATCTGGGTGTATTTATGAAAACCCGTCAACCCTATCTGGATCAGGACCTCAACTTGAGTAAGCTAGCTGACCTACTGGATATTTCCGTAGCTCAGCTTTCGAAATGGCTTAATCAGGAACCTTACAAATCCTATAATCACTATATCAATAAACTCAGAGTGCAGGCAGCTATCCATTTGCTTCGTAATCCAGACAATAATCGATATAAGCTTGAAGCGTTGGCTCATCAATCTGGCTTCAAGTCTCTGACTACTTTCAATGCAGCTTTCAAAAAACATACAGGTAAGACACCAAAGCAATACAGAACATTGACGGAATCATAAATCCGTCAGTATTTACCAATCTGAAATTCTCCGGTACCAACTGAGATGCGTCTTTTCGCATAAGTCAAAACTAAAAATAGGAGCTTATGAAGAAGATGATAGTATTTACTTTTCTATGGTGCGCTGCAACTATAGCATATGCACAGAAAGCGGAAAAAACGTTGGAAGGTGATGGTTACCAGTTAAGTTATCAAAGCAGTGATCCTTACATGCCAGTGATTCAGACATATGTCTCTGAAGGTCTAGCGTTTGTTTCAGAATTCCTTGATGGTGAGTTCAAGGAGACGGTGACTGTGAGACTTTTTGCCTCCCGTGAAAAGCTCGACGCGGCATGGAGCCAGGAGTGGGGTATGCCTGGATTCAAAACTGAGTGCTGGATGGTGGGTAGTGGTATAGCAAGCAAGCTTGATGTGCTATCGCCAAATGTCTGGCAAGAGCAGGCATGCGAGCATGATCCGAAAGATTCTATAGAGATCAAGCAATTGGTCTTTCACGAGTTGACGCATGTGCTGCATAGCGACTACAACCGGTCCCGGATGTTCGATGACATTAGAAACATCGATTGGTTAGTTGAAGGGCTGGCAACTTATGTGTCAGGCCAGCTGGATGAAGAAAGGTTTGGACGAGTGAAGACTTACGTTGAGGAAACCGGAGGACCTGGTGAGTTGGCACTTTTTTGGAAAGGTGAACATAAATATGGTTTATCTGGCTCAATGATGGCTTATATCGATCAGGCCTATGGACGCAAAGTTCTTATCCAGCTAATGGAATATAATTACCTGGAGGATGTCCTATCCATAATGAAAACAACAGAACCATTGCTCATTGAGCAATGGCGGGAATTTGTATTGACACGTTGATTTAGGTTGATTTGATCAACAGATCAGATACAGCTTTGCCTAAGCTCTTCAATACTTGATAGCTTTAAAGCATGATGGCTGCAAATGCGTCAATGAATAATCACTACGACTGTCTGATCATTGGGGGAGGTCCTGCAGGTTCTTCAGCGGCCTATACCCTGGCTAAGGCCGGTCAAGAAGTGTGTCTGGTAGACAAGAGCGAGTTTCCTAGAAACAAGCTATGTGGTGGTTTACTCACACTTCGGAGTAAAAAGGTTTTTGAGCAGGTATTCGGTGCAAGTTGGGAGCCATCTTATGAATTCGATGCTTCAAGTATGAAGTTGCTCCATAAAGATAAGTTGCTCACTGTAGTTGATGATTACAGTCGGCTATACTTTTGCCAGCGCTATCATTTCGACGATTACTTGTTGAGTTTGGCTCAAAGTGCCGGAGCTAGTAGCAAACTGGGAGCCTCTGTTATCAATATTGACCTCAATAGAAAGGTCTGCCGATTAAGGTCTGGAGAGGAGGTCAGTTATGACTATCTGATCGGGGCGGATGGGGCTAATAGTTTTGTGGCCAAAACCCTGTTCACTGCTTCCTTCAACAAGGACACCATTGGATTCGCTTTGGAGTGCGAGTTGCCCAGAGAAGCCTGTAAGGGAGATAGCGATCTTAAGACTCCAGAAGTCTATTTCGGATTGGTCAAATGGGGGTATGGGTGGGTGTTTCCGAAGAAAGAAACTTTGACGGTAGGTCTAGGTGGGCGTCACAGCATTAACCCTGATTTGCAAAAACAATTTCGTACTTTTCTTAAGCAACGCTTTGGTGATGTTGCGGTTCCAAAAGTTAAGGGGCACTATATACCATGCGGAGATTATCGAAAACAACCAGGAAGTGAAAATGTCCTATTGATAGGAGATGCGGCTGGGCTGGTTGAACCTATTACCGGAGAGGGAATAGCGTTCGCGATGCAAAGCGGATATATGGCAGCTCAGTCGATCATCGAAAATACAGGAGCTGAAGCGTCGACAGAAAACCTCTTTGCTCAATATATGCTGAAGTATTCGGACATTTCTACATCGCTCAAGTATGCCAGGGCCTTGAGTTACCTTATCTTCCCCGCGATTGGCCAAAAGCTATTTGTGAAGGCATTACCCAAGACTCGTGCGCTACCTCGAATGCACATGGACCTCATGGCAGATGAGATCGATTATCGAGAGTATATACGTTATCTTATAGTGAATATGCCTAAAGGTATTTTGAGACAACTAGTGACTTGAAGCTTAGCAAGCCATAAAACAAGGTATTTCATGCATCATTTAGGTCACTTTCAATTCGAGTCAAAGCTTCTAGGTATCCGATTGACTTCTGTCTCCTTATCAAAAATCCAGGAAATGATCCACCAACGATCATCCTGGTAAATCAATTGAATGCTGTTGATACCTCTCCTTTCGACTGGCCCATCTTCAACGAGTTGGGTTTGATAGGTACTCCAGACATGGGCAATGTTGCCAAAGATCCGAACCTCTCGATTGACCTCTGACTCGAAAAAATCCGTTTCCATGATCATGGCATCAGTATCACCATGAAACTCATTGAGCGCTAGCACCACCTGCTCACCGTTGCTTCTGGTGTAGGCATATATAGCATCAGGATGATGGAGCGAACGATCCCGTGCCCATTGTCGCTTGGCACCTTTAGCTCCGGACACGACCTCATAGCTGGCCTTCATTAGCCCGGAAATAGAGGATACATCTTCAGGGAACGGGTAAGTCTGAGCAGAAGCATTGGGCATGGTGAATGACTTTAGAAGTAGCATTAGACTACAACTCAGGATGGACTTGAAATTGAGCATGACGAAATATCTTATTCGCTGCTAAGCAAACTTTAATAAGGCTTTTTAGAAAAAACCTTATTTAGATGGGCCTGGATATTATTTAGTTGAGTGAATTGCTAATGTCAAATGATCAGCTAAAGAAGACGAGTGCTCAGAGCGCGTGTGAGACATTCACGGTAGCTCCCACCAACATTGATTTTGTGTCCCTTAAGGTGGACTTGTTGATCTTCGAAGTAATCGACGTTTGCCAGGTTGATGATGTAGGAGAGGTGTACTCTCATAAACCTATCTGGCAGTAGGTCAATGAGGTCTTTGAGCGAGCGATAGTAGATATGCTTTTCTTTTGAGGTGACGATCTCTACATAATTACCCAGACCTTTGATCAGCAATATGTCATCGAAGAATATCTTAGTTATTCTTTTCCCTGATTTGATGAAAACAAAATTCTCCTCAGTGGTCATTGGAGTGGCAATTCAAGTTTCGTTACAATGCTATACTAAATGTATGGAAATCAAAGACCGGTTTCAAACATCAATCTACTATTGCCGCTACCTACAGTCGTTTTAATTGCTCTGGAATATGTGATTTCTTCCTTCAAATGTTAACTCAAACCATAGTTTATTCCAGGTATGGTGATGTTTGGGAGTAAAAATTTGGATAATGGTAATTTTTACAAAACGTTCAATCTTCTTCAGATCAGGATTACCATTCTTTCAATAATTTCAGTGTGGTTTTTGCTCATTGAAATCTTTTCAAAGCAAGGTGTCAGGTGTTCGAATAAGTACAACGGTAGTCGTTGGTCCCAGTTTTCAATTGCCACAGTGCGAATGTATTATTGTCTGAAAAGTACTGGCTCAATGCGAGTCATATAGAGTCTTTAACCTATCCAACAAGTACAAAGAGCAATGAAATCTACTAGACGCCAACTTCTCAAAACCGGACTACTAACGGTAGGAGGCCTTACGATGGCACCTCACTTAAGCATCTCTGAACCATGGCGTAGCACCCCGAAGATGGATGCTTCCGGTAATGTGCTGTATAGCCCTTTCTTCAAGGAATATATCGACGAGCCCTTTGAGGAGCCGAAGCAGATATTAGCGAAGCTGAATGCAAATGAAAACCCTCATGGTCCTTCACCGAAGGCAGTTAAAGCTTTGCAAGAGGGTGCGAGTCTGGGCAATCGCTACGCTTGGAGAGAGCTTTTTGGTTTGATGGACAAGATAGCCGAAAAGGAGGGTGTAACTTCTAAGAACATCATGATGGGTCCGGGATCATCGGACTTGCTAGAAAAGACAGGTGTCGTACTTTTTCTTGAAGGTGGTAACATCGTCTCTGCAGACCCGGCCTACATGTCTATGATCCGTGTGGCCGAGGCTACCGGCGCTTCATGGAAGGGTATTCCACTCAAAAAAGACTGGTCGCATGACCTTGATGCCATGGAAAAGGCGATTGACAAGGACACCAAGTTGGTTTACATCTGTAACCCCAACAATCCGACTGGCTCGCTAACAGATGCGAAGAAGCTTGAAGACTTCTGCCGACGTGTTTCTGAAAGAGTTCCGGTCTTTGTAGATGAAGCCTACCTGGAGTTTCAGGAGGAATCAGATCAGAAGAGCATGGTTTCACTCGTTGCGGAGGGTAAAAATGTGATAGTAGCCAGGACGTTTTCCAAAATCCATGGCATGGCCGGCATTAGAGTGGGCTATGTGGTAGCCCAGGAAGAAACCCTAGATGGCATACAATCGATTACCCGAGCTGGGATGGGCATTACCTATCCTTCGATCATGGCGGCCACTGCGAGTATGGATGATGTCGAGTTCCTTACCATGTCTCGAGCGAAGAATACTGAGGCACGCAACTATGTGTGTGAAGAGCTAGAGAAGATGGGCTTTGATTACATCCCATCAGCAACCAGTTTTGTATTGTTTCCTATCGAAATGGAAGGTAAACCCTTCTTAGAGAAGATGCGCAATCAGCAGGTGGCGGTCAGAGCATTTGATATCATGGACCGTAACTGGTGTCGCGTGAGTATGGGCACCATGGAGGAGATGAAGCTTTTCGTAGGTGCTCTGGGTACGGTGCTGAGCTAATTCTGCATTGGTGCTTTAAGCGTGGAAAAGACAATTGGTTTACTCTTGATGATTGGTTTGGGGCTGCTCTTGCAGCGCAAGATCAGTACCTCAGATCATCTCACCGGGCTCAAAGTCCTTATTCTTAGCCTGGCATTACCTGCCACCATATTTGTGGCATTGCTTAACGTAGAGCTTAGCGAGAACATGCTCATTTTTCCCATGATGGCATTGCTTATCAATGGCATATTATTGGGCGCCACCTATTTGAATAAATACCTATTTCCATCAATCCATAGTGCTCGTCGGCGTACGCTGATGATGTTACTGCCGTCACTCGCGCCAGGCTTGTCATGCTTTCCATTCTTATCAGAATATCTTGGTGAAGAGTCAGTGGCATTGGCTGCTTTAGCAGACGTGGGCAACAAACTTTTTGTCTTGTTACTGCTCTATCTGTTGGCTATGCACTGGTATCATCGATTCAATAGCAATCAAGAAGTCCAAAGTAAGAGCAAGATCAAACAATTACTTGTCGCACTTATTAGTGAACCTATCAACATGGTCATGATTGTCGCTATACTTATGCTGGGCTTTGGACTCAACCTTCAGGCTTTACCTGAGAGTATTTCGGGGGTTATACTTCGCCTCAGCAGTATCATGGCACCATTGATCCTATTGTTTATAGGTCTGGCGGTCAAGATCAACCGCAAGGACTTTGGTCTGATTATCCAACTGTTGAGTGTTAGATCAGGCCTTCTTTTCCTTCTTAGTGGGTTCTTCATTATGCTTATACCTCAATTGTCACCCTCTGTCATGTTACTGGCCATCGTATTTCCTCAAAGCTCATGTAGCTTTTGGCCATTTGCACATATGAGTTCAGTAAATGGTATGGAAGAAGGGAAGAAGAAGACTTTCGATATAAGCTTTGCGCTATCAGTACTGGCAGTGTCTTTGCCATTTTCTACGGTAGCGATTTTAGGGGTCTTAAGCTTTCAGTCATTCGCACTTGACCCATATCATTTACTAGGAATTGGTGCTACCGCAATACTGCTTGCCTCACTACCACAGTTGATCGCTCGAATGAGATTCGTGACTTTCAAAAATATTGTGATAGAAGAGCAGACCCCTAATCAAAAGGAAATAGCAATCAATGAAGTGATAACTGAAGCCACCTAGGTCATTGTGCAATGACATCTATTTACTTTTGATTACGCGGCTGTGATAGCACCCTACGTAAGTTTGAGTGATCAATCGTCACTGATACTTATGAGACATCTTTATCCAACCTTTCGACTCATCCTTGTCATTATCGTTATGTTGTTACATCAACTGGGCTATGCTGATAATGTAGCATTGGCGAATATCAAACCGGTGTGTGATATAAATGCAGATGCTGAATTGTCAAATTGATCACAGATACACAAAGGACTAACCCCCAAAACCTCAACGATTGGAATGATCCATGCACAACTGTCTAAACGAAAACAGGAAGCTTGAAAGAGTTAAGTTTGAATTCCTCCAATAATGTTTGTTCGGAGGCTAACAGCTTTGATTTGACAGTTATACGCGGTGATTTGATAAGATGTGGTCATCTAACTGCTATATAATAAAAAGTTTGATTGGTTTAGATAATTGAAGTCCTAATTGTCATCTGTTGTTCTTCATCTAGTTGGCTCATTATTCTCTTTCTGCAGATTTATTGAGTAGCTCATTGTTTTCTTGTTCAAGTTTCTCAATTCTACTGTTTTGAGTTTTAAGCTCATTGTTGAGTTCAATTATGTAAAGTGTTAACTCTTCAATCTTAGAAAGAAGCTTCGCGTCCATTTCTCCAAGTTGAATTCCATTTTTTAGGACTTCATTTTCACTCGGTATGCCTGGTAATTTTGAGTTGAGATCAATAAATGACTCTAGTTGATCCAGTGATTGGAGATTATAGTCATCATCAAATACATAATCCGACCAACCGTTCAAAGTAACTTTTACCTCTTGAGTAGCAATTTTCCCTTTGACAGACAAATCAAATCCAGGTAGTGGCTGAGACGAGCCTATCGCCACCTGTCCATTTTCAATGAATGCTTTTGATTCTGTATACTGCCATTCTACAAGGTCTGGAATTCCTTCATTGCTCAGTTGGGTAACCTCACCAGGGTCCAATTCCTTGGAGTAAAGTCTGATGTCATCAAGTTTACCATTCATGGCGTCTGAGTTAGAGTGGTTTCGAGAAATATCGAGCGCTCTTCCGATATCACCTACCCTTGTACCGCTTGGAGAGTTTCGTTCCAGCATTGCGATTTGATTTCCGTTCAAGTATATCCTTGGATTGTTTAAGGTATGATCGGAATTGTAGACAACAACTAAATGATTCCATGAGTTATAAGTAAAACTGTTTGAATTTGAATCCCAATATGCACTAACTCCGCCTCCTCCACTAAACCTTTGTCGAAACCTAATACTCCCATTGGACTCTAAGTCGATATACCAACCATTTGTATTGCTTTTGAATAGCAAATATTTTCTATCATTATCATCCGCAGCATTGAACCAAAGGCTAATGCTAGCACCACCATCCCAAAGGTTGTCTATTAAGGGAACAGATGGAATTTCAACATAATCAGAACTACCATTAAACTCTAGAGCACTACTAAGACTATCGAATCGATTGGTGGTAAAGGTTGCCCCATTGATTGTACCATGGTTGCCGTTCCCACTTTCGTCTTGGGCATTATCGTTAAATCGCCAATGAGCAACTAGATTGCTGGTTTGGCACATACCTTGAAAGCTGATAAAAATAGTAAGAATTGGATTATGAGTTTCATAACGTCTGATTTTGGATGATAAAATATAACTTTATTCAAAGTAAGACTAAATGTGTTGCAAACCCTAGTCCAATACATTAGCGTATTTATACCTTGGTATTTAATTCATCTTTTTTAATTCTAAGGATGCCACTAACCTTGCCCAAGAGTCTCTATATTTCTATTGCGTTTACATCACTACTCATTGTGTCTGCCGGTTTGATGTACCAGTTAAGCACGGATACACTCTGTCTGATCAAGCTGTGTTTTATCTATTTTGGCAATGTTGGTTTTTGGCTTGCTGCGGGCAACGCTATCGGAAAACTACCCAAGCTCACAGGAAATATTGAAAGTCAGTGGTTGGTCAGGCATGCTGTATTGATGCTTGGCCTGATCCTGATCAATCAAGTGATAATTTATGGGCTAGTGGAGTTTGTCTTTCGCGTGGGATTTGGCTGTTCAGCAGGATATGGTACCTGGGAGCAATTACAAACCAATCACATCATGCCACACATTCTGGCTTACGGTATTATTGTACTGGTACAGCACTACTTTTCTGAGCGATCACAGCCCGCCCCATTGCCAGACTTCCTTGTGATAAGCCAAAATGGTAAGCAGATCAAGCTTGCATATTCTGACATTCGCTATGTTCAAGCAGATAACAATGCCATCATTCTATTCGCAAGTACTAATAGGAAATATGTGGCTTACCGGTCACTCAAATCCTTAGAGAGTGAGCTGGACCCAACTCAATTCGTAAGAGTACATCGGTCTTTTATCGTACAACGTGATGCCATCGCAGAGTATCGATCCAAGCCTAGTGGTGATGGTACCTTGGTCCTGGATGACGGTACAGAGATCAAGGTATCCCGCAATTACAAAGCGCAGCTGAGAAGATCAGGCTCACTAGCTACGTTTTAGTATCCACCTTCTACACTATCAGGTCCGCAGGTTACACCAAATAGGGTGCTAATATCAATCTGTTGGGACATTCATTTCGTGTTTTGAGCAGAACTCGATCCACGTATATGAAAGCATTTTTTTTGACTTTACTCTTAGTACTTTTCTTCTTATCAAAACTCATCGCTCAGGACCTGAACTATCTGGACAGGCGTTTCACCATTTTGCCACTAGGCGCTAACGAAATAGAATTGAATGGTCGGCTGGATGAACCTGTTTGGAAAGAGCGTAACCCTTTTAGATATATAGAATTTCGACCTGACTGGGGGCAGGAAGATAACCTTACTCAAATGTGGGTCACGTTTGATGATCGTTATCTGTATGTGGCAGCAAGATGTCTCTATCCTGATGTGGACAAGATCGTCAATCGCAATCTTGTACGAGATGACTGGAAAGGAGATGACTGGTTTACATTTCATATCGATTCCTATGGTGATCAACAAAATGCGTTGGTCTTCTCTATGTATCCATCGGGCAGCCGGTACGATATGGCCATCTCTAATGACGGGATCGAGCTGGGTAACTCGACATTTAATCGCACCTATGATATGATCTGGGAAGGCGAGTCTAATATAGACGAGTTAGGTTGGTCGCTAGAGATGAAAATACCACTGGAAAACCTAAGATTCCAAAAGTCTGATGATGATGGGACAATACGCTCTGCGATTAGTTCAGCCCGCACCATTAATGATAAGAACGAACTCTATGTCTTTCCGGCCATTCCCCAGGAGGTAGATGGAGATATCATGCGTCCCAGCATCAAACAGCCTGTGGAATTTAAAACACTTAATCCCCGAAAACAGTTTTTGATCACCCCATACGCCTTGGGAGGAGTGGAGCGTAGTAGTGAGCTCAATTCAAGTGGTGAATCATATGAGAAAATCTATGACCATGAAGGTGAGGTGGGCCTTGATATCCGCTATGGGCTCAGTCCGAAGATGACCCTTGATCTCACCTATAACACCGACTTCTCCCAGGTGGAGGCAGACGATCAGGTAGTCAATCTTGGCAGGTTTTCAGTTTTCTTTCCTGAGAAGCGCCGGTTTTTTCAAGAACAAGCCGGGTTGTATGAGGTGCGGTTGGGTGGGGCATCCCAGCTGTTTTACAGCCGTACCATCGGTATCAGTGATGGAGAACTAGTACCTATCCTGGGCGGTTTTCGTCTCAACGGTAAGGCTGGGGCCTGGGATATTGGTGCTATGTCGCTGCAAACCCGATCGACCCATCTCAATGATCATACGGAAGTCCCTTCTGAGAATTTTTCAGTATTGCGTTTGAGGAAAAAGGTCTTCAATGACCGTTCTTTTGTTGGAGTGATGGGTACTAGTCGCGTCAGAGATGGTTATCAAAACTATGCCATAGGCGCTGATGCTCTACTCAACCTAAAGCGCAATATCTACTTGGTTGGATCACTAGCTTATGCTCACGATGGTAAGCAGGAAAACCACGACTTTCTGGATAAGTCACTACTCTATCTTGACTTGAGCAATCGTGTCTCGCAGGACTGGATCTATACGCTGACTTACAACTATGCAGCGGCTGACTTCCTACCGGGAATGGGGTTTCTGGGTCGTCCGAATATCCATAATCCTTTTTTTCAGCTGAGCCATGGCAGGTTCAGGACGCCAGAAGAAAAAGGCTTGCGCTATACCAAGTGGACTTTGCTAGCATCTGATCAATACTGGTCGGCTGATCAGGCTGATTTTGAGACCTGGTATTCATTCACAGGCTGGGAAGCCTCCAACTTCAAAGGGGACAACTATGATGTTTCTCATGTACGTGAGCTTCAGGTATTGCAGGATACACTTCATTTTTCCGATAGGCTCTATGCAAGACCGGATCGCTACTTTTTCCACTATGCTTTTTTAGGCTATTACCCAGCTGCCCAGCGCAAGTTTAGTCATTGGACGAGAGCAACGCTTGGTAGTTTTTATGGAGGTCAGCGCTTTTCACTGACCTACAGTCCTAAGATCAACTTTGGCAAGCACCTGGAGGTCAGTGTCAGATGGAGAAGCAACTATATCGATCTGACAAATATAGGCTCTGGAGCTGAGTGGATCCATGTGGTCAGATTACAACTAGATCTCGCACTCAACCTCCACCTTTCAGCAAGTGCTGTCGTACAGTACAACACGACCAATAAGACTTACTTCAACAACGCACGGTTGAGATACAACTTCAGTGATGGGCATGATCTCTATTTGGTTTATAATGAGACTTATAATGATGATCGCAAGCGTGAGTCACCTACCTTGCCGCTATCGCAACAACAGACCATTGTACTGAAATACCTATACACGCTCAGCTTATGATCACTGCACTAATAATCACAATAGTGATTGTTCCCATTATCAAAATGGACAACAATCAGCACCACCCCGACGAGAACAGTCGCATTGGTAACATGAGCCATGGCATCAAGACCTGTATGGTAATACTGACAATGAGAATCTAGATTCAATACTTCCGAAGAGTTTAATCTTTGGAAGTATTGAATGCTTTCTCAGACAGCTGATTTCTTGACTAATAGTAAAAGGTTATTAGACTGGGTTTCCTGTTTGAGTCGAGCTTGGTGACACTACTTCCTCTCTGTGATGCTTCTTGCGCTTTCTCAAATACTACTGGTAATTCTGGTAGGTCTTCAAGTGCAAACTCATGTTCAGACTTGGGGATCAGCCTGAAACTGCCCAGGCGATTGCCTTTTACAACATAGACACCTTCAGATTCTGTGACTTTCAGTTCACCGAAAAATGGATGCATATATTGGCCTGCATAATCACTAAATCTGCTAGACGATATCATCTTTGTCTCAGTTGGAGAATTGCCAAACTCGGCTTGTACCAATGTAGGTGTCTTTTCATTTGCTGACTTGAGGGTGGATAGTGTTGTTTTCACAAGCTCATTGATGTTGGCCGTACTTTCGAACTGGTTAATGTACGTATTGACCTGATGTACGATCACAAGTTCTGAATCAGGGAATACAAATACCCGGTGACCTCCCAGGCCACTGGCATAGTAACAAGGCTCACCGAAGGAGCTCTTGTCTGTCCACCACAGGTAGCCATAACCCTCACGAAAGGTATCGTTGGTGTAACTGCGTGTACTTCTGGCAACCCATTCTTTAGGTAAGATCTGCGTATCGCGCCACTTGCCACGATTGAGGTAGAGTTGTCCAAAGCGGGCCAGATCCCGTGCGGACATTTTGAATAGGTAGGCAGGATGTAAAGAAGCCTCGTCATACCTGTAGTGCATATCTTCCCTACGTAGGTCTTCCATGCCCAAAGGTTCAACAAGATCTTCATGGACGGCTTCAAAGAATCCTTTGCCTGTTGACATTTCGAAAATGGTTACCAGAGCGTTGAAGTCCCAGTTGTTGTAGAAGAACTTTTCACCAGGCAATACACTACCTCGCTCCGGACGGTTCTCTGCCATACTCCTGGGTTCGTAAGCTGCAGGATGATAAACACCGGAGCGTGCAGTGATCAGATCGTGAACGCGCGCCTGTTGCTCTCGTACAGAAAGCTCCTGCTTATCATTGATCCCTAAATCTGCCAGCGTTTGATAAAGATTAATATCTCCTGATTCAGCATACATGCCGATCATTGCACTCATGATGCTTTTGCGCATACTATGACACATGTAGCGACGTGTCACATCACCAAGAGCGAGTACTACACTCCCACGATGAACCACCATGAAACTGGTGCTATGCATATCATCAAACTGTTCTTCAACGGCATTGAGGGCAGTAGTATCGAACCCGGCTTGAGCAGGATCAGCGTACTGCATCCATGGCTGTGCAAAAACTTGAAGGATGAAGAATAAGAGAATAGTTGTTGCTATTAGAGTTTTCATAATTCGATTGTCGTTTGAGTTATTTGACGATTTTATAGTAAGCGGTGAGTGCTACGCCTACACAAAGCATGACCGGTGCGAAATAAAGAGGAATCTCTATGTGCGAGGGAAAGAAAGCCGAGCTTTCGAGAAGGATTCCAATAAATAACCCTGTTCCAATTCCGATGAGTGCAAAGCCTGCACGTAAGGCTTCTTGCTTGAACCGTTCAGTGTATACCTCAGGGTCCATTCCCTTTTCTAGCGAAATCAGTCGCTCCTTGTGACGCGTATTAGCCGTCATGTAATAGATGAGGCTGATTAGAAGTACTACTGAGAATACGATAAGTCCTATGCCGATAAGTTCCATGATCTGTTTTTTTGGTTTTCATCTTCAATGACGGGTATACCGAAATGCTCGGTTACAAATATTTTTTCTGTAACCGACTTAGTGCTCCCACCCGTCTTCAATGATGTATGCCTGCAGATGAAGAATTGATATACAAGATCAGAAAGTACGGCGCAGAGCATGCGCTGCTCCTGCTTGTACGGAAGTATGAGACACAGGTCTTCAACCTCATTTTTCGAGTGGTATCAATACGTGAAGTCGCAGAAGAGGTTACCCAGGATGCGTTTATTCAAAGCTTTAAACAACTGGATCGATTAGAAGAACCCAGCAAATACAGGCCATGGTTGCTACAGATTGCCTACCGGAAAGCTATCGATAGGGTAAGACTTAAAAAACAGGTTGGGATAGAGATAGATGAGTACATGCTTTCGACAGAGCATGATAATCAGACCGATCCATGGGCCAGCCTTAATCGTGCTGAACTTAAGAAATGGGTAGAGGAGGAAATGGGTAAGTTGGAAGAAGTTGATCGTGCATTGATCAGTCTGTATTATATGGAAGAGATGAATATCAATGAGGTAGCCCAAACTACCGGATTAAGCGAAAGCAATGTCAAAGTCCGTTTGATGAGGGCCCGACAGCAACTACGCAAATCATTAAATAAAAGATCAATCGGTAAAGAAGAATTATATTGAGATATGGCAGAGCAAATAGAAAAACTGCTGGGTGAGTTGGATCATAACGAGTCAGATAGATCAGTGGCTGCAGACGTACTTGCTGTAATAAAAGCTGAAACCAATCTGCTCAAAGAGCGAAAGGATCATACTCGATGGATACCTAAGATCCTCTTAGGAAGTTTTGGAGTAGGCTTGGTGATGTGCATTTTCCTCATCGCTTTTAACTTTAGTCACCTTAGTGTCGATTGGAGTAGTCCGGTAATACAATACCTGATTGCTATTAGCGGGTGTTGGGTGATGTATGTTGGGATGGACACTTTATTGAAGAGGATCATAGACTAATCCTATGAGATCGGCTTTGAGTCTATTGGAGTGTAGTTCTATTGATCTGTGAATCTTATTGAAATTAAAGCGTAGTTAGGCTACTAAAGGGATTTTAGTATGGGTATTCTCTCTGATGTATAATGCTTCGATAGGTATTTCGAATTACGCTTGATAGGCTGTTCGGCATTGAGTGCCTTATTTAGTTGAAATTCAAATTGCTCGTAATTTTCGATCGATGGACAAATAGATTCTAAATCGAAGAATTGTGTGTCACTATTTGTGGCATATCTGGAAATAACATGACAGCCTGCTGAGAGTATCTCGAACAACCGAGGCGTTACGGGATTAAAGCCATGAGTACGGTTTTCTCCACCGTCTATGCCTGGAGTACAATAGAATGCAACTCTACTTGCTCTGAAAAAGTCCATATAGGATTCCCGAGATTGTATGTTGCCCAGAATCCCGGTTTTATTGCTCTTGATATAGAATTGACCATTTTGTTCAATGCGAGTTATTATCTCAAGCTCAGGATTAAGGATTGTATATTGTTCCAGATAAGAACTGAGGACGAGATTTTGTCTTCCAATTAGAGCAATGTCATATTTTTTATCAAATACTTGATTGGGTGCAAGACGATATTGGCTTGCCAAGCAGATTGGGAAATGAATCAGTTTGTTTTTGAAGTGGTGCGTTTTAAAGAATTCCAATGCTTCAAGGCTAGTGATCAGTAAGTATGGACATTCCTTGTAGGCTTCCCTGAGCAATTCGATGTTTTCAAGGTTCCAAAAGTCTATGAATACCGGAACTGTTTTTTTGTACTGAGCAATACCTTGAGAAATCCTAGGATGCATTAAAAAGCAAATTGAAGTCCTGGGGATTGATTGATCCTTTAGCCTTGATTTTCTGATAAGCTTAAGCCCAGAAAGGATCTTGTATTCTTTGGCTGATGTTTTTTTCCATTCGAGGTAGCTCTGATCAAGAACTTGCCTGTTTAGTATCTCCAAACCTAGTCTATCGGCTATTTCATCTTCCCACTCGTAGATTACCTGCCAGCTTATAGAGGTTTCAAACTCTCTTAAAGAAAGTAGTTGTTGCAGTCTCATCAAACTATGCCTTCATCTCTATGTATTGGAATTCATAATTACCCCAAGATAGTTGTGTTCCATTTCTACGGGCTTTAAATATGTTTGGAATAAAACTGATTTCCTTTTGTAGAAACTCTGAGAATGTTGTTTAATCCAATCAGCAATAAGGTGATTACTTATCTCAGGACTGTACTAAGTAATTTGAATTTCTCGAAATATAGAATTAAGTCGTGTGCATGAAAGTTGTTTATGCAGTCTCAACCTATACCTGTAACAGAAATCCTACTCAGCTCGCAAGGATTTTACTGGATTGACCATGGAGGCTGTAATCGTATGATAGCTGACTGTCAGCATGCCAATGATTAACCCGCTTAGTGTGACAGCAATAAATACCCATAATGATTGATGGATGTGATACTGAAACTGTGCAAGCCAGCTTTCGATATAGTAGTACGCCAAGCATGAGGCTACTAGACATGAGACCAACATCAATCCAACAAATTCCTTTGAAAGCAGTCCCCAAACACTCGTTACAGAGGCTCCCAGTACTTTTCGGATGCCTATCTCTTTTGTTCGCTGTTGTGTCACGAAGGACACCATACCGTAGAGACCAAGACAGCTGATCAATGTGGCAAGAAGGGCAAAAAATCCGGCAAGCTTGCCTACGCGCTCCTCCGCTTTGAATTTTTTTGAGTGTAGATCGTCCACGAAGTAATACTCAAAAGGATTACTTTGATCATGCCGTTTAAATACCTCCTCGACAGCTGTCAAAGTCTCCTGAATGGGCCTTTGGGAGGATAGTTTGAGGTGAGCAATATTCGCTTTGCTGGCACCTTTGTAGTTCATCAAGAATATGGTCTGCTTGGCAGGATCATATGGGGATTGGGTGACCATGTTCTTGACTACTCCGAGAATAGTGTAATCGCCATGGACATCCCATTTTACCTTTCTTCCTACCGGATCGTCAAATCCCAGGTATTCTGCTGCAGCCTCATTGATGATAAATCCTTGCTGGTCGGTTTGGTGCTCTTTTGAAAAGTCTCGCCCGGCAACCAACTCCCATCCTATACTTTTTCCAAACTCGTGTGTGACGACTACTGTGATAAATTCATCCTGCATGTTGGGGTCTTTGCCGGTCCACGATAAGCCACTATTAGTGACACCTGTCCTGGTGATGGAGGAACTTGATCGTGCTACCTCTTCCACCACGCCTGTTTGTAGTAGGTCATTTCTGAATACTTCAAACCTGGCTTGCAGGTCCTCACCATTGAGTGGTAAAATCATAAGGTTATCAATATCGTAACCCAAAGGTCGGTCCTTGACATGATTGATCTGTAAGAAGACGAATACAGTGCCAATGACCAGCGCAATAGACACTGTAAACTGTATGATGACCAGCAGTCTTCTGGCACTAATGGTTGATTGACCTTGTGAGAAACGGTGCAAACTACCTATCGACTTAAATGAAGACAGGTAAAGCGCCGGATAGCTACCGGCAATCAAAGTGGTGAACAATGTGAAACCCAAAGTAAGTAACCAGAAGACAGAATTATTCCATGGCAGGCTAAGCTCCTTTCCAGTCAGTTGGTTGAAGAAAGGAAACAATAGATAGCTTGCTACCAATGAGATCACCAATGCTGAAGAAGAAATAAGTAGCGTCTCAGTATAGAATTGAGAGATAAGCTGCGCTCTTTCAGAGCCTATGGCCTTTCGTATGCCGATTTCCTTCGCGCGTTTTTCAGATCGTGCTGTGCTCAGGTTCATGAAGTTGATACAAGCCAGTATCAAAACAAAGATCCCTATGGTCCCAAACATTATGACATATTGAACCCGACCGCCTGTATTTATGCCATTTTCGAATTGATTATAGAGATGCCATTTTGCCATTGGATGCAAAAACAATTGTGGTTCAAATCTGCTTCCGGTTTCGTCACTTACGTTCAGAAGCTTTACATCCCTTATGGCCAGGGAGACCTCCTCTATGGTCTTGTTAGGAGCTAGCTGAACGAGCGTTTGAAACCAGCTATTGCCCCAGTTGAGCCATTCTGGTAAGTCTTGTTTAAAAAGCTCGAATGTCGCAATGAAGTCTAGGTCACCATAGGCGGAATTAGAAGGGAAGTCCTTGAATACCCCGGTCACTTTTACTGGTGGCCTACCGTCAATTCGGAATATTTCGTTGATGGGGTCTTCATAACCAAAAAGGACTTTGGATGTAGACTCAGAAATGAAGACTGATTCCAACGAACTGAGACCACTCCTTTGGCCTTTGACCATTTCCAAAGAGAGTAATTCAGGACCGGATGGCTCTATAAAAATGCCTGTTTTCTTTAGAGCCTCTTCTTTGTAGAAGAGAGTGCTTTCCTGTTGAAAACTTGCAGTGGCGACATGATCAAAGTTTGAACCGTATGTCTCTCTCAAAGCGGGGGCAAGTTGGATGGCCTGTGCCCTCCACGTCTGGATATCCCCTCCCTCAAAGGTCTGATTTTGCATCACACGTGCGACGTGCACTACATCTTCATGATAGTGGTTAAATGAAAGTTCGTCCCAAATCCATATGGAGATCATGGTCACTACGAGCATTGCCAGGGCAAGCCCTCCAATATTGAGGAATGAAAAGGATTTGTTTTTGACGAGTTGCCTGTAGGCGATCTTGAGGTGTGTTTTGATCATCATAGTCCTGAAAATTGAAACCTTGAAAATTGACTTTAGTGCGTAAGGCCTGAGAAATTTGATGGCATGATAGCAGTAGAGCAGATCAGCTTTAGCAGAGCCATACTTGTCCAGCCAGTCACTGTAGAACTCCATAAGGTCGCCCTCTATTTCTTCCAACAGGCATTCTTTACAAACTGACTTTAGAAGCTTATTGATCCATTGCGGTGGCTGTGGTGTAGCTGTCATATGGGTAGTGCGTTTGGAGGTAGTTGATTCCAGAGCTGACTTCTTGTGTCCTGAATTTCTCTAAGAATACGGCTCCCTGCTGTAGTCACCTTGAAGAATCGTTTTCGGCGACCACCACGCTCTGCTGTGGCTCCTCGCATCTCTGAAGCAGCGTATCCTTTCTCTTCAAGGCGATGGAGTGTTGCGTGTACTGCGCTGACACTGATCTTTCTGTCAAGTTGACTGGCGATCCCCTTTGTAACGGCTACACCGTAGGCTTCTTCCTGGAGCATGGCGACCATCAGAAGGATGACTTCTTCCAACTCTCCGATATAAGTTTTTCTCATCTTTCTTATATATTCATATTCTGTAGAACAAATATATTGCCAGATGAGAAAATGTCTAGTTATCAGAAAGTTAGGTCTTTTGAGTTAGCTCTAGTTGTCCAGAACCGAGCGCTTAGATGTTCAGGATTGGACGGAATGGATGATAGCATTGATGGTGAACGCTAGACGTCCAAAGTTTTTAACACCTTGGAGGTCTAGCGACCTACTCAGCCCTTAACGATTTCACAGGATTGACTACCGCAGTTTTGAAGGATTGTTATCTGAAGTTAATTCATCTTGCGATTAGGTAAAGGCATTCACTATGAATTTGATGGTGTTTGGGCCGAGTGCCAGCTCGTGTCTTTTAGGCGAGACGTTAACTGAGAACATCATTGGTGAAGTCCTATTGTATCGATGAATTCATGTATTATTCTATACCCTATAGGGAATGTTTTCAACGGTTATATATTTTTTATACCCTAAAAGGTATATAATTGTAAAGTAATTGATTTTCATACCCTATAGGGAATAAAAATGAAAACATCACTGTCCTTATTTGTAAAGCAAAGACGCAAGCAAGTTGGTATGACCCAAGAAGACCTCTCCTATGCTGCAGGAGTAGGCCTAAGGTTTGTACGTGAACTCGAACAGGGCAAGCCTACCTTAAGAATAGATAAAGTTAATCAGGTATTGGGCCTATTCGGTTTTGAGCTGGGACCAGTTGAAATCAACCGTGATGAGAAAAGCTAAAGTACTTTATCAGGACAACTGGGCGGGCACATTAACCGAAGATGAGGAGGGATACCATTTCAAGTATCAGGAAGATTATTTGAGAGAAAATCAAGATGCGGTCAGCCTTACATTACCATTAAGAAAAGAGGCTTACCATTCATCCTATCTATTTCCTTTTTTCGATGGCCTTATTCCCGAAGGATGGATTCTGGACATTGTAGAAAAAAACTGGAAGGTCAATGAAAAGGATAGGATGGGTGTATTGCTTGTAGCGTGCAAGGATTGTATCGGTGCAGTATCAATTGAACCATTGATATGACTTGCCTATACTGCTACCAGGAATCTACGCAGGACTTTCATACACGATGCAGCAAGAAGATCTTTGGCACGCCAGACCCTCCTGTAATTCCTTACACACAAAAGGACCTTTTGAGTTTTGCGGATCAAATGATCAAAGGTAAAACTACTGTCACAGGTGTACAGCCTAAGCTTTCCTTGCAAATCGAAAAGCAAGATAGTGGTCCAGAGAAACTGACAATCGTTGGCGTATGGGGACAGTTTATTTTGAAACCCCAATCACCAAAGTGGGAGGAATTACCGCAAATAGAGGATTTGACCATGCATCTAGCTCAGCAGTCAAAGATCAGAACAGCAGCTCATTCTTTGGTGCGATTAGGCTCAGGAGAGCTGGCGTACATCACAAAGCGCATGGATAGAAAAAATGGTATAAAGCTTCATATGGAAGACATGTGCCAGTTGCTGGAAAGGCTGACAGAGGATAAGTACAAATCATCGTACGAACAGATAACTAAAATCATCAAGCGCAGTAGTACAAATCCAGGTCTTGACCTTGTAAGGTTCTATGAAATGACATTGTTTAGTTTCCTTACTGGCAATGCACACATGCATTTGAAGAACTTTTCACTGATAAAAAATGCAAAAGGTCAATATGAATTAGCACATGCCTACGATTTGGTGTCATCGGCATTGGTTGTGGAAGGTGATGATGAAGAGCTTGCCTTGACTTTATCGGGAAAGAAAAAGAGGTTGAGAAAGTCAGATTTTTTTAAAGCAATGACCACCTCTGGCCTTCATGACAAGGTCGCTGAAAATATTCTGAATAAATACGCCAAACTGCCAAAGAGTTGGTTAGACTTTATACAACATTCATTTTTGTCTCAAGGTATGATGCAAAGGTATAGTGAACTGGTTGTTAGTAAGCATGATCAGCTCTATGGTTAGAAAATAACAAAGAGCAATACAACGGACAGCATATGCCTGCCTACCTTTCAAATGAAACCTCCAAGGTTTTCAACACCTTGGAGGTCTTATGGATTGATCTACTCCGCCCTTAACGACTTCACAGGATTGACCACTGCGGCTTTAAAGGACTGGTAACTCACTGTGATCCAGCCGATCAAGATTGCTCCAAAGCCGCTGATGATGAAGGTCACCGGACTGATGTTGATGCGATAGGCAAAATCGTCCAGCCAGTTGTTCATACCATACCAGGTGATAGGTACTGCAACTACCAATGCAATGAGTATCAGCTTGGTAAACTCACGAGACAGCAAGAAGATGATGCTTGGTACAGAAGCACCCATCACTTTGCGTACTCCTATTTCTTTTGTCTTTTGTCCAGTGGTATAAGCCGCTAATCCGAATAGCCCGATACATGCAATCACGATAGCCAATGAGGTGAAAGCTGTGAAAAGCTGTCCGGAAGTTCGCTCTGTATTGTAGAACTCTTGTAGATTCTGGTCCAGAAAAGTAGCCTTAAATGGACTGTTCGGTGCAAACTGCCGCCACTCGGCTTCCAAATTGGCTAATGTACCCTGAATGTTTTCAGGACTGATCTTCACCATCATGAAGTTCTGGAAGTTGAAAGGACCGTCGACATGAGTTAGGAACAACGGCTCAATACTCCGATGTAGCGATTGAAAATGGAAATCGTCAAAAACTCCAATAACGTTGAAGACCAGTGATTGATCACCATTCTGTTGACCATTGATCAGTTTTTTTCCGATAGGATCTTCAATACCAAGAACCTGCTGTGCTGCGCGGTTCATCATAATGGATAAGGTATCATTGAAGTTGGGATCAAACTGACGACCTTCGAGCACTTTGATGTCTAAAGTGGGGATATAGTTTTCATCGATAGTCATCTGGCGTCCAACGAATACCTCGTCTTCAGCACCTTGCACTTTTACGTTAAAGCCAGTAAATATCAAACCCGGGATGTTTGAGCAATAACCTGATTTGATCACTGTACTCTCCCGCTCAATTGCATCTTGAAATACCTCTGTCTTATCGTTGAGGTTGTTGGCACCTTCAATGACCATAACGTGATCCTTGTTGTAGCCGAGCTCTTTGTTGATCATGAAGTTCATTTGATTGAAGATAATGACGGTGCTGGCGATCAATCCTATGGAAATAGCGAACTGAAAGACCACCAGGCCATTGCGAAGGATCACACCAAGTTTGGAAGTTTGCATTTTACCTTTGAGTACTTGCACAGGTCGATAGGCTGAGAGCACAAACGCCGGATAAAGCCCTGCCAATAATCCAATGATTATAACAGCTACTAACATACCTATAATAGCCACAGGCTGAGTTAATAGGTCCAGTGTGAGTTGGCGATCAGCCAGTTCGGCAAAATAAGGTATGGCCAAGGCGACAAGTCCCAGTGCAATGATAAAGCTGGCCACACTCAGCATGATGGATTCAGTGAGAAACTGGGTGACCAACTGCCCCTTCATGCTGCCGAGCACTTTTCTGATCCCTACTTCTTTAGCGCGCTCAGTAGAACGAGCCGTTGACAGATTCATGAAGTTGATACATGCTATCAATAGGATGAATACGGCAATTGAAATGAATATGTAGATGTAACTGATGTTGCCGTTAGATTTTAGCTCACCTTCTAGGTTGGAGTGTAGATGAATATCTCGAATAGGCTGAAGTGTATAGTTGTAGCCATTACCTGCTGCGATGTACTCATCATAAGTCTGACCTGTCATGGACTGGATCTGTCCTGCTGCATATTTTTTAACAAAATCCGGGAATACTTCTTCCACCTGCTCAGGCGGAGTGCCTGGACTCAATTTTAGATATGCCATAGTTGTGAAGGCTGCCCATTGCGGACCTTGAACGAACGGAAAGGTGTACATCGAACCTATGAGGTCAGCCCTAAAGTGAGAGTTGTTTGGATAGTCTTTGTAGACGCCTGTCACGGCCCAGTTGCCAGCGTTAGTTTCGAGGTTCTTTCCGATAGGGTCTGCACCCTTAAAGTATTTTTTGGCAATCGACTCTGAGATGACGACAGTATTGATGTCTTTTAAGGCGCTTTCAGGGTCGCCGGAGACAAAGTCAAATTTGACCACATCAAATAGTGTTGAGTCACCAAGGGCAAAATGCTCCTCATCATAGTACTGATCTTCATACCTGACGGTTGTATTGCCGAATGGCGGAATCAGACGACCTTGCCCAACAATAAATGGAAAATCTTCCACGAGTTGTGGAGGGATAGAGTGTGGCATTACTGTATAGTTGACTTCCCTATCTGGATATTTCCTGTTAAGGGCAATACGATAGACATCTTCGTACTGGAAATCATCATAGGAGGTCTCATGATCCACATAGATAAGGATCATCATGCAAACGGCGAGTCCGACAGAGAGCCCAAAAATGTTGACTAGTGTGTAGCCCATCTTTTTGACAAGGCTTCTGTACGCGATAATGATGTTGTTTTTGACCATTGGAAAATTGTTTGAGTGATTGAGTATTATATCTCGCTTAAGTGTAAAAGGCTTGATGAACTGGATGACGCGCCAGGTGTATTTGTGCTGAGCAATTCGCTTCCCATGGCGATGATTGTCTTCCTGTAATGCTTCGTAGAGATCACCTTCTATTTCTTCAAGAAGACCATCATTACAGTACCATCGAAGCAGACGGTTGGCCCAGGTAGGAGGTGATATAGGTTCAGTTGATATCACTACTCTGTATGAAGCTTGAGTACCTCAGGTGACAACTGGCTCCAAAGCTCATCACGTAGTTTTTTCATATCTGCAAGCGCTTTGACCCCAAATGGTGTGAGTTCATAAAGTCGCTTGCGCTTACCGCCTCGACTTTGGGATGGTGCACCTAGCATTGATCTCACGTATCCTTTCTCATCTAATCGATTGAGGCTGGCATGTACTGCGCTTAAGTTCACGTCTCGCGAACTGTTTTCATTGATATGTCGCTGCACCCCCAGACCGTACGCTTCACCTTGCAGTATGCCTACCGTCAAAAGAATGACTTCTTCGAACTCACCTAACTTGGAACCTTTCATAGAATTATATTTTCTATAAATGTAGATTTAATATACGGGTGTTCCTAGTTCAGGTTTGATATTTAATTAAATTGGCTAACTATAGATTTAAAGTCGACCTTGCTCGTGCAGGTGTGCGAAGATGATCTTGTCGACTGCTGCGATCTTATCCGTATCCGAATGTCCAAGCCATCGCAATTCCTCTATTTCACTGTTTGGGGCTAATTCTCCTTTAAAATCAGCTTCATAGCAAGTCATTTTGACCTTTACTCCGTCGGGGTGACCGTCTGCTTGCGCTTCGAAGGTCCCAAGGTAAGAGCAACTTGTTTTGTCAATAGATACTGATAACTCTTCCTTGACCTCACGTGCTAACGCTTCTATGTCTGATTCGCCTGTTTCTCTTTTACCTCCGGGTATGTAGTAGACAGATTTATTGGTCGATCTGCTTGTAAGGATCTGCTTATCCCTTATCAGGATAAAAGCGAGCTTATCAATTACTCTCTTCTCCATCTTTGACTAGTTAACCTTACTCATAAGTTCATCTGCTGAATTTGTGACAACAAGTATCTCTTTCTCGTGTGGAAGCAGAAAACCATCTTTGACCATTCGTGACAGCAATGTGTCAAGTCCATCAAAAAAACCGTTGATGTTGAGTACAGCACAAAGTTTTTCGATGTAGCCGAGCTTCACATGTGTGTATACTTCCAGGATTTCGTCCAAAGTACCTATACCGCCAGGAAGCGCAATAAAGAGATCTGACATTTCGATCATCATGGCTTTGCGTTCGTACATGTCGTTTACAGCAATCAGCTGAGTAAGATCTTCGTTGGGTGGTTCGTCTATGATGAGTTTTTCAGGTCTAATGCCGATGACGTTCTTGTCATTTTTCAAAAAGTGTTCTGCGATTCGGCCCATGATCCCATCTCTTCCCCCTCCATAGACAAGATCAAAGTCAGCCTGTACCAATGCATTAAGCAAGCGATCGACCTCAATAAGGATCTCCTTTGATGATCCTATTTTAGCTCCGCAGAATATACACACCTTCTTCCGACTCATTTGGTCTGATTTTTACCTGCTCTAATTTGCTTAATACCAGGACTAAAATCGACTGTAATCCCCTAAAGTTGTCCACACTTTTATGCTCAGTAGCTATCCAGCGATTATAGCCAGATGGAGGTTATGCTAATTCTATACGACTGATAAACCGAAGTGCGTTTTTGATCTAACAAAAGATAAGATCATTACTTACTTTAGGGCCTTAATTCGAACCAATCAAACTATTGAAGATTATGAAGTATGCACTACTATTACTAGCACTATGTGTAAACCTGGGAGGTTGGGCGCAGAAGGTCACCGCTGATATGGATAAGGAAGCAGATTTTACCAAGTTCAAAACGTACAAGTTCCTGGGTTGGCAGGATGATAGTGATAAGATGATCAATGAACTGGACCAACGCCGCTTAAGAGACGCTTTTAAAAATGAGTTGACGGCAAGAGGGCTTTCGTATAGTGAGAACAATGCTGACATAGCTATCTCACTCTTTTTGGTTACAGAAAATAAAACAAGTACTACAGCTTACACCGACTATTTTGGTGGATACAATCGATACCGAAGAGGTCCATGGGGCTGGGGTGTAGGATTCTCAACCACTACTTATCAGGAAAGGGATTATGTCCAGGGTACCCTTGTGATGGACATTTACGATGAGGGTACCGGTTCGATGGTATGGCAAGGAGTTGTAAGCGCAGCTGTAAGTGACAACCCTCAAAGAAGAGAAAAAACCATTCCTAAGACGATCAAAAAACTAATGAAGAAGTATCCGGTGAAACCTGCGAAGTGAGGTTTATTTAAGACAAAAAAGGTTCTCAATCACGATTGAGAACCTTTTTTGTCTTTTTTACCTAAAGGATCACTTCTTTGCCTTGGCTCTGCCACGGCCCTTCTTCTCTGGAGTTTCCTCTGCTATCTTGACACAGTCTGCATAAGTGAGATCAGTTGGCTCCACGTCTTTTGGTATTTTCAGATTTCGCTTACCAAACTTGATGTAGGGTCCGTATCTCCCCTTGAGTACTTGTACAGTCTCATCCTCTTCAAAGGACTTGATGAAGCGCTCGGCATCAGCCTTACGTTTTGCAATCACGAGTTCTATGGCTTGTTCTTCCGTTACATCTAAAGGATCAATTTCCTTAGGCAAGGAAACAAACTTACCGTCGTGCCTTATATAGGGTCCAAAGCGTCCAACTGCGGCCACCATTACCTTGTCTTCAAATGTACCTACCTCTCTCGGTAACTTGAATAATTCGAGGGCTTCCTCTAATGTAATGTTTTCAATAAACTGCCCTTTGCGCATGCTGGCAAACTTGGGTTTCTCAGCGTTCTCATCACCTTCTTCAGGTGTCTCACCGATCTGTACCAATGGACCAAACCTTCCGAGTCTAGCGATCACCTTTTTACCAGTTGCCGGATCAATACCCAAGTCTTTTTGTGAGCTACTGACATCTGAGCGCTTAAGCTGCTCGGTATCAGTAACTTTACTATGAAAACCACCATAGAACGACTCTATCATTTTATCCCATTGCTGGTTGCCAAGGGCAATGTCATCAAACTCTTTCTCCACACTGGCAGTGAACTGATAATCAATCACATTTGGGAAATGTTCAACCAGGAAGTCGTTGACTACCATAGCAATATTAGTAGGGAAGAGCTTATTCTTCTCTGTACCTGTGATTTCGGTACTTTCTTTTCTCACCACCTTGTCATTTTCCAGGAAGAGTTCCCTGTATTTACGCTCATGACCTTCTCTTGATTCTTTGGCAACATATTCCCTTTTTTGAATAGTTGATATCGTTGGTGCATAGGTAGACGGTCTCCCTATCCCCATCTCTTCGAGCTTCTTCACAAGGCTCGCCTCTGTGTAGCGTGCAGGATGTCTGGTGAAGCCTTCTTTGGCCTTCATCAGTTTGAGCTCAAGTGATTGTCCTACCGACAATGGAGGTAGCATGCCTTTGCTTTCCCCATCTTCATCTTCATCATCAGTGGATTCAATGTAGACCTTCAAAAAGCCGTCAAACTTCACCACCTCACCAGTTGCGTTGAACTTCTGATCTACTCCTGACACATCTATCACGGCAGTCGTACGCTCGATTTGGGCATCAGCCATTTGTGAAGCAATGGCCCTTTTCCAGATCAGGTCGTAAAGCCTTTGCTCATTGCTTGTACCATCTACTTTATGAGCACCAAAGCTCGTAGGCCGGATTGCTTCGTGAGCTTCCTGGGCAGTAGCAGACTTAGTCTTAAATCGTCGATTTTGAACGTATTCTGCACCGTAAGCCTTTTGTATCTCATCCGAAGAAGCTGTGATGGCCTCTTCTGATAAGTTTAATGAGTCGGTACGCATATAAGTGATTTTTCCAGCCTCATACAGCTTTTGTGCGATGGACATGGTTAGCCCTACCGGAAAACTCAACTTACGGGAAGCTTCTTGTTGAAGTGTAGAAGTCGTAAAAGGTGGTGCAGGCGTTTTCTTGGCTGGTTTTTTGACAAGATCAGCTATTGAAAATGAGGAGCCAATGCACTTGTTAAGAAAATCATTGGCTTCTTCCTCGGTAGCAAATTTGCCTGGAAGTTCGGCATGTAAGATTTTGCCCCCACCTAAGTCAAACTCAGCAGATACTTTGAAACTCGATTTAGATTTAAACTGATCTATCTCGCGCTCTCGCTCTACAACTAATCTCACGGCTACCGACTGCACACGTCCCGCAGAAAGTCCGGCCTTAATTTTTTTCCAAAGCACAGGAGAAAGCTCAAAGCCTACCAACCTGTCAAGCACGCGTCTCGCCTGCTGGGCATTGACCAGATCGATATCTATGCCACGAGGATTATCGATTGCTTTTTGAATAGCATTTTTTGTGATCTCACGAAACACGATCCTCTTCGTACTATCTTCCTTGAGCGCCAGTGCTTCCTTCAAATGCCATGAGATGGCTTCACCCTCACGGTCATCGTCACTCGCTAGATATATGATCTTAGCTTCTTTGGATAGTTTTTTCAGCGTTTTGATCACATCCTTTTTGTCTGGTGTGACTTCATAGGTCGGCTTGAAGCCATTATCTATATCTATGGCTTTGTCGCCTTTTGGAAGATCGCGCACGTGACCATAACTGGAGGTGACGGTAAAGTCCTTTCCGAGATAACCTTCAATTGTTTTGGCCTTTGCAGGCGACTCTACGATTACGAGATTTTTAGACATGTATCCGTGATTTATAATACCTGTGCTCTGAACAATAACTTCTATATTGGAGGGCAAACGTAGTGAACGTTACTAATTTTCGTTTCACAACAAACTGTTTTTTAACTGATGATCTATGCAAATGGTTAAAACTTTATTGCTGATAAGGCATGCCAATGCAGAAGAGACCGACCGTGGCGGTAAGGATTTTGACAGACGTCTAACCAGACTCGGTCAGCGTAATGCTGCCCACGCTGGCAAGCATCTTTTAGCTCATAAGTACCTGCCAGAGATGATGTTATGTAGCGAAGCGGCCCGCGCTAGAGAGACTGCTGAGATCATAGCCGGTCAGTTGAAATTCAGCGACGGTCAGATCAAATATCACGACGACCTGTATGAAGCTTCAGTGCGCACCTTGTTCTCGGCTGTTAACGGTATTAGTGATAATCCAGCTTGTGTTGCTTTAATAGCACACAATCCGGGACTTACCTATTTGGCGGACTACCTGACTACTGCACCACTTGATAATATGGTCCCGGCAAGTATTGTGATCATTCAGTTTCGAGACTTGGAATGGTCTGAGGTAAGCCAAAACAGTGGGGAATTTATTGAGTACATAGATCCTGGATCTTCTGATAACTAAGCTCAAGTGAAGATATTATCAGCTCCAAACGCTTTTAAAGGCGCGTTAGATTCATTTGACGCTGCTCAAGTGATCAAGGAAGGCCTTGAAAAAAGTAAGCTCAATGCAGAGATAACGCTTTTTCCAATTGCTGATGGTGGTGATGGCACGATGCAGGTGCTGGTCAAGTACTTTGATGGTGAGTTTGTGTCGTGTGGGGTTTCTGATCCTGTTGGGCGCCCTGTTGAGGCTGACTTTGGCCTCATTGATATTGGGCGTACCGCAGTGATCGAACTGGCAAGCGCCAGTGGCATTCGTCATCTGTCTGCGGCTGAACTCAATCCGATGTTAGCATCTTCCTACGGTACTGGTCTTCTCATTAAGGAAGCGCTTGGTCATAATGTAAACCATATTATCATCACGCTTGGTGGTAGTGCTACAGTTGATGCCGGGATTGGTATATTGAGCGCACTTGGTCTTAAGATAAATGACCTGGATGCTCCTGCACTAGGCGGGCAAGTGCTACGGCAAATAAAGAGCGTTGATACATCTCTGCTCAATGATGAGGTAAGAGATGTTCGGTTCACATTGCTCTGCGATGTAGATAATTATTTATTAGGTGACAAAGGAGCCGCTGCGGTCTTTGGACCACAGAAAGGTGCGACCCAATCAATGGTGAAGGAGTTGGAATCTGGCCTGAGTCATTTTGCAGAGATCACAAAACAAGAGATTGGTATAGATGTGACCGAACTCAAACATGGTGGTGCCGCTGGTGGTTGTGGAGCTTTTTTATCTGCCTACCTGAATGCTGAAATTGTAGATGGTAGTGAGTATCTGTTTGATAAGATGCAGCTTGATCGTCATCTGCAAACAGCTGATTTGGTGATTACAGCTGAAGGACGTATCGATGAGCAAACACGCCATGGGAAGGGCCCTTATGCTCTAGCCAACAGGGCACTTGCTTCTGGTGTACCAACTATTGCCTTATCAGGTCAAATTGCTCCGGAATTGGATATTTCTGATTACCCGGCATTCAACAGTATTATTCCTATAGGAAATGGGCCAATGCCTTTGGATGATGCTATGCATCTTACCGCTAAGAACCTGGGCCGCACAGCAACTCAGATTGGTCAGCTACTTTCGCTCAAAGACGCTTGAGAAAGTCTTTGAACTTATCCGTATTGTACTTGGCCATGCCTTCGCGCTGCATGACCACATTACCGCTAGGATCGATAACAAAAGTAGTAGGTATAGCTGTCGACTTGAATACATCTGGTCGACGACCCTCTATGTGGAACAAAGGATAGTCAAACCCTTTTCTATCACTGAATTGCCAAACCCGTTCTGACTGATCATCGACCGATATGAGCAAAAAGACGATCTGTTCATTCATTTCGAGGTAGAGGTTGTTGATGTCTGGCATTTCAGCTATGCATGGCGGGCACCAGGTAGCCCAAAAGTTGAGAAAGATGGTTTTGCCCCTGTAGTCTGACAGCTGTAGCTCAACACCATTGACGTCTTTGAAGCTAAGAGAAAACTCTGCTTTGGACTGTAGCACTTCTTGCTCTAGGTCCGGCTGTAATGCCCCGGTCATGATCAACACACGCTGTATCTGGCCGATCACTTCAGTATGATAGCCGGTAAAATAGAGACCTCCGCCCACTATACCCAGCACTATCCATTCTCTAAGTTCTTTTGGTATATTCTTGATCATGATCTAGAACGAGTCAATACGAGTCGAAATCATCGCTTTTGTAATACATATTTTGGGCACGTAAAATTCAGATTTACTTCTATTTTTGACCACCATTTTGAAAGCCTTATCAACAACAAATGTCCCAAGCACATCACAACAAAGTCGCTAACGAACTCAATATTAAACAACAGCAGGTTGTAGCAGTAGTGCAACTACTCGATGAGGGTGCAACGGTCCCTTTTATTGCCCGCTATCGCAAAGAGCGAACAGGTAGCCTTGATGAGGTAGCCTTGATAGGAGTCCGTGACAGAATCCAGCAATTGCGTGACCTGGATAGCCGTAGACAAGCCATATTGAAGTCTATTAAGGAGCAAGAAAAGCTTACTGCAGAGCTTGAAGAGAAAATCAATGCTGCCGAAACTATGTCTGCTTTAGAAGACCTTTATCTGCCTTACAAGCCAAAGCGAAAAACAAGGGCTACCGTAGCTAGAGAAAAGGGTTTAGAACCTTTAGCGGATGTCATTTTTGAGCAAAATACTGATGACGTGGAGTCTTTGGCCTCTGCTTATATCTCAAAAGATAAGGACGTACCAGACATTGAGTCTGCACTGCAAGGTGCAAGAGACATCATTGCCGAGATGATCAATGAAGATCAGGAAGTAAGAAAGAAGATTAGAGGTCTGTTTGAAAAGGAGGCGATGGTGGTCTCCAAAGTGATCAAAGGCAAAGAAGAAGAGGGTGCAAAGTATAAGGATTATTTTGATTGGTCGGAGAAGCTCACCAACATCCCATCGCATAGACTACTTGCGATCAGACGTGGGGAGCGTGAGATGATTTTGTCAGTAGACATACTACCTGAGGAGTCTATGGCTATTCATATGATAGAAAGACAAGTCATAGACCAAGCAAATGCTGCAGGCGAACAGGTGAAAATAGCGCTGAAGGATGCCTATAAGAGGCTTCTTAAGCCTTCTATGGAGACTGAAGCCCGGCTTGGCTCAAAGAGGTCTGCAGATACTGAAGCGATCACAGTATTTGCAGAAAACCTTAAGCAGCTTTTGTTAGCTGCTCCACTTGGGCAAAAAAATGTAATGGGGGTTGATCCTGGTTTTCGTACTGGTTGCAAGATCGTTTGTCTCAATAGGCAGGGTAAGCTTCTAGATCACACGGCCATTTATCCCAACGAACCACAAAAACAGATTGCACAGGCCGGCCAGGTGATAAAAGCATTGGTTAAACAAAACGGTATTGAAGCAATTGCTATTGGTAACGGTACTGCAAGTCGTGAGACAGAGCAGTTTATCAGAGGTTTGGGGCTTCCCGCATCCATGGTCATAGCGGTAGTGAGCGAAAGTGGTGCGTCTATATACTCGGCTTCAGAAGTGGCGAGGGCTGAATTTCCGGATCATGATGTAACTGTCCGAGGCGCTGTATCAATTGGAAGGAGGATGATGGACCCTTTGGCAGAACTTGTAAAACTAGATCCTAAGTCCATTGGTGTGGGCCAATATCAGCATGATGTAGATCAAACAGCACTCAAAAATGCGCTGGATGACACTGTCATGGGCTGTGTCAATGCTGTAGGAGTTGAGTTGAACACTGCGAGCAAAGAGTTGCTGACCTATGTGTCTGGTCTGGGGCCTGTACTGGCAGAGAACATAGTAAAATATCGAAACGAAAACGGACCATTTAAGGACCGTGCTTCATTGAAGAACGTTCAAAGATTAGGTGATAAAGCTTTTGAGCAGGCTGCAGGCTTTTTGAGGGTGAGAGACGGATCTAACCGACTGGATGCCAGTGCTGTGCACCCCGAGAGCTACACTATCGTAAAGGCTATGGCCGGAGATTTGGATTGTACCGTCGAACAGCTCATGAAGGATAAGGAACTCCGAGATAGAATCAACCTCAAGAAATATGTAACGGACACAGTGGGTATGCCCACACTTAGGGATATCATGGAGGAACTTGACAAGCCGGGCAGGGACCCCAGAGATCAGTTTGAGGCTTTTCAGTTTCAGGATGGTGTGCAGGAGATGTCAGACCTGAAGATAGGAATGCAGTTGCCCGGAATAGTGACCAACATCACGAAGTTTGGAGCGTTTGTGGATATTGGTGTTCACCAGGATGGTTTGGTCCATGTGAGTCAGCTCGCCGATAAATATGTAAGTGATCCTGCTCAAGTGGTCAAGCTGCAGCAGCACGTGAAAGTAACTGTAACCGAGGTTGATCTTAGTAGGAAGAGGATTGCGTTATCAATGAAAGCAGACCCGTTTGGAAAAACCAAGACACAAAGAAAACCTAAGGAGAGAAACGAACCGTCGGGAGACTTACAATCCAAGCTTTCGATGCTAAAGGGAAAGTTCGGCAATCGTTGATATTTCCTTACTTTTACCCAAATCGCTAACTAAATGACCAAATTCTCTTTTCTGCTTTTAGTGATGTCGATACTTTATGCTGAGGTCTTTGCTCAGAAGATCAAGTATAAAGACATCTTTCCTACTTTAGAAGCAAAGAACTACGATCAAGGTGAGCCTCTGTTAAGACAGTTTTTCTCTAATGTCAAAAACGCAGACGAACCAAACGCCAATCTGCAGATGGCTTATATACTTGAGCAAAAGGCACTAAGTGCGCGGGTGATAGAAGACTCAACGATACTTTACCAAAATGCCGATTCGGCGATATTATTTTTTCAGAAGTGCAAGACATTGATCGATGACAAAGAGCTCAAGAAGAACGACGACTACTATCGTGAATTCTATCGGAGGGATTTGAGGACTGGGGAGTTTGGCATCAAGCTGTCCGATATACAATTGGCGATAGACGATAAAACAGCTGCCCTAAGAAAGCGCATGACCAATGCTCACGCCATCAATGATAATGTAGCGTTGATCGATCGCACCTACTCAGCGTCTCAAAAACTCTTCACAGATCTAATGGTAGAGTATAATGATTACAATGATTTCGTGATGGAGGCTACATCAGAGAACCTTAAGGCTTTTGACCCACTCATGGATAATGATGAGATCATAGAAGAAGCGGCCAAGGCTATCACGGATGCCGTGATTGTGATTGACAATACAGGGTTCAATCCCGAGCTTAAGAAGAAACCGATCATAGATCTTGAAACTGATGGTAAGAGTACGAGTGACGTGTTTGCCGGCGAGTTTGACTTTTGGGATTATAAGGCTTGGGCACTGAAGTCCAAACGCGAAGTGGGAACAGAAATACTTCCTATCAAAGGTAAAATCAAGCAAAAAGATGACGAGATAGCAGTGCTGCTTACTACGACTGCTTCAGGTGGTAGTGTCACTGTGGATGATATAGAGTCCGCGTTGAATCTAGGCCGATTGCAAGGCATAAAAAAGTACGATCCCAAATCTTTTGGACTTCAGTTGCTAGCTTTCAGGGGACAGGAAGTGAAGTACAATTATTTATCCAATCCGGTGTATGATCCGATTTTAGTGGACTCACTGGCCATCACACCACAGCTAAAGCGTGCAGATACATTGCTACAGGTGGCTGAGGAGCAAGGTCAGTTATTGGAAGGGCTTGTAGAAGCCAATAATATGGGGGCCGAGCGCAAGTATGCTGAACTGCTTCAGACCTTTGGAGGAGAAGAAGGTATTTTGACCTATCTAAGTAACTCTCTCGCTGTAAATCGTGAACGTATAACGGCCATGACATTAGCCAAAGACTACTGGACCGAGCGCGCACGGTGGGGTTTGCTACTTGGTGACAGTCTTGATCTCACGCTGGATTTTCGAGCACAACCTTTGGATAGTTTGATGGATAAGTATATCCCAATTGCACAAGAGGTGGATGAAGAGCTTAATATCTACTCTGTAGGCGTCACAAGAGCATCTGACAAGAGTAGTGGATATGTCGCTATGCTCAAAGACTCGAGATTGGGAGAGTGGGTACAGCCATTTACTCTTCACAGTGAAGCTTACACCGTGGGACGACCAGACTTGAAGGCTAACTTCATACCCTCTGCTGAAGGGATTTATACATTCTATGTTTTTGATCCTGCGATAGATGCCGCTGACAATTTCACTATTGTCAATTTTGACCCTACCGGAAAAATCAACTGGCAACTTAATACGCAACTCATCAATGAGCCGGTATTAACAAGGTTCAATGAAATGCTTGGAGAGACGGTGTTGTTTATGGTGCAGGAAGACCAACTGGCCACATTGAGTAGTGATAAGGTCGGCTACATAGTCATTGATCGAAATGGGAAAGTACGCTAGGTTGATCGCGGCTCTCATTATCCTATCTGGATGTTTAGAGCAAGAGCTTGATATACTAACTGTGGATGAAGCTTCCCGACTTCTAAGCCAGGCTGACGAGAAGCTGTGGCTGACTACAACCAATGATCAGGAGCTTACGCTTCTCTTCGAATCAGGAACTACCAATAATGACTTCTTATTGGCTGATACTAATGGTGATACTATTACTTACGGAACATGGTCTTTGACAGAAGACATCCTTGGCAACTTTACCGATAGCCTGTTGCTGGAACAGACCCAGATGAATGAAAACAACCCTCTGTCAGACATAACCCTCATTGATCAGCTAACCTCCCAATTGCTTAGGCTTAGTACTGATGGTACAAGCCTATTTTTCGAATCAGAATGATCCTGGTTTTTGTTGTACTATAGTAAGATTAAATTAGATCATAATTCGACAAACTAGGCAATTCAGCCTATGAAGAGATAGGTAAAATTCTTACTCTGTGTCTACCTTAGTAAGTCAGTAAATTAGGTTAACCAGCTAATTCTTAAAGGCCACTTATGCGCAAAGCTTTACTCTGCTTTCTCCTTTGTTTTGCACTGCATCCCATTTTAGCCCAGGGTCCCGGTGGTGTAGGTACTACCAACTCTTCCAACGATTCACTCGCCATTTGGCTAAGGGCTGATTCCCTTGTTACCCTCGACGGATCCAGTAATGTTACAAACTGGGGTGACTTGAGTGGTAACGGCAATAATTTTGCTTCGACTTCTGCCTCATTTAGCGTCAATGCTTCAGGTTTGAATTCAAGACCTACTATTGATTTGAATGGATCGGGTAGAATAGCCGGCCCCACATTAGCCACAGTGGGAGGGATTTCAGGGGGTGATATCGTTCACGATCTGGATGTAATTGTCGTTTTTGAGCAGGTCAGCGGACAGTCATATGCGATTCAATTTTCCAGATCAGGATCATCGTCCTTTATGAGTCTTGCAAATAATCGAGGGAATACTTCGAGTCCTGCCGGAAACAATAGCAATAACAATATTAACATTTTCGCGAGAGATGCTGGTAGTACTGATTTCTCCAATTGGGTAACAGTTTCTTCAGAAGGTACAGCAGGAGACGCCTCTTTCGCTATCGGAAGCTTCCACTTGTCTCGATTTGGTTTTGACCTGTCAGAGGATTCAATTTTCTTATATCGTAACGATCAACTATTAGAATCCAAAAATGATCCTTCAACTAATATCACATATGCAAGTAGCTCGAGCGGTACCGTTAATCTTGGTGCGGCGGGAAATGATAGCCAGAATTTTGATGGAGAAATGGCAGAATTCATTGTCTTCAATGATAAGTTGAGTGAGGCAGCATACACAGTAGTAGCGAACTATCTTAATGCCAGATATGGCACAGCTATTACCCTGGGTGACGATTTCTACACAAGTAGCACAGGTTATGAAGAAGATGTGATCGGTATAGGAAGTAATGGCTCTTCCAGCCATATGACCTCCACAGGGGCTGGTGGAGGTTTTTATCTAACCGGTACGACGGGTATCGGAACTACTGTCTTTGATAATAACGAATGGCTTTTTGCCGGCCACAACGGAGGGAGCACTTCTACTACCACCAGTGATGCTGTTGGTAACTTTGAGAGGCTTCAACGTATTTGGCGCATGCAACAAACTGAGACCGATGGTTTTGATGTGACCTTCACCTTCGATCTGGACGAACTTGGCCTTGACAATGCAGCGACATATACACTTTTTGGTAGAGCAGGCACATCAGGGAGCTTCACTGATCTGGCCATAAGCCCTGTATCTTTAGGAAATACACGCGCTTTCTCAGTTTCTGATACTGACCTTGCCACTTATACTTATTTCACGTTAGCAGTAGAGGGTGGCACACCAGGTGGTATTTCTATTGATCTGTTAGCCTGGTATAGTGCAGATGCAGGCGTCAGCACTACAGGTAGTAGTGTAGATGCATGGACTGACAGAGGTCCGAATATGACGGATGCAAATGATGTGGGAGCATTGTCAGCGCTAATGGAGAATAGCGTGAACTTCTATCCGAGCATTGACCTTGAAGATGATGCTAATGCACTCCAGGCAACTATTACTTCTTCAACGGCAGGTCTTGGTGTTTTTGTCGTTTACAAGGACACCAGTAGCATTGGGAGTGGATTGAGTATTATGGAGCTTAATGGCCCGGGTGGTAGTCATTTACTCAACGAAGATACCTATGGTACCGGAGTATCTACATTTACCACTAGCAAAGATCAATTCAGCTTATTCACTATAGACCATGCTAGTGGTACTTCAGCAGACCTCTTTCTCAACGGGACGAGCCTCGCTGCTTCTTACAGTGCTGGGGTAAATGCTGCTTCTGGAGCCTACACTTTGACAATAGGTGAGAACAATGCTGGAGGAAATGCCTTTGAAGGTGAGGTGGCTGAAATCATTATCTATGAGGGTGATATGACCCCAACAGAGATCAACAAGATCGAGACCTATCTGGCCATTAAGTACGGCCTGGCGCTAGGTCATACCTATATTAGCAGTGCTGATGTGACGGTTTTTGATCCGGCTAGTCATATCGGATACAATAGTACAGTGGCTGCTCTAAATCTAGATGCAGCTTCTGGCTTGAATAATAAAGTGGCAAAGGCTGAAGGTGACTCACTGATTATAGCTACTTCATCTGACTTTACTTCGTCTAATACATCAAGAGGCAATACTATTGATGACGGAGATTACTTTTTCATCTCCAGCAATGGGGCCGCTTTCACTACCACCTTGGTTGGAACCAATAAGCGCCTTGACCGGATCTGGAAGGTTACCGAATCAGAAACTTCAATAGGGACAGTCAACCTTGCACTACCGGAATCAGTGGGTGTTTTTGATTCGGTCTTAGTATCGACAGA
Organism: Flammeovirgaceae bacterium UBA6059; assembly: GCA_002435755.1. Lineage (GTDB taxonomy): Bacteria > Bacteroidota > Bacteroidia > Cytophagales > Cyclobacteriaceae > UBA6059. Next base: position 481,749 of record DIYH01000024.1, read on the forward strand.
TCCTACTTTTACAACAGGCGTTACAAGACTAGCCGTTACGCAGAGTGGTGGTTTTAATACATTTACCAACAACTTCACTTCAGGTCAGTATTTTACATTCACTCAAAAAGACATATTTGATACTGAATCAAGCGACCTGCGACTTTGGCTCAGGGCCGACATTGGAGTGACGACTTCAGGTTCTACGGTCACTGGTTGGGCTGATCAGACTGATTTTGGCCATGATGCGGACAATGATGATTCTGAGCTGGACGCTGATCCAGATCTTAGTACCATTGCTGAAGATCCTGTTGATCTCCAGGATAATGCGCTTAACTTCAGTCCGGCTATTAGATTCGCAGGAGCAGATCGACCGATCTCGGGAACCATGGTGAATGCCTCTGGAGGTTTTACGTTCTTTTTTGTTGGCCGAAATGATGTAGGATCTGTTAATACAGATGCCTGGTTCGATAGCAAAATTCCCAATTCAGGTGCAAGTGGTAATAACAGGACTTACTTTTTTGGAGACAGATACGCCGGCGGGGCAAATTTCACTTCTAAGATTGATGAATCGGTCATTTATTCAATAGTTCATCCACAGGGGACCACCGCTGATATCTACGACAATGGTGGTGCTTTTCAGTCAAGTTACTCTACTGGCGGAAACAACAATAACATTGCTGGTACTTACAATTATGTACTTGGTGATGATGTAACGAGTGGAAATGAATTCACAGGTATTATCTCAGAGTTCATGGCTTACCAGGGAGCATTATCAAACATTGATCGTGAAGTTGTAGAGTCCTATCTGGCAATGAAATATGGCTTGAGGTTAAATCACGATTACTACAACGCCTCGCAACAGGTGGTGTTTGATATAGAGTCCGCCGAAAATGACGATTTTGAAAATAACATTGCTTTCCTCGCCAGGGAAGATCTTTGGAACTTTAGCCAGAAGGTGTCTAAAGCAGATACTGGCAGTCTGATCATTGCGTTGGAGTCTGATTTTACATCTGCCAATTCCGGTAGGTCTGTTCAGCTCAATGATGAAGAGTTCTTTGCAGTTAGCAGTAACATAGGTACTATGTCAATGGATAGTAGCTATAATGGCGTGAATGCTAATCGAATAGGTCGTAAATGGAAAGTAAATGAAACCAACAACCCAGGGACAGTCTTTGTAGCTATCCCTGATTCTCTGAGTAGTAATCTCAATTTGCTAATAGTATCAAGTGATTCGGTGTTTACAGCTGCTGATACCGAAATTGCACTAAGTTCAGGTGGAGGCTACTATTATACAAGTTACAACTTCAGTGATGGGGACTATTTCACATTTGCTTCTTCTACCGGGCCTGGTGGCGTGACCACCAATCTGGAACTCTGGTTAAAAGCAGATCGAGGAGTAGATACAAGTGGTGGCATTACCTGGGAAGACCAGTCCGGAAATATGCAAGACCAGTCAGATGCTACTATGGAAACAACTCTAGCTGATAATCGTGGCAATTTCAATCCTGCCCTGGTCTTTAGTAACAACTCCAGCGCCAACACGATTTCGGGTACGGTCATAGCGGGAAATCCTGACCTCAGGATATTCACAGTTTTTACCGATGAGTCCGTGTCAAATTCAGGATTGGCACTTTGGGAATTGAGTTCTGGTGCGTCGGCTGCTGAAACACATGTGTTATTGGAGAACAGCTATGCAGGAGGCACTACATTTAGTCCAACAATAACCAAGAACGAGCCGACGCTACTGTCCATCAATCACCCTGCCGGGACAATTGCCGATTTGCATCAGAACGGTGCGGACTTCAATGGTGTGACTTACACAACGACAGGTACCGCAGGTGCAGCTACCTATACGTTGACCATAGGTGCAGAGGACGGAGGTGCCAGCGAATTCACTGGAGATATTCAAGAACTGGTGATATTCAATGACAATAGTTTATTGACAGCTAGCCAGGTGGAGCAGGTGGAGTCCTACCTTGCTATCAAATATGGTATCACCTTGACCCATGACTACCTGAATTCTGATGGTATCCTCATATTTGATGTGGATAACTCAGCAGATAATGACGGTTTTGAGAATGGCATTGTGGCCATTACCCGCGATCTAGGTGCAGGCGTCAACCAGCTCATTTCTACGTCTTCTTCGGATTCTTTGATCATTGCCCTGGAGTCTGACTACACGTCATCAAATACTTCAAGATCAACCTCCTTGGAGGATCAGGATTATGTTTTTGTTTCACACAATGGAGGCAATTTTGAGTCTACACTAGTAGGCTCAAACCGCTTACTCAACAGGGTTTGGAAAGTCAGAGAAAACGCTGGATCAACTTTAGGCAATGTCTTTCTCGGTGTTCCGAATTCTGTAGCAGTATTCGATTCTCTCTGGGTATCAAATGATACAGATTTTACCACGGGTGTTACCAAAGTGGCAGTGACTTCTTTAAGTGGTTTCAATTCCGTGAGTTATGATTTCAGTGATGGGCAATATTTTACGTTCAGTGTTGACAATCCTCTGGATACTGAAGGTGGTAATCTATTGGTTTGGTTGAGATCAGATGCAGGTGTCGCTACTTCAGGCACGCAGATCACTCTATGGGAGGACCAGACCAATTATAACAATGATGCTGATAATGATGATAGTGAGTTTGATGCTGACCCGGACCTTGGTGTGTTTGATAGTGAACCGGCCGACCTGTCAGATGACATAATCAATTTCAATCCATCGGCGATTTTTGCAGATCAGACACGTCCATTATCAGGAAGTTTTACGAGTACGGTAGCAGGACTCAACTTTTTTGTAGTCGGTGTTAATGACAGTAATGCTGGTGGAACACCAGCATGGTTCGATATACGACTACAGTCTGCTGCGGGAACAGGAAATGGTAACGACAGAGCGCCATTTTATGAAAATCGGTATGGCTTAGGTTCTAATCTCGTTACAAATATTCCTACCGATACATTGGTACTTTTCTCAATTCAGCATCCCTCAGGTAATAGCGCGGACCTATATCAGAATGGAAGCGTATTCGAATTGGCGCATAATACAGCTGGATCAAGTGATAGTGAGGCCGGGGCTTATAGCTATGTAGTCGGAGATGATGCCACTGCGGGCAATGAATGGACAGGTGAAATAGCTGAATTTTTGGTGATACAGGGAGATTTGGATGAACGGGATCGAGAGGTGATTGAGTCTTACCTTGGCATCAAATATGGTATTGTACTCGGGCATGATTATCTCAATAGCTCAGGAAACATTGTCTTTGATATTGAAACTACCGAGAATGACAATTTTGAAAACGAGATCGTATTCATCGCAAGAGATGATGTCTGGAATCTCAACCAAAAAATATCTAAATCCGACTCAGGTGAGCTGGTGCTTGCCCTGGAGCAGGACTTTGAGTCTGCCAATAGTAGTCGCACAACTAGCCTTACAGACGGTCAGTATTTCGGTGTTGGGCACAATGGAGCTGCTACCTCAGCCGACTCTACTTATAGGTCTTTTGCAGGTGCCAGAGTTGGGCGGAAGTGGATTGTCAGAGAGACCGGTTCTGTAGGAGCAGTTTATCTGGGTATAAGTGATACCATAGCCACAGATATCAATGTCATGATAGTATCAACAGATTCTACCTTCTCTGATGGAGTGGAAGAGGTGGCTATTTCGCAAGCGAATGGATTCTATTTTGTAAACTATGATTTCTCGGACGGAGAGTATTTCTCATTTGCCAGATCGATCGCTCCCGGGGCTGTGGCCGACGGCTTACAACTATGGTTGAAGGCTGATGCAGACGTGACTGCTCCGGGAAACAATGTCAGTGACTGGGCCGATCAAAGTGGGGCTGGAAATCATATGAATACCCCAGCAACTGACCCGAACCTAATAACTAATGGAACTAACTTCAATCCGGCGATTGGTCTGGACCCGGTAGGAACAAGGCTACAGTCCGTTGCTCCTATATCCATAGGCAAGGATAGCCTCACGCTCTTTATCGTAGGAGTAGATACTGTCAGTGCTACGGAGAATACAATTTTTCAACTTGCCCTGGCTACCGATTCTGTAACCTTGTCTGATACCTCATTTGAGGAAATCAGCTATTCTTTATTGGAGGATACAGTACAGCTTATTACCGTCATTGACAATCCCGATAACGCCAATTTTGCGTCGGTTGCACTAAACGGGGGTACACCTGTATCTGGTACTCCCACAAATGCCATTGGGAGGGATGATTATGTTCTGGCCATTGGTGATAGTGTCGGTGGAGCTTTAGGAGGTACTAATGCCTTTGGTGGTTTGATCTCTGAGATCATCCTCTATGATGAAATTTTGAGCGCTTCAGATCAGGTAATGATCGAGAGTTACCTGGCAGTAAAGTACGGTATTACGGTAGGTCATGATGTAGTCTCGTCTGAGGGTGATGTGGCCTTTGACTTTGCCACGAGTACAGGCTACACTGCCGGAATGACTGCTCTCGGTTTTGATGAGCGTACATGTCTTGATCAGCAAGTATCCAGTTCTGTTTATGATTCACTCACGATAGCGACGAGCAATGACTTCACATCCGCCAATACTTCCAGGACTAACCCTTATGGGGATCGTCAGTATCTAGTAATTACTAATAATGAAGCAGGATACAGCTTTGGCGAAAGCTATAAAGGAACAGCAAGTACGCGCCTAAGTCGGGTTTGGAAAGTAAGTGAGTTGAGCAATCCTGGTACTGTATACATGTCGATACCTAAATCCGCACTTAATCCAACTGATCTAACATTGGTTATAAGTAATAATGAGGCTTTCAATTCGGGTTTAGCAGAAAAGGCCTTTACAGATGCAGGGTCAACATGGGAGGTCTCTTACGACTTCACCGATGGACAGTTTTTCACATTCGTAAATCAACCACCAACGACCGAGATATGGTATAGCTACAAGACCGGTGTTTTTAGTGATGATACTAACTGGACTTTGGATGGTGCGATATCAGCGTTGTTGGTCAATCCGTACAATGAAATTCCCTCTGAAGGAGATACTGTGATCATTAAATCGGGTCAGGTGATCACTTCTGATCTTAATGGAATTGGAATTCGATCTATGGAGATTTTAGGTCAACTTGATTTGAGTACTACTGGTGGGCATGATTTCAATTACATGTTCGGGTCAGGTCGCCTGAGATTGGCGGGAAACAATGGTCTCGATAATTACCCTCTGGCCACCGACACCCTTTTCTATGATTTCGACGAAGGTGGTACCACTGAGTATTATGGAGGTTCGATTGAACTTGATACCAAACGCTCCTATCGGAACCTGATCCTGAACCTTGATGACCAGCTAAACATAGCTACCATGACAGGAGATTCCATTACGGTAGTGAATAACTTAACCATCACTCAGGGTGAACTAAGGGTCAATGACAATGTGAGCACCAGCTCCAAAGTAGTCACTGTCAATGGGGACTTGCTTGTAGAGGCCAATGGCGAGATCACTGTCAATACCGCCAACGCGCGCCACGAACTTGATCTGTATGGTGACTTTGTTAATCAAGGTAATGTGGCATTTACCAATAGAAATACAGCCAATTATAGTAGTGAGGCAACAGATGGTATCATCGACGTGAACTTTCTGAGTGCAACACAAGACCAGGCTTTGACACTTCAGAATAGGGCTAATTTTTATCGTATCAGCATTGACAAAGGAGTTGATGATACCTATGTACTCGAAATCACCTCTACGAGTTCTACGTTCTTCAATCTCTATGGACCTGCTAATGACGGACATCCCGAAGATAGTCAACTGGAAGCAGCAACGGCAGATAACGAAAATGCCCTCGGCTTATTCTATGGTACGGTGAAACTGGGAACTAATGTGGATGTCCCAGTGCTGAACAATGGAGGTAACTATAACATTTCTGAAGGAGCCCAGATCTGGGTAGATGGAGGTTCGGTGGCCAAAAACTCAGGAACAGCCATTGTGCCATATGGTACCTTCCGTATTACCTCGGGAAGTATCGAAGCAGATATCTCAAGTGGTATCACGCTAAGAGGTAATGCCACACTAACGATCGAAGGAGGAACTGTAACCACACGTCAGTTTAGAACATCGGTGTTTGGCATAGCCAACCAGGGAGGCCTGGTCCAGAGCGGTGGTGTATTTAATGTGACAGGTCAGAGGACCGGAGGTGTCAACAACAACTATTACCCCTTCAATTTCACCTATACCGGCAATGTCTTCAATATGTCAGGAGGTGAGCTCAACGTCAGCGGACCGAATGGCAAAGGAGGTATGTTTATCAACAGCAATCCTGAAAATGTAAGTATAACAGGTGGTACCGTCACACTACAGGCGAGTGACACTAACAACTTTGTCCTCACCTCACGGGCTGAATTCTACAACCTTGTTGTCGGAAGAAGTAGTCCGTCAGATACAGTTATAGTGATCTTAGGCGGAGGCGAGTCAGGCCCTAACGGAAACGATGTGTCGCTATCTGCTCAACCATTGTACATCATCAATGACCTGACATTACAGGATACTACATTCAATGCTAACGGTGAAGATGTTTTTGTAACAGGTACTTTGACAGTTGAAGCTAATGCTGATATGGCAATGGAAAACAACACACTGACATTCCAGGGCGAGGGTACTTCATTTATCAGTATAGAAAATGGCAATAGACTGGAACTGGACAGCCTGGTGATCAATAAAACACTGGAAACAGAGTTGGTTCGCATAACGAATGCCACGGATACATCGCTGTTGATCAACAGCTATTTCAATCATAACAGCGGACAGTTTGATTATGGAGCGGATACATTGGTACTACTAGGAGAGCTCATAGTGAGTGATACGCTTGGAGTATCAGACAATACAGGAGAGGTCGTCTTAGGAGGAAGTAGCGCTCAGTCTATCACTTCCAATGGAGGTTTTGTCTATGATGTTGTGATCAACAATTCGGCTGGTGTTTCACTTAATGGTGGGTTGGTGATGGATTCTCTGGTATTGGATGCGGGTATTTTTGATCTGAACTCCAGTGAGCTATCAATAAACTCTGATCTCAGAACTAATAGCACATTTAGCAACACTTTGATGATCCAGACCTCCGGAAACGACTCAGACGGAGGATTATCGATGTATTTTGATGCTAATGAGACCTTACAGTTTCCGCTAGGTACAGATGCAAATGGTGTAATAAGGTATACACCAGTGAGTGTGACCCTGGATGCAGCCTCTGATAATGGCTTCATCACCCTCAACCCTGTAGATACCGAGCTGGAGCTACTCAACCAAACGGTTGCTAATAGTGCACTAACCTACTACTGGCGCTCCAGGAACAGTAGCTTCACAAGCCCAGGCTCCAGAATGATCAGCTATGTATTCGATTACATCAATGCAGCTGATGATGTACCGGCAGGAGACAACCCATCTACTGACTATATCCCAGGATGGGTAACATCAGACTTTGCGAGAGTCAAAAACCCAAGCTCCATCGGTTTGGCAGGTGATAATATCACCGCCAACACTATCACTACAGACACCCATGGACTAGTGACAGCAAAGTATACCGCTGCTTTGGAAACCAAATTTGATGGCACCATTGAAGTCTACTACAACCGGTCAAGTGCAGGAAACTGGAACGATGCAAGTTCCTGGTCCTCTGTTTCTCATACTTCTAATACCAACAGCTTTGGGACCTTCCCCGGAGCAGGAGATGTAGTAAACCTTGCCAATGGTGATGAAGGAAGTGATAACAGTCATTACATCACTGTGCCTGGAGGTGTGACCGTAGATGCCGCCGAAGTGATATTCGACAATGATCATGACGATGATGGAGTCAGAGGATGGGGGCCAAGGCTGATATTTGAGACCAATAACTCCGTAGGCAACTTAGGTGCTGTGAGTGGAGTAGGAGGACAAATTGGGATTGAGTTGAGCTCAACGGCGCTCAACAACCCTACTGTGAATGGAGACTTTGGCTCATTCAATGGGGTAGGAGAGAGCGATATCAGTCAGATCACTAACCAGTTCATTTTCTTCCCGCAGAACAATAGCTCGACCCATCTGGTCCCGACCAACCTAATAGAGTTTCCCAACCTCAGAGTACATGGGCCAGGTGGGTCAACCAGCAATAGGACTGTGATCTTCCCGGAAGATATCACAGTCTACCGAGATGTGCGCATTGACGTGTCTGTCATCGTAGAGCTTGACAATGATGCAACGGGTGATATGACCATAGGTCGCAATTTGCAGTTGGGTCCCGATTCGGGAGGAGGCGAACTGATCTTCCAGAACAATGGCACAACCAGAACAGTGACAGTAGGAGGAGACCTTCGGATACGTGGTAGCGTTTCGGGTGGGGGCAATTCAGAACTATCGGTAGAGCCGGGAGGTAGTGCAGACCTTGAACACCGGTTGATAGTAGGCGAAGACATTTCGATACTGAACAATAGCCGTACAACATTTGATCTGTTCAGTGATAATATAGGTGGATCGAATGTGATCTTAGAACTGAACGGAGAGACTAACAGCTCTTTTACCTCTGTGAACAGCAATGTTGCAGACCTCTTCAGAGTAGAAATGAACAAGGGTACTGACACCACAAGTACTTTTCAGATAGATGTCGATCTCAATCTTAATGGACCGAATACCGCTTCGCCTCAATCTCTTGAGCTTCAAAATGGTAAGCTTATTCTGAACAACGCAGGTTTGAATATTGAATTGGCTGATGCATCTGAGTTCCTCATACCCGAAGGGACCGGCCTGGAAATCACCCAGGGAACGGTTACTGCTGCTAACGGTGCACTCATCAATCTTGACGGACTGTTCAGAATCAATGGTGGTACGGCTACTTTGTCGAGTACGGACATAGAGTATTCCAATACAGGAGAAGCCCTGATAGATGTATCCGGTGGTTCTTTAACCATTGGTAATCAGTTGAGACGACCCATATCAACTTCATCCGGAATACTCAAATACCGTCAATCGGCAGGAGACGTGATCATAGGTGCTGATGGCCAGTCTACGAATGCCAGAGCCATGTTTGAGGTACTCAATGCAGGAAGTGAGTTCTCTTTGACCGGAGGTACATTTACGATCCAACGGGGAGTCACTGGCGATGATAATGCGTCACTTAACCTGGACCCTGATGTTTTTTATGTATCGGGTTCGACAATCACATTAGGTAACGCCTCAACGCCAGCAGTTGCAGGTTCAAACTTCTTCAATGTCAGGAGCAACATAGCCCTTAATAACGTTACCATATTCAACGATACCGATTTCCCAGATGTACGTCTCTATGCACTACCGTTAACCGTAAACGGCACACTGGAAATCCAGGGAGCGGGTGACTTTCTGGCCAATGGTTTTGATGTAACCTTGAATGGAGATCTTACAAATGCAGGAACATTTACGAATGCAACAGCACTGACGACTTTTAGCGCAGCATCTTCTCAGTCATTGAGCGGCGCAGGTACTTTTTCGTTTTTCAATCTTACCAAGAGCAATGCGGGCACTTTCAATGTGGATAATAGTATCACCATCACCAATGATATGAGGGTTGAAAGTGGGATTATGGCCCTGTCTACCAGTCAGGTAGACCTGTTGGGTGACGCATACATTGAGAGCGCAATCACCAATACTACTGGTGGCTCTCTGAACTTTTCGAGTAGCTCTAATAACCAGAATCTTTATGGCTTGGCCAATAACACTATAAGCTTAGGAAAGGTTGAAGTTAACAACCCTCTTGGCGTGGACATAGTTGACGGCTTTGGTTATAATTTTGATGTGACAGAAGAGCTGGCTTTGCTCAATGGGGTTTTCAATGTCGGAGGAAGTCTGGTGACCATCAAGGAAGGCGGAATTATTACAGGAGATTTAGGTGGTACAGCGGCTTCCAATTTCAGCATTAACAATATGGTGCAGACCAACAGCTCGTTTGTTGATAATGGATTGAAGATTGAGTACCCTACTTTGACTACAGGTGACAGTACTATCTTTTTTCCGGTAGGAGAGCAAAAATATACACCTGTCTCCTTTGCACTGACCAACGGATCAGAGGGTGGTAGTATACGTGTGCGCCCTGCCAATGAACGTCACCCTACTGTAACCAATAATACGGAACCTAATCCAGCTTCTGTACCCCCACAGGCACCTACTACCCCAGCTGAACCTGACCTGGAAGATATTACCAATGTACTGCAGTACTACTGGATAGTTGTAGCCGATGGCATCACCGGTACTCCGGGCGTACAGGGATCAGCGACATTCTTCTATAACTCGGAGGACATTAGTATCGACAATAACCCTGATCCCCTGGAGCCTACCAACACGAATAATGCGACTTACGGTGTTGGTCCGACATCCTTTACTACGGCGGATTATATCTCAGCTAGATTGCTGTCAGATGATATCACCTGGGACAAGTTTAATCCCGTTGACTTTGATGAAAGTACCAATAGTTTCGTGGTTCCACTTGATCAGGGATCAGGAGTTGCAGCATCAGAGATCACGGGCGATTATACAGCAGGTGTTGGCAACAGTGGCGGAAACACCAATGCTAATGCCACAAACATAGAAGGCGCTATCCCGGATCAAATACAGCAATATGTATCAGTAGCAACAGGAAGCTATGGGGCCAATGCTGTATGGGATGTTGGCGTAACAGAAGGTGTGGGGCCAGTAGGCGGCAGTGTAACTATATCAGCAGGAGATGTAGTTGAAATCGATTTGAACAATGTACGTCTTTATGAGACCAATATAGAGCAAGGTGGAACGTTAGTGATCAATTCGGCCTTTTTCGGACACAGGTTGGGCAATGTCTCAGGCAATGGAACTATCCGACTGCAAGGTACAGGCACACTACCGGCAGGAGAGTATTCTGCGTTTTTCGACTGTAGTGGTGGTGCGTTGGATTACTCTGGTAGTGGAGATTACTCTGTACTGGGGGCGATATCTCAGATCAGAAAAGTGTCTTTCACAGGTACGGATGCTCGCATCATGCCCAACAACATCCTTGAAGTTTGTGATACCCTTGATGTCAACGGTCCTACGCTGGCGCTGAATACGGGCCAGACCATCACAGTAGGTGAAATAGGTACTGCAAATGATTTATTCTGGTTGCAGTCTGGTACTGTCACACTATCCAACAGTACGAACCTTGATATTAACGGATCCATGCAATTTGATAATGGAAGTTTCACTGGTTCTTCGGGGACTAATGTCAGTGTTTATGAAAACATCACAAGAAATGCTGGCACAATAGATTGGAACAATAGTGTCATTGCATTTGATGGTGCCGCTGCACAAACAATCACTGGTGATTTCCAGGGTACACGTGAGTTTGATAACCTGACTATTAATAATTCAAGCTCCACAGGTGTTACGGTTTCAGGAGATGTTGAAGTATCCGGGACATTGACCCTTACTGACGGACATATATATACTTCTGACAATGACAGTCTTGTCTTAGACGCCAATGGTGATTATGCAGGCGCAAGCTCGGCAAGCCATATCAAAGGACCACTCGTGAAACAAAGTGTAGCTGGATCGTCCAATTATGAGTTTCCGGTAGGTAAGTCGTCAAGGTATGCTCCGGTTACTATAAGCGAGACGGCCTCACTCGATAACTGGAAAGCAGAATACTTTACCAGCAACTCTAACGGCACTTCTTCATTTGATCCGAATGATCCGGGATCTGGTTTCCAGGCTTTGACAGAAATAGCATCTGACATGTGGACAGTGGAAAGTGGAGGTCCTAATTCTGCAAGGATCCGCCTCACCTACGGGCCGTGGCATGGAAGTTCTGATCAGAATAGCTTGCGGGTAGTGTGGTGGGATACAGGTCAGGCACCTAATCCCTGGTGGGAAAACCAGGGAGGTAATCCAATCAGTGGCTCCAGTGCCAATGGAACCGTTACTTCGGAAAACAGTATAGGTTTTACTTCTCAGGATTTCACTTTAGGGGCCGTATCTGAGGATGCTTTGCCAGTTGAGATGCTTTACTTCCAGGGCATTGAAGATAGAGGTGTCGTACAACTCGATTGGGCTACTGCTACTGAGATCAACAATGACTATTTCGAAATACAACGCTCACAGGATGGAAATGACTGGGAGATTATTGGTGTTGTTATCGGATCGGGTACGACCATTGAAGAACAAACCTATGATTTCACTGACTTCAAACCATATGTCGGAGACTCGTACTACCGATTACGGCAGGTAGATTTTGATGGTCAATACGAGTACACAGAGATCATACTCGTTCAGGTGGCATTGGAGCCCGTTAGTTTCAATGTTTATCCAAATCCTGTGCATGACGTCTTTAATGTAGAAATCAGAGGTATATCTGCCAATGAACGACCTGAGTATCAACTTATCTCGCTTCAAGGCAGGTTGGTCACAACAGGTCATCTACAAGCGGATCAAGAAGGTAGGGTCAACGAGCAGGTTAGCTTTAACAATGGCCTACCTGCGGGTATTTATATCCTTTCAATAGAAACATCTAAGCGCTACTTTAGATTCAATCTGATCAAGAAATAACAGCGTTAGGGCACATTCCTAATAAGAATGTGCCCCTTGTGTTGTCCACTCACATTTGCCGTTTTCCAAAGATCGCAGATAAGCTGTCACCCATGGGTGAAAGTCTTGTGTTCATCGAATAACAGGACGTTATCCTGTTTTGATTGTACATCTTTACGTACAAGAGATTCACCGAATAGTACATTTTGATGTGCTGTCCGGTACATGTGAAAAACCAGCTTATGTTTTGCTTAGAGATACCTATGCACCGTAGCATACTATTGACTTTATTTTGCTTATTCACAACCTCTATCGTTAAGGGGCAGTCAGGTCCAGCAGGTGTTCAAAACACATCCAATGTACCAGGGCCAGTATTTTGGATTAAAGCGGATGGAGACATCACCGAATCCTCAGGCAATATTTCCTCTTGGAACGACGAAGTAAGTACTAACAACGCTGTATTGGGCGGATCAGACCCGTTGCTATCCAGTAACCAAATCAACGGGCGACCTAGTGTTTTCTTTGATGGGAATGACTACTTGACGATTCCTAACAGTACCAGGATCAATGATGGCAATGTTGAAGAGATATCCATTTTTTCAGTATTCCGAACTCCTGCTGACCTAAGCGGCACGGGTGTTGAGATCATTTACGAGCAGGGTGGGGGTACCAATGGTATTAACATTTACCTGCAAAGAGATAATTCCAATCCTCAAATTTTTCTGATGATGTGGGAAAATCAGAGTAGCATTGATTACGAGTACTATGCCTCTTTTTCTGCGACTGCATCTACTTCTTACATGGTCCAGATCAACTATGATGGTGCTTCTTCCAGAGTAGACTATTACCAGAACAATACTTTACTCGGAACTACATATGATCCTAATTCATCTGTATTTAACCAATTGAATTCCCATCTGGGGCTATTGGGGATAGGCGCTCTAAACAACGATTCTCAGAGTCAAGGATTTAATAACTTATTCGATCCTGATCCTGGCTATTATTTCACCGGTGAAATAGCCGAGCTGATACTCTATGATACTTATCTCAATGATGCAGAGCGCAATATCATTGCCAACTATCTTGGAGAGAAGTATGGCCTGACAATTGGGTCAGATATCTACACAGATGCCACCTATAGTTATGATGTAACAGGGATAGGTCAGACGGGTACGGATACGCATTTGAGCGGAACAGGTAGTGGAGGAGGACTTTCTTTAGAAGATAATGGCAGTGTAAATGTAAGCGGGGAATATGTATTTGCCGGACATGATAATGGCTCAGTGGATGAGACTTTCATTGGTTCACCTGCCAATATCACAAGACTGAGCAGAAGCTGGAGGGTAGAAGAGACTGGTGCTGTTGACAACATCAAGCTGATTTTTGATTTGACTTCATTAGGCCTGAGTACACCTACGGCAATTGGTGACTATACGCTACTCTATCGCGCGAATACAGGAGTGGATTTCACTGAGGTGACCACTAATATATCAGCGGCATTGGTCAATGAAGTAGGTACTGCTGATGTCGATGTGGTTTTCACATTAACAGACCTGAACTCGGGCTATTTTACGATTGGGGTACCACTCACCAATAACTCGACACCCGGCCAAATACCTATGGCTGCAGGAGTACTATCATCTGCTGATGACCCAGGACCTGTTTATTGGTTAGAGGCAGGATCATCTAGCCTCGGGCTTGCAGGTAGCAGTGTTACCAGTTGGACAGACAGGATACAGGAGTATGTGTTTGCGCCACAAGGAGCAAGTACTACCCAGCCGACCCTGTCATCCATGAATGGCTTCAACGCGCTTTCCTTTGATGGCGGAGACCTATTGACAATCGAAGAACAAGCAGACATCAATGGTATTGCAACAGGCCCGACCGAGCTCGTTCGCAGTGATCGTACGATGTTCTTTGTCTTTGAAACGCCGAGTTCAATTAGCGGACCGAACTGTGCTGATCAGACTGATCTGGATAATTATGAAGTCATCTATGAGCAAGGTGGGTCAGGGAATGGCTTCAATGTATACCTCAACAAATGCAATGGCCAGATCTACGTTAGAGCTTGGGAGGGTGCTAATAGTACTTTTGGAACATTTGCGGCCACTGCCAGCACGACTTATGTCGTCTCTTTAGTCTACGATGCAGACATAGGATCAAATGGAACCATCACTTTTTATAACGCGAATCAACAACTCAGCACTACTACTGCTACGTGGTTGGAGTTTTTTAGTCGGCATACAGGTGATATAGGAGTAGGTGGAGTAGACAATGACTCAGAGCTTATTCAAACAGATGAAACAACTGTAATAGAAGTAATTGGGGATAACCTCGTGAACTTCAATGGTAAAGTGGCTGAGGTGGTTTTCTACGATCTGGCCCTTGAATCTGCACAACACACTATCGTAAACAACTACCTGGGTGAGAAATTTGGAGTTACGATGTTGCGTGATGATCTCTATTCGCAACCGTCATCAAACAATGAAGTCATTGGTATTGGACAAGCTGATGGAGACTTACATGCCGCCAATTCTGGGAATGGTGGTGAACTGTACCTGATCAACGAAGGTGGCGTCAATGTTGATGGTGAGTTCGTTTTTGCAGGTCATAATGGAAACACACATGGCTACACCAACAATAGTGCTCCGACAGATGCCTCGAGGTGGAGTCGGATTTGGTACATTCAGAAAACGGGAACGATCAACAATGTCAAACTGGTTTTTGATACTGAAGGAGCTGGATTTGGACCCGCTGATCTCAACAGGGTGGCCGATGACTATGATCTACTCTACAGGTCTGGTACGACAGGTACCTTCACAGTTGTCAATGCGAGTGCTAAGGCAATTGGGGACTTAGTGGGTTCTACAGACAATGATGTGATCTTTTCGCTCACCGATACTGAGTTACAAGATGGCTATTATACTCTGAGAGTACCTCGGCAGATCGATTGGTTTACTTACAACTCTGGCAAATGGGAAGATCCTACCAATTGGACACTAGACCCTACCGGAACCAGAAGACTAAACCCTGACAATGCTTACCCGAGTAATGACCTTGATGATGCTGATAATGTCACCGTGCTTAATGGAGATGAGATCCTGGTAGATGGTACAACGCAGAGTACGCTTAATACTGACAAAGGAAGTACTGGACTGTCGTTAATTACTTTGACGATCGATGATGGTGGTATACTGGACCTGGGTGCAACCACAGGCCACAGTGCTCTTTCCATCATCGGTACAGGTAAAATAGAGCTGAATGCGGATAACTTCATTTCCGGAGATGCATCAGGTGCTCAAGGTTTCAATACCTCTGATGGTGGAACTGTCGAGTTCTATGGTGCATCAGGTTATGACTTGAGTTCAGCTCCGACATTCAATAACATGATAGTCAATATGTCTGGAGTAGCGCTTACACTATTAAGTGATCTGACGCTTAGTGGGGGCCTTACTGTTAGGTCCGGTACTTTCCAAATCAACAATAACAATGCTACCAACATCCTCAACATCAATGCAGGTAAAGATGTGATTGTTGAAGCTGCGGGTGAGATCAGTGTAGGTACAGGAGATGCAGTCAGCGTACAGTCAGATCAGACGATCACTTTCCATCAGTTCAATATTGTGGGAGACTTTACCAATACCGGGACCGCTATCTTCCATAACATAGCTCCTGCGCACATCGCTGACTCGACCTATTTTGACTATTACCCTACTGCCTCTGATCCGGACGATGCTGATCAATCTATTTACGCTAGCAACGAGTATGGTGTAGTCGAGTTATTGTTTAACAACGCTACCCAGGATCAGAATGTCGTACTCAATGGGACTACTGAGTTTTATAGGATAGAAGTCGACAAAGGCATTTCTCAGACTTATGTCTGTGAGATCTCTGCGAGTAATACTGATAATTTCAAAATCTACGGTCGCCTTGCCTTCAGACAGGAAGACGATGATCTTACAGATGATAACCAAATAGAAAACCCGAGAGCGTTGGGTCTTGAAGGTGGTATACTCAAGTTGAGTGACAACATCATCGTACCCGAAATTGCCAAGCTTGACCAGTCCTCAACATATGTCGCTGGTAACAATGATACAGAAGCTGGTTTCTCTGGTGGTAATCGCAATTATGTGATCGATAATGATGCACAGCTATGGATATCCAGTAATGCCCAGGTCATCCACAATTACGGATGGGGTATCCATATTTTTGGTACACTGAAAATTACTGATGATGGCTTCTATGGTTTTACAGAACTTCAACCTAATGTAGAAGGTGGAAGTTCTAATGAGGCTTCAGATATTCTAATTGATGTTGCGGGAGTCTTCGAACAAAGTGGAGGTGATGTCAATACTACCCAATTCAGAACGAAAATAGGAGGATCCAGTATTCCGAGGGGCTCATTTATTTTGACCGGAGGTGTTTTTAACGTAGGTAATGGTTTGGCTGCAGGAGGTAGTACCCATGCAGTTTTTAGTATTCCATGGCCAGAGATGCAATTCAAGATGACGGGAGACGGACCCGGTGATGATCCGGTACTCAACTTGAACCTCGTATCTGCTGGCAAGTCTGTGAGTGCTGCCGATGAAGGGCTAGGAGTGCCTAGCAGCGTTACAGCAGCTTGGCAGGTAAGTTCTTCCGAAGGTAACTATGAGGTGACCGCCGGAACAGTAAATATCAATAACGCCAGTGGTATCAATCAGGGTTTTGGTCAAAGGAATTACCTTATTGCCTCGACGGCACCATTTTACAATCTTAACCTCTTCCGGAATGTGGTCCCTAATGAAGGCCAGCAATCTATCTGGCTTGCCGGTGTAGAAGAAACCGCTGAAGATGCCACACCAACCTCTGGCGCACAGGAAGCACGAGATCTTATTGTACTCAATAATTTCAGTCTTACCGAAGACGGAACAGCCAATGGCGGTACGGGTACGTCAAACACCGAACTTCACCTCTTTGGAAGGGATCTTTATGTTGGAGGTGATTTCACCTTTACAAACTCAGACTCTGAACTCCATACCGATGAAAATGGTGGTAGCTCTATCATATTCAACGGTAGTGGAAATCAATTTATCACTATCGATGAAGGCGACTTCAATGGTACGGCCAACAACGGTGCTACCAGTGGAGCGCAAAATGTAACATTTACCGGAGGCGGTATTAAATCTATCGTCATTGATAACGCATTCAATGGTGATAATCTTAACATTCTGGGAGATCTTGCAGTAACTGATGGGGTAACAGTTGATCTCGGAGGTCATGCATTTACACTGAATGGAAATGCGACGAACTCAGGTGAATTCATCAATACAGGAGGCCTGACAAGTGGCAAAGTCGAGCTTACAGGGGGAGCCGGTATACACAGCATAGGTGGTGACGGTACGGGTATATTCAACAACCTTGAGTTGGACGATGCACTTGGAGCTACATTGACAAGCGATATTACGATCAATGGTAATCTGACCATGACTGCTGGCCTGCTTGATTTGGAAACGAGCAGACTGACGATAGATGGAGCGAGTGGTGCAATCGTACCCGGCGGTGTGTTTAACAATACTTTCATGATCGCCACGGCCGGAAATGCTACGGACGGAGGTTTGCGTCTTTATTTTGACGCAGACGAAACACTGACCTTTCCATTAGGTATAGAAGGTACCACCGATTATTATCTACCCGCGACAGTTGACCTTTCACTTAACGGTGCTACTGCTAGCTATATCACGATCAATCCGGTAGAAGGTGAGTTGGGTACGGCCAGTCAGACCTCAGGAGATGCGCTCCAGGCTTACTGGAATATGACCCATGAGTTCAGCGGATCGCCTACCGTAAATAGTCTTACCTTCAGTTATGAAGAAACCTTAGTCGAAGGTACTGAGGCCAATTATGTTGCCGGCCAGGTACTGGATGTAAGTCCATTTACCCGAAGCGGAGAGGATTTTGACTCAGATGGTACCGGTTCAGCTGATCTAGCTTCGGTTGACGAAGCATCAAACGTGATAGTTTTTGATGGCGATGCAGCAGCCGGATTTACAATCTTAAATGCCAACTACTCCGCCGGTGAACAGGCGGTTTTCCTTGGAGCACCACGTGTCTTTTACAACACTGAGTTTGGGACACCATTTGGTAACTATGGTAAATGGAATAATCCGAGTAAATGGTCTACCGAAGACCACTTTTCAGCGGTCAATACTTTCAACGACTTTCCAAAGGCGGGAGATGTGGTCATCATGTCCAATCCTGATACTGATGGAGGAGGCAATTTTAGTAATGCCAATACCTATGATCACTATGTCGAAATAGACTCTGACGTAGCATGTGCTGCGATAGTATTTTCAAATTCGCCGGAAGGTGCAGGCTCACCTTCAGCGGCTGGTCCAAGACTGTTGATTGGCCTAAATGTGACAGCTGATCTTGGGGTCATCTCCGGATCAAATGCCGGTATTGGTTATTACCTAAGCACCAACTCAGCTAACAACCCTGTCGTAAGTGGTGACTTCAATGCATTCAATATAGATCTATCCAATCAGACCTTATTTTTCCCACAAAATGGATCGGGAATTCATGATGTGCCTTCCAATCTCACTGTTTTTCCTAATGCTAGAATACATGGCGGTGGTGGAAGCTTCAGAGAAGTACGCTTTGTAGAGGATGTTACGATCAATGGTAACTTACGCATAGATGTGTCGTCGCAGCTGACCTTGAATAATGGTGCTAATGGTGACATCACGGTAAGTGGCAATACCCAGGTGGGTCCTGACTCTCGTGGTGGCAGGCTTGTATATCCCGCTGATGGTCAATCCCGTAAGTTTTCGACTAATAACCTCGTGATCAGACCAGGGTCAAACGCTACTTATGTACAAGTAGAGTCAGGTGGCGCCACCAGTACGGTTCATGAGCTTGAAGTGCGTGGAGATGTAACGATACAATCGGGCAATGACGATTACATCGACCTCTTTACTAACGGAACCGGTGGAGCCAATGTCATTCTGACCCTCTCAGGAGATGGAGTAGATGATTTTTGGCAATCTTCCAACACCTCCGGCGCTGACGAACTCTATCAACTTGTCCTTAATAAGGGTACGGCGGTAAGTAATACATTTTCGCTACGATCAAATATCGCCTTTCCCGATCCTTCCGTCATAAGCGGTCATCCTGTTGAGATCGTTAATGGTACCCTGGTCATGGATGACCCAGGCCTGGACATCACTGTGGCCAATGATGATAGCGGCGACTTTTTACTCCCTAACGTAAACAATGGAGCAGCGTCTTCCGGGTCCGGAGCGTTAGAAGTGCGACAAGGGACGGTTCGGATCGGAGGCACAGCCACCGGTCTTATTCTCAATGGAAGTTTGGTGATATCGGGTGGTGAAGTACTCTTAAATGGTGGTGCCAGTTCTGACAACTATATCGAATATGGTGCATCAGGAGATGCAGCTATCAACCTCAGCTCAGGAGTACTGTTTGTTGGTTCTCAAGTCAGACAAAACCTTATTTCAACGACAGGTCAGCTTGACTATGTTCAAACGGGTGGTACCGCCGTATTTGGCGTGAACTCAGCGCCGATTGATTCCAAAGGAGTATTCGAAGTGCAGAACGTTGGCAGTAGCTTCACACTTAACAACAACGATGGAGCGTCCACCTTTGCGATCGTTGGCGCTCAGGCTAACCCGACATTGGGCACCTTGATCATCGGAAGCCTGGCGGCAGTTGATATAGCCACTGATGCCATTATCGATATCGGCTACAGCAATGCAAGTCTTGCAGGTATAGCTGTCAGTACAGATGCCACCAATAGTTTTAAAGTCAACATTGGGCAGCAGATATCCGGCTTACGAATAGATAATACCAATAGTAACAGTCCGGTAGTTGACCTATTTATCAACCCTCTCAACCTTTCCGGTAACCTGGAAATTCTGAATAACGGAACTTTTGACGCGCAAGGATTAGCTGTCAATATTGAAGGCAATTTTGTGAATGATGGCTCCTTTATCTCCAATAATAACACCACTACTTTCAACGGTGATGTACAGACCACTTCAGGAACATCAACCACCACTTTTCATCGACTGGTAAGTTCAGCGACGACTTCTTTGACGCTAGGCCAGGCCATTGCTGTAGATGATGATCTCACTATCGAAAGAGGTACCCTCAATGATAGTGGTAATGAAATCGAGCTTAGAGGAGATCTTATTATAACCACAGAACATCAAGGTACTGGTGGGATCAATTTCAACGGTGCTGCTAAGCAGGAGATATTTCTGCCTGACGATCTCGCTACCGTTGAGAATATGGTCATCAACAACTCCAATACTGTTGAGCTCGGTCCGCTAAGTACTAATGTGGCACTGCGTATTGATGGTACACTTGAGTTGAATAGTCTATTCCTGATAGGGGACAATCGCCTGATCATGTCTCCCGGAGGTAATGTGACCACAGGTTTGTCCGATTTTTCAAAAGATGTAATGATCTCTTGCAATGGTAGTCAGGCGGATGATGGCTTTGAAATTGAGTTCCTTAATGGTGATCTCAATTTTACGCTACCTGTTGGGATACCAGACAAATATCTGCCCGTAACATTTAATTTTTCATCTGATGAGACAGCACTTGCGTCATTACTCGTCAGACCTATACAGCCGACTACCTATCCCTTCTTCAGTATGCTAGACGGAGCTGGTGGACCAACCGACGGACAGACCAACACGCTACCTTACTACTGGCTTATCACCTCAATGACCAATGACGGGACTAATGATTTGAATAACTTCAGTAGCATATCAGATGCCCTTATTCTCCAATACCGAGATGAAGATATAAGGACGGAACCAAGCGATGAGGCCGCCTATAGACCTGCCAGGCTCAACGCTCCTTTCTGGTCTAAGCTGACAAGTGCCGATAAGGTGGATGACGCCTTGAACCAGATCCAGTTTGAGGCGAACGATCTCGGCGCAGGCCCTGACGTAGATCTTACCGGTTTTTACACCGCCGGTGATCCCAATGATATTCCCAATGAGTTGGCGCAGTACATCTCATTTATCAACAACAGTAACTGGAACAACACTGCTACCTGGAGACAGGATACTGACTATAGCGGGGACATTGATGCTACTGAGGATGACACCCCGGTTATTCCAGAGCCAGGATCTATTGTTATCATTGATCCTGCTCATACAGTCAACCTTGATATCGATGATCTCGACAATTTTTCAACCCAAATAGACGGAACATTGAATGTTGGCCTTAGTGAGGGACACTACCTCGGCATTACTTCGGGTGGAGGTACCATATCCGTTGAGCAGCAGTTGATACCAGCCTTCGATGTAGGTTTGAGTACGTTCTTCACTACGTCCGGTGGTGAACTCGACTTTACAGGCGCCAACAGCTACACCATATCTTCCAATTTCACGGCGATCAGTGGACTCAGACTGTCGGGTGGAGGTACCAAGACCCTACCGGCAATTGACTACCAGATTGGGGCCGAGAATCTCGAAATTGCGGATGGTACCACAATGGACAATGCCCAAAACGATAATAGCCTTACGATAAGTAGTGATATCCTGATCACGAACGGCACGCTACTATCAGGTAATAATACTGCTACACTTAGCGCGCAGAACCTTGTGGTGAGCGCTGCTGGACTGCTGACCGCTACAGGAGCGCGTTTTGACCTATCGGGGAACCTGGAACTGGCCGGTGGTACGATCAATGCGGGCTCAAGTACATTCAACCTGGAAGGTGACCTGATCAGGAGCTCAGGAACATTCAATGATGAGACAAGTACAATAGAATTTGACGGATCCGGGACCCAATTGATCACCGGAGACTTCACAAGTACCAATACACTACGAAATGTTATCATCAACAACTCCGGTACCGGAGATGTGATTCGCATCACAGGCAACAGCGATGTGGAAATTGCCAATCGACTTACACTTACAGATGGACGCGTACTTACGGATGCCAATAATACCCTGAACATTACGAACACCAATCCTCTGGCGATCAACAACTCAATTGCTTTTACAGGATTCAGTGATGCCAGTTACATCAATGGGCCACTTTCTCGTCAGATGCTGGAGTCGACCTCTCCATATCCATTTCCGGTAGGTGATGGTGGTAATAATGGTTATATGGAAGTACGTGATCCGGCGGATTACACGGGAGGTACCAATAAGCGTTTTGAGGTGGAGTATTTCGCAGCTACACCCCCATTGGATGTGAATGTGATCAGTGCCGATGCTGATGCGATAGGGGTCCAGTCTGCAAGTAGTGTAGAGTACTGGAGTATCACCGTGCCATCAGCAGCCACCTCTGAGGTCGGACTGTACTGGGATGAGTTCTCTGGTGTGACAGATGCCAATGACATAAGGATCGTATGGCTCAATGATCCGGATGGAGATCCTACCACGCTGGGTGATAATGGTGATACTGAAGAGTGGGATTTACTTACAAGAGACCTGGTGACCGGCACGGCAAGTGAAGGATTTGTAAGTTCCTCTGAGCGGTTGTCATACAGCACACAATTTGTAACGCTGGCTACCACCAATGAGAGCAGTTCGCCATTGCCTGTTGAGATGCTGTATTTTACCGGAGAAGATTACAAAGGGGAAGTACAATTGGATTGGGCTACTTCTACTGAAGTCAACAATGACTTTTTTGAAGTGCACAGGTCCCAGGATGGGGTCGACTGGAACATGATAGGTATAGTCAGTGGTGCGGGCACTACGGTCGAGGAGCAGACTTATGATTTCTCCGACTTCAAGCCACACGTCGGTAATTCTTATTATCGATTGCGTCAGGTAGACTTTGACGGTCAGTTCGAATATTCCGAAATCATACTGGTGCAGGTGGCGCTTGAGCCTGTGAGTTTTAATGTGTACCCCAACTCATTCCGTGATCACTTTAACGTTGATGTCAAGGGTATTTCGGCTAACGAACAACCTGAGTTTAGTCTTGTGTCTCTGCAAGGTCAAGTGGTAAGTCATGGCTTCCTTCAGGCGGATGAAGCGGGTCGTATCGATCAGCAGATATCATTCAATTCGATACTTCCGTCAGGCCTATATATCTTAATGATTGAAACTAGTCAGCAACTGTTAAAGCAGAACCTAATCAAGAGATAGATATACGCGAGGGAACATTATCCCTTCCTTTTTCATACGATTGCTGTTACGAATAAGAGCAGGAATGGCTATACTAAACCGAGTTTCTAACTTCAAAAAATGTACTCCAATTGCACATGAGGAAGCTTTCAGAGTCACGGGCAATCATTCACTGGTTTTCCCGGTTAGTAGAAGTCGATTTTGAACATACTGGGTTGGGCTGCACTTAAACCGCTTTTTAAAACACCTACCGAAGTAGTTGATGTCCTGGAAGCCCACATGATATGCTACTTCCGCCACCCGGAATTTTTGATTCATAAGCATCTCAGCTGCTTTGTTCAACTTCACATTTCGGATGAAATCATTAGGAGATAAACCTGTAAGGGCCTTTAGCTTTCGGTAAAGCTGTGCCCGGCTTAACCCCGCATGTTGACTAATAAACTCTACACTCAACCCGGGTTCTTTGATGTTTTGATGGATCAACGCCATTACCTCGCTCATCAGTTTCTCATCGTATCCTGTAAGGTGGGATCCGTCTTTGGAGAATTTGCCATGGTCTCTGAGACGGGTTCTAAGGCGGTCTCGATTTTTCAGTGTGTTGGCAATACGCTGATCCAGTTCCTTTACCATGAAGGGCTTAACCAAATAATCGTCTGCACCATGTTGTAGCCCCTCAAGTCTATCAGTTTCATTGGATTTTGCCGTCAGCAATATTACTGGTATGTGGCTGATCACCGGATCTTCCTTAATGCTGCTACACAATTTCATACCATCAATGCCTGGCATCATCACATCACAGATGACCAGGTCAGGGTCCTTGGCATGTGCCAATTCGAAACCACCTTTCCCATTTTCTGATAAGTAGACTGTATATCTTTCTGATAAGTGCCTCTTAAGGTATTTTCTAAGTTCCGGATTATCATCAATTACGAGTATCTTCTTCCTGATATCGTTGGGGTTTTCAGTTTCGATTATATCTACTTGCAGATTCGGACTTTCAGGAGTGTTTCTGATGAAAATTTGATCCTCAGTGATGGAGTTGTCAGGTTCTGATTTCTTAACAGGTAATGTTAGGGTAAAAGTCGTTCCCTGATCTGGTTTGCTTATAAACTCTAGCTTACCGCCTAAAACCTCCAGGAGAGAATGAACGAGTGACAGACCCAACCCAGCTCCAGAGGAATTTTCCGATTTGTAAAAACGTTCAAAAACCCTTTGTTGAGTTTCCGGATCCATTCCCTGGCCCGTATCCCTGATACTTATTTTTAGATGGTTTTGCTTTCCGTCTGAACCCGGCGAAGTATTACCTTGAATATCAATCTCTCCCCTGGCTGGGGTGAATTTCAAAGCATTTGTAACAAGGTTGTATAATATCTTTTCTGTTTTATCCTGATCAACGAGAAAGGTGCCTATTGGAATGTTTAAGTCAATGACCAGCTTCACTTGTTGATGATCAGCCAGCGGTTTGAATTGATTGAACAGCTTTGTTAGAAAAGAATTCAGGTGAAGACTTTTAAGGCTGATCTTCGAATGTCCTGTTTCTATTTGTCGAATTTCCAGTAGCTGATCGACCAGTAGCATCAATCTTCTGCTGCTGTTATAGATAGTTTGTAGAGATTCTCTGACCTCTATGGATTTTACGGAATCCAGTAGGCCTTCAAGGGGGGCAATAATAAGTGAAAGAGGGGTGCGGATCTCATGAGAGATATCTGTGAAAAACTTAAGTTTTAGTTCATGCCCACGCTCCAAATTCTCTTTTTCAAGCTGTTCCAATTTTAGCTCGTGTTTGAGTTGGGCACTTTTCATAGCATTGTATCTTACTAAAAAAAAGCTAGATCCAATGATAACGGCGTAGATGATGTACGCCCACCATGTCTTCCATGGAGGAGGGAGCACTTCGACGATCAGTGTAGCCGGATCTTTGATCCAGAGCCCATCACTATTGGCAGCCATTACCTTAAAAATATATTCATCATCCGGCAGGTTAGTATAGGTTGCTGTACGCCTGTTGCCCGCAAGTACCCACTCTTCGTCAAAACCTTCCAATTGGTATTTATACTCGCTGTTTTCAGGTTGGTGAAAGCTGAGCATCTCATACTCGAATGTCACGATGTTATGGAAATAGTCCAGCGTGATCTTCCTGGTTTGTCCTATGGATTGTTTCAATATTCTGGTATCGTCAGCGGGGGTCACTTCCTCGTTCCTGACAAATAAGCGTGATATGTGCAATGGTGCAAGGTGTTCGTTAGCAGCTAGTTTTTCCGGATGAAAAATCACCAGCCCATTATTTCCCCCTACCATGGCCTGACCATTGTCGAGTAGCTTAAAAGCACCTTCATTGACTTCTCCCAATGGAAATCCTGAAGCATTGATGTGTGTTTCTATCAATTCATATCGACGGCTGTAAGATGCCAGTCCATTGATGGTAACTACCCATATGCGATGTTCATTATCCTCGAACGAACCAAAAACAATGTTGTTGGGAAGGCCAGTTGAGGTGGTCAAAGCCTTGGTCACATCGTTACCATTTAGATGTATTACACCTTCTCCAAAAGTTCCTGCCCAAAGTGTACCCTGACTGTCCTTGAAGATATGAGTAATTTCATCGGTTGGTAAAGTCCCATCCTGTTGGTTGAAGTGCCGAAGAATACCACGGTCAAGATGAAACAGTACAATCCCTGCCCCAAGTGTAGCGAGCCATAAGCTGTCACCTTCTAAAAAAAGGTCCTTGACAGTGACGTTTCCCAAAAGTTCTGAAAGATCACTTCGATAGGGATAATCCTGGAATTGTTTGGTGACAAGATCAAACTTTTGCAGACCCCCAAAACCATCGGTAGCGATCCACAAAGTTTCTTCTTCTTCAGTTACCATATCATTGATAATAGCCTGACTCAGATCGGCAAATGGGCCCTCCTTTACCCTGGGATATCGGGTCATCTCCTGCTTGTCGAGATTATAACTGCTCAAGCCTTCTTTAAAAGAACCGACATATAGATACTCACCAGAACGATCAGCCCAGAGCGATTTAATGGTCATTCCAGTATACTCGTCAATGGTACCTGTGGCTTCCAGGAGCCCATCCGGTAATCTGTTCATCCAGGTAACGCCTCCACGTTCGGTACCTACAGCGAGAAGATGGTCAGATACCTCGGCAAAGCTGCTGGTTACATTGTGGGTAAGCGTGTTTTGATTACCCATAATGCGATAATAGTGATTGAAGCGCTGGTTATCGGTATCGTAAACATTGATTCCTCCGAAGTAAGTGCCAATCCATATCGACCCTTTGAGATCAGTGTGGAGTGCTCGTATAGATCCGTGGTTGAGCCCCTTTAGGACTCCTTCCTCATAGGTGATATGTGAAGATTTATCGGTGTTCGCCGCAAGTATTGATATCCCTTGAAATGTTCCCACCCAGACGCTACCCTCTGGCCCGATCGTCATGGCTCGTACGTGATCATCAATAATCTTGTTATCGGCAGCTTTGTAATGGTGGATTTTACTTCGATCCGCAGAGAGCTGGAAAGTACCCTCTCCGTAAGTCCCGATCCATATCTGGTCAAACGGATCTGCGATGATCGCTGCTATTCTGGAGAGTGTTTCAGCCCCTTTTACGAAATCACCAGGATTGTACCAGGTGATGTCATTACCGTTGTTATCAATTTCGTAAAGTCCATACCTGGAAGTACCAATCCAAAAATGATCATTACGATCCAGGAAAAATGAGCTTATCGCATGATACTGAATGTCACTGTTTTCAACAATTTCAAAGTCGGGCCTGGATATTTGATTGCTCACAGTATCCAGGTAAAAGAGACCCCACCTGGTACCACACCATAACACTCCGGTATTATCATAGGCAATCACTCTGATCTCTTTTCCTCCATCAGGTAAGCTGTAGTTGCTAAACCTTTGGAGAGAATGGTCATAATGAGATAATCCCTGATCTGAAGCCACCCATACATCACCATTGCCTCCGGGTATGATGTGATTGATGACATTTCCAAATATTGCTGAGCTGTCATCCGCATTGCTCCGGTAGGTCTTGAATGAATGACCATTGTACCTATTGAGGCCATCTCTAGTTCCTGCCCATATATATCCTAGAGAGTCTTGACAGATAGATAAGACCGTACTTTGAGATAGACCGTCCTTGATTGTAAGACGATCGAGCTGATATAGTCTTTGGGAAAGGGCTTGATGGCACATGAGCGCCAATGCAATAACCATAACCTGTCGAAACGTTCGGGTTATCAGTTCCGTAGCGCCCATAAAGATAGACTTCAGATAATGAAGGGTAAGCATCGCTTGCTTATTAGGAAGCCTTTTCCTATCTGTTTCCTACAAAGTACATAAGATCTGCGTAGGAAATTTATAACATTCATCAGTTTGTTATTCTGATGTCTTCTATCAATTAGACAGACCGAAAAGACTACCACCCTGAATTTCAATCTGGTTTTTTAAGAAAAAGACGGCTCTCTGGGCATGTATAAAGTAGTTGTCCCGGAGGCCAACTAGCCTCTTCACTCTTTTAGCCGATACTTGTAAAATCCAAAGCTCCAGGGACTTGGTAAATCAAAAACCAACTTCCCGTCAGGGCCTATCTCTGAAGTGGTAGTATTCCTCTCTCCGAAAAGAGGGATGAGTTCATATGATTTGCCTATTGCCAGTCTCACTTTCAATTCCTGATGGTGTATTGGATGTTGCTCCCTGTAAACTAGAAAATAACCCTCTTTGTCCGAGACGATAGACTGGAAGCCTGTCCAGGACTTGCCATCGGGTTCATTTCCGATGGGTAAGATGATACCATTGTGGAAAGCGGACTGTATAGAAACGTAGTGCCTAAGCAATGACGCTGCTTCCAAACCTTTTCCCGGAAGTCCACTAAGTTCCATCCATGCTAGTGGTTGTCCAGCAAATGTAGTGGCCATGATGTACTCAAATGGTATCGAGTAAGGCTGGTATCGATCAGTTAAAGGGTATTTTTCCTGATTTCTCCACTTGTTGAGAAACTCGACCTGTATACGCTGTGGTGCTACGTACTTACTAAGCATCCATAAGTTGCGGAGGGTCTGGTAGGGATAGTAGTTGGCCCAGTCAGTGTAGCGGTTTTCCAGGAAGATATTACCGTATTCCCCAAAGTACCAATAACCCATTCTGCTACCGGCGGTCACGTCCATGTTGAAGACAGCCTTACCTTCGGTTTCCTCAAGTACATGGTCAAATAAGTTTCTTAACCGTATCTCTGCTACTTTGGAGGAGAGAGATACACCATCAATCTTAAAAGTATTGATCTCATGTTTTGTGTAATACATCGAGAGGATCTCAGCATCTCTTTCCCACTTTTCATAGTCAGACTCTTTGCTAGGGTTGAACCATAAACAGATGTTGATACCTTCCTGATTTGCACGATTGATGATAGGGTCTAAACCCTGGGGAAAACGCTGTTCGTGCGGTTTCCAGTCATCTGTGGTCCAATCATCCCATTTGGTCCCTTTCCTGGATGCAGAGTTACGGGAAGAACCCGCCTGCCACCCGTCATCCAGTTGCAAATGAGTAATGCCGAGTTTAGCCGCTAGGCTGATTTCTTCAAGGACAAACCCTTCATTCATGCGGCTGTCTTTACTACGATCTCCCCAGGTATTTGCTAAAACCATCTCATCTCTATCCGGTCTGAGGCTTCTTTTTTGAAACTGGTATCGATGAAGGCCTAGGAGCATATCCAATTCATTACTTCCGAAAATGCCATATGCAAAACCGTAACCTCTCTGCCAACCTTCTTCAACTTCATTTGATAGCCCCAATCCATTAACTGTGATGGACTCTTGATCAACTATAAAATCATAACCAGGATAAGTTTGCTGGCTCCAATCGAGAGGGGACAACTTGGCCAGCAGATAGGACAGGTTTTTGTTGGGAGATCTGGCGACCAGGATGTTCCCTCTTAGTGGAAGGGCCTTTCGATAGGTAAGAATTTCATCAGACTGTACCAGATTGTTGTGGTGATCAGTCGCTTCCTCGAAGCGGGTAATTGACACTTTCCAATGTCTTTCTGTGATGGGAAAATACCCCATTCGATGTGCTTGTCCCGTAGACAAAGTTGCTTGCTCGATCATCCCATGATCAACCCTAGCCATCAAAGCGTTATCAAGGTATGAGTCTCCAGAATCGAGTTTGAGCCAGATATGGTGGGTAATCAAACCGCTTCCATCAAATAGTTCAAGTACCTGCCGGACTTGAAAACCCTCATAAAACTGGGTCACAGTTACTTCAAGATAAGAGGGGTCCATGGGAGATAACCTCTTGATACCGGAGTGCAAGGTAGCAGGCCGGATGGATTTAAGGCTGTCATCAAGCCAAAGCATTGGTTCAGTATTATTCGGCCACTTCTCAGTGATATCAAGTGATTTGTTTTCGAAAGACAATAGAATGAGATTGCCGTTGAGCCACTTGTAAATGACTTTTGTATGGTCGTTGGATAAGATGAGCAAGTCATCTTCCTGTTCAACTGAACTAATGATCTCCTGACTTACTGCGATTTTACCTATTAAAAGCAGGCTAAATAAAAGTAGAAAACGCTTCATCAATTCTTATCGGGAAGCTGGTTAGAATTGGGCTTGGTTGTCTCGAATCTTAGTTCTTGCTGGACTTCAACCGGCAGTTCCGTTAGTTTGTTGGGCTGACCTTCTACGGTTTTAACCAAGCGGAAAGCATCATAGATATTTCCATCGGCGGTATAGGATTTGTATTCCAGTTGATCTTGGTCTAATGTGACTACTTGGAACAACTGTGTGTTTTCGGCTTTTCTGTCCATCCACTCTTGTGGAGTTAGTTCATACATTTTAGCTCCACAGACTGAGACGACATAGACTGTACCGGACTCTTTTTCATATTCGCCTGCTCCGGTGACGATGTTTTGCCCTCTTGCATAGGTATGGTCGTGCCCTTGCAGAACAAGGTCGACCTTATACTTGTCGAGTAATGGTTTCCAATTGGATAGCACACTTTCATTTAAACGTCCCCTAGCGGCTGAGACTACTGGATGGTGAAAAGAGACCACTACCCATTTTTTGTCATTATTGTGCAAGGTTTGATCGAGCCAGTGAGCCTGCTCTTCATATTTTTCATTGCTATTGAGCACTATCAATCGAAGTGTGGGGTAGTCAACGTAGTAACTTTGATCGCTGAGACCAGTAGGTCCGTTTTGCGGAAAGTTGAATTGAACATCCCAGAAGGGTGAAATCCCAGTTTTAGTGCCTTCCAGGTTTTTAATGTACTCATGATTTCCAATGGCAGCCAGCTGAGGAACAGATCTGAATATGAAGGAAGCGGCATTGAACCATTCACTCCATTCATAATCGTTCTGAGAATGGTTGATCAGGTCTCCGGCATGTAGGAAAAAAGCCGCATTTGGAGCGGTTCGATAAGCTTCTCTTATACTTCTTGACCAGAGTGAATGAAGGTTATTTTGGGCATCACCCAAGTAGACAAAAGTCAACTTCCGGGAAATAGCGTCAGGTGTACGGTGTTGTAGCCATTCACTCCAATAGGTACCATCTCCGACACGATATACATAATGAGTTGCGGGTTTTAAATCGCGAAAATCTACGCGATGGTACAATGCAGATGCAAATTCATTGTTTAATGAGCTACTGATCGCTTTATGCCTGGTTTTTTGCTCGTCAAAGTCAGGGGAAGGGTCTGAAACAGCTATTTCCGCTAATGCATTGGTAACCGTGGTATCTGTGCGCCATGTAACGGTAAAACTGGTGACAGGATCTGAAGTGACCGTCAGCAAGATGCGATCGGGTCGAGGATCTGGTTGGTACCTTACTTGGATTATTTCGGGAGGAAGGTTTTTATGCTTCGGTTGAGAGATGAGGGTAAAAAGGGGAATTATCGTTAAGATCAGGAGTAGTGATTTCATGATTTAACAAAATTGGATCCGGCAGTGGAGTCTGCCGGATCTGTGTTTAAATAAATCTACAATGAATATAATGGGCGGTATCCATTATAGGTAAGAAGTGTTTACCTGACAGTTCCATCTGGATTTTTCACCCATCCTGTTGTCCAGTCATTAGCAGCATTTTCAATTGCGCCTTTAAAGGTGGCCGATGTGAAGAAGCTCCCCAGTGAGGATGGATCGAAATCACTGGATGCGGTGGAAGCAGGTATAATCGACCCTGTTGTAATTCCGTCGATGGCATCTTCTGAGTTCGCAAAGCCGCCTTCTGTGAAGAATATGTCTGCATCATCATCGTCCCTGGAATCATTGTCGTAGACATGGCTATAAGCGAATACAACCGGCCCATCGATATCTGTAGGAGTTACTTCCTGGGCCCTTACTGCCCAATCGGGAAGTCCGGTGATCACAGCATTATAGACCTTACCGCCTACGGATGAGCGGAACCTGATCCCTGAGTTGCCATATTCGGTTGGCGGATTGATAGTCTCTTTCCCTGGACCGACCACTGTTACGTTGGCGAGGGTAACATCGGAGCTTTCACGCAGGTAAAAGGCTTCACCGCCATCTTCCGAATTCCAGGCAATTGCAAACTGGATACTACCGGAGTATTCATCTCCCAACCTGAAGTTGCTGTCACCAGTCTGAGTAGCTACGAGGTATTTCATGTTGACATTTCCATCGGTGACCATGATGCCCTCATCTTCTGATTTGAATACATTGATGTAAGAGATGTCGTTGGAATCGTCCATGTTTCTAAGCCTGAAAACCCGGTCTCCACCATACTCCATGCGTACATATTTCAGTGTACTATTGCTGGTAGCCTCAATTTCTAAGTTGTCCCAGTCACCGGGCTCAGGAGTTTCCCCGACCATTACTTTGGAGGAGGTCATGACCACAGGAGCAGTAGCTGTACCCGCAATACTAACAGCTACACCAGCACCTACTTCCAGACCAACTGCATCCTCTGCATTTGCATTTAGGTATACTACTACGCCTTCCTCAATGGTCAGGCCTGACCCGGATTCGAAAACCAAAGAACTACCAATATAGTAACTTCTACCCTGGGCCAATAAAATGCTTGTACCATCCGTAACGAGCCCGTCTGTGGGTATTGTTACATTGAAAACATCACCTACTGTACTGGAAGATACCATGTCATAGAGTGCCACACTTATCTCAAAATCAACAGATTCGGACTCTTTGTCTTGTGTATTAACGCCAACAAAGCTGTAGGTGATCGTAGCTCCTTCATTGGCCTCTCCTGGTACTGTCTGACCTGTATAGGAGAAAGTGGTAGCTTCAGGATCGGTGATCTCAATTTCTTCCAGGAAACCACCGTCCCTGTTCACGATAATTGAGCTAAGTCCTCCTTCTGCATCTATGGTAAGGTCTACCTCGATCGCCTGTCCTGGTTTTGCTACCATTGTAGCGTCACCATCGAGTGAAAGTACTGGATCCGAGAGAACTGGTTCAGGATCATCATCTCCGCAGGAACTAATGAAGATCAGTGCGGAAAAAGACACCATCCAAATCAAAGAGAGTCTGATATTCTGTTTCATGATAAAAAGAGTTAAAAGTTCTATGTGTTAATCATTTGTTATCGTTTATCGCACCGATCCATCAGGGTTTTTGCACCATTTTCCGTCTGCAGTCCAATCGCTGACGGCATCTTTAATAGCACCGATGAAGGGTGCTGAGTCAAACCAGTTGCTTAGGGATGCCGGATCAAACTGGCTGGAGACAGATCCTACAATTTGATCTGGCCCGATCCCGGTTACAGGATCGACTGACAGGTTAAATCGATCATTTGGTAGAAAATAAGTCTCTGCCTGCTCTTCGTAATTCGTTTTGTTATCAAATGAGCGGACGTTTCCAAGCAACATCGTCTCATCATTGAGGCGTTCCTGATCCACATCCTCCACACGTACCGCATCGTCAGGAAAGTTGGTGGCAATTATGTTCTGGACAATTCCCATGGCTCCACGCCTCACCCGGATTCCCCGACGGGTGCCGTCCGTATCTGTCTTTCCGTTTCCTATCATAGTGATGTTTGATAGCTGCGTATAGGTCGCAGGTTGAAGTGTAAAATCGTTCCGGTCATTGCGCAACTCTACTGATCTTGCCTGGTTATTGTAGTTTACCGGGATGATCGTCACTGCAATAGAAGTCTGGAATACCCAAAACTGGCCTCTTCCTCTCCACCCATGTTCTGCCCATAGGCCGTACGCCGCGTGTTCGGTCACAGCCAGAAACTTGATATCCACAGTTCCTCCTTTAAGTCTTATGCCATTGTCTTCACACTTGAACACCTGGATATGATCCAGTTGAGTGGATGACCCCACACCTAGAAGGTTGAGAGCGTCTGCATCTGATTTACCGGCATATTCGATGCGGACGTAACTTAGACTTCCGGAATTGTCGCCGTCCGAGGTACCACCATAAATAAATCCCTCCTCAAATACCGTAGCACCCTGGTTTACTGAGGCATCTCCATACAAGAAAAGACCTCCCCAGTCTCCACGTTCCGCATTGCCGGTCAATGTGTTATCGCTTGTAAAGACAATGGGTTCGTCCTTGGAGCCAATGGCATTGATACGGGAACCCTGTGTGATGACCAGCCTTGATTCCTGTAGATCTTCAAAGGTCTTCATTAGGATTGTGGTTCCCGGTTGGATGGTTAAAGTCTTGTCTCCCTCAACTGAGACCAGCCCGTTGATCAGATATACCTGGTCGGGGGTCAATATGATATCGCGGTTTACTCTTCCGGTTATTATTTGCACCGGGGTATCGTGTATCTCACCTGCTACTATGTCAAATGGTGGCCCCACCTCGACCTCCAGGTTATAAGGTGCGGCCTGCCCTTGCAATTGATCTGTCAGTTCAAATTCAAACAAAATGATCGTGCCATCCGCAACAGGTTCGACCTCATAATTAAAGTCATAGGTCGCGATCAAGTGATCGGCTTCATAGTTAACCTGTTCAAACATCTCCCCGTCCTTGTATACTGTTAGTTGATCAAGGCCATTTAAGGCCCTGAGTTCGATCCCCATTGAGACGATAAGTCCACTTTCCTGCTTAAATGAGTTGACTTCAACTAATGGGCTGATCTCAGGCCCTTGTTTTTCGAAGACATCATTTCCCGTATCACATCCGGTGTAACAAAGGATAAGTATAAGGGTGAATATCAGATATTGTAGCTTCATGTCTTTATCTGATGTTATAAGATATTCCAAATCGATTCCACCATCCGAAATAGGCATAGTCTGCAACTCGCTCTGGTATCCCCTGGTAGACTATGGAAGGTGAATTAGTGACGTTAAGAAACTCAGCGAAAATGCGAGCGCGATCTGTTATGCTGTAGCTGGTATTGATGTCCAGTTGTATACGGTCCTCCTGGACCAGGTCATTTCTAGCCTCTCCGGCCACTGTCCTCAAAAATGATCCATTGTAATTGACAGACGCTTTGGCGCTGAGCCCTTTGTAATCAAAACTCATGGCCCCATTCCAGGTATGTTCTGCCTGACCTGGCAGGTTAATATCTGACCGATCACTGGTAGTGGCATCAGATCCGGTGTAGGTGTAGTTAAAGTATACGCCCAGTCCCGCTAATATTCCCGGTAGAAAGTCCAGGGACAGTTGGCTGTTAAGTTCAAAACCGTAGACCTGTGCGTTTTCACCGTTTTGCTCCTGACGAAACTGAAACCCGGGAAACTCATCATAAAATGGATCTCCTGGCCTTAAAAACCGGAGGTTACGGCTGAATTGAAAATCATCAATGTTTTTGTAGAACAGTCCACCGGACAACACGCCGATTGAGCCAAAGTAATGCTCAACTAAAAGATCCAGGTTGAAGGCACTTCCTGGTCTCAACTCAGGATTACCAGCCCTAATGCGAGATCCGTCTTCGTCAATACTCAGAAAGGGTACTAGATCATTGAAATTTGCTCTGGCATAGCTGTATGTCATGGCCGCACGGAGGTTAGTGAACTTTGTCAGGCCGTACTTAACATGGACGTTGGGTAACCAGAAATCGTATTCCGTTTCATCTGCAATAGGGATGGCCTCACCTGTGATGTTATTGACTGAAAAAGCATCGTACATGACCCGGTTAGTCTCGTACCGTAACCCGGCCAGCAACATCAGCTTGTTTATTTGCAGCTTGTTCATGAGATAGGCTGCTA
The DNA here is from genome assembly GCA_002435755.1 of Flammeovirgaceae bacterium UBA6059. Taxonomy (GTDB): domain Bacteria; phylum Bacteroidota; class Bacteroidia; order Cytophagales; family Cyclobacteriaceae; genus UBA6059. Next base: position 517,464 of record DIYH01000024.1, read on the forward strand.
GGATGTCCTCAGTAGCTGAGTAGGAGTCATTGAAAGTGTTTCGGTTGGAGCGGATCGGGTCAAATACAAACAGGTTTTCATTGCTCTCCACAAAGGAACGAAAACGGATTTCTGAAACACCCGGTCCAAATCTTACTTCGTTGTTAAGGAAGTCCTGGTCTTCAAAGTCACTTATGACACTGGCAAAGCCAGCTCTTTCGTCAATCACCCGATTGGGGTCCGAGAAATTGTGGATATTGTTTACTCTGTCCTTGTTATTAGCTTGAGATCTAGCCTTTATTCCTGCCTTGAAAAAACCTGACGAATTGCCTACGTTGTAGGGGATAGAGGCGTTGACCTTTGCGACGGCATTGGAAGAGGTAAGATCCAGGTCTACTATATCGTACCTGCTGATTTCATTGATCAAAAACGGATTGTGAAGGCTAAACTCAGAGTTTAAGGTTTCAAATGCCGGAAACTCTGAATAAATTCCCTTTGGGCCATTCAGGGAAACCAAGTCTACTCTGAAGTCAGCTCCTCTTTCAAAACGTCCGTTTAGTGCATCTTCAACTCTCCGGCTATCAGCATAATAAAGCCCCCAGTCAAGATTCACACTCTTTATGGAGTGTTGCCCCTCAAGGTTGTAAGAGAGGTTTTCAGAGTAATAATCACGAAGTGAGACATCCCTTCTCAGTTCTGTTTCTCGAATAGTATCAAGTGACTGCCACTGAACACCTGCAGATTCATTCAGAAAGACCCTCAACCGGTTCCTTTCGTCTAAATCAGACCTTCGGGAGTACATGAAGTTGAATATGATCTCGTTATCCGGATCAAATTCATAATCCAACGTGAAGGTAGTACCCATCCTGGTGCGCTGGTTCTTAAGGTCTGATAACTGGTAGTTTTCCATGACCACTGTATCCCTTTCAAGAGACAAGACAGGTGTATCACCAAATGGCGACCAGACAGCCTCCAGTTTATCCTCTTCATTGTCGGTTTCAAAGTAGCTGAACCCTGCCACCAGGCCCAGACGTCCATTCCTGTAGTTGTCAGAAAAGAACCGCTTACTAAGCTTGAGCCTACCTATCCCATTATAGCCTTGGGAGAGTGAGTTATATCCCATACCCGCTTCTGCTTTCAATTGCAGATTGGTGCTCCTTGCTGTTGGGGTACGTAGGTTGATAGATCCACCGATGGCATCACCATCCATGTCCGGGGTGATGGCCTTAACAATTTCCATGGAGGCAAGCTGATCCGCTGGGATGAGGTCAAGAGATTCGTTTCTTGAGCCATTGTCCTGGGTGGAAGGTATCTGTTCGCCATTGATGTTAATCGCTGTAAAGTGAGCGGGAGTACCTCTCAGAGAGACGGTGGAGCCTTCTCCTCTTGACCGGGTAATGTTCACTCCAGGTACCCGCTGGAGTGCCTCTGCCACGTTCAAGTCCGGGAAGCGGCCTATCAGATCTGCGGAGACTATATTTTTTATGTTATCAGATGTTCTTTGTTGGTTAAGGGCTCGTGCTTGCCCTTCAACATTTCCTGTTATAATGACCTCCGATATCAGGACAGAATTGTAAGCAAGACCCTGATCGATAACTAACGTTTCCCCACCGATCACCCGGACCTTTTGTCGTTCCTCTTCATAACCCAAATAACCGAAAACCAGGTTGTGCTCCCCCTCACGAATACCATTGATGCGATACTGACCATCCAGACCTGTGACTGCACCAAGACTGGTACCCTCAATTAATATTAGCGCCCCAATCAGTGATTCTCCCGATTGCTGGTCGGTGACTTTGCCTGTAACTGCACCCAATTGGGCATATCCTGCTACCGAGGATAGGGTGCCTACAACAAACGTAAGAAGATATGAGGCTCTACATAACATTATAGTATCTCTATCAAAAGCAGGATAAAAAGCAACACCAGGAGACCAATGATGACCTCCTTCATTTGGTTCTGCTTTAACCTTTTTTCAGTCGTCTTATTGGATTTCTTCCGCATAGACTTATTGTTTCCAGCTAACAAAACTCCTGGAGTGGGCCAATAATTACCCATCACATTTGATTCAACTTATCTGTACAGATGATTCAGAAAGGAGTAAGTGAACTCGCCTAAATCTTAACCAAGGCTTATCCGAGTGTTTTTTAAGTGGGGCTTAATGTGTTATAAGAGTTAAAAGGGATTGACAGAGTCAAAGGCTCAAAATCACCTCACTGAGATCAATCTCAGCCGGAAACCCATTTTTTCTTCATGCGATTGATGCTTTTTTTGACACCTGTAGGGGTGATGTTGGAGACACTGGCGATCTCCTTGTTTTCCATGACGACCTTGATGTAAGCGCATATCCTCAGGTAATTTTGGGTGAGGCTTGGATAGTTCTTTTCAGGCCATTGAAGAAACTGGGATGTACTTTTTCAAACTGGTACATAAACATAGACCAGCTTACTTCATTCAAGTGGTTAGCTCTCGTTCCTTTAGCTCTAGGGTTTCCTCTGCCATCTGCTTCTCGGTCTCACGTAGCAAACTGATCTCAGAGTTCTCGGAGACCAATTCATCGTTTTTGATGCTGAGGTCACCTTTTGGACGATATATGCCACGTTGGGTGATGTTGGAGGTGCCAAAGTACCTCTATAGAAATGCTCTATCTTACCAGTGTGGACGATGATGGTACTGTATTTCTGCTAATGAACAGTCACAGTTTGGTCTTATATCACTTCAAGAAAGAATCATCTCAACTGGTAATCTACAAGCAGATGAGAGTGGAAGGATTGATCAACAACTCAGTCTTGGCAATCAACTGCCTGCAGGCATCTATGTCCTGACAGTAGAGTCTACTCAAAAGCTATTCAGGTTTAATATCATTAAGAAGTAGTGGTGTAGAAGTGAATGATGATCGCAACTTGTGAGGAGAGATACAAGCGAAATTAACCTGTTAGTGCATTTCCGTATGCTGAATCAGGTATGTATCGCCAGTGTTGCGCATGGTGTTTTGAGAGTAGTGTGTATAGATAATACGCACTAAACACTATGTCTTAGCTAGCTTTTCTCTATAGTTTTTGACCAATTTTTCGCAATACTCCGCTTTGTTAACTTTAATATGTTCTAACTCTTCAAAATCTCCTATTGTTGGATTGAGCTTTCTCAAATTATTGTGACTCCAAACAGCTAGGTCGACAATTACTGGAGCAAGTTCTAGGGCTTCTTTTGTCAAGTGGTAGTAGTTCACTTTGTTATTATCAGGTCTTCGAGATTTTGTGATCAAACCAATCTCTTCCAGCCATTTTAGTCTTTTTGTAAGCACGTTGGTTGCAATTGCCTCTGGTCGCTCGAGAAAGTCCTTAAACGTTTCTACATCTTCTATTAACATCTGCTTGATGATCACCAATATCCATCGATCTCCTAATATGTCTAGTGAAGAAGTAATGGCGCAACTGCAGCGAAAATCAACTGATTCATTTGAAGTCAACATAAATATAGTTTTTACGAAAAATCTCAATTATTACTTGCTGATAGAAAGTAATAATGTAATTTTACTTGCTCAGCGAAAGTATTAATTAGAGGCCAATAATTTAATAGCTCATAGAAAGTAAGTAGTCTACTTGCTTGAATAGAAGGAGCAACATTTAGCCTAAAACACAAAATCATATTATGGAAAAGAGTCCAGAACAATCATTCAGGGAGTACGATGCAATTGAGAAAGCCTTACAATCTTATATGCAATCTGCAAAAACCGGTGATGCTAGTGGTTACGCCGAAGACTGGTATGAACACACCCGAGTGGTTGGCAGTCTTGGTGGTCAGTTTTATAACATAACCCGAGATGAAACGATAGCATTTGCAGAAAAACTAGGTGGCTCTTTGGATGTTGAAAGTCGTATTGCTTATGTCGATTATCAAGGAAATGCAGCAGTAGCGAGACTCGAATCTTTAAATTGGGGTGGTGTCAGATATACCGACTTTTTTATCTTAAGTAAAGCGGAGGGTCAATGGAAAGTCAGTGGAAAGGTGTTTGACTCACATGACAAAAACTAATTGTAAAACTTGATTCCCTTCGTTGTGCGGGATTCTTTTTCTGTATTAACGTGAACTGAATTCAGGGCGCCAAGATGATATAGAGCGATTGATAGCAAGCGGTTTTACTTGCTCAAAGGATCTGCTTGCTTATAACACTCCTTAATCTGGTCGTTCGTCAATAGATGAAGTTGTGAAAAGGCTGATTTGCTATCTGAATATCCTGAGATCTGTTCTTTGTTCTCCTTTATCCATTCAATAGCCACATCTACAATCCTTTGATTTGCTTTGATATGACCATAGTCGCCAACAACGCTTGTTACCATCCCAGGTAACTCTAATCTAGGTTCTGGAGCAAAGATGATTTGTGATAGCTTTCCCCGGAATTCGCGAATTTCATTACTCCAAGCCTCAAACTCCTCAGGCATATATTTTTGATCGATGCTATGCCTCCCTTCATGCGCAAGCATTGAAGCTTCTGTTCGGTATTGCTCGTACTTCGACAAGAACGCTAGTTTGAGTTCCGCTCCTGATAGTCCTTTTGAAGCAAGGTCCTCATATAGATCAACGATAGCGTCGAATCTCCATTTTGCAGCTAAACCCTTTGCTACTTCCAGTTGATCTTGAGTCGAGTTAGCCAAGAACTCATTGATGACCTTTTCGGTCTTGCCTCTTTCGATAGGATCTGTAGCCGTTTTCCAGGCATTGATTGGCCCGCTTAGGTATACTTCCCTTACCCGTATGATTTCATTATCAGTGGCCCATCCACCAATGGCTTTGTTTTCCCAAAACCAGCTTGAAAAGCCATTTGATACCATCATGTCTATTTGTGTATAGGTAAACTCTGGCTTATAGCCATACTGTTCTACTATGGCTTTTTCCTGATTTACAATGTGACCAAGGGCTAGCACATACCCACTGTAATTTCCCGTACCGCCCGTAAAGCCTCTAGCACCGAAATGTTCTTCGGTTACTTTTAAGAAATCATCTTCGCTGTATTCATTCTGTGCCGTAAAAGAGAGGTTGTCCCAAAGCTCCTTTCTTCTGTTGTCTAACCAATCTATATAGGCGTCTTCATCTTCTTGCTCGACGGCAATTAGACGATAGTATTTATTGGTCGCCTTTTCAACTTCTTTTAGATACCGAGAATAGGTAATGGCATCTCTCGTTTTTTGATTATAGGACGATTTAGCGCTGTTCTTCGTGACATAAGCTGGTATAAATTCATAGAACCTGGATGCTGAGAGGGCATCAATTAGCATTTCTTGATCTGAAACAGACAGCATATTGCCACTCCAGTTTTCGCAGACCTGGCTTAGCTTCTTAGCTGAAGCTTTCAAATATGGATTCACCCTCTGGATATCTTGAATTTGAAAATAAGACTGCCACGCTTTCATGACATTATGACCATCATTGTTTAGCAAGGCTATGCCTAGTAACATTTTAGACGGTGAAGGTAGACCTGCATCAGTTTCTAGTACCTTTGAAAGTAGTTGAGAGGTATGGGCAAGTAAGCTTGTATCGATCGACACCCCGTTGGATACTTGGTCTATTGAATAAGCGTATACTGCATTTGCATATTCGGTATTTGCCTTATTGACTTCATTTTCTGATTGGGCAAATGCTCTAGCTTTTAATGCAGCTTCCAATGCTTCATTGAAGTGGTGAGATTCCCTTTCGATTCTGCCGATAAGCATCCAGGTGTCGTGTTTTTCATTGCCAATGAAGTCAGCTTCTAGTAGTCTTTCTTTTGCCAAAGCATAATTTTGATAATACTTCCAGTCCTGGTGGGCAAGTCTTCTTAACACCTTACACTTTTCGTCATTCTGAATGGTGTCAATAGTTAAGATTGCTTCTAGTATGCTATGCGACTCTTTTAAGTTGAAATGATCATAAGCCGCATCAGAAGCAGCTATGGTGTTTTCTTGCCCCTTGAGTATTGAATATGTTGGAAGTAGCAACAGGAAAAAGAGTAAGCCCCTCATCTTATTTTATCATTATGCTTTGCACATCCTACGGATAACCAGTTGTCAAAGCAACGCCAATGTGACAATCTAAAATTGTATCAGGCTAACTATTTCAGGAGCAACCTGAATTGATGTGGTGTGATGCTATTACAAGCTTTGAAGGTCTTTATGAAATGCGATTCATCAAAAAAACCACAGTCTGAGGCTATTTGAGCAATAGAGTTTCTCTCAATGAATAGTTTTTTTGTAGCGCTCTTAACTTTTCTCTCCATTTGGTACTGTCCTATCGTAATGCCAAAATGCTCCTTGAAGACTCTGGACATATAGTTAGCATGGACAAAGACCCGATCTGATAGAGCCGCCAAGGAGTGGTTTTCATCAGTTTCGTTATCTAGAATCCGTACTAATTTGCCTAACCAAGGCTTTCTTGAGGGAATAGCTGTATTTTCCTCATCAGTTATAAGTTGCGTTAGCAACTCCTCAAAAAAATCAATCTTCCGCTGTTTTAAAAAGTCTATCAATAGGTGTAATACAAATGGGTGATTTTGTATGCTTTTGATTTGGGGCTTGATCTTTTTTGAATTTATGCCATGGTTATCAAACCATCCCGAGTCAAACTCAATGTTCAGGCATTTGGTCTGTTTAGTGATGAATTGGTTTTGATGTTTGTAATGTGCTGGTCTAAATAGCACACTGCTGGGAGAAATGATTTTTTGTGAATTTGGAGTGGTTTCGGAATACAGCCCTGAGTAGAGAATACTTAAATAGGCATTGCTGTGCGCATGGAGCGTAGATGCAGATTTTTCATGAAGCGTGCTTTTTACCGAAATCATATCGGTCTTATAGGACTTTATAGTCTGGCCTAAGTATTGCCCTTCATTTAAGATATGTTCGTTCATTGAATTGTTTGCTGAGGTTCTTGCTAAACTGAGCGTTACAATGCAGTTTAGGTTTTGTTGTGTGTTCGTGTGACTTTAAAGATTGAACCTTCTTTTTCATAGCCAAGCTTATCATAATAGGGATCAACATCAGACATAACGAATACATCAATATCTGGGAAATCAGTTAAGATACACTCCATGAGTTTTTTTCCAATCGAAAGTCCTCTCCGGTTTTCATTTACGAGCAAATCAATTACCCAAACGAATAATCCAGAATCACTTAATGAACGAGAATACCCGCACAGTTCATCCCCAATCAATGCAACATATGTAATAGAGCTTTCAAGGGCTTTTCGATAGATGGGTTTTAAATAATCCTTCCATTCTTCACCTTCAGATTGAACCAGCTTCATTAGGTTCTCGTAATCAAGAGTTGGATTGTATTTTCTGATTTTAAGATTCATATTGTTTTATGACACACAACGTCCAATCATCATCCGTAAGCCGGGCTTTCTAAATACGTATAAAAGTATCGGATAGCACTAACCTTGACAAACCGGTCTGCCGTAATCAGATAGGCTAGTGACTCTTCTTTCATAGGCCCATAATCACTTCTCGTAAGTCGACCTCCGCAGTGAAGCCCATTTTCTTCTTCATACGGTTGATGCTTTTCTTCACTCCCGCAGGGGTAATGTTGGAGACACTGGCGATCTCTTTGTTTTCCATGCCCACTTTGATGTAAGCGCAGATCCTCAGGTCATTCTGAGTGAGGCTAGGGTAGTTCTTCTTCAGGCCATTGAAGAAACTGGGATGTACTTTTTCAAACTGGTACATGAACATAGACCAGCTCTCCTCATTCAGGTTCGCCTTGATGGTCTGCTTGATCTCAGTGAGTTCGGGTAGGACTTCATCGTCTACTTTATTAGTCAGACCACCTATTTGGTCGCTGAGCTGCTGAAGTATGTTGTTCTTTTCGTGAGAGAGCATGGTCACAGTGGTGAGTTCTCGTTCCTTAAGCTCTAGCGTTTCTTCTGCCAACTGCTTTTCCGTCTCACGTAGAGCGCTGATTTCTGAGTTCTTAGAAACCAGCTCATCGTTTTTGATGCTGATGATTTCATTCTTATGTCGCAGTTGCAGGTTCTTGCGTTTTCTGCTTTGGGACGATCGATAGGAGATAAGCGCAATGACACCAAGAAAGAAGGCTACTGTTGCGATAGCGAATCCAATCCACTGCTGCTTTTGCAAACTCTGCTGATAGGCCAATTCGGCCTTTTGCCTTTCGAACTCCACCGAATCACGCTCCTTCTGAAAAGCATACTCTGCCTCCTGGCGTGTAAGCTTGCGCGTTTGCTCAGTATTTAGAATGCTATCAGCCGCCTGCTTAAATTCTTTTTGGGCTGCCAGCGCGGCTGAGAGATTGCCAAGCTCTTCTTCCACCAGGGACAGCAATCGCGAAGCATCCCTGATACTGACCATATGGCGGAGTGCTCGAGCGATTGTCAAGGCTTCAACAAAATAGGTTCTGGCCTTTCGCCATTCTTTGCTCTCGACGTAGAGTTGACCTATTCCGATGAGTACCTCAGCCTGAAACTTTTCAGCCCCGATTTCTTGATAGATGTTTAAGGCCTTTTGGTAGTGTTTCAATGCTTCGGACCGATCGCCTTTCAATCGGTTGATCTCACCAAGGTTGCGACAGTCTCCCGCTTCGCCAAATCGATCATTATTATTGATATGCAGGGTGAGCGCGTTATTGAGCGTGTTTTCCGCAAGCTCGTACTGACCTATTTGCAAGTAAAGTTCACCAAGGTTGCTGGTGATACCGGGGATGGCGCGATGATTATCATCCAGCTGTCTGAGAATGGCCAATGATTGCTCGATGTATTCGATGGCCTCCGGATAAAGATTCTGACTATAGTACACCAGCCCTATATTGTTGTATTGGCTGGCCATGGCATCAAGGTCATTGAGCTCCTTGTTGATCTCAAGTGCTAATAAAAAATACTCCAACGCTCCGACATAGTCCCCCATGAAATCGCTGGCTCCACCAAGCCCGTTCAGACCGTTGGCTTCTCCTTTTTTGTATCCGATCCTGCGCGCCTCGGCGATGGTCTCTCTATACCCTTTCGCCGCTAGCTCTGCTTGACCTGAGATCAACGATATCGCCGCATCCATATAGATAGCATCCACTACGCCTTCTTCATACCCAATTTGCTTTGCAAGCTCTCCTGCCTTATTGGTAAAGTGTCTCGCACGATCTGCGTCAGCTTTACGAAAGATGTTGGCTATGCCTATGTAGCTATCTGCTTTTGCCCTTGGGTCTTCTATGGCTTCCGCTACCGCAATGAGTGAATCAACCTCCGAGGCTGACTGGCCCGACAACCTCAAAATGCTAACAAGTAGCAAGGCCGTTAGGCTCAAGTAAAAGCGATAAGAGGTGATTTTTAGCTGGTTCATTAGACCAAAAGTATTCCATTTAGGCAACTAGCGGCAGATTGTGGCCAAATAAAAGTGTCTGAAGATCAATGACTTAATTCTATGTCACCCATTTGTCCCGGGGGTGTGTCACCCGTTTGTCCCGAGCAATAATTCAATGACCGGTATACAAGCTGCCTATTTGTACCTGCAATCGATTAGAACTTTCGCTAACCAGCACGCGGAAAGTAAAACAGAAGCTATAGACATGAAAAGAACAAACTTGAATTATTCAAGCCCTTTGGGAAAGTGGGGCTTGAACTTTGGGCTCACACTGTTGATTCTTTGCTTTGGAGCAATGGGTCAGCTACTTGCACAGCCCGTCATTCACTCGTTTTCTCCTGAGAGTGGACCTATTGGCACGGAGGTAACTATCACTGGCGAATCATTTGCGGTTAACGGTGCTAGCACAGTTTACTTCGGAGGAGCTAAAGCAAAGGTAATCTCTGCTTCCAGTACAGAGATTGTGATGGAAGTACCAGCCGGTGCTTCGTACCATCCTCTATCTGTACACACCTATGGCAATGTGGTTTATGCTGCTAAACCTTTTCAAGTCGTTTTTGGAAGCGACGGAACTATTGCGTCATCCGGATTTGATGCCATGCAGACTTGGACAGCAGGTGACCGTGCCCGGTTTTCAGCTCATGCTGATCTCGATGGAGATGGTCTGCTGGATATCATTGTGTCCAATGAAAATGATAAGAATCTTTCTGTTTTTCGAAACACTTCGTCCGGTCAAGGCAATATAGACTTCACTTCAGATGATGATCTTGACCTGATATCATTTGAGCCAAATCACGTGATTGTAGCTGATTTTGATGGGGATGAGAAGCTGGATATAGTCACTGCCAACTCAAATGGAGAAGCAACATTGAGAAACTTAACCATACTGACCAATAATAGTACGGCGGGTGATATCAGTATGAGTAACAGCTTCAACACATTACTCAATAATCCCACTCCGGCAATAGCAGCCAACGACCTCAATGCAGATGGCAAAGTAGATTTGATCGTACTCGATTCGATTAATAATGAAGTCATCTATCTGGAAAATACGTCGAGTGCGAGTCTCACTTTTGCAAGTGGAGTAAGTCTTGCCGCCGGAGATAGACCATCGTCTCTAGCTACCGCAGATATCGATCAGGATGGTTTGCCTGATTTAGTGGTCACCAATTGGGGTGATAAATCAGTTTCTGTTCTTAGAAATACTTCGACAGGTGGAACTATAAGTTTTGCTACAAAACAGGATTTTACTTTTTCAGGATCTGTTGTTCCCGCTTGGGTTGCAGTTGGAGATGTAGATAATGATGGAGCACCTGACATTGTGGTAAACAACATTATTTCTATCGGTATATTAAAAAACCAGAGCACAGGTACTATCAGCTTTGCTGCACCGCAGAATATAGATATAACTGCGGGTTCGGGTGTAAATCTTACCGACCTCAACGGTGATGGCTGGGTCGATGTATTATATAAATCGTTTAACAGTTTAGGAATACTGAAAAACCTCAGTTCGGTTGGAATGCCCTCATTTAGCGAGGAAATAGTATTATTAAATGGATTTGGAACAGGTGGTCACAATCCGATCACTGTATCCGGTGCTGATTTTGATGGTGACGGAGAACCCGAAATAGTGGCCACCGCTAGTTCCTCCACTGGAGGATTCTTTGGAGGAGGCACGACCATTTATCACTTAGATATCTTAAGAAATCTCGGGTCTGGTACTGACATTTTAACCTTTAGTATACCGGAGCAAACCGGGCCGGCAACCATAGACTTTGATGCACATACCATAGACTTGGAAGTGAGTGATGTTCCTGATCTCACGAATCTTGTAGCGACTTTCACAACATCGTCTCGTGCCTTACCTAACGTAGGCGGCATTAACCCTGATCCTGGAATTACGTCACTCGACTATACCAACCCTGTGACTTTCACAGTATACGCGGAGGATGGTTCTACTATCCAGAATTGGATCGTTACAGTTACGCTTGGTTGTCGGTCAGATGAGGTGACAGAGACAGTCGAAGCATGCGACAATTATGAATTTGACGGTCAACTTCTTGGTAACACAGGGATTTACACTGCTACTTTTTTGAATACTGCCGGTTGCGATAGTGTTGTTACGCTTGACCTTACTTTACAACCAACCGTATACCAAGACCATGTATATACAGTGGGTAGTTATGACTTTGAAGGAGCTACACTGGATGTGTCCGGGCAATATGAGTACGGTCCTTTTACCAGACCTTCGGGATGTGACAGCACCTATGTGTTGAATTTATCAATAGAACCAGATACCTATGATCCTCAAGATATTTTGCGATTCGAGCAACAGCCGATTTCCATGATCAATGTTACAGGGTCGAACCATTTGGGTGACCTGGACGGTGACGGTGATCTGGATGTATTGGTGATAGGTGCATTGAAAATTCTTGATTATGATGTAGCCATCTATCTAAACAATGGAGACGGCACATTTACAGAGAAAGGAAATTCGGGTATAGCAAATGACATATCGGGACGATCCAACAGGAGTCGCTTGGTTGATATGGATGGAGATGGTGACCTGGATTTTTTGACGGCTGGATTTAATGAAGCCACCAACCCCATTACCCGCCTTTTTCTTAATGATGGGACCGGGAATTTTACCAAAAAAGAGGGATTGGGTTTACCAACGCTAGAGGATGCTGCGCTTGATCATGCCGATGTGGATGGAGATGGGGATCAGGATGTTGTGATGATCGGATCTAACGGCGCAAACGATAAAGCATTTCTTTATCTCAACGATGGAAATGCCGTTTTTACTAAAGCTTCCGATACTGAATTTATTGGGGCTTTTGAAGGATCAGTTGATTTTGGTGATTTGGATGGAGATGGGGATCAGGACTTATTCATTACCGGTGATTCAGAGGATACACCAGGTTCAGATTTTATTTCAGAAATTTATCTGAATGATGGGGCGGGTAATTTCCAACGAAAGATCAATCAACCTTTTTTTAAAACAGAAGGTACCGCTGCAGAAATCATCGACCTGGATGGAGATGGTGACCTTGATATTTTTGCGTCAGGGGACGGTAGAGATTTCTACAATAATCGCAATTCAATCATCTATCTCAATGATGGAAACGCCAACTTTTCGAGAGATACAAGTAGTGATATTCCAGAAATAGGAGATGGCGATGTGGAATTTGCAGATCTGGATAATGACGGTGATCCGGATATGTTTATCTCAGGAAGAATCGATGAGGACAACACGCTTAATTTTGAAATCACTAGCCGTGTTTATCTAAACAACGGATTTGGTCATTTCTCTGAGCTTAGTGTTTGCAGCCTTTTGCCACTAAAGAACACTTCTGTTTCAATTGGTGATCTGAATGGAGATGGACTTCAGGATCTTGTAGCCAATGGAACAATTAATGATGGTCTTGGGACGGATACCACGCTAGTCTTCTTTAATGCACTAGCGCCAAATGACTTGGTAGTTGAAGCCACCGGAAGCTACGATTTTGATGGTGCTACTCTTACATCCTCTGGGAATTACCAGGGAGTTTTTAGCGATGAATCTGGATGTGCATACCCTGTGAATCTCGATTTGACGATTATCCCGTTTGTAGGTGAAGCCGAATACGCCAATGTCTCCTTCGAATTGGTGCAACCTGCCGGATCACCTAAGATAGGCCTGGACTTACCCAAAGGCATACGGGGCAATAACCATATCTATGATATGGACGGTGATGGGGATCAGGACGTACTTTATTTTGCTGTTTCACCAGGAGGCGAGTATAAGCTATTGGCTTATCTCAACGATGGTGCTGGCAACTACAGCAGGGTAGACCAAGAGCATGATTTTGAATTTGATGTCCGGATCAACTTGCCTATTGTTAGAATTGGAGACCTAAACAACGATGGCATCAATGATCTGATCATAGGTGGAGAACCGGCCGGTGCATCAGCCGTGATCGATCTCGGCACTAAAGTCTATTTCGGCGATAGCAAGGGGCAACTACACTTTCAGAGCGGCATCCAATTGTCTACTAGCCAGATCGGCGATGTACGAATTCAGGATTTCAATGTGGATGGTTTCCCGGATATATTCATTGTTCATAGATCCGAAACATTCTTATACATCAATGACGGGTTAGGCAATTTTACAGAGGTGCCAACAACAGGTATGAACAATGGATTGGCACTAACCAGATTGGCCGTATCTGCACCTTACAATGGTGGTGTGGATATCATGGTGACCGATTTTGATATGGGTTTTGTCAATGTAATCTATCGCTATGAGTCTGGAATGTTTACTGAGGTAAGTCGCGGGTTTACTACATTGAGTAATTTTTTCCACCGATTTGATTTTGCGGATGCCAATGCCGACGGGTATCCAGATATTTTGTTCCTCGACAGTGAGGTATCCAACCTTTACTTAAACGATCAGTCAGGCAACTATGTACTAGATACTTCCAATGACTTTGATGGCATTACCAACAAATTTGGGTCGTCTTTACACTTTGAGGATTTGAATAATGATAACGCCGCTGAGGTTGTATTTGGAAAGGCCTCCAAGGAATTAGCCGTCTTTTGGAACGATGGATCCGGAGGTTATGGTTCACATCAGGCTTACACCGTAAATGAGGCCATCGGGGAGCTAACCATCGGGGACTTAAACGGAGATGGCTTTCCAGATATTCTGAACAATGGCCAAGATCAAAGTGGAGCAACGGCAGATGAATGGATCACGCGCATCTATCTTAACACCCAGGTTGACGCCTTTGAGGCAGCAGAGCTGAATATTACTACCGAAGTGCGAGACGGAGATCTGGCCCTTTTCGATGCAAACGGCGATGGCCATAATGACATAATCATCAGCGGTGGATATTTTGAAAACAGGCGTAGCACGACCGAACTCTACACCAACGATGGTACTGGCGTATTTACTGAAGTACTTACCCATCCGTTTGAAGGGTTGGATTACGCGAGTATTGCGGTAGCTGACCTCAATGGTGATGATCATGAAGACCTACTGCTGTCAGGTCAGAATCTGAGCAACGAGATATCGACCGAGCTCTATTGGAACGATGGTACGGGTAACTTCACCGTAGATGTAGCCAACAACCTGACGGAGGTATTAGGTGAAGTGGTGATCCTGGATGCAAATGGGGATGATGTACCTGACCTACTTGTCGTGGGAGAAGATGACATGGGTAATGGCATTGCGGATCTATACCTGGGAGATGGCTTGGGTAATTTCATAGATCAATCGTCAGGTATGGCGGGTTGGTTAGATCCTGAGATTGCGGTAGGGGATGTTGATGATGATGACGATATCGACGTATTGATCGTAGGTGTAGATGCTAATGAAGTCGAGAGGGCTCAACTGTATCTCAATGATGGGGATGGCAATTTCACCGACGACCCTATGTTTACCGCTGGTGCTTTCAACACAGGGGCTGTGCTGTTGGCAGATCTCGATAGTGATGATGATCTGGATATCTACCTATCGGGAAATGGCCAGTTCGCCATCTACGAAAACGATGGGAGCGGGACATTCACTTTGAAGCACCACTGGGAAGGCCCCTATCGATCTGCTGCCACCATCGGGGATATAGATGATGATGGTGACGCAGATATCATAGAGTCCGGCAATTGGGAGAGTACCACAGGTGAACCTAGGACCTTCGTATATTTTAACGATGGCAATGCCGATTTTACCAAAGCCAGCATTGGTGCTCTACACGGCATCTTTGACGGTGCTTTGGCTTTAGGAGATATTGATGGTGACTTGGATCTCGATTTGATGCTTTCTGGAGGCGTTCACGACCCGGTCACAAGCAGCTCCAGGCTCTATAGAAACAATTCTCCGCTAGTGACTCGCGTCACGCAAAATGTAGAAGTTTGCGATAGCTATACCTTCTTTGGTCAGGTCCTATCGGAATCTGGCCGATACGAAAACACTACCACCAATGCAGACAATAGTCGCACAATTACCACACTTAACCTTACCATAACAGAGGTGCCGGTGGAAGAGCTGGAGGTGGCTGTATGTGAGCGTTACGAATGGCATGACGAGATATATACCGAATCGGGAGAATATGAAGTACAAACCACAGGCGATGATAGCTGTCCGGTCCTTCAGAAGCTAAGCTTGACCATATTAACGCCTACAGAAAGTGAAGAAACAGTAGAGGTTTGTGAAAGCTACGAATGGAATGGCAAGACTTATACCGCCTCTGGCACTTACCAGGAATTGCTCACCAATGCCGCGGGTTGCGATAGCACAGCTACCCTTCAGCTCACCATTCTAGAGCCTACAGATGGCTTTATGGAAGTAGGTGCTTGTGGGAACTATGTTTGGGAAGGTGAAGAGTATACTGAGTCAGGTACTTACCAAAAGACCCTGATTAATGCTGCAGGCTGTGACAGTCTTGCGACGCTTGACTTAACGATCCTCTTTGCTTCACTGAGCCTTGAGATAGCACAGGCCTGCGATAGCTACGAGTGGGGAGGCGCTACCTACACAGAGTCGGGATCTTACGAAGTGCTACTAACGAATAAGTCAGGTTGCGATAGTACGGCCACCTTAAATCTAACCTTGCAGGAGAGCAGCACAGGCGAAGCTAGTGTTGAAAGTTGCGGTAGCTACGATTGGCAAGGAGTGACTTATGATGTGTCCGGTAGCTACGAAACCATATTGACCAACAGTGTCGGATGCGACAGCATCGCGACGCTTAATCTAACGGTACTACCGGCACCTACCGTCGAGCTAGAGGTAGATGGCGATGGACTGACCTTAACAGAGATCACTGTTGGCGATACTTATCAATGGTATGATTGTATAACGAATCTTCCAATCGTCGGAGCATCAGAACCGACCTTTGAACCATCGGCGGATGGAGAATACTTCATTGAGGTCAGTAATGGACTATGTACTGTGACATCACTTTGTGCTGAAGCGACAATGCTAGTTACTTCGGTTGAAGACTTTAGCTCGCCTTTAGTGAGACTCTATCCTAATCCCACAAGTGCCCATCTTAATATTGAGCTGGGCCAATTCTACGAAGACTTGAAAGTGGAAGTGATGGACCTGACGGGCAGAGGACTGGAGGATTTTAGAGCAGTCGCGACTGATCAATTGACATTGGACGTATCGCGATGGTCGGGTGTGATAATGATAAAAATAAGCACGAGCGAAGAAGTGGTACTTCAATCGCGCGTGCTGGTAAGATAAATCTATAGCTGACTACTGAGGGTCTCAACGGTTGTTGGGACTTTCTTTTAAACTGGCAAATCAAGAAAAAGTTTACTTCACAACAATAGTCGGTAAGGTAGGGAGGCGCGAGCCTCCCTTTTTTGGCCGTCATTCATCTTGCAATACCTCGGCAGGATTTCTTCTGACAGTTTTTATGGCATTCGAACTGATCGTTAGTACAGTAATGGCCATGATCCCGGTGATCGCTAAGAACACATACCACCAGGAGAAGCTCACGTGATAACTGAAGTCATTGAGCCAATTTTGCATCATGTAATAAGATATTGGTACCGCCACTATTGTTGCTATCGCAATGAGCTGGACGAAGTAGGTATTGATCATTACAAGGATAGACAAGACACTCGCCCCCAGCACCTTGCGCACGCTGATTTCTTTGAGCCTCTGGTTGACGGTAGCAGTGACCAACCCAAATAACCCAAGACATCCGATGATGATAGATATGATGCTAAACGCAACAAAGATGGTCCTGAAGTTATACTCTGTTGAGTATTGCCTTTTGATGTCGTCGCTCATCATCGAAAGGTCGAGTGGGATAGAAGGTACTACTTCATCCCACGCCGATTGGAGACTGTTGATGACCTGAAGAGTATTGTCACCCTTGAATCTTACTGCTAAGGTCGTGTAGCGATCTGCTGTCGTGGGGAGGATACGAACGGGTTCAATGGGTTTATGGAGCCCCTCGAAGTTGAAGTCTCTGACCACTCCAACGACGGTTCTTTGATTGGGTGCTTGCCCGAACTTCTTACCAATACCTTGCTCCGGTGAGCCCCAGCCAAAATTGGCCACTGTAGCCTCATTGACGAGAACAGATCGAGTACTATCTGCAGGGAACTCATCAGAGAAAAAGCGTCCTGAAGCTAACTCCAGTCCAAATGTCTCTTTGAAATGATTATCGACTCTTAAGGTGTAAATACTCGATCTGATGAAAGTACCATCAGCAGTTTCGATCTCAGCGCCACTGTTGCTCAATCCATCTACGGGGTAAGAGTTGTGCAAAAACGAAAGGTCACGAACTTCTGGAAGTGACAAAAGTCGATCGCGAATGACGGACGCCCTTTGTTGTACTTCTTGAGAACCCTGAAAACTGATATGCATGACTTCATTGGTTTTCATGCCTAGTGATTGTTTTTGGATAAAGTTCATTTGGTTTTGGATAACAATCATTGAAATCAGCAAAACACCAGTAGCGATGAACTGCGCCACGACCAGCCCTTTTCTCAATAACCCTAGCTCCGTACCAGTTCTTAGTGTTCCGCGGATGACTTTCAGTGCGTTATATTTTGCGATAGTAAAAGCCGGAACTGCTCCAGAGAGCAAAGACAATGCGAGTACAACTCCACCTATTCTGATAAGACCGCCAGGCTCAAATAGATTGAGCTGGTCGTAAGAAGTAATAGCACTGACAAGTGGTAGCATGAGATATGCTAACAAATAGGCAAGTGCCGTACTCAGGAGAACAATGGTGAAGGTTTCTACCAGCATCTGTCCCATGATAGATCCCTTACCTGCACCTAGCACTTTTCTTAGACCAACCTGCTTGGATCGATATACGGTATTCGCGGTAGAGATATTGATATAGTTGATGCAAGCCAAAAGGAGGATGACGATGGCAGACCAACGGAAGACGAGCACTTGTTGGAGACTGCCGTTGGAAAGGAAATCATACCTGAGATCTGATTTCAGGTGAATAGAAGTCAGCGGCTGTAGAAAGTAATCGTAGTACATGCCCTGCTCAGCCCAGGAGCTTAGTTTCTCTCGAATGAAAGCTGTAATGTCCTTCTCGAGTTGAGCAACATCTACTCCTTCCTCCAGGAGCAAATAGGTGTGAAACCAGCCACCACCCCAGTTATCGTCATAGTTATTAGAGCCCCATATCCTTCGGATGGTCTCCATGGACACCAAGGCCTGGAACTGGATTTGAGAAGTCTCAGGTACATCATCTACAACACCTGTCACTTTCAATGAATTACCTTCAACCAAAGCAAGCTCCTTTCCGATAGGGTTTTCATCTCCAAAGTATTTAGTCGCCAGACTTTTGGTGATTACAATTGACCCTAACTCGTCTAGTGGAGTCTCTTGATCTTCTACCAGATTCGGGAACGAAAAGATGTCGAGGAAGGTAGGATCCACGAGACCTATGTCAGATTGGAAGTAGACTTCATCGCCCATCTTGATCTGCAGGGTTTCGCGACCAAGTCGGGTGGCAGAATTGACCTCACTGAAAATGTGATGCAGTTGAGCCCCAAGTGCAGGTCCGGAAACCGCCTGGCTGAAGGTCTCTGCTTCGCTTCTAAAAGTGTTAGGAATACGGTAGATGCGCTCCTTCTTATCATGAAACTGATCCCATGACAACTCATTGTCAATCCATAAATTGATGAGAATGAAACTGGCCAGACCAGTGGCAAGGCCAATAATGTTAAGCGAGGTGTTAAGCGGGTTTTTCCTCAACGACCTGATTGATACTTTCAAATGATTTCCGAGCATATGATTTGAGTTTTGACGTTTTCGTGTTTTCCATACATAAGGCCGACAGTGGAGCACAACATCCAGCCAAAAGAACCATCGAGCCCAAAAGAGACCTCTTCGATCTTTTCGTTCATTGAAGTATTCATAAAATGAACCTTCCAGTTCTTCTACCAACTCTTCCTTGCAGTACAGGTGCAGAAACCGGATAGCCAGTGCGGGAGGTAAGACGTTAGTCCCCATAAGCCGATTTGATTTGCGATAGCGAGATCCTGTCCCAGAGCGCATTGCGCTGATCTCTGGCCTTTTCAAGCGCCACGATTCCAGCTCTGGATAGCGAGTACATACGCTTCCTTTTACCGCCTCTCTGACTAGTCGCCTCACCCATAGCATCTTGAAGCATACCCTTCTTGACAAGTCGGGTAAGGGAGGCATGAACTACACTGTGCACCACCTTGCGACCAGTGACCTTTTCGATTTCCTTGGCAATGCCCACACTGTAGGCTTCTTCCGGTTGGGCAAGAATGGTGAGGAGGATGTATTCTTCGAATTCTCCGAGGTTAGTACCTTTCATTTCTGTCGTTTATGTATACAATATACTTAGCCAAATGTAATTAGTTACGTGTTTGTATACAAAATAGAAAAAAGCAGTTGACTTTTAGGTTGTTGATGGAAGTTTAGAGTGTTTAATCAATGCTGTGGTTGGTCGAGGATAGAACTTTCCAGTACTTTGAAAGTACTTCAACTCTCGTACCGCGCCGGGTTTACCTGCTGAGCAATAGCACCTGATTATCAATCACTTATCAAAGTGTCACCCATTTGTCACCTTGATCTTTCAGCGTTTTATTGTTCCCAGGCTTACTTTAATATCTCATTAGTAGAGATAGTGCATTTGTCATAACAATTCTTGGAGCTGCAAAGGGGAAGCTGATGTCTCCTTCACTGTTGACTGTAGTAAATTGATAAATGGATTGCTCAGGGACTTCCCTTGGAAAGTTCCGGTTTCTAAGTCCATAAATCCAATAGTCAGCTTTTGAATTTTGGATTTGGTAAATCATTGGAGTTCAATTTTAAATGATTGCACATATGCCTGAGAGACGCTTTTTAAATTCATCCTTTATCAGGTTAATGATCATCGGTTTTCTGATCATCAGCGAGGTAGCTGGTTTGTATGCCAACAATAGTACTTTGGTAGTCAGTACTTCTATATACCATGATGCCAGCAGGAGTCTTTCGTTGGACGAGATACGTCAAAAGGATGTCGATGGAATGTTTCAAGAAGTCAGCCCCGTCAAGAACCTGGGGATCTCTGCAGACGCGACCTGGGTCAAAGTGGTAGTAGAAAATCCCGGTAGTGAGCGCAGCAATATGTTCTTACGCTGGAAACAGAGTTTGACCCACTATGTACATTTTTATGAGATTGGTGAAACATCTATAAGAGAAAGCAAATCAGGACTTTCCGTTGAGGACTCAGAGAAGGAAGTTGCCTTAAATGCTATTTGCTTTCCGATTAGGCTTAGAGCGAATTCCGCCAGTACCTATTTCTTGAAAATAGTGACTCCATACAACAAAGAAATGAATATCTCAGTGGTGGATAGGAGGCAACTTGATAAGGATGAGCAGGTCTTTAATCTTTTTGCAGGAGCAATTTTCTGTTCACTTTTCGTGATTTGCTTGTACAATCTCTTTCTTGGTTTTTCATTAAAAGATAGGCTTTACCTCCACTTCTCTGCGGCCAACTTTGTAGAGTCAATAGCGTCAATGACAATGCTAGGGTTATTGCCAGTTGTGCTTCCTTTTATTCCTTACAACACTTCTCCTTTTATCACAACATTGAGCGTTGGACTTTTTGGTATTGTTTCTTCCAATTTCATCATACAGTTTTTAAGACTAAAGGAAACAGATAGGTCTTGGTATTGGGTAATGGTTGGTCTGATCTTCGTCGAATTTTTAGCCATCATGCAAGGGACCATATCCTACTATCTGTTTGATGGTACATATCTCCTTCTTCCGGTGGTCAATCTGGTTTTCATTACGCTTGCATTTGTCACTGTCATCGTCGCGTACAGAAAGGGCAATCGCGATGCTCGCTTTTTGCTGATTGGCTGGTTTGTATTTTGGGTTGGTTTAATGATAAAGCTCCTTACCATCGTTGGTATTATTCCCAGTAATTGGTTCAGCGAGTATTTTGTTTACACCTCAGGGGTCATCGAATCTGTGCTCTTATCGTTCGCTCTGGCTGATAGATATAACAGGCTGCAAAATGAAAAACTACAGTTGGAGGTCGATTTGCAGGCAAAGGATAAAGACCTCAACATGCTGGTCGCCAATAATAAGGTGAGGTACGCTGAACGACAAAACTTCTTGTCGGACCTCAATGAACTAGCGAGATATGGTCAGGAGGGCCTACAGTCAAAATTGGAATCATTGATTTTGAACCTGAAACAGGGGCTGAACAGTGAGGATAAGTTTATTCACCAAACTGAGAACATTGAGGTATTGAATGCCAATTTTGAAGGTAAATTAAAGTCAACTTTCCCGCACTTAAGTAAGACGGAAGTAGAAATATGCCGATACATTAAGACCAATCTTTCGGTAAAGGAAATAGCAGAAATGCGGCGAACCTCTGAGGGGTCTATCAAAATGGCCCGTCATCGTCTCAAATCCAAATTGCAGTTGGAGAACCAAAATCTCGATGATTTTATACGATCCGAATATTAGGCTTAAATGCTATCATAGCTTGTTTTTGAGTAATGTTACTTTTTGTAATCCTATTTTTTTGTAAAGAATAGGGTTTGCTCGCTACCATTACATAAAGACCTTATGCGAAGAAGAGCTTTGTGCATTTTTTTGGGCTTATTTCTTGTTAATGGACTTTTAGCTCAGCGCCCAATCGACATTGCTGGTAAGGTAGAAAATCCAATAGGTTTAAGGCTTGTCCATTACTATGATGCCTCCAACCAATTGACCTATCAAGAAATATTGGACCAACCTTTCGCACCAAGCCAGGATCGCATTCTGAACTTTGGCTACAATACCGGGGCAGACTGGTTAAGCTTCTCCCTGCACAACACTGGAGGCGAGGAGTTACATCAAGTGCTGAGGATCAACAAACCCATACTCGATACACTTGAATTGTACTTCGAAGAAAATGGCCAACTAAGAAAAGAAATGACCGGGGCGCTGGTGATCAAAGATCGGGAATATGAACACAGCACCTCTAACTACTTCAGGATAAAAGTCTCGCCCAACGACACTGTGAAGTATCACCTGAAGGTGGTCGGGATGCACAGCAAACAGCTGGCCATCTACGTCACTTCAGATTATGAATATGCGAAGTACGAACAAAACTCTACGATCATCATGGGCTTCTACCTGGGCGTATTGATCATCATCACCGTATATAGTCTGTTTCTTGGTTTCGGGATCCGTGATCCGCTGTACCTGTTGTATGCGCTTTCGAACTTCGGGTCTTTGGTGGCCACATTGACCCTTAGGGGCTTTTTCACTGGTTACATATTCAATAACCAACCGGAGCTCTCGCTACTCTTTGTACCGATAAATATCACCAGCTTTTCTGTCCTGAGCTCATTTTTCTGCATCCGAATGATCAATATCAAACAGTACAGTAAGGTGGCTTACTATATGTTTTATGCAGTGGTGGTATTCGGCATTTTGGCTGTGGTTTATCCTTATACACTTCATGAACTGGGCCATCCGTCCACTTTCAAGTTATTGTCTTATGGGACGATGTTTTCACCATCACTGCGATAGCTTCCGGGATCATAGCTGTTCGCCACGGAGACAAAATCGCCATGTTCTACCTGTTGGCCTGGTTGGTAGGTTGGATAGGTGTGATCCTCTATGTACTGGTTTTGATGGGTTGGCTACCGATCAATTTCTTAACAGAAAACCTCTACCTCGTGGGTTCCGTGATCGAAGTTTCGGCCCTGTCTTTTGCATTGGCAAAAAGATACAACCATGTGCTCATCGATAGAAACCAGTTGGAAAGGGATCTGAAGTTCAGGGAGAATGACCTGTCGCTGGTGATCTCTGATAACAAGATGCGATATCAGTTTAAGAATGCGCTACTTGAAGATCTTGAAAAGTTGAGAGCCCTTACTGGGGATGAACTAAAGAGGAACGTGAACAGCCTTACCTACGACCTTAAATCCCAGGTAGAAAAGGAGAAGAAGTTCGACTTTTTTGAAGACCAATTAGAAAACATTAATGCGGAGTTCGAAGCGAAATTGAAAGAACGATATCCTGATCTGACCCAATCTGAGATTGAAATATGCTTTCTCATTCGATTGAATCTTAGCAATAAGGACATAGCCCACTTCAGAAATACCAGCGAAGGAGCCATCAAGACCGTTCGCTACCGAATCCGTAAAAAAATAGGTGAGGAGATAGACGATCTGAACGAAATGATCAAGAACATTTAGTTACAGCACGCTCCTCAAAAAACTGCTTTTCCAACGCTTGAAGATGGTTTTGTTACCTTTTGTTACTAGTCTGTGACCATTTGTATCCGGCCTGTGACCTTTTGTGACCTTGTGAAATATTGCAATTGTTTCTGGTACAGGTACAATTGTTCATGATTTCATCAAATCGGTCTTTACTGCGAGTTCGAGCTATTGGGATCTCACTATTAAGAAGCGCCCGAAACCAGCTGCTTCTTCCGACTAAAACCATAAATGCTATGAAAAGAAAACTATTCACCATTCTTGGAGCATGGGCTCTGGGATTTATTTATCTACCGCTTTTCGGACAAAACATCAGCGGTACATACACCATCGGCACTGCCTTAGGTACGGAAGATTATAGTACCATTGCTGCTGCGGTAGCAGACTTAAAGTCCGGGACGATCACCGGAGATGTCACCTATGATATCAGCGCGGGTACCTACAATGAAACCGTTGACCTGAGCTCCATTAACAATGGAAGTTTCACCATCACCTTTACCGGGGCTGGCAAGGAATCAACAATCGTACATCCTCTCGATGGGCTGGGTGCCAATGCGTCAGGAATAGTGATAGAGAACACCAACCATGTGGTCTTAAACAACTTCACGCTGGAGATGGATGATATCGCAGACACGCCAGTCGATTATGAATTCAATGAAGCCAGAGGGATCAATGTGTCTGGAGCTTCAGACATCACCTTGGAAAACCTGATACTCTCCAATGCCGATTATGTGCTTAATGAAGAATATGACGTTGACATAGCAACAGCACTCTCACTGATTGATGTAGCAGATATCTCAGTTAGCTCAAGCGATTTCAGCGGGTCGGGTATTTTGATCTATCTGGATGATTTTGATCGTGTGCATATTTCGGAGAGTGAGTTCAGTGATGCGAAACACCACATTTACCATTCGAGAACAGGACCCACCCAGGCAAATGAACTAACGATTACAGACAATGCATTTACGGGCCCATTCCCGGGAGGCTTTAGCGCGATTTATTTGAGAGGGTTTTATACCGATATCTTAAATGATAGTTACGGAACCAATCTCTCCATTGAAAATAATGTAATCGATCTGAAAATGGTCAACTCAAATGATGATGTTTCTGGCATTTGGGTGACAGGGCAGGTTGGACCTGAGATTAGGAATAATGTCGTTGAAGACTGCTTGTATGGACTTTACGTAAGGAATTGCCTTAATGCCGTGGTTGAATCTAATCAAGTATATAGGGCGACCAACACCGCTTTTTATCTTCATGGTGGGCAACTAATAGAGGTGTACAATAATGTGCTTCACTCCTCTGTGGGTCAAGGGATGCACACTGTTAATATCGAAAATTTGAGATTGCTCCACAATACGTTACATGGTGGTGGATCTCATGCTTTGAATCTATATAGTACTTCAGGAGATAGTCTGGTTGTCCGCAATAATATTTTCTCGGTAGACAATACGGCTGAAACCGAAGTTAGATGGTACATCATAATCTCACCTGAAATCAAGATAGATAACAATCTCTATTCAGGGAATGCCAATACATATACAGCTACAGCTTATAGGGTAGGAGCAGATATTGGACAAGAGAACGGGCTCCAGCTCACGGCTGCTACTTTTTCTGACTGGCAAACAGGCCAGACACTTTATGATCAAAACTCACAGAGCTTTGCTCCGGTCTTTGCAGGGCCGGAGGACTTTCACATTACAAGTGATAAGGACTATCGGTTTGGCCATCTGGTGACCAATGTCAGCAATGATATCGATGGGGACTATCGCGACCCTTTAGTGGGCTTTGATGTTGGCGCAGATCAATATTGCAGCACAGCATGTGTACCGCTGGCAGCCCCTGTCGTATCGGGCTTTACGCCGGCCAAGGGACCCATAGGCTCTACCATCCTTGTGGCAGGATCAAATTTTAGTCCTATCGCAGGAAACAACTTGGTGAAGATTGCCGGTGTACAGGCAAAAGTTACTTCGGCGACTTCAGACTTTCTCAGCGTGGAGGTTCCGATAGGGGCATCAGCGGGCCAGATCAATGTCAATGTTAATGGGCTGCAGTCTGCCACGAACAATGCGTACCAGGTGACCTTTGAGAGCAATGGCACTTTTGATGAAGAGGATGTCTCTGACCCCTTCTTTTTCGAAACAGGAACCCGGCCTTTCAGAGGTATTGCGGCGGATTTTGATGGTGATGGTCTGCTTGACATAGCGTCTTCCAACTATGGAGGGCAGGACGTGTCGATCCTTAGGAATAGTAGCTCGGGTATTGGTGATATCAATTTTGAATCCCATGTGACATTTACGGTAGGGTCAACACCCAATGGCTTGGTCTCTGCGGATTTTGATGGAGATGGTAAAAATGATCTGGCATCTGCCAATACTGGCTCGGGCACAATATCGATTCTCAGAAACACAGGCGTGGGCAATATCTCGTTCGCCTCAAAGGTTGATTTGCAGGCCACTGCCCGCCCAAAGTCGCTCGCTGCGGGAGATATAGACAATGACGGTAAAGTTGATATAGTCGCCATCGATGAAGCGAGCGACGTAGTATCTGTTTTTAGAAATGTAAGTACCGGAGCTGGCGACATTAGCTTTGCTGCGAAGGATGGCCTGGCCACTGCCGGCGACCCATCCAGCATCACCCTTGCTGATATTGATACTGATGGCAAATTGGATATCCTCATTGCCAACTACAACGGCAAGTCCATGTCCATTTTGCTTAATGAAAGCAATGGTGGATCGATCAGTTTTGGAAGCAGGCAGGACTATCCAATCAACGGGTTAGGATCACATATTGCAGCCGGGGACATGGATGGCGATGGGGTACTTGATATAGCAGTATCTGCATTTATAGACCTTACCAGCTCAGGTACTTCGCTACACATCGCCCTCTATCACAACGAGAGTTCGCCCGGATCACTCAGTTTCAACAAGACGACTATTGAGAATATTCATAGCGGCTGGATGACGATGAATGACCTGAATGGTGATGGACTTTCGGATATCATTATTAGCCAATCGTTTAATGGACTCAGCTTTATTATCAATGAAAGCACTATCGGAAATATCAGTTTCGAGCCGGAAGTGCCCATATGGCCGCCAGATGTTTACCCTGTTTCGGTAGTAAGCGCTGATCTTGACAATGATCAGGAACCTGATATGTTCATGCTAGGGCTGAATGATAACCAGGAAAACCTGGTGGAGATCTACCGTAACCTTGGCTCTGGCACGAGTTTTAAATCTTTCGGCATAGAAGCACAATCCAGTAGTGGAAGGCTGAGTTCATCCAGCACCGAGTTGCTAACTAAGATCAGCGAGACAGCACATACTGTTGAGGTCTGGGTTCCTGAGAATACGGATCGTACGGCAATGACAGCTTCTTTCGATTTTTCACAGTCTGCGGCAATTGTTGTGGATGGTGTCGAGCAAATAAGTGGTGTCACTGTCAATGATTTCACTAATCCATTGACCTATACCATCACCGCAGAGGATGGAGAAGTGCAAGATTGGAACGTGACATTAAGTGAGGCATGCGATGTAGTGGAAGAAAATGTCACCGCCTGTGAGAGCTATGAGTTTGATGGTCAGACGCTCACTTCATCGGGTCTCTATGATGCTGTATTAACTAATAGTATTGGATGTGACAGCCTGGTTACATTGAACCTGATTATTAACCAATCGGATCAGGTACAACAGAATGTCACTGTCTGTGATAGCTATGTGTTTGATGGTCGAACCTTGACTGCTTCCGGCCGATATCAGGCCATATTGACCAACCAACAGGCATGCGATAGTGTAGTTACGCTGAACCTGACCATTTCCGATCCTCCTATGGAAGAGGAAGAGGTTTCCGCTTGCGAAAGCTATGAATGGCAAGATGAGGTATACACTACGTCAGGCGAGTATGAGATAGAGGACATAGGAGATGACTCGTGCCCAGTCATTCGAAAGTTGATTTTGACCATACTTGAGCCTACTACTAGTGAAGCCGAGGTAGAAGCTTGTGAAAGCTATGAGTGGAACGGTACTACCTACACCGCATCCGGCACCTACCAGGAATTGCTCATAAACGCGGCTGGTTGCGATAGCACTGCTACGCTGAATCTGACGATCCTGGAACCCACCTCAGGGGCTGATGAAGTAAGTGCCTGCAGCAGCTATTTATGGGAAGGAGATGAGTTCACCACCACGGGCGTATATCAGAAGACGCTGGTCAATGCTGTAGGTTGTGACAGCCTTGCGACCCTTGACCTGACGATTCTTGAGCCGACCTCTAGCTTCGATGAGGTCACCCATTGCGATAGCTACGAATGGGGAGGTGAGCTATACAGCGCGTCAGGCACCTACCAGCAGCTACTGACCAATGCAGCCGGTTGCGATAGCACTGCCACGCTTGATTTGACCATTCTGGTAAGTACCACTGGACAAGCTGCAGTCGAAGCTTGCGGGAGCTACGAGTGGGAGGGAAGTACCTATGACGCCTCTGGCATCTACGAGACTTTGCTGACGAATCAAGCGGGTTGCGATAGTACGGCCACTTTGAACCTGACCATCCTACCAGAACCCAATGTTGAGCTGGAAGTAGTGGATGATGGACTGACCTTATCAGAAATCAATGCCGGCGACACCTATCAATGGTATGATTGCTTGACCGATCTTCCTATCGATGGAGCAACTGATGCATCATTCGCACCAATTGAGACCGGTGAGTACTACGTAGAGGTCAACAATGGTCAATGTACGGTCAATTCAGCATGTGCTGAAGCGACACTTGTTGTGACGTCAGTAAGTGATTATCAGGAGCCTGAGATTCGCCTTTATCCTAATCCAGCGAGTGACCGACTCAACATCGAATTGGGCAAGTATTACGAACAAGTACAGTTGGAGATAATGGATGTATCTGGAAAGCGATTGCAAACCAGCACAGCAATAGGCACTGACAGGCTGCAGGTAGCTGTAGGACAATGGACTGGTATAATAATGGTAAGAATAAGCACAAGCGCTGAAGTGGTCCTTCAATCGCGTGTGCTTGTAAAATAGTTTTCTATAGCTGACTACTGAGGGTCCCGATGGATATCGGGCTCTCTTTACGTACTGACGGATTAGGAAAAAGTTTACTTCACAACAATAGTTAGTTAAGGTGGGGAGGCGCGAGCCTCCTTTTTTTATTTGTCTCATGGCTCATTCGTATTTTAAGTTTGGAGTATCAGTTGATTCAGTCATTAGCTACATCAGTTTTTATTAAAATCCCAGACCATCCTATAAGGCCGACTGTAGGTTGCTTGGTGAAGACTTACGAAGTTTCGCGCTCCAAAACCCATATTATTGCTTGAACCGTGAGGTATAGTGAATGGAACTTTGATCATTCTCCGAACTTCGTAAGTGCTAACTCTATCTCATTTTATCAGTTAATAGCTGATAATGTCATAGATATAAAATAATTTGATCGCGTGCGACGGTTGATGACTCATGTGAGACTGCAGTTAATTACCTTGTCATGCCTATTTGCGCTTGCAGTAAAAGCTGAAGTGATCAATGGGCAAGCAGACCTCAGTGGGATCGATGGTGAACTACGCCTCAATGGTAATTGGTCCTTTTATGAAGGGATTATTGACCCGAATGATATTGGTAATGCCTCTTCTGACCAAATCAAGGTACCATCTTATTGGCCGATCAACGATGGTCAAAAAGGGTACGGTTCTGGCTTATACCATGTCAAGGTGGTGGGTGTTACTCAAGACCTGCTCGCCATCAGACTGGGCAGAGTGCATACGAGCTATGTTGTTTGGATCAACGATCAATTGATACATCAGTCCGGGCAACCTACCATTGGAGAGGAAGGCAATAAACCTGGAATCGATAATAAGCCAATTGTCTTTAGTCCTCCTGGTGAGACCTTTGACTTGTACATAGGAGTATCCAATTTTCAACATGCCAGGGGAGGTATCGTCAGGCAAGTGGTAATTGGAGATGCTACAACTATCCAGGATGCATGGATGTCAGGGCTCATCACTGAAATCATCTGGGTGGCGATCATCTTTGCTATTGCGGTGGTCACCCTCTTGTTGTTCATCATAGGCCACCGACAGATCGCCTATCTCTACTTTGCGCTGTTTTGCTTTTTCTCAATTCTTCGCCTCATTACGATAGAGCATTTGATCGTTGGCGCAGTTTTTCCTGAAGTTCCTTACTGGTTTATCGCGACATTCAGATATGTGGGATTCTTTATCAGCGGGGCTTTTATTGGACTCTATTGTGAGAAGTTGGTTCCTACATCGCATCGACATTGGGTTATCAAGCTAATTATATATGCGGGTTTCATTTGTTCTGCGGGTATCGTGATTACACCTTTTTGGATAGGCACCTACATCTCTATGCTTTTCCAGGCCATTACATTCGTGAGCTTTGTAGGTTTCTATATTTTGCTGGCAAAGGCTATGGCTCGGGGACGAAGAGACTTACTCCTGGTCGGTCTAAGTATCACTTCTATTGTAATAGGTTTTACCCATGATGTGCTGGTCGTGATTGAATTAGTGCCATGGCAGTTTTGGCAAATCCCGGGGTTTGTTTTCGCCTGTTCTTTTCAGCTACTCTATTTCGCGGTAGAGTATAAGAGCCTCAACGAGCGGGTAGATAGTCTATTATCCAACTTCACCTCATTGGGTATCATCCATAAGGAGAAGAGTGAGTTTGAGCATGTGCTGATCAATGAAATAAAAGACCAGCTTGGTCAGGGCCGTTCTGATGATGAGTTTCTGAGGACTGTACTCAAAAAGATCAATCGCGGGCCGTCCATTCCCGCTAATCAGAAGGTGACGATTGAGGCTGTTGACAAGGTGAACCAGGAATTTTTACTTAAGCTCAAGAAGCGGTTTCCGGATCTAACGCAAAAGGAAATCGAACTTTGCCTGAGTATCAAAGCGAAGTTGTCATCAAAAGAGATCGCCGGGCTCAGAAATATCACTGCCGAATCGGTGAAAAAGGCGCGTTCTCGTCTGCGACAAAAGCTAGGGTTGCCGAAAGAAACTGACCTTTATCAGTTCTTCGAGGATTTTTCATAGTCTAAAAATAGCCTATAACGGCTTTTAAAGGCCATGTCGACCCATTGTCCACCCCTATTTTTTCGACTTAGCTTGATCTGTCCCTTCTTTTGAGAGGTGTTTTCAGTCTGCCTTGAAAGCCGATGTTGCTAATTGAAGATGAACAAACCTCAAGGGCCAAGGTGAAAGGCCTGACACTAAAAACGATCAAGTACCATAATGAAAAAATTCAACCAGCTAATTATCATACTCGGGTTCCTGCTATCATCTGCTCCTGTGACTTACGCACAGCTTAGCGGTGACTATACCGTAGGCGATGGTGGAGACTATGCCACCATCTCTGCTGCTATAGCGGCTATCAATGCTGATGGCCTTTCGGGAGATGTTACCCTTACTATTAAGGCGGGGACATACAACGAGCAAGTAAACATATCAAATCTTAACAACGGTGATTTTAATGTCACTCTGGAAGGGGAGGACTTGGAGAACACTTCTATTTCCCCGCCATATGAGGATGTGTTAGTGTTTACTGGAATCAACATTGAGGATACCGACAATATTACGATTCGCAACCTGACCATCGACATGCCTATGGAGTCAGGAGGTTCTCAAATTGCTATTTATGTTCATGATGCCTCCAATATCTCTATAGAAGGCAACATGATTAGTTCCATATCAGGAATATCCATAGAAGACGCGACCAACATTGAGGTGTTAAGCAATATAGTGGATGCCGAACGTGTCGCTATTGGCGCGCGTAGTTGTAATACGCTTGATGTGATTCACAACACGCTCCACAGTGATCAAGTCGGATTCCGAAACAACAAGGCCAGTGGAGACTTTACCGTGTTCACAGAAGCTGTTTTGGTATTTGACGGGGTACTTCAAAATGTCAACGTGATCAACAATATTTTCAGTGGTGTAGTGTCAGAAGATGATGATGGAAATGCAGGCATAAGCTTTGGCGTAGATGGTAGCTTTACCAGTAGCCTGGCTATTTCTAATCTTACTTCTGATTTCAATTTATTTGATGCGGATCTGAGTATGGCAATAACTGGGGCGGGACTTCCGACTACTGTGGATGGAGTTTCTTTACAAGGTGATCTCTCACTAGCCGATTGGAATGTCATAGAATATGATTTGCATTCGACATCCTTTAGTCCTGACTTTATTGAAAATACAAATTTCCGAGCTCGTAACGAGGACTTCCGTTTTGGTACTTACCTATCGGAATTCGCAACCGATATCGATGGGGAAACGCGCATCGAAGATGCGGTAGATGTAGGAGCGGATCAGTACTGCATCTCCATTGAAAACACTGAATCGGTCACAGAATGCCATGCTTATGAATTTGCTGGCAGCACCTTGACTGAATCGGGTGAATACTTTGGAAAGTTTGTGGCTGTCAATGGTTGCGATAGCCTCGTGACGCTTAACCTGACCATTCTAGGGCCTAGCATGGGTAGCGCTAACGTGACCGCAGAAGGCAGCTACATCTGGAATGATGTCCTTTACTCTGAATCGGGCAGCTATGAACAAACACTCACAGATCAATCCGGCTGTGATAGTATAGCCACACTCAACCTGACCATTGAGCCCTACTTCCTGCAAGGCAACTTTGTGATCGGCTCATCTACGCAAGCAGACTTCCCCAACTTCACGGAAGCAATAGCCGACCTACAATATGCGACGTTAACAGGGGATGTGGAGTACACTGTTGAAGCAGGCACCTACAGCGAAACACTAAAAATCAGCGAGATCAACTCGAATGACTACAACATTTCCTTTATTGGCGAGGAGAAAAGCACTACTATCCTTCATCCACTTGATAAAATAGAAGGCGTTGGTGCGGGAGTTTTTATAGATGGCACGGACAAGGTGATGCTACAGAATCTGACGCTGGAGATGGATGACATCTCGGACATAAAAGTTTCACGAAGTTCCAATGACACAAAAGGTATCTCAATTGTCAACTCAGATGATGTTACACTGGATAATATTACACTGAAAAATGGTAGTGAGATTATAGATGTAAACGCGAGTGAGTATTTAGTAGCGACGGGCATATATGCGGATGGAGTAAACAGAATGACTATAGAAAATTCCTCATTCAGTGGAGCTGGAGCTCATATCACTATGGCCGACTATGATGAGATAGACATCCTTAGCAATACTTTTCAACGTGCCAGGGAGGTTATTAGAAATGCAGATGTGGGATCTAACCTCTCCATAGAGCACAATGATTTTACGGGCCCCTTCAGAGTAGCAATCGACCTTAGCGAAGTAGTAGATCTCTCCATCAAAGAGAACAACATGAACGGAGTGGATGTAGAGGAATCAAGCTTTACAATGTTGCTCGTAGAAACTACCCGGGCTATTATTCAAGGTAATTTCATAGAGAATGTTGAGTATGGAATCGCCTTAGATAAAGATCAGGATGCCACCATCGCACAAAACAGGATAGTGTCGTTAGCCGATGAGGCTCTTGAAGCAAAAGAAACAGATAATTTGACGGTAGTAAATAACTTCTTTGGAGATGTTGTGGAGCTGGAATGGCAGTTGAGTCTTGATTTCATTCACAATACAGTGGTAGCACAATCTTCTGACGAAAGGTATGAGGTAGTCTTTTTTCGGGTAGACGATCTGGCAAACGAAGATCTAACAGTCCGGATTAGCAACAACATTCTCGTTGGAGGAAATCAATTGGAAGACCACTTGATGAGTATAACAACTGTCAACGATAAGGAGGATTTCTCACTTGATCTTACAGTGGATCATAACCTGTACTATTTGGATGATCAAGCGGGTCAAATCCCGCTGATCACCTATGAGGACAATGATGGCACGACACAATATAGCACATTGGCTGAATGGCAGGGTGCACAACCTTACGATCAAAACTCCCAAAGTTTTGCACCTTCATTCGCTGGTGCCACGGACTTTCACATTACGAACGCCACCGACTACAGGTTTGGAGCGGTGTTGGATGATGTGTCAGCAGATATCGATGGTGATGGTCGTTTAGCAGCCGTTGGTTATGATGTGGGTGCTGACCAGTTCTGTGAAACGGAGGAAAACGAGATATCTGTAGAGGCTTGTGGTGTCTATTCTTTCGGTGGGAATAATTTGAGGTCATCGGGTGCCTACCAGGCTACTTTCAAGAACCAGATTGGTTGCGATAGCCTTGTCACGCTCAACCTTACCATTCTTCCTACCTACACTGAGCGAACAGAGGTGGAGACTTGTGATCCTTATGAGTTTGATGGACAGTTGTTGGACGAGTCGGGTCGGTACTTTTCCACCTTCCAGTCAGTACTAGGCTGTGACTCCCTCGTAATCCTCGATTTGACCATCCTACAACCGACAAGTAGCATGGCAGAGATAAGCTCATGTGAAAGCTACGATTGGAATGGTATGACATTCACGGCTTCCGGTACTTACCAGGAATTGTTGACCAATGCTGCCGGTTGCGATAGCACAGCCACACTCAGGCTGACCATTCTGGAGCCAACCGATGGATCTGAGGAAGTGAGCGCTTGTAGCAGCTATCTATGGGAAGGAGAAGAGCTGACCACTTCAGGCCTTTATGAAAGGACATTGGTCAATGCTGTGGGTTGCGATAGCCTGGCCACCCTCGACCTGACAATTCTGGAGCCGACCTCCAGCTTCGAGGAAGTCACCCATTGCGGTAGCTACGAATGGGGAGGAGCGCTATACACAGAGTCGGGCAACTACGAACAGCTGCTCACCAACGCCGCTGGCTGTGACAGTACAGCTATACTGGACTTGACAGTACTAGTGTCGGATCAGGTCGAGCTCGAAGAAGAATCCTGCGGTGCTTACGATTTTGGTGACCTGACCTTGACAGCCACTGGCGACTACCAGCAGGTATTTACCAATCAGGCTGGTTGTGATTCGATCGTGGACTTAAGCTTCACCTACTATGCCGAGCCTGTGATGGACATTATCATCAGTGATGCGACGGTTGCTGTCCCTGATCAGGCCGGCTTTTCTTATCAATGGATCAACTGTGAAACCGGTGAGGCCATCACTGGAGAAACAAGCAACGCATTCACACCCGAAGAGAGTGGCACCTATGCCGTGGAGGTTAGCAATGGGCTGTGCAGCGAAACTTCGATCTGCGTAGAGCGAGTCATCGTGCTTTCAGCTTCGACCGCATTGCTGTCCGAGATATCGATATTCCCGAATCCGACCAGTGATTTCCTCAAAATAGACCTGAACCGAATCAGGCAGGAAGTCGGTGTTGAGTTATTGACATTGGATGGCAAGAAGGTACTGGAACAGCGCTTTTACAATCAAGACCAACTGACATTAGATGTCAAAGGTAGACAGGGTATCCACCTGCTGCGGCTGGACATTGACGCTGAAGGTCATGTCTTCCAAAAGGTGCTGATCAAATAAGATAATATCTATAGCTAAGTACTGAGAGTCCCGATGCTCATTGGGACTTTCTTTCAGTGCTGCTTTTATCAGATAAGTTTACTTCACAACAATAGTCCGAGAGGATGAAAGGAGACATGGGTCTCCTTTTTTGTTGCTATGCTTTGCAAGTAAGCCCAATCACTTATTGCCTGAGTTGGATTCCTTCGCTCCGCTCGCCTGCCTTGCCGGACAGACAGGGAAAGATGAACATTTCTGATTGATCATATGATGGCGGCCCAGTCCGTCTTTGCGAATGAGGAACGAATGAAGTAATCCCAAAGTGCTACATGTGGATAGAGATTACTTTTTCAGGTCAGCAGATGATAATGTGCCGTGAATAATCGGCACAAAAAGTTTAACCCGACGCATTGGCACGGATCGATCTTAGTATTTGTATGAAAGGACAGTACTCAACGCAATTCGTTGGTAATTAACCAGTTCAATCTCAGGCGGAGGTAGTGGCCAATGCAATTACAATAATAGGTGAAACAAGAGGAGAGGGCTCGAAAAAAGATCTGCTAACCAGATGCTAACCGCTCATACTTCCATCTGATGATACTTGATATCACTTTTGATCAATGATCTTATTTCAAATTCAATCCAGGCCATGAAAAAATTCAACCAGCTAATTGTTACCCTCGGGCTCCTGATACCATCTGTATCGCTAGCCCAAGCACCGCTAAGTGGTGACTATACTGTAGGAGTAGGAGGAGACTATACCACCATTACTGCTGCCATAGCAGCTATCAACGAACATGGTCTTTCCGAAGATGTGACACTCAACATCGAGTCTGGGACTTACAATGAGGAAATCAACTTATCTAATCTCAACAATGGTGGTTTCCGGATAACTTTCGAAGGAATCAACGAAGCTACTACTATCATACATCCTCCTGGTACTGTTGGATCAAGTGGTGCCGGAATCCTGATTGACGATACCGACCGGGTCACCATCCAGAACCTTACGTTGGAAATGGATGACATCTCGGATGAGCAGGTTGATTTTGATTTAAATGCGACGAAGGGAATTGCGATTCTCAATTCGGAGGATATCATACTGGATAATGTCCACCTCAAAAACGACAGTGAGACCAGCGATTTTAACGATGATGATTTTTTTATCTCCAGTGCGTTGAGTATCACGAATGTTAATACACTTACGGTGAGCTACTGCTCATTTAGCGGAGCAGGAAGTCACATTACCTTAGGAGAACATAGCGATGTAAGCATTTTTGAAAACAGCTTTCAGACGGCAAACGAAATGATTAGAAAAGATCCGGAAGCAAGTGATGACCCAACTGGAAATAATTTACTAATCGAAGGCAATGAGTTTACAGGACCGTTTAATTCTGCTATAGAACTATCACATGTGGAGGATTTGATCATTCGCTCCAATGAATTGGATGGTATCGATGGTAATGAGTCAGGATCAGGGGTTTCATCATTTGAAAATATTGATCTGACCATCGAAGACAATACGATCAAAAACCTAGAGTACGGGATTGATATGATTAAAGATACCACGGCAATGGTTGTAAGGAATCAAATTACAGCTACCTCGGGTGAAGCATTTTATGTAGGCGAATCGTCCGATCTGAAGGTGGTTAATAATTTCTTCGGTGATGTCGTATTGCTGAGCAGACTTTTCAATTTTGATTTCATTCACAATACAGTGGTATCTGCATCTTCGGATGTGCGGTCTGAAGTACTCTTTTTAGAAGTAGATGATGACGCCACCGGAGACCCTACCGCTAGAATTAGCAATAATATCTTCGTGGGTAACAACCAAGTACTTTACTGGTTGATAGCCTATATTGATTTTAATCAGGATGTGGATTACTCGCTGGATCACAACCTCTACTACCTGGATGATGATACAGGTATGAAACCGCTCGTCTATTTTGTGGATAGTGGTGGCGAGACGCATTATGGTGATCTGACCGAATGGCAAAACACCGGACAATACGATCAAAACTCCCAAAGTTTTGCCCCTTCATTCGCAAGTACCACGGACTTTCATATTCCGAACGCGACAGACTACAGGTTTGGAGCGGTGCTGGATGATGTGACAGAAGATATTGATGGTGATGGTCGTTTAGCAGCTGTTGGTTATGACGTGGGAGCGGATCAATTCTGTGAAACCGAGGAAAACGAGGTGTCTATAGAGGCTTGTGGCTCTTACTCGTTCGATGGTAACAGTTTGAGATCATCAGGTGCTTACCAGGCTACTTTTAAGAACCAGATTGGTTGCGATAGCCTTGTCACGCTCAACCTTACCATTCTTCCTACCTACACCGAGCAGGTCGAGGTGGAGACGTGCGAGCCCTACGAGTTTGATGGAGCGCTCCTATCGGAATCAGGCCGATACTTCTCCTCATTACAGTCTGTGCAAGGATGTGACTCACTGGTTACGCTTGACCTGACCATCCTCGAAGCAACGACCAGCACCACGGAGATAAGCGCATGTGAAAGCTATGAGTGGAATGACATGACCTTCACCGCCTCGGGTACTTACGAAGAGCTATTAACGAATGCCGCCGGTTGCGATAGCACAGCCACACTGGTGCTGACCATACTGGAACCTAGCTCAGGATCGAGGGAGGTCAGTGCCTGCGACAGCTATACCTGGGAAGGCGATGAGTACACCGCCTCAGGCACTTATCAGAAAACCTTGCTCAATACTGCAGGCTGTGATTCTGTAGCCACCCTCGACTTGACGATCCTAGCTTCGACATCCAGTGTGACGCAGGTCAGCGCTTGTGAATCATACGACTGGAACGGCATGACCTATGCGGAATCCGGGATGTATTCTGCCACACTAGTGAATGCAGCGGGCTGTGATTCCGTAGCGACCTTAGCCCTGACCTTACTCAGTACCAGCTCAAGTGAGACTATCGTAAATAGCTGCGGTAGCTACGAATGGGGAGGAGCGCTCTACACCGAGTCGGGCAACTACGAACAGCTACTGACCAATGCAGCTGGCTGTGACAGCACTGCGGTACTGGAGTTGACAGTACTAGTGTCGGATCAGGTTGAGCTGGCACAAGAATCCTGTGGTGCTTACGATTTTGGTGACCTGACCTTGTCAGCCACTGGGGATTACCAGCAGATATTCACCAATGAGGCCGGCTGTGATTCGATCGTGGATTTAAGCTTTACCTACTATGCCGAGCCTGTGATGGACATCATCATCAGTGATGCGACGGTTGCTGTCCCTGATCAGGCCGGCTTTTCCTACCAATGGATCAACTGTGAAACCGGTGAGGCCATAACCGGAGAAACAAGCAACGAATTCACACCTGAAGAGAGTGGTACCTATGCTGTGGAAGTCAACAATGGGCTGTGCAGCGAAACTTCGATCTGCGTAGAGCGAGTCATCGTGCTTTCAGCTTCAGCCGCATTGCTGTCCGAGATATCAATATTCCCTAATCCAACCAGTGATTTTCTCAACATAGACCTGAACCGAACAAGGCAAGAAATCAGTGTTGAGTTATTAACCCTGGATGGCAAGAAGGTACTGGATCAGCGCTTTTACAATCAAGACCAGCTTCAGTTGAATGTCAAGGGTAGGCAGGGTATCCACCTGCTGCGCTTGGACATTGACGATGAAGGTCATGTCTTCCAAAAGGTGCTGCTCAAATAAGATAATATCTATAGCTAAGTACTGAGAGTTCCGGTTTTTATCGGGACTTTCTTTCAGCTCTGCTTTTATCACATAAGTTTACTTCACAACAATAGTCCGAGAGGAAGAAAGGAGACCTGGGTCTCCTTTTTTGTTGCCATGCTTTGCAAGTAAACCCGATCACTTATTGCATGAGTTGGATTGCTGCGCTCCGCTCGCATGCCTTGCCGGACAGGTAGGGAAAGACGAACGTTTCTGATTGATCATATGATGGCAGCCTAGTCCGTCTTTGCGAATGAGGAACGAATGAAGCAATCTCAAGGCGCCACTTGTGGATAGCAATTCCCTTATTCAGGTCAGCAGGAGATAATGTGTAATGAATAATCGACACAAAAAAGATCACCCCACTGCAATAGCCAGTAAGAGGAGACATGGGTCTCCTTTTATTGATATTAGGCCTTATCAGAATGCATGGAGGGCTTAGATCATCATCATATCCCTGATATTGTCGTCGGGACCTAGTTTCAGTTTTTTCTTGAGTCGATTGATCTTGCTTTTCACCGATCCCGGAGCTAGGTGTGTCACATTTGCGATCTCCTTGTTTGACATGCCTATTTTCAAATAGGCGCTTAGCTTGAGGTCATCCATTGTCAGTTTTGGGTGATCTTGTTTGAGTTTTTCAAAAAACTGAGGGTGAACGTCATTGAACCTGTGCAGAAAACTATCCCAACTTTTGTCCAACGCATAGCTGTCCTCTATAGTCTTTTTCATTTCCTTGAAACTGGATTTGAGCTGATCGTCCATCCGACTCTCTACCATACTTACTGTTTGCTCGAGATTTTTTAGCACTACATTTTTTTCGTGTGTAGCCATGGCCATGGTGGCCAATTCCCGCTCTTTGGCAGCCAATGTTTCTTCGGATAGTTTTTTCTCCGTTGCTCTCAATTCTTCGAGCTTATTATTTTTTTCAGCCAAATCCTCATTGGATTTTTGCTTAATACGGTAAGCACGATAAGCTAGAAAGGCGATGAGAGCCACAAGGCTGGAAACAACGGCAAGTGAAATATTGATGAGTCGATTTCTTGCCTGTTGCTCCTCGAATATCAGGCGTTGACGCTCTTGCTCCACTTCGAGTCGCCTGGTCTCTTTCTCTAATTCGTATTCATAATTTGCCGTAGCAATTTCAAGGGATTTTTCTTCGGTATATATACTATCTTTTAATTGATTGAACCTGATCAGGTATTCATAAGCTTTACTATTATCACCACTGGCATTGGCAGCTTGATGGGCTATGCGGTACACATCTCGCTGATGACTGACAAAGTCAGTTACACTGGCCATGACAAGAAGTTCATCGACAATTTTGCGGAGCTCTCTTGTTTCACCCTCTTTTAATAGACATTCGGCAAGTAGCACCTTGAGTAGTAGTCGTTCCTGGGGGTAATCGTTTTCTTCCGCTATTTGCAATCCCTGATTGATGTAGGACAATGCTCCCTGGCAGTCACCGTTTTCTACCTTTAAGCCGGCTATACGTTCGAGGATATAGGCGACCCAATCCTTGGTGTCTAATTCCGTGTGAAGCTCAAGACTGATTTCATAAAACGACTGTGCAGAGTCGACCCGACCTAGCGCTTTATAGCTGTCCGCTATATAGGAAGCTTGGTTGGCCATTTCAAATTTGAGCCCATGTTTTTGACTTGATTCATAGGACTTCTTAGAATAACTGAGTGCTTGATCATAGTACTTCATTGAGTAAAATTGTTGACCTAACCGACCCGTCGCTGCGGCTTTGATCGTACCATAATTAGCACTATCTGCTATATCGAGGGCTTGCTGTATATACTTTATGGCCTTATTAAGGTCACCTGTATTTTGATATACAAGTCCAAGGTTATTGTATGCAATGGCTACATTAGCCCATTGACCCAGTTGGCGATATAATTCCGCAGATTGCTCAAATAGCGCAGCTGCCTCTTCAAGACGTCCCAAACTATAGAAGACTACCCCTTGAAGAGATTTGACATTGATCTTGTTCGCCTGGTAAGTCTTATCCTTCACGATTCCCTTACCTCGCTCATTGAGGGAATCAGATATACTAATGTTCAACAGTGTCGAATCATATTCTCCTTGGGAATTGTGTATCGAGGCAATGTTGTAGTAAGACGCAATATGTTGCTGAGTGGTATGATTGATGTAGTCCTGCGAGAGATCATCATAGTTATCTTCTATGAGGGTATTCAGTTTTTCATAATTGGATCTGGCTATATCGTATTCCCCTCTTACTCGATAAGACTGTGCAATTATAGTTTGCGCCTGGATGACACCTTGCAGCCAGGATTCCTGTTCTGCTAGTTGATAAAGACTATCTGCTAACCTAAATGAGGCCTCAGGATCAACATGCAAGAGTTCGTCTGCTCGTCTCGCTTCACTCAGAAAATCTTCTTTAGATAATTGAGCATGAAGAGAGATTCTTACTGAGCAAATTACCAAGCATGAAAAAATTATTCTAATGGGATGTAGTCTGATCATTGATACAAATTATAAAGAAAAACCTTACGCATTTGAGACAGATGAGGTTGCTAACCAGATGCTAACCACTAATACTTCCATCTGATGATACTTGATATCACTTTTGACTCATGCCTTTCCAGTCAAATGCTTATTCGTCGATAAAAAACATCAGCCAGCTATTGATGATAGCTTGGTTCATCATTTTACCTGTATCGATAGCCCGTGCCCAACTTTCGGGACAGTATACTGTAGGAAACAGCGCGGGTAGTGACTATGCCACGCTTACAGAAGTAGTTGCCTCACTTCAAAGTAACTCTGTCGTCGGGGACTTAAACTTTGTCCTTGAATCAGGCACGTATGAAGACGTCTTAGCGTTTACTAGTCTCAACAATGGAGGCTATTCAATATCCATTCAAGGAGAGGATGCCATAAACACCGTACTAAAGCCAAACAATGTAGCTGTAGGTGGAACGGCCGGAATCAGCCTGCTTGGGGTCGATCACATCACATTTGAGAACCTGACCGTAGATATGAGTAATATTTCCTCTTCTACCTATTCGATGAATTCGAATAGAACTCAGGGTATCTATGTCGAAGATGTTACTGATTTGCTTTTTGATGAAGTTCATTTCTCCAACGCGAACTCCACTGGTGTGAACCCCGATTACATCAGCTCCAGTATCTATCTCTATACGGTCGAAAATGTAGTTGTGAACAACTGCACTTTCAGCGGTGCAGCTAATCACATTCGGTTCCGGGAATACTCAGATATCACGATCACGAATTGTGACTTTAGCACAAGTCAAAGACCTATTAATGGATCCGTGAATGGGTCGGTAACTGGAGATGGCTTATTGGTCAGTTCAAATACAATGAGCAATGTGGTGCAAGGGATGTTTATGAACGCTGGCAGAGACATAAATAGTGGGATTACGAATATCACTATTGAAAACAACGTCATCACATCAGTAGACAATGCACTGGATCTGAGAGGGCTACATGATTTCGAAATCAGAAACAACACCATAACAACAAGTGAGGATGATGGCATTGGTATAGAAGTTTCTTATACAGGTGTAGGACTGATAGAAAACAATATCATCGATGCTTATCAGGGAATTTATTCATTCACCAATTCGGATGATGCCTCAGTAACAACAGTTGCCAACAACATGGTCAAAGGAGTGGAATATGCTGTTCGGTTTAGCGCGAACAACAATTCCCAACTCTATCACAACACATTGTACAGTTCTGCGGAAGGTGATATCTCGGATAACGGTGATGGAACCTATAGGATTAATGACCCCTGGAGCGTCATACTGCTTCAAGGTTTTCTGGATACTGTCTATGTGGTAAACAACATCATATCGGGAAAGTATTTGGGTGATGGATTCTATAACTCAGGAATTGAAATAGACTATCCCACCTTCGATACGCTTTACATCAACTACAATTTATATGATACAGCGCTCACGTCGATCATAGGCGAAGACCTGGGAAGATTGGAAATAGAGGATATAGATGAGGAAATATTAACACTATCGGAATGGCAAAAAGACGATCGGGAACTAGATATCAATTCTCGAGCTCCGGATTATGACGGGTCACTCTTTGTATCGGAAGACGACTTGCATATTACCGATGTAGTGGACTTTCGTTTTGGTAAATATATGGCTGACCTAAGTACTGATATAGATGGCCATATAAGGTTAGAGACTATAGGTGTTGATGTCGGAGCGGATCAGTACGTCGGTGAAGTTTTTGATTCTTTCTCTTGTCTGGATATTTATGATAACACTAATTTCGGAACGAACATCAATGGTGCTGAGTTTTGCTTTGTAAATAGCTGTAGCGAAAGTTTGGAAGCAGATACCATCATTCTTGATTACGAAACCAATGCCAATGACTTTTCCATAACCAACCTGGAGTTTGAAGTTTCAGATAATGACATTGATGTCACTTTTGATCTGTACTATCAAGGCGCCTACTTAACAGTTTACAACCATCTTTTTGAGATTGTACAAGATGATGTCGAGGAAGATAGCACCTACTCAAGCAACCTTCGCATCATGTACGATGATGATTCAGAGACGACCCTTGACCATTGCTTCTCACTGAATTTTGATTTTTCGCTTGCACCAGGTGGAAGCTGTGGAGTAGCCTTTTCAGCAGCAGTTGGCAGCAATACTACTGATTACTCCAAAGGCGATCAGTGGTATACTTACACCAACAATACTTCAGATCTACAATATGTACAGGTGACTTCTTATGGGTACACTACCGAGGCAACCGATCTGCATTTATATACCGATTGCGATGATACAAGGGCCGACTATGGAAATGAATATGATGGTGGAGATGCTCAATCAGATCGCACGGCGGCAGTCTACCCGGGAGAAACATTATATATTCATTGGGAAGATGATCATAACTCAAGTAATGAATTCAACTGGCATCTAGGTTATCAGGACATTCAGACCTATGGAGCGTTGGAGTGTGATACTACAGTTCAGATCTTCGAAGGTTCCAATACCTATCCTTACTTAAGCGCGGATGGTCAGCGTAAGTTTTACTATGTTAACGAAAGTAGTGTACTTGAACTTTTAACTGTTTCGAGCACAACAGAATCGCGCATTGCCTTGCGCGATGGTTGTGATGGTAATTTCTATAAACGGACTCAGTTTGAGGAAAATCCCGTTACCGGAATGTTCATAGAGCCTGAAGACACTGTCTTTATTCAAGTTGAGGGTGGAGCAGACATATATGAACCATACGATTTGGAAATAGACATAAGCAGCTCCGATTTCGATGGCAT
Organism: Flammeovirgaceae bacterium UBA6059; assembly: GCA_002435755.1. GTDB lineage: Bacteria > Bacteroidota > Bacteroidia > Cytophagales > Cyclobacteriaceae > UBA6059. The sequence goes on from DIYH01000024.1 coordinate 561,403, forward strand.
AACATGTAGCGGAGCAACGGAAGTTGAAGAGTTTGGTGATTACATAGCGAATATGCGTCCAGGACATGGAACAGCCTGGTTTTCATATGTCAACAACACAGACACAACTCAAGCTATTCAAGTGACCAGCTGCTTAGGTCAAAGCAGCGGGTTAAGTTTAATTGTTCCTACGTTGTATCACTCTTGTGACGAAAGTAGTTCTGGATCGAGTATCAGAACTATTGCGGATACAGAATTCTGTGATAAAAACGGCAATTCTGCATCAAGAGCTATTAATTATGTAAAATCAGGAGAAACTATCTATATTAATTGGTTTGATGATACAGGTAGTAGTATTGACGAGGACTTTAACTGGAGTCTAAATCCGTATTATGGCTACATAGGAGGACTTAGTTGCGAAGATCCGGTAAGGGTAGACGAAGGAACTCACTTAGCGAATGATGAATTTGATGAGCAATGGTATTTGTTCACCAATGAAAGTGCTGACTCATTATACACAGTCAAAATAAGTTCTTGTGGCACCATTGCCGACGCGACGAATATCATAGTTTACGATTCATGCGGAGGTGATGCGTTAGCTCAATCAGATGGAGACAATGCGAGTTGTAGCGATAACCCTTACTCTTCGGAAATCATTGAGGAGGTATATCCAAGAGACGCCTTATATATGGTTTGGCTCAACACCGGAGATTATATTGTGTATGATTGGACGCTTGAAATCCAATCCAAGGCATTTGTTTGTGTTGATACGGACGAGAGCATTTCACTTGAAATTGAAGTATGCGATGAATACGAGTTTGACGGTGAGCTCCTATCGGAATCAGGTAGATACTTCGCGTCGTTGCAATCTCAGCAGGGATGTGATTCCCTGGTCACGCTGGACCTCACTATTTTGGAGCCTACGAGTAGTAGTACAGACGTGAGCGCCTGTGAGAGCTACGACTGGAATGGTACGACCTTTACAACTTCCGGCACTTACCAGGAATTGCTGACTAACGCCGCAGGTTGCGATAGCACAGCGACACTTGTGCTGACGATTCTCGAACCATCTGCCGGTTCTGATGATGTCAGTGCTTGTAGTAGCTATTTGTGGGAAGGGGAGGAGTTGACGACCTCTGGAGTTTATGAGAAGACACTGGTTAATGCTGCGGGTTGTGATAGTATAGCCACCCTTGACCTTACAATTCTGGAACCAACCTCTAGTCTCGATGAAGTTACCCATTGCGATAGCTACGAGTGGGGAGGTGTGATATACGTTGAATCAGGCAGCTATGAACAGCTTCTGACCAATGCCGCTGGCTGTGATAGCACCGCCGTGCTCGATTTGACTATTCTGGTAAGTACTACTGGCGAAGAGGCAGTCGAAGCTTGCACGAGTTATGAATGGCAGGGCATCACCTATGATGCTTCGGGAGTATATGAGACGATGCTGCTCAACCAGTCTGGTTGTGATAGTACGGCCACTTTGGACCTGACTATCCTACCGGAACCAAATGCTCAACTGGAGGTAGTTGATGATCGATTGACCTTATCAGAAATCAATGCGGGCGACTCGTATCAATGGTATGATTGTGCAACCGATCTACCGATCGCCGGAGCAACCGGGCCGGCTTTTGAGTCATCAGAAGATGGAGAATACTACATAGAAGTGAGCAACGGACTATGTACAGTGATATCTCTATGTACTGAAGCGATCATGGTGGTTACCTCTGCAGAGGAGGTCAGGTCGCCTGAGATCAAGCTTTATCCTAATCCAGCCAAAAATTATTTGAATATTGAATTGGGTGAATACTACGAGGAAGTACAGCTGGAGATAATAGACATGTCCGGAAAACAGCTTCAATCGAGCTCAGCCTTTTCAACGGACAGGCTACAGGTAGACCTAGGACAATGGACTGGTATCCTAGTGGTAAGAATAAGCGCCAGCGAAGGAGTAATTCTTCAATCGCGCGTGCTGGTAAGATAATTTCTATAGCTGATTACTGAGAGTCCTGATCGTTGTTGGGACTTTCTTTTAGCTCAATAATCATCATATAAGTTTACTCCACAGCAATAGTCAGATGAGGGGAAAGGAGGCATGTACCTCCTTTTTCTTGTTAAAGGGGTTGGGTATTGGTGTGGTGGACGCGTAGTAGTGTTGAAAGTCAAACAAACCACTAGTGCCATGAACCTACTAAACTCACTATTCTCAAAGAAAAACGCCCAGGGCCTTAAAATCTCCAAAATGAATGAGGACTGGGTAGTATTGAAGGAATTCGATATTGTCTATATGGGTAGCAAGTCAAATTGCGAAAACTATTTAGACCAAATGGCGGCCATTTACTAGCGGTCAGCAATTGTCAATCCTAATCGTAAACCATCTGTTTCAGATCTCGAGCCAAAACTCACAGCTATATCAATTCAAACCAAATCAACTTATACCAACTATGAAGAATTACTTACTACTATTGATACTACCATTGCTGGTAGTTGCTTCTTGTGGGGAGGACGAGCCTTCCGACATGGCAGAACCCAACAAAAATCCTGGTTCATTTACGGTAACTGTTTTGAACATCACACCATCAACTGCGCGACTTGAATGGTCGGCTGCTTCAGATACCGATGGTGATGTCGTTTCGTACGCTGTGACACTCGGTGGCATTGTACTTTCAAGTGACCTAACTGCTACCAGGTTGGATATAAGTGATCTTGATCCAGAGACATCTTACAACGGATCTGTTATTGCTAGCGATGGGAACGGTGGTGAAAGCATTGCTACCTTTTCATTTAGTACACCTGCGGTGGAGGAGCCTGTTACAAATGAACCTCCTGGAGCATTTACAGTAGAGGTGTCTGACATATCTGCGAACGCGGCTACTCTTGAATGGTCCTCTGCTGAAGATCCTGATGGCGATGATGTCACGTACAGCGTACAATTGGGAGGAGAGACCTTAACGACTGATTTGTCCAATACAAGTTTCGACTTGTCGGAACTGACTCCTGAAACTGAGTACGAAGGAATTGTGACAGCAAGCGACGGAAATGGAGGTGAATCAATGGCGAACTTCTCATTTACAACCCTTGCAGAAATGACACCACCTATGAACCAGGACCCAGAAGATTTTATGGTAATGGTAACAGACATAGCGCAAACTACCACAACACTGGATTGGGATGCAGCAGTAGATCCTGATGGTGACGATATCACTTACGATGTGTTGTTGGCGGGAAGCCCCGTAGCTACTGACTTAGCTGAAACCATCTACGAATTGACAGGGCTTGATCCTGACGCAGTATACGAAGGTGTGATTGTGGCGAAAGATGGAAATGGTGGTCAAAGCAGTGCCTTTTTCTCTTTCGTTACACTGGAGGAAGTAACGACCGAAACGCCTACTATCATTGAAGATTATTTCAATGATTCTTTTGTCTCAATGCAGATCGTCATGGCTCAGTTGGAAGACGGCACTATGGCCGAATGTTATCAAATCGCTTTCACTGGAGATGGCGTAGACGGAGACGTGGGACCCTACTGCCCGGAGACAGTTAACGATATTGGAGGGCTGGCGGTATATGATGGGGAGACAAATCCTGGGTTGAGAAATATCAATGCCAATTTCCTGGCAGATCTTGAAGCTGACGGTTGGGATATCGTTGACGCAAATGGCAATGTCAATACAGACGATCTATCAGGCCCTCCCTCATCGATGAATGTATCCACGTGTATACATGTGCCATATGATCCCAACTTCACCTTTGTATACTTGATTCCGGTTACACCGAAGCTTGCGAACTCTAATAATGTCATCTCTCAAATCGAGAACATTGGGGTATCAGTGGATGGAACACCGCTCACTGGAGATCCCCCCTCTGCAACGAGCGGACCTGGTGGCATGCAGAGTGGCAATAGCAGCCAGATCAATTTCCCATCGATCGACCCATGTGGTGGTCATCCTGACCCTGCCGGTTACTATCACGCACATTTCATTCCTCAGGTCATGGATCAAGTGTTAGCAGCCAATGGTATTACAGAAATCAGCTGCACACTTTTCGAGCAGACCACAGGAACGACATTAGCAGGTTTTGCAAAAGATGGATTCCCGGTTTACGCCTACGCGGAGATGCCATCCGATCTGGATGACTGCAATGGCAGAACCGCCGCTACTCCTGAGTATCCTGATGGGATTTATCATTATGTGGCCAGTACTACAGAGGCGCCTAATATGCCGCCTTGTCTGAAGGGAGTTGCAACCGTTGAAAGTTTTGAAATTCAATAGTCATGAGAGTTAACCTAACACTAGTTTTCTTTTTTGGCGTTTTTGCAGTCTTTGCACACAACCCTCTCACATCAAGAGTGGAGTTACATGCAAACTTTGAGAAAGGGGCCCTATTGGACATCTATCTTACACAGGCCGGCGTTCATAATGCATTGACTGCAAACTATCCGGATGTTGCTTTTGGCGAAATGGAGTTGGATGAATATAAGGGATACATTATAAGATATCTCAAGGAACGAATCCAGCTAGTCGCGGATGGCAACCTTTTGGAGGTTGGTGGAGGTGCTATTAAGCTTGGAACTCATCAGACGGATGTAAAGCTGTATGTCACCAACTATCCAGACCATGCTGCTCAGCTTGAAGTGAAGATCGATGCTTTTAAGGAAAACGGACATCAGCAGACTGTTTTCTGGTGGTATACACCAGAGGAAACTTCCAAAGCAGTACTATCCAAAAACAATGATTTTAGGGCAAGTTTCGGTGGTGGGCTCGCATCGAACATCGAAACAGCAGGTCTTGACAGATCATCATTCATTCTGATAATGACGCTATTGGCATTGGTACTAGCAGCAATGATGGTCCTTTTTGTAAGGAGTAAAATGGCCCAGGCCATAGAGGGTGCTTAGTCCTTATTCATTATTGCAGCTGACCATATTGGGGTGCTACCGCAAATGGGTGGACGCGGAGGCAATGGAATGTATCAATTCATTCCGGTAGGTCTGAAATTGTGAGATAAGAATAAGTATTGTGGTGGAAGTGATTCATGGTACCCAATACTCATAAGATAATTTTTATAGCTGGTTACTGAGGGTTCTGGTTCATACCAGAACCTTCTTTAAAAGCATGGATTGCTTTAGGAAGTTAGTCTCCGGTGCGATGGACAGCACAATAACCATCACTATTGTCTAGGGTATGAGCCAGTGATCCATTGTTGGAAGATAGAAACACAATCTTGTCACTTAAAATGTTATAAGTATTCGATAGCGACCCGCTGTGGATCGTTGAGCATGAGAGTTTAACTCAATTGACTGGTTGGGTTTCGAAATACTTTGAGATTGATTCTTTAAGATCACTTGCTACAATAGGTTTGGATAAGAAACCGTTCATGCCTACTTCCATACATTTTTCTCGTTCGTAGATCATCGCGCCAGCACTGAGCGCAATGATAGGAATGTCTTTATTTTTAGAATCGGATTTGCGTATAGCTATAGTGGCTTCATATCCATTCATGACTGGCATTTGAACATCCATTAAGATCAGGTCATAATGGTCCTTTTCAATTAAGTCCAAAGCTATTTCTCCGTTTTTGGCAATACCCACCTGATGTCCCAGGCGTTGAAGTAGCTTAGTGGCGACCAGGATATTGACATCATTGTCTTCCACCAAAAGTATATTGAGCGATCTTCCTGGATCAGGTATCTCTGAAGAGGAAATTGGGGCTGTTAAAGATGTTGGTTCAGCGAACTCAAACTTTATGATAATTTTGAAGGAAGAACCTTCTCCCAGCTGACTCTCGGCCCATATATGCCCACCCATCAGCTTGATCAACTGTTTGCTTATTCCCAACCCGAGACCAGTCCCATCATATTTCTTTTGGTTGTATTTTTCAGCTTGTACAAAACTTGAAAAAATACTATTCAGGTCTTTCTCGTCTATACCTATACCGGTATCATCTATTTCAAACTGTATCTCAACATTTTTTTTGGATATTGAGATCACATGTGCTTTTAGCTCGATGGAGCCGGATTCCGTAAACTTCAATGCATTGGAACTAAGATTGAGTAGCACTTGCTTCAATCGCATAGCATCACCACGTACAAGCCTGGGAATGTTCTCGTCAACACTTAGCGTGACAGCAAGATCATTTTGTTTCCCGTGGATAGAGACCTCTTCATACACTTGGGTCATCAGTTCTGACACATTAATCAGGTCATCCTGTATTTCCAGTTTGTCAGCTTCTATTCTGCCCAGATCGAGCAGATCATCTACCAAACCCTTGAGTGATGTAGAGGACCTTTTCAAAATGCTCAATAGGTTTTTTTGAGAAGGAGAAGGTCCATCTTCATAGAGTATGTCTGTGATCCCCATTATCCCGTTGAGAGGGGTTCTCATCTCATGACTCATTTTTGCCAAAAACTGGCTTTTTGCCTTTGTGGCTTCTTCAGCATCAGTTTTAGCTTTCTCTAGGGCCACTAGTGTTTTCCTTTTTTTCTCTACTTCTTCACTTAGTTCATGGGTCTTGGTTTCAACGAGTTCTGCCAAACGTTGCTCTCTCATTCTACTACTCCTGGACCGATAACGCTCTATGACGATCAGAAGGAGAACTAATGCCATAATGGCGCAGGCTTTGAAGACATTGGTATCGTAAAAAAAAGGTTCAATATAGACTTCCAGTTGTTGGATATCTGACCATTCACGATAGCGACTTTTAGCCTTCACCCTGAAGGTGTAGACTTTACCCCTGGGCAATGAGTTGTAGGTAATAAAGTTTTTGTTGCCCTGTACGATCCAATCACTATCGTAAGGAGATAGCTGGACGCTGTAGACGATGCTATCTGGCCTTAGGTAATCATGGCCTTGAAACTCTATAGTGAAGTTTTTTGTGCCAGAAGGAAGTGTAATGCTCTCGGTAGTGCTAATCGTCTTCTGTAAGATATCTGGCCTGTTTTGTGGAGTTAGTTCTACACCATCTAGCATGAAACCCTGAATTGTCAATTTCATGTCGAGAGTAAAAGTCTTCATTTTGCTAGGATCGAAGATGGTAAGACCGCTTGGACCACCTAAATAAACCCGTTGCATAGAAGCTGCTGCATCAGGATAAAATTGATTGCTTTGCAAGCCATCGGCTACATAGTAGCTATTCTTGATAAACGGCACCTCATCCTGTATGTATAAGCTTACAAGTCCGGCATTTGTCGCTACCCATTCACTGTTGGAGGGTCCACGGATGTGCAACCTGATATCATTGCTAATCAATCCTGATGCTGTGCTGAGTCTGACAAAGGTCTGCTCATCGCTCATGATTTCTATAGCACCTTCCTGCTTAGTCCCTAATATGAGTGAATTAGTCTTGCTTTTGTGAATAAAATTTACGCTGATATCGGATATTACTCTTCCGGCCAAGTCGAGTTCAAAGTTTTCAATTTTCTCGTCTTGAATTTTAAATAATCCTCGGGAGGTCCCTACCCACAATTTGCCTTTTGGAAATTCGATGATATCAGTAATGTGCTTGATGGGTATCCCGTTGTAGTCGTATGCTCCGATTGTGATTTCACCTGTGATTTTGCCATATTCATCCAGCACTACACTTGACAGCCCGTGATTTTCGGTACCTATCCAAAGTGTATTATTAGAGCCTATAAATACCTTGTTGACCAGCTTTTCCAATTTGGTAGACGAGTACTCTTTTTTCTTATCATCCCATAGAAATAAACCTTTATCCGTGCCTAAATAAAAAAGGCTGTTGTCGATAGAAGTAATAGACAGAATTTGATTGTCGGATCTTCTATTTTCAACGGTAAACGGGTAGTGAAAGAACCTATCTTCTAATTCACGGTAGACTGACAAGCCCCTCCTTGATCCAATCCATAGCTTGTTTTTTGCTTGATCAGCATACATTGAGAGTACGTTGTAATCTAACAGTTCACTTGGGCCAGACTCACTTGTCCTTTTACCTACATATCTGAACTGGTTGTCAAGTTCGCTATAGTGAAGAATACCACTTAAAGCAGTTGAGATCCACAAACTACCATCGTAATCTTCATAGATGTGTTCTATCACAGGGTCAGAGATACCGAGCATATTGTCAAAGTCATAACCATAGTGCTGTATCTCACTATCTAGCTTTATTAGGTAGATGCCATTATCTGTACCTATCCATACTGTTCCATTAGATACCTCTCTGATGGTATTAATGCGGAAGTCAGTTAATCTTGAGATTTTTTTTGAAGCTGGACTTTTAGTCCAGCTTTTCCCTAAGTCCATCTGATGGAGTCCATTTTTAGCAGTACCAACAAATAGGTTGTTCGATGATGACTCTAGACTGAGAATATTGAAATTACCTATTGCATTAACTTTTTGGACTTTTCCGTTGGCAATACAGTACAAACCTTCACCCGTACCCAAAAAAAGAATTTCATTGTGGTGACTAATGGAGGTAATGCCTAGGGGTTTTCCTTCAATGTTTTTTATGACCCAAGTACCTGTTATTTTTTTCGTACCTGGATCCAATTGTAACAGGGATTTTTCTGTACCCAGGAAAATCTTACCATTGTAGCTGTTGATTGCATCTATCGCACTCTGTTCATCAAGATCATCATCAATTGTGACACGTACAAAGTGATCTTGCTCTCTATTATACTGATTGAGTCCACGTATTGTCCCCACCCATAATTGATTGTCATCATCGACGAAGAGTGAACGAATATAATCGTGACTTAGGGTATTGGTATCTCTTCGCATCGAATGATACTCTTCGAATTCGGAGAAGGATTTGAGTTTACTCAGGCCGTTTTTAGTTCCTATCCATAAATATCCATTTTGATCTCTAACCGAAACTGTAGTCGCATCGCTAGCAAGTCCGGCATCCGAATGCATACGCCGAAAAATGGGGTCTTTTGGCTGAGAAAATGCCAGACCGAAGGCCAAGAGCCACAAAGCAAAAACTCGGGAAATAGTAAGTATCATTAGCTGGTTAATAATCAAATGTATCAAGAATTATAAGTTGTTTCAAGTCGTTTTGTAACGAACTTTGAAATTCTAACCATTCAAAGAACAATCAGTTGATCGCAATTTTGATTAACCCTTAATCGATAGTAGTAGACCTCAGGGCCTACCCTTATTGGGTTTTGAAAGAGGGTACTGGTTGTATGAAATGAGGCGATCAGTTGATCATGAAAATGTCCATCCTCAGGCTGACGTAACTGTGTTTTTTCAAAAAACAGATCACAAGATGGTAGCTACCATGAGAATGACTATTAGCACATCATAGGTGAGTCAACTTCTAGTGGCAATGCTCAGACCTTTCCTACAAGTGTGAGGTATCAGAGACAAGGGCAACCTAACGAGAATGATAACTTAGCTAGAAGTGCATATAGGACAGATATGGATGTCTGCTAGTGATATCAAAGGGCATTGAAATAAAGTTTGAAAATGCATTCAACACAGATCAGTTCCGCTCTATCTAAGCGACAAGCACTGATAGAGAGACTGTCGGTTTTTTGCTTCTCTATACCGTGCAGGATTTTAGACTCAAAACGATAGTTGCGGATTTTTTTGTTGATGACAACCATTTGTCACCCTATAAAAATTTCAAATGAGGGTTGGGTAACCCTTATTTGAAGCGTATTTAAAGAAAACAATCAAAGGAAAGAAATGATGAACCAAGCTATTATTAATGTTTTAACCGTTATGTGTGAATCTGTAAGGATCTCTTTAAGAGATATCTGGATTGCGTTTGGAAGTCCCATGATATCTCGATCAACTGAGACAGATAGAACATCAGCATGAATGATAAAGAATGCTAAACTCAGCCAGACTGATATGAGATATATTCTGCTGATCACTCTGTTTGCCATTTCCATTCAGGTGAATGGGCAAACCTCAATAGGTTCGGGAAATTGGGAGGATGATGTTAACTGGACCGGTGGCACAGCACCTGCCACAAATATAGACAATCTGACCATCAATATTGCCGCTGGGTCTCCGATCACCCGCAATGGTGCACTCCGTTTCAATACTAATAGTAATGGTTCGATTACCGCTAACGATGATTTTACAATCACAGGAAACCTGACTTGGAGTGCCAATTCTAACAATGCATCTATCGTGTCAAACGGCATCTTTATCGTAGGGGGAGACTTAGTCCTTGAGAACAATGCTGGTAGCAATATCAATATAGATATTGGAAGTGGAGGGGTGCTTATCGTTCAGGGAGATTTGACAGTGGCCAATAGTGCCCTCAATGGTATTGCTGTTACAAGTGGAGGCACCCTTATTGTTGGTGGAGATTTTGATCTTGGTAGCGGATCAAACATAGTTAACAATGGTAGTATGTATGGTGGATCAACTTCAGGAAGTGCAAGTATTACAGGAGCAGGAGGTGGTGTAGGAGACCTGGCTGATCTATTAGCTGATGATCCGACGTTGTGTGGACTTACTTCGACTTGTGCAGTAGCGCTTCCAGTAACATTACTCACATTTGAGGCTTTCAGGGTTGAAGACGGAGTGGAGGTTAGCTGGGCTACTGCGACGGAAGAAAACAATGAATACTTCACTATTGAGCGATCAATTGATGGTAGACTTTTTGAAAGGATAGCTACGATTGAAGGTGCTGGCAATAGCAACAGCGAACTACATTACACTCATTTTGATCCTATTACGGCTGATTTTAATGGCTTTGTCTACTATCGATTAACACAGACAGATTATGACGGCACATCTGAGACTTTTGATATCGTGGCGGTGCGAATGGAGATAGTAGAGGTTGATCCCAGCGTTTACCCCAATCCCTCTATGACAGCCTCGGCAATCAACCTCAAAGGGATAGCTGAATACTCTGCATGGCGTATTTTTAGTATTAATGGAGAATTAGTTAAGCAGGGAGAACTCAGTGATGGCCCTGAGATATCGACATGGGGTGTACCTCCGGGTTCTTATCTCCTTGAAGTACAGGAGCACTCACAAGCTATTGAGCAATTTGTCATTATCGTGCGCTAAGCACCTTTTGTATATCCTTAAGAAATACGTCGAATTGATAAGCTCATATTTTTTGATCAACCAGTTCGATGAGTGAAGGAGGCGCCAGCCTCCTTTTCTATTGATGAGGGCCCCAAAGTTGGCACTTGATGTAGAGAACATCTTTTGAAGCACATTCTCACGTCATGAGGTGGGGTATATCAGAGTCTGACCGTAGTACATCTACAAAAGCTTATTAATTACAGGAAACAGTCATGAGAGCTTTAATCAATAAGATCATACAAGTCGTGCTAGCGATACTACTTATGGTTTCTGATCAGTACGCTTCATTGCAGATTGAGCATCATGACAACATCTACAGAGCGGGAATTGCTGACGGTACCTGGCCACTTTGGATTGGTATGCTTCTGGCTTTTCTTCTGGCCATGTATGCCAAGGTGGTGCTAGCTGACGAATAGGACTGTTTTAGCACTATGGAGCTGCTTCGTGTTCAATCACTTCTGACACTTGCGTTTTCTTTTGGATCAGTGGTTTTCCATTAAGTGCCTGTACCATTACAGCTACCGCAATCAAGAAATATAGTATAGATACAGCAAGAATACTCCGACTTGAACTGATCACGTAGAAGCCCAACAATGGTAGTACCTGGAGCGCATGCATACCCACGAAATGCGCAATACGCAGGTCACCGTGTGTAACGCTCCAGTTTAAGAACTTCAAGCCTTCCCCTCCGTCCGTAGCTCCGACTGTATGAGCATTTTGACCTCCCATCATTCCACCTTCAAAAGCGAAAATCACGAAGAGAATAATTCCTGTTCTGATTCCCCAGAGATAAGCATTAGGCAATTCTGGTAAGTCCTGCTGAAAGAATAATACCCCAATGAACAGGGTGGATATCGTCATCACACTGATCGCCCCTCCCATGAAGCTCCACATCGTGCTATGAAATGATGTGGACGTATTAAAGTGTGATGTTTCACCTCTTGCAGCCTGGTAAGTGATCCATATCAGCTCGAATGACAGTACTACAATTACTATCCAACTGTAGACATTGATGATAGCAGCTTGCTTGAGGTACCCAACATACCAGGCCATACTCCAGACGAAAATGACCGTTGACAAAAAGAACTTGGTTGGTTTGATCCAGGCATTGATACCCAAGACTTCTGTATCTGTAATAAGGATCATCAATGCGCATACAGCAGTACCAAACAATGATAACCAGCCAAAAATAGCTAGTGAAGGATTTCGTAAGTGAAGCTCTTGAAGTAGTTCCATGACTTCTTTTTACCGATACTAACTTGAGAAATCCATCATTGATTATCCAATCAGTATGAAGCAAGAAAAACACATGTTAAAGCAAACTAAAAGCTTAATGAAGCGACTGATGATCTGGTGTGAATAGAGGCAAAGTTTTCTTGATGTGGATTATTTTGTTACATGTTTTGTGCTTGTTTCTATAGATAAAAAGTGTTGCCTTGAGACTTAGAGATTGAAATGACATTCGATTTAGACGATCATAATTGTACTTTGATCGAATTTGTCCGCAATGTCTATAACAGCCTTCTAACTTTATAGTTTGTGAATCTATGTTTCATCGATTCTGTTAGCCCAGATTGTTCAAACATACACCAACCTAATAGAGACCTATTTAATCAATCATGAGGAAATGTTCACTTCTGTTGATTTGCATATCAATATGTTGGACTTTAAAAGCTGCGGATATCACTTCTAGTGGGTCTGGAGCATGGAATACTGCCGGAACATGGGATAGCGGAGTGCCAGTAGGTACTGATAACGTTATTATTGACGCAGGTGATACCGTTACTTTGGACGTAAGCCCATCCATCGTCAATCTTACTGTCAATGCCGGTGCTGTTCTGGATCTAACATCTTTCAACATTACCATCACAGGAAACCTAATAATCAACGGATCAATAATGGGTGATGATGGTAGCACAACCAGACTATTTATTTCAGGGTCGGGAGATATTTCGGGAACAGGCTCTGTCGAATCCGGATGGCGAACCTCGATCACGGGGGATCGAGATATCTTAGTTGGTTCTGATCTTACCTGGAGCGGAGGAACCCAAAGATTCACGATAGCAGACAATGTCACAATTACAAACTATGGATCTATCAGTCTACGCAACGAAGTGCGCAGTGGTGGTAGTAACTCTGCATGGGTCAATGAGACTAATTCAACTTTAGCCATAAGAAATTCACTATTCGCAAATGACAGTGAGCGTGGTACCAAGTCATTTACAGCGACTGGAAATACAGTGATCTACTCGGGTGGTGATCAGAGCATGGATGAGCCTCAAAGTAATACTTATTACAATCTTTCGATCGCGGGCACAGGAACAAAGACTTTAGAGACTAATATCATAGTGTTAGGCGATCTATCAATTAGCAGCGAGCTCAATGTTACTAACAGTAACAGGGATATCGATCTACATGGTAGCTGGACCAATACCGGCTTTTTCAACGAACAAAATGGAGAGGTCAACCTTATTGGTACAACTGATCAAACAATTAGCAATACGTTAACCGAAACGTTCCATGATCTGATCATTAACAAAGCTTCAGGTGATGTCATTCTTGAAGATGATATCATCATCGAAGGCGATCTGACCATGACCACTGGAGACATACAGAATAATGGAAATAGAGTAATCCTCGGCACTGGTACTTCCAACCCTGGCGTATTCAATTATACTAGCGGCACCATTATTGGAGAATTCGAAAGGTGGTTGATTACAGAGAGTACGGATTATGATTTCCCAATTGGCTCCACGAGTGAATCCCGAAACTTGCGCCTCAATTTCACGAACTTAACTGATGGTAGCTTAACCGTTGAATTTGTCGCTGATGCTCCTGGAAATGGAGGTCTTCCTGTTAATGATAATGGAACTACAATTTACAATACCTTCACAGAGGGCTATTGGAAGCTGACACCAGCAAACAACCTGGAATCAAGTGATTATGAAGCTTTTCTTACTGCATCTAGTTTTAACAGTTTCCCTATATCCACTGGACAAGTACTTACCAGAAACAATGAAGTAAGTGCTTGGGAGACACTTGGAACTCATGTTGCTTCAGTTGGATCGATAGCTAACCGTGAAAATCTTTCCGGTTTATCAAAGCAACTCGCAGTTGGAGATGTGACGATGTGTGACCTGGAAGTAACATCGACCATAAATCCTCTCGATGGAACTGTAATTTGCACGGGAGCTAGTCAGACTTATTCTGTAACCCTCAATAGCGGTAATACTTACAATTGGCAGGTAACTGGTGGAACATTTGATCTAAGTGGGACAGATAGCTACTCAGCGCTCAACGCTAACAGTATCGAAATCGATTGGGGTTCTGTGGGAGGTACATACACTATATCTGTTTCAGAGACTAATACCTGTGGTACAAGTGAAACAGTAAGTCTGGAAGTAACGGTCAATCCAATCGCAACCTCTGGAATAACCGGTAACTTATCTATTTCGTCGAACACTACAAATGAACCATATTCCGTACAAGCGACCAGTGGCTATAATTATACTTGGAGTTTGCCAAGTGGTGGGGGCACATTTGATGGTGGTACTAATACAGGCAATGCGATAGCGGTTGATTGGGGCTCAACGGCTGGAGATTATACCTTACAAGTGGATGCCACCCCAAGTGGAGGATGTGCTGCTCCGGCTTTAGTTTTCGTTGATGTTATGTTATTCGATGAATTTGTAACTGCTCAGAGCGGCAACTGGAGTGATGGTAGCACTTGGGTAGGAGGGAATGCTCCAACGGAAGAGGATAATATACGCATAGCCAGCGGTCATACTTTAACGGTAGACCAGGATACGTCCGTGATTCGTTTAACTGTAGAAGAGAATGCTGTTTTAGACATTGCAAGTTTTTTTATCCAGGTGAATGGGGACATCATCATTGACGGGTCGATAGTAGGAGATGATGGAAGTTCGACGAGATTACAATTATCAACAGCTGACAAGACGATCTCAGGAAGTGGTACGGTAGAGTCAGGCTGGAGGACAAGTGTTACAAATAACAGATCAGTCTTAGCAGGAAGTGATCTATCCTGGACTGGTGGGACGCAGCGCTTTACGATCAGTGATAATGTAACGATCACCAACTATGGCTCGATCAGCATAAGGAATGAATTGAGGACAGGTGGGACCGGTACGCGCTGGATCCAGACAGAGAATAGCACATTGACCGTGCGCAACACGATTTTTGCTAA
>DIYH01000027.1 GCA_002435755.1 Flammeovirgaceae bacterium UBA6059
ATTCCCGCCTACGCGGGAATGACGAGGGTGTGGGAACTGAACTAGTGTTTTTAGTCTACTTCTATGTAGTTTATCTACTGAAGAGGTCGGTAAAATGAACAAAACTGTCATTCCCTTGCGACTTTGCGCAGCTTAGGAGGTTTGGGAATCTCACTTGAGCATCTCCAACCGACACTCAAGTTCTCCTCCGCTTCAACCAATCCCCTAACGCAATGCCTGTAGCAAAAGGCCAGGGGCGGACTTTATCGATAGGAATGATCCTATAGTCGGCCAGTTCTTCTCCCATGTTGATTTCGCCAGTAGCGACGACATGAAAAGCGATGATCAACTCATTTTTCTCAAAGAAGCTGTAGTTGCCCACAAACTCGCCTATCTCACCATCTAGCCCGAGCTCTTCTTTCAACTCACGCAGCATTCCTTGCTCGGGCGTCTCGCCTTTCTCCAAATAGCCTGTCACAAGGCCATACCATTCCTTGGGCCAGCCTACATTTTGGATGAGGACAATGTCACCCTTGTACTCGATGATGCCTGCCACAACAGGCACAGGGTTATTCCAGAATACCTGACCACATGCGTCATCCGAACAAACTTGGCGCAAGTAACCGTCACGGTCTTGTTCCATAAGAGCAGAACCACATTTTTGGCAAAAGGCAGCTTTCATGATACATTCTTTAGGATACGACGCACCTGACCTAAGTGCCGATCAAAGTGAAAGTCAAAGAAATTCAGGGTCTGGCTCATGCTGATGCGACCTGCCAAAGGGTGACGAAACAATCCTTTTTGCTGGAGGTCGTCGGGTAGCGTCTCCATCAGCTCATGCAGATTGCCACGCACTTCATCCCAGTCGGTTGTCAATTGCGGTAGCGTGATGTCGGTGGGTGCCTGAGGTAAGCGCATAGGTGCCTTAAACTTAATCGGTGAAGCAAAAGTGACCTTGACCACTTGCAATTTGACCTTTGTCATAAGGTCAACCGGTGGTATCGTTTCAGGCTTTTGCGTCTTCTTACGAATGTACTTGTCTGTGCCCCATTCGGTGATGTAGAGGTGATGAAGGCACTGCAAGACTGACCATGCCCCTTCTTTTTCCGGTAGGGTCAATACAGCCTCATCTAAGGATAATAGCTCGTCAGTCAATTGCCTTCTTTTGTCCTCCAACTGCTGGAAGCGCTGTTCATTTTTCGCGATCATGTGTCTGTGGTTACCATGAATTTATAGACCGAATTGCTCTGATCCTTGAAGATGTGGGGGTAGTGCTTTTGTAGCTCGGAGATGAATAGCTCACGCGGCATATCGTCGAATACGCCATAGTCGTGCTTGTACTCCATAAATTGGTGGCCGCCCTCATTGTACTCCTGGAATAGCGAGTCGGACTTGCCGTCGAACTCCAGTGGCGCAACCTGATACATCTCACAAAGCTCTTTGTTGAAGGCGGGGGTCGCTTTTACCCATTGCCCCTCAAGGTACAGTTCGGTATAGCCATGGAAAACTAGCAGATCAGTCTTGAGGTACTCCAGCACCTTCTCCACGCCGATGTGATTCTTCACAATGCCAAAACCAAGCCGTGACGGAATCCCCAACACCCGCGCACAAGCCGCCAACAGGTTGGATTTCTCAACGCAATAGCCCCGATCCTTCTTTAGCAAGCTTGAAGCCTTCAGCCCATCACGGGTCAACACCAGGTCATAAGGATGATACATAAACCCATCGCGAATGGCATAGTAAAGGTCCACCGCCTGGTCCAGCTGGCTGCCACCCGCCTGGGTATGCTGATGGGCATAGTCAATGACCGCCGGATGATCCGAATCGATATAGGCCGTCGGCCTGAGATAGTTATCCATGTGCTGCTTTTTTCCTCGCTTGTTTTTGTTGATAATGCTGCTTGGTCGCCACGTAGAGGGTTCGCTGTACTACCGCAACCACTTTATCCTCGGCATCTTTGAGCTGTACGTCCAGGACATAGTCCTTCTCCCCCAGCCCCTCCACTTCTGACCGTATATCCTCTATCTGATCGGGCGTTAACACGAATCTGGCTGTCAATGTCGTCTTGCCAGGTCGCACAAACTTGATGCTCCCCGCCTTGTCCCACACCACAAACTGCTTCCCAAGGATATTGATCAGCATGATCATGTACATGGGGTCGGTCGCGGCAAACATGCTACCGCCAAATATCGTCCCCACATAGTTGCGCGTCTGCCAATTGCGGAGCACCTTGATCCGCACCTCGTGATAGTCATCTGCCAGGTAAGTCACACGCCCACCCGTCCTGCGGTAGACCGGCGACAGGTTAAACAGCCATTTGAGCCTTTTACTTTTCCAACTCTCCTTCATGCTTCCTCGCTCATTTGTCGGATCAACTCCAGCTGATGATCAGCCGCCACATGCAGGTAGTAGGCATCTTTATGCAGCTTGGCCAGCAAGATCGCACCCTCCAGCGCACTGATCATGATGACGGCTGTTTTCCTAGGGTCTACCCTACCGGGAATATCTCCGAGGGCTATACCTTCTTCGATCTTTTTCGTGACCAACACTTCCCAGCTCCTGGCTGCCTTTCTTACGGCTACCGCCAATAATCCATCCTGGTCATCAACCTCAACACTGCTGTTAAGGATAGGACAACCCCCTTTGATGGGCGGTTTGTAAATGAACTTCCGAAATACCTCGACAAAAGCACGCAACTGATCCAAGGGTCGCTGCTCATCAGTCATCACCTCCACAAACTGCTGCTGCATCTCATCAAAGGCATAGCGGAACGCCTCGACCGTCAACTCCTCCTTGTTCACAAAGTGATTGTAGATACCCCCCTTCTTCAAACCGGTACTTGCCATCACATCGGAGATGGATGCCCCGGAGTAGCCTTTGACATTGAAAATTTTGGCTGCCTCGGCGATAATATTTTGACGTGTAGTAGCTGCTTTGCTCATTTACAGACCGATCGGTCTGTAATGTAGCGAGAAAAGTTGGGTCGGCGAAACCAACTTCATTAATACAAACGACTTTGTGTTAGAGAACTATTAGTAACCAATATCCTTGATCGGAAAATTCTTCTCCCGTTCGGAAAAGGATTGATATAAAAATGTTACTTTTTCTAGAATCTAGCATTAATATTTGAATTGGGACTTATATCAATAAGGCTACTATGGAGTTGAAGAAAGCCGTACAATTAGCAATTAACAATGTTCAGCAGGAAGGTTTAACAGATATATTCCCAAGACCATTTGAGGTGGATTTACTAAAGGATACTGCATTTAAAAACAGAATATATGAAACGGTCAAAAAATCAATAGAAGATGCTACTGAAAAGAACAATCTTAAAAGTGGAAAGGGTCTTACAACCTTAAAAGTACATCCAATTAGTCACGTTCTATATCCCAAAAAGGAGGCGTTTGACTTTAGAAAATGTGCTTTGATTGATCCCTTAGATACAATAAAATACTTATCAATCGCCTTGCTAATCGCCCCAAAAATCGAGAAAAATCGAGTACTCAAATCTAAAAAACGAGTCTTTTCATACCGTTTCAAATCTGATCCAGGTGGCAAGTATGTGTTTGATCCCAAATACAATTTCACCTCATTTAATGAAAACGTCAACATCCAAACTAAGAAGCGATCGATTAAAATTCTTGTAAAGTGTGACATTTCGAATTTTTATGATCGCCTTAATCTTCACAGACTAGAATCAATATTATTATCACTAAGTGTAAATAAGGGGCACGTCAAATTATTGAACGAACTCTTACTTTTTTGGGCAAACAGGGATTCATATGGCTTGCCAGTAGGATCCAACGCAAGCAGAATTTTAGCAGAAGCGGCGCTATTGGATATTGACCGGTTTCTGCTCTCCCACAATGTGAATTTTTGCCGATTTGTTGATGATTTTCGATTTTTTGCTCCTGATGCAAAAACGGCTCACTATTGGCTTTCACTTCTCGTTGAAAGGCTAAGTATTGAAGGCCTTTACATCAATCAAAGCAAAACGTACATTGAGGATACCTCCGAAAGAAAAAGTGAATTCGACCAAGAAGAAATACAGAAACTAAAATCGAAGCGCACCAAAGAGGTAAAGCTTGTCTCAGGATACTCTGGTACAATCCCAACCAAATTTAGGAATGCTTCAAAAAATGAAATAAAGAATATCCAAGAAAAATCGACTATAGAGATTGTCAAAGGATTAGAGGAAACCAAGCTTATAAAACCAGACGAATTCCGCCAATACTGTAGAGTCATTTTATATAAGAAGGAATTTGATAGGTTCTCGAATTTGCCAGTGTATCTTGAAAAATTCCCTCAGTTCCATCCATATGTGGTGGATTTACTCAAAAAACACACCAATGAAATACCTGACGATATTAAAAATTCTTTAAGAGATAGCTTCAGTAAACTCTTGTCCCAGTCCCACTATTTACCAGAATACATAGCGATAGCAATTGTTGACCTTCTAGCAACTAATGGTTTTAAGAATGCAGATGCTCTTTTTACTTATTTCCGAGAGTTAAGAAGAAACGCGGGAGCTTACATTGGTAGAGCTACACTTGAATCTCTCGAGAGAATAATTGACAGAGGACAGGTATTAGAAATTAGACAGTATTACAGTCGAGCTGACCTTTGGGAAAAAAGACAAATTGTCAGAATAGTTGATCGAAAGCTGCACCTCGAAGAAAAAAATGCTTGGTTTAAAAATATTAAGATGAATGAATCAGAAGAGCTTTTTCTTATTGGATCTATCTCCAAGGATAGAAAGTAATCGCCAATTTTAGTCTTAGCGTCTCTCTGAGATCAGAGGAAATAATTCATTACAGCTCAGGTGTCCACTTGCCTGACGGCTAAGTAGAAAATCAAAACAATGCCTGTTTTCCGTCAAAGTAAGCTTGAATTAGGATGGGACCGATCAAGCCATCTAAAAACTGTTATTTCGATGTTGTATACCTGAGAAAGATCATTTTGGATGGGTCAGATTAGCTTTTATTTACTCAGCTAAATCATAGCGTTAGGTTAAATGAAGAGCATTTTATTAGTTGTTATACTAGCCATCCAATCTTTTACCGTTTTGGCCCAGTCTTATTTATCCCTCAATGTGGGGCCCGCACTGCCCAGAGGTGAATATGCAAGCACAAATCTCAACAATGATGTTCTCGGTTTTGCTGACCTAGGGATTTCAGCATCACTGAAGTATACCAAGTGGCTCGAAAACCACAAAATGGGTTTTTTAATTGATGTGGGGATGATGCGCAATGCATTCGATGAGGAAAGGTACGAAAGTGCCCTTGACGGTCAATTCGGTAGTATTTCAGGTCTTTCGATCAATTCCGATGCTTATCGGGTCACCACGGTAATGCCTGGCATGCTCATCGGCAGATACGATGAGAGCCATGACTCGGATGTGTATGCCTTCGTAAAATTAGGAATGATGTCAGTAGCCACGCCTTCAGTTTCCATCGCATCCGATGAAACCACGGAAACTATTGATAGTCAATCAGCGACAGGCTTTGGCTATGGCGCAGGAGTAGGGGCACATTGGACGCTCATAGGTAGGTTGGGATTATGTGGCACGGTCGAGTATGTTGGTGGCACTGCAAATCTTGAAGGTTTCGATCAACCCATCGGCAATCTCAGCGCACTTCTAGGCGTCACACTGCATTTTTGATTTTCGGATACTGACTTTTTATTACACTCTTGGTCTTAGCGTATCTCCAAGACTAATAAGCATTGATACTGTACCCAATACCAACTAATTAAGAAATATAGATGAAGGCACGGATTGCAAATCCGCGTTAGCCACCGCTTTTTATTCAGAGATATAAGCTGTTGAGGATAAGCTGATAATCTTTTGGACTTTGATCCGTAATTGATACTTAGCATCAAAGTTCTAACCTATGAAGCTCTTCTTGCCTTCCGCATTATCCCTGTTTCTAAGTTTTTCATCACCTGCTCAGTCTGAGATAGTTCATAAGACTTACGATACAGAATTCGGTCGCTTTGACTTATGGTTTAATGGTGATCAGGTATCCGGAACGTATGAGATCGCACCTAAGAAGATCATCGGTTCCATCTGGGCGACACTCGAAGGTCAGGTCGCCTCTGGGCGCTGGACTGATCCCGATGGTGTTGGTGATATCATCCTGACTTTTGAAGAAGGTTTTAAGCAGTTTCACGCCGACTACCGTGGAGATGATGAGCCCGACAAGTGGTACAGGGGCCAGTGGCATGGCACTATTCAAAACGCCACATCATCAGAGGAAGCTCCATGCTCCGGTCCTTCTCATCAGTTGGTCAGGCCTTTTCTGGGCACATGGCTGGAATATGAATTAACGGAAGATGATACTGAGAACTTTATCGGCACCTTAGAGGTCAGGCTTGGAGTCGGAGGTTGTTCGCTATTACAGCAGTTCCACAGCCCTGACTCAAGCTTCTTCTATTCTACTCAGGGCTTTGTTGACGTGGCTTCAGGGTTTTGGGAGGAGACTTATGTCTTCAGTACCGGCCGTATTTCTGAGTATCAATGGATCGTGGATCAAGGTGATGTTGTACAACGACGTATTGGAGGCTCCAGATCAACAGGCACTATGCATCAGCTGAGATTTACCGAAGTAACTGACAAAGGCTACATTGTAGTTCAGGAAACTTCTAATGATGGTGGCCAAACCTGGATCGCTGGAGAAAGAACTAGAGTGAAGCGGAAATAGACCCTCCTTACGCAGCATTATCAACACGGATCACAAATTCATATAAGCTAACCGGCTGGTTTGAATCAAACAGATTAGCTTTAAGTTATTAGCTCAAGTTATGAAGACTTCAACCCAACTAGCCAGTCGACTCAGAGAAGTTCTCCTCAGTGGAAAATGGGTCGCCAATACTAATCTCAAAGAACAGCTCTCAAATGTGACTTTAGAGCAGGCCACTAAGCAAGTCGGAGACCTTAATACAATCGCCCTCCTCACTTTTCATTTGAACTATTATGTGGCTGGCGTGCTTCACTTCTTCAATACTGGCAACCTCGAAATCAGGGATAAATACAGCTTTGATATGGCGCCTCTTACATCAGAAGCGGATTGGCAGAAAATGAAAGATGAGCTCTGGTCAAATGCTGAAGAATTTGCTAAACATGTTGACCAATTTTCTGAAGAGCAACTCAATCAAGTCTTTGTCAAGGAAGAATACGGGGACTATCGCCGAAGTATCGATGGTACGATTGAGCACTGCTACTATCACCTTGGGCAGATTGTGTTGATCAAGAAGTTGTTGATTGCAAATAACCAGTCTAAGAGGCAATAGTCGTCCACGACATAATGAAGCCTCTAGCGTGTAAACACTATCCTTAAGGTAGCTGCTATTGTATTGGCACTGCCATCGTCATCAATATCATCTTGCTCCTCTATGTCCACAAGACCCTCAAACCTTGTATCGGAATAAGAAACAATTTCAATTTCCAATTCGTCCGTTGTGCCCCTGTCGAACAGCAAGGCTTGATCGTTGTTGGTAACCTCCCATGTACCTGAGTCAGTACCCTGGTCGTCTGAAACTTCATAAGTTCCGTCGGCTTTGAAAGTAAAAGTTCCTTCAAAGCTTTCAGTTAATGCCTCTGTCAAGGAATCTTCAAACTCCTGGGCGAACTCATCAGCTTCAGCTTCTGAACCACCAAGATCAATTAAAACCTGTCTCAGTTCCTCAATGAGTGCGGAGACATCTTGTCCATCGATCAAAAAAGAGTCAAAAGTTGCCGATGCACCTGTCCACGTGCCTACAATCGTTCCTGCTACTCCATCAGGTGCACTATCATCATCCCCGCATCCTGTGAACAACAACATCAATGCAACAGCGCATAGAGAAAACAATTTGAAGAGTCTGTTAAGTATCATTTGCTTCATAGTATTTAAAGATTCACAATGATAAAGAAACAGTCAAAGTTTAGATACTCCACGTAGGGTTTTTATTGAGCTCCAAATAGCGGCAGTAATAGTTGGCTATAATGTTGATAGATTTGGATGCTAACGCTGGTAAACGAACAACTAATACGCCGTAGTAGGGGCACTCAGTCTGAAGCCAAGCAAAGAGGCTTCACCTCAGATAGTCAGAATGATATTTTGGCAGCTTCCAAACTAATACTTAGGCTATTGCCATAGGATAACTATAATTGCTAAGAATCCCTTCTCTGCTGTACTATAAAGTAGGTCAGACTATGTTCTTCAAGTTGAGAAAATGCAGATAACCACCATCAATAATGTCCTGATCAGACACAATGAGATAAAACAACGGGACTCCATTTGGTTTTTACATGCTTTTGGTGACTCGGGATTGATATATCAAGAAGCATTTGATTCAAAGCTTGCTGATCACTGCAACCTATATGTCATTGACTTTCCTGGGTTTGGAGCCAGTCCACTGAATCTGGATCATACTTCTATCAAATCACACGCTGAGCTATTAGTTCAAATCATTAACGGCCAAACTGCTCAAAATCAAAAAGTCAACCTTGTAGCTCACTCCATCGCCGGCCTGATTGGAACCCGGATATGTCAAGTCTTAGATGATCAGATCAATTACTTCTTCAATGTCGAGGGGAATCTAACAGAAGCGGATAGCTACTTCTCAAGTAAGCCATTGCAATACGAAACGGCTGACGCTTTCTATGAATCATTCAAAACGGAAATATTTGAGTTAGCCCAAAAAGAAGAACGGTTCAAGCGCTACTATGCCAACTTGAGATTTGCTAAACCAGAAGGCATGAGGAACTGGTCTGTTTCAAGTCAGGAGTTCGTCAAGGACAATCGTTGTGGGCATGAATTTGTGGTACTCTCTTGCCAGAAACTCTACATCTGGGGCACAAAAGACACACCCCAGTCAACCCAAGAGTTCATTAAGCAACACAACTTACCTAACCGAATGTACGATGGTGTTGGTCACTGGCACATGCATGAAAATGCTGAAGTTTTCTACAGAGACGTATACAAAATATTAACTGAGAACAAAGACGCCAACGATTAAGTAGATCCTAAGCACCAATGAAAATCAACTACAACAACCGAAAATTCAGACCTGTCAGTAATACTGAAAATGGTGAGACCTCTGAAGAAACCATCTTCCACTACCAACAGGAAGGGAATATTCTCTCTGCCAGCTACAGTGGCGGGCAAATCGTATCTGGACATCTAATCGGTTTAGTGGATGAGGAAGGAAACATAGACATGAGGTATCATCAGGTCAATACTGCGGGTGAACTAATGACTGGCCAATGTCGATCCACTCCTATGATTATGGCTAATGGCAAAATCCGGTTGATGGAAGTCTGGGAATGGACCAGCGGAGATCAAAGCAAAGGAGAGTCGGTGATTGAAGAGATTTAGTGTTTTACTCTGAGGCTAAAATGAAAATCTGCCAGAGTTTTGAGATTCCCGCCTATGAGGGAATGACGTACTCTTGGTTACAATCGCTCTTTGATTTCAAGCGCAGTTTGTTTGCAAGTCTTGCCCACCCCATAGATGGTGGCCGAGGCATAGCCTGTCCAGCTACCGAATCCCACCAACCAAAGCCCGTCAACTTCAAGAGATTTCGTCAATTTAGTCTTATGCGATTTATCGATTGGTACTCCCAAAGAGGCTAAATATGGTAATTCGGCCCTGAAGCCAGTACACCAGATCACAGCATCAAAACTCTCACGATGCAAAGTTGATGTCCATAGCACACCATTCTGCTCAAACTCAAATGGCCCATTCGTGAATTCGAGTAGTCCCTGGTCCCGAGCTTGTTTGACAGGTTCCACCATCACAATCTGATTGAGGCCGTATTTATTTTCTAGCTTCTCTCCCTTTAGTGAAGCTAGATATCTATGTGTCGAGCTTTCAAAAAGATATCGTCCGTCAATATCATCGGGCAGATAGGATGGCTCATGTAATGATGTCCATTTAGCTTCCACACCATTCAAAACAAGATCGCTAAATACCTGAGCACCTGAATTTCCGGCCCCTACAACCAGTACTCTTTGATTAGTAAAGTCAGCCGGAGTTTTATAATCTACTGAGTGGATCTGCTGACCCTCGAAAGTCTTGGCATTCGGGTACGAAGGTATAAGTGGGCCGGAGGCAGTGCCTGTCGCACAAACCACCATTTTTGATTGATAGGCCTGCCCACTTGAGCTGAGCACTTCAAAACCACTTGCCGTTTTGTTCACTGCTTCAACGCTAACAGGGCGCTCAATAGGGAACTTGTATCGCTGTTCATAAAGTGTTAGGTATTCGATAAACTCATCTTTGGTCGGGTAGGCTTCTTCGGACTGTGGCATAGGCCAGCCACTCAATGAGGAGAATTGTGTGGGTGAGAACAATCTCAATGAGTCCCAGGTCTTAAGCCATGCTCCACCAGGGCTTTCCCTATTATCCAGGAGCAGATAGTTAGAGGTATATCGCTTTAAGAAATAGGCCACTGATAGTCCAGCTTGGCCAGCTCCAATAATCAATACATCAAGCATCGGTGAGTCTCATTTGGCGGAGATAAATCTAAACAAGTGGATTGGATGGTCTGCTTAGACTCACAAATAATCACCAACTCTGAATTATTGAAGTTGGGAAGTTGGCGATGTTGGGTGATTTAATTTTAATTGCCAAACTGTATGGGCAAGTCAACTTTCATGAAGAGCATCGGTAAGACCTACGTGATGGTGATCACCACGGTAGGTGTTGCATTAGCGGTAGGAAGAGGTGGCTATGAAATAGGCAAGGATATGGCCGAAAAAGTGAGTGACACAGAAAAACACAACCTGCACCAGTCCAACCTCGCCCTTAATCAAAAAGTCAGGTTTCTGGAAGATTCTCTGTTAAGGTACAAGAATGGCTATTGGCAAGAGATAAGAAACACCAATGGAAATTACCGGGACAAGGCCGATAGTGACAGACAGAATCTCTACGACTATTTTCAAGGTAAAATAAGATTGGGTGACTCATTTCTAGATGTTAAGACGAATGCTTCCCTATCAGTACTTTCTGCAGATTCTGAGAATACCGGCACCGCTTATCTGTCACTGCCCGATAGGAGAAACTCCAAAAAAAGACCTAAACCCATCGATGTGGTTCCCGGTCAGCAATGGGGTTTTGAATATGAGGGTAATGAGTACATTCTGATTTTGGAAAGTATCCAATGGATGAGGAGCGAGTTCTCCGCACGGGTAAGAGAAAAGTAGGGTTAAAGTCCTGTACCCTTCACCATGCCTACAGATCGTCGTTAGCATCTGCTTTTTCCCTGTATTCAATTTCAGGACCAATTCAACATTATTGAAATAATACAAATGTCCAGTCCACACAAAATTTAAGAATGATATGGACAGGTTCATCGAGGTGATTTATAAATAGTCGGGATCACGATTAAATTTGTGTTCATCAACTTCATCCCAGAATGCGACACCTAATATCCATTGCTCTCCTTATCTCATTGCTCGCTTGTCAGCCTCAACCCAAAGCGCCTTCTGATAATGACATTGATATCGAACAGTCTTCATCATCAACATCCGTGGTAGAAGCCATCGGCTTGGATGGCAGAGAACTGATCCAAAGAGCAGCTGATTCAGTTACACTTGCGAACTATGCCCCTTTGATTGAGGCCCTGGAGAACAAAGTTGAATTGACGGAAAATGAATGGGTGGACTTAGGCAATCATTATGCGGCCCTCAACCGATACAATGATGCCATTGAAGTTTACAGCCAGGGACTTGAGTCTTTTCCAAAATCATACAAACTTCTCCGGTTTAAAGCACACCGACAGCTGAGCGTACGTAAGATCGACCCAGCCATATCTGATCTTCAAAAGGCGCTCGAGCTAATGGGCGCAGAGGGTGGGTCAGAAATGGAATACTATCCTAATGGAGAAGAAAAAGGTACCTACCGGTACTGGGTTTGGTATCACATCGGCCTGGGGTACTACTTCAGAGGCGATTTTGACCAGGCAGCTGAGGCTTTTAATCAATGTCTGGCTACCGCAACTACCGACAACAATCAAGCAGGGGCGGTAGAGTGGTCTTACAACAGTTTACAACTCTCTGGAGATAAGGAGAGTGCTGAAGAAGTATTGGCCAGCTTTGATCCTGATCCGAATGCTGACTATACCTATGCCCGCAGATTGATGATGCATAAAGGCTTGCTTTCACCTGATGATATGGTGGATCTTGCCAAAAATGGGACTGAATGGTCAGGTGGGGAAATGACCACCGCTTACGGTGTAGCCAACTGGTATTTGTTTTCAGGCGATACGGCAACTGCAACAGGTATCTATCGCAATGTACTGGTCAATCCAATCTGGAACTACTGGGCCTACATAGCGGCAGAAGCTGCACTAACCAAAGAATGATTTTCGATATACAAAAGCACTTGATATGAAACTACTACTTCTTGGTGCTAGTGGGAGAACTGGCCAATACATTATCAATGAAGCTATTGAATTGAAGTATGAAGTGAATTGCCTGGTAAGGGACCCGGACAAAGTCAGATCGCATCCATTGATCAACATAGTCCCGGGAGATGTTTCAGAACCTGGCCAACTCAAACCATTGCTCAAAGACTGTGATGCAGTACTAAGCGTGCTCAATGTCTCAAGAAAATCCGATTTCCCATGGTCAGGATTGAGAACCCCCGCTGATTTTATGTCCAGTGTAACGAACGGGTTATTACCTCTTATGGAAGAGGTCGGGGTAAAACGTATAATTGTTTGCTCTGCTTGGGGAGTTGGTGACTCCCGACCGCAAATACCAGGTTGGTTCCGCTGGTTTATTGATCACAGCAACATCGGATCAGCCTATGCCGATCATGAAAGGCAAGAAGAAATACTTCAGGATTCCGGTTTGAATTGGACAATCGTGAGACCTGTTGGTTTAACCAACAATAACAAGCCAGAAGATGTATTAGAATCTTACCATAACGAATCTAAACCTACTTTAACAATTAGCAGAAAAAGTGTCGCCAGGTATATGCTCTCGGCGATCAATAATGAATCACTGATACGTAAGACAGTAGCTATCTCAAAGGCACGGTGACTTCATGACACACGAGACTATCTACTAGCATTATACATCCTGATCAGCTTACCATCGTCCTCATCAGTCAGTAGATAGAGTTGGCCCCTTGGAGAGACTACAGCCTTCCTCAATCGTACTCGATCATGAATAAATAATTCCTCAGTGCCTACCACAATATCATCCTCAATAATCACCCTCCATAGACTGCCCTTACTCAATCCAGGCAATATGATATTGCCATTCCACTGTGGGAACTCCCTACCAGAATAGAATGTCAAACCCGTCGGTGCTATAGTTTGGTCCCAATAATGAATCGGATCAGTAAATACTGTTCCCGGTAGGGCCATAGGAGCATAGTCTTTATCGCGATAGCCACCACTCGTTTTATTGGGCCAGCCGTAATTAGCTCCTGCGATGAGGAGGTTGAGCTCGTCACCTTGAATAGTACCATGCTCGCTAAACCAAATCTTATCTGTAGTAGGATCGATGGTCATCCCCTGCGGCGCTCGTACACCGAGGGCATAAAGACCCGGAATAGCGTCTGCTCCAAAATCCGGGTTGTCCTCAGGAATAGAGCCGTCGGGATTGATGCGAATGATCTTTCCACGTTTGTCGCTAATGTCCTGAGCAAGGGGTAGCTCCGGGTTGAGGTACTCATAAAAGTTACGCTCACCTATCGCAATGTATAGCTTGCCATCAGGGCCAAAGACCATCCCACCGCCATAGTGATAGAGTCCGTGAGAGTAAGGCTCAGCCAGAAATAGCGTCTCAACTTCTATGAGCTTGTTTTCAATAAGCTTTCCGCGAATCACCTTGGTAGTGCTTTCGCGGGCTTGGTTTTCTGCCGCATAGGACAAGTAGATGTACTGATTATCATCAAAATGAGGATCAAGCAGTACTTGAAACCAACCAGCATTCATGCTAGCCGTCCGACCATGCAGCTGAGAAGGAAACACACCTTTTCTGAATTTGGAGGTATCAATAGTAACAGCTCTGGCGACATCATCAGGTAATCCTTGAATGGCAATCTGTTCCTTGCTCAGCAAATCAACCTTTAAAAGGTCGCCATCCTTTTCTGCGATCAACACTTCATTTTCTGATAAGAAAGTCATGCTCCACGGATGATTGAGTCCTGTCATGACCACCTCTTTTCGTGGTTGAGGTACCATCTCTGCGGGTGTCTTCGGAATGGGCTCAGCGGAAGTACACTTCGCAACAATCTTCCATTCACCCCTGATCTTTTTGAGTAGCAATAGGTCGTAATAGCGATTACCAAAAGATGGGATCAAAAACTCCACTTTTGCATACGCCACATCAAGAGAAATGTCGATACTACTGATCTGACCATATCGCGCATTTCGGGTGCCTGGTGGCTTGCGCGAATACCAGGATGCATACTCTTCTGATGTGACGGACCACACCGTATCAGTTCCATTGTAGAGAAACATTCTGGTCTCAGGATAAAAAGTAGAAATGATAGAATCGGGATAGTTGTAGGTCGTGCCATCAATGAACTTTTGGATCGTCGATTCGATAAGTACTTTGTCTGACTGGGCCTGAAGGGCACTATTGGCCAAAAACAAAAGAAGGGTGGTTACTAGTGTTTTCATTTAGAGAGGTTTTGAATTGAACAGGAAATAGTGAATCAACTTTTTTCACTCCTCAAGATTACGGAAGCCTTCAAAGTGAAGCCCAAAAACTCCTCACGAAGAAGTACAGGATGATAATTCTGGAGTCTTTCTAAGACTGTGTTAAACTGAGATTGGCCTTTTTGTACTGTGCCGGAGTATTGCCTTCGATCTTTTTGAAAGCTTCAAAAAAGGCTGACTTGGAACTGAAACCAGCTTCATAACCAATTCCTTCTAAAGATAACTCGTGTCGTGTCGCTATCAGATGCTTGGCTTCCGCCACCCTGTACTCTTTGATGTACTGTGAAAAACCAGACTGATAGACTTCATTAAGCACACGCGAAAGTAGATGTTTAGTAATACCTGTCTTAGCCGCCAATTCGTCAAGCTTGAGTCGTTGGTCCATGTAGGGCTTCTCATTTCGCATAATTTCATCCACTCGCTGTAGCAATGCTTGTCCATCTTCAAGTGCTGCGGAAGAGGGTTTCGGAATAGCAGGCTTACTTGTAAGCAGCAATCTGCCCGCTAGATAGTAAAATACTGTAGTGAAAATCACAGCTCCCCATATGTAGGCCACTCCAAAAAACAGAGCGGTCATATAGGTGATCGTGATGAACAACATCGCCAACATGATCGCAAGTTGATATTGCTGGCTCGGATTCAACCCATTTCGCGATAGCCTGTAATTCTCGAATACGCCTTTGTAGCTATAATAGCAACCTGCCACAACGAAGACTGCCCAGGTCCCATATATTCCATAGATAATGATGCCATTCCAAACGTCAGGGTTAGTTGGATAAGGGTACCAGAGTCCAACGATAATTATTGCAATCAACAAACTTAAAAGAAGTACAAGGTCAGCACGTTTGTGGCACTGCTGCTCCTGATATAGTGCCTTAGCGTAGAGGTAGAAAAAGGGACCAATGAAAGCGCAAGCAGAAAGACCCAACTGAAGTACCAGTCGATCATCGGTGGTACCAAAGTAAAAGTAAATGGACTTGCCTATCCTTATGCTCAATGCTATCAATAACCCGGCAAAGTAAGTCTCAGCAACCGTCTTGTCTCTTCGCACAAGCAAGTACAGGCTTACGAGCAGTCCGTTGATTACCCCTATGCTTGCTATGACAAAAAGAATGGACATCTATTAACCTATGATGCTTGGTTTACTCAAATTCAAACCCATTAGTTGTTACCTCATTCTTAAACCTCATCCAGAAGGGTAACAATTTACTTTGATACATAGATTGGACATTAGCAAGCTGCTTCTCCAAATCTGAGATCACCCGTCTGTCATTTATACTGACGGGTTCATAAGGCGAATGCATGTAGTAGAAAGCCTTGCTGATCTGATGTTCCAATCGGGGCGAGTCGCTTATAGCACCCTGCACATTGCGATAACCAATCATACTCCAGATCGTGTCAACATGGCTTCTGATGGTATCTACCAATTGACTGTTTGATTGGTTTGCATGTTCACTAAGAGCTTTTTCTATGTAGGCCAAGCTATCGAGCAAAGCGTCTTTAGCCAGACTGATTGCTTCCAATCTATCTCTATGAGCTTCATTTTCTTCGAAAGCCTGGGGATCATAATCAATCCTTGGATCAGGAAGTACAATCAACGGTTTTTCAAAGGTAAGGCCTTGATAGTCCAGATTTATTGTGTACTCGCCAGGAGCCACTAAAGGACGCTCCAGTACAGGACTCATCAATGGGCCATAGATTGGCTTTCCTTCTTTCTCCAGGTTCCAGTAGGTACGATTCAAACCTGCCTCTGCTTTTTCCTTCCATGCATAAATTATTTCACCCCCTCTGCTAACAGACAACTTTACAGAATCACTTTTTACTACTTGATAAGTGATCGTGGCTCCTTTTGGAAGATTATCTCCGGTAAACATATGGGCTGGGGTCAATCGCTGGCCGATGGCCTGGTCGATAATGGCCTGGTAGGTCTGCCTGGTCTTAAATAAATAGGCGGTTGTATTCTCTAAGTCAGTAGAACCAGCCAGTTCCTCGAGCGGCCCCAGGTCATCGAGTATCCAAAAGGACCTTCCGAAAGTCGCCATCACCAGGTCATTTTCCCTTGGGTGTATTTTCAAGTCTTTGGTTGATACTGATGGATAGCCTTTCTCCCATTTTTGCCAAGTGACTCCAGCATCTAACGAGTAGTACAGACCAAACTCGGTACCTGCAAACATTAGATTGGGAGTTTTGGGATGCTGCACAAATGACAAAGCAAAAGTCTCAACCCCCATATCTAGGAGCAGGTTCTTCCATGATCTCCCACCATCCTTGGTCTCGAATATGTATGGTCGCCAGTCTCCCTGTCGGTGGTTATCTATCACCACGAATGCTGACTTTTTATCATACAGGGAAGGTACGATCTGTGTGACCCATCCATCTTCCGGAACTCCCTTCATGTTTCTGCTAAGGTCCTTCCAACTAGCACCACCATCTTCGGTCAGATGTACTTTACCATCATCACTTCCTGCCCAGATCACACCTTCTACAATAGGGCTAGGAGCTATTGACACGAGCGAGGTATGATTTTCTGCTGTAGTTGCATCGATAGAAAGCCCACCACTTGTAAGTTGCTGTTGCTTAGCAGGATCGTTGGTAGTAAGGTCAGGGCTGATGACCTGCCAGGTATTGCCAAAATCAGCACTCTTGTGCACAAACTGACTTCCTATATATACAGTACCCGATGTGAAAGGATCAGCGGCAATGGCAGCATTCCAATTGAAGCGAAGTTCGCGCTTAGGGTCTGCAGGACGAATAGTCTTCCGCTGGCCTGTCTTCTTGTTGATACGCACTAGCATACCACCCTGCCAAAGTGCATAAACGATATGTTCTTCTATAGCATCGATTGCTACATCAAATCCATCATTGAAGGCCAACTCCTTCCAATACCCATTTCTTAACTCCCCACGGTTCCATACTTTGTTGGGGCCATACCAGGTGCCATTGTCCTGCAAGCCTCCGTAGACATTGTAGGGATACTCGTTATCTAGCGTAACATGGTAGAACTGTCCTAACGGTAAATTCTCAGCAAACCTCCAGTGCTCAGCACCGTCTTTAGTCCAGTAAAGTCCTCCGTCAGTACCATCAATGATAAAATCAGGATCATCAGGATGTATCCAGAATGCTTGATGATCAGCGTGAACTTCAAATCCCCAATCTTCTATAACTTCAAAGTCCTTACCCCCATTTTCACTTTTGGACAGGCGAGAATAAAGATTATAGATCCTATTCTCATTTTTTGGGTCTACATACATTTCTGAGAAGTAGAAAGGACGACTACCGATGGTCTTTTGGTTGATCACGGTCCAGGTAGCACCCCCATCCACAGATTTGTACAGAGCATTCTTTTTACTCTCGATCATTGTATACACCATGTCAGGACGAGATGGCGCTATCGCAATGCCAATTCGGCCGTAGGGTTTTTCCGGCAGGCCTCCCTTTTCCGATAGGTCCATCCAGTGCTCACCCCCATCATGAGAAACAAATAGTCCCGAGCCCTCTCCTCCTGACGTCATATCCCAGGGGGTACGCTGAATTTGCCATAGTGCCGCAAAGAGCTTGTCCGGGTTAGATGGGTCCACACGCAACTCAGCAACTCCCGTTTGGTTACTGGCACCAAGCACCTTACGCCAGGTCAGACCTCCATCTGTGGTTTTGTAGACACCACGATGTTCACCCGCCGTATATGGATTCCCTAAAGCCCCTAACCATGCAATATCAGGGTTGGTAGGATGAGTCAGTACCCTATGGATGTTTCTGGTAAGTTCAAGCCCCATATGTTGCCATGTCCTACCCCCATCCAGGCTTTTAAAAATCCCACCTCCACTGGTCTGCGAATTGCGCGGATTCCCTTCACCTGTTCCGGCCCATATGATGTTTGGATTGGGTTGAAATACTGACACGGCACCTATACTCTGTACGGGCTGATCATCAAAGATAGGATTGAAGGTAGTGCCGTCATTAACCGTCTTCCAAAGCCCTCCGGAAGCTGTGCCTATATACCAGACTTTTGGGTTGTCAAGTACTACATCAATAGCAGTGATGCGTCCGCTCATCCCTGCCGGACCAATACTACGTGGTGCCCACTGATGATTGCTTTGTCCATAAGTGAGCAGGATCGCAAAACTACAAATACAAAAAAGGGACACTCTCAATTTCATGTTGGATATTATTGAAACCCGTAACAAGCCATCAGCAAAACAATTTGTACTATTTGAATAGCAAAACAGCGTTTTGCTGCCAACTTTAAAGAAAAAGATTAAATTTTATAGAAATTATTCTGTAATATGGTATCGAAATTACATGGAGTAATTAAAGATACCACCTGTAGTAATCAAGAACTAAAGAGAACGAAAGTAGCTATTTCCGGCGCATATGCACATCCTTGATATCATCGCCCTCTTCATTTTTCTTGCGGGGATCTTCATCTATACCAATACCTACTACCTCAAGTTACCATCATCGATTGGTCTGATGATCATGGCGTTGATATTGTCATTGCTCATCCTGTTGTCCGGGATCCTGTTTCCCGATTTCATGCTGGGGACTGAGCGGCTGATGAAGGACTATAATTACGCCGATATACTTTACCAGATATTCATCAGCTTCATGCTCTTTGCCGGAGCATTGCAGATAGATTTCAAGAAGCTTGCCAAAGAGAAAACACCTGTCCTTGTCCTCGCTACTGTGGGTGTATTTATCTCCACAGGTATCATTGGTACAGGGGTTTACTATCTGCTGGGCTGGCTGGGCATAGAGCTCAACTATCTCTACTGTCTGGTATTTGGAGCATTGATCTCACCAACGGACCCTATAGCAGTTACCACTGTTATCAAAAGGTTTAATCTATCGAAAGACCTTGAAACACGGATTGCTGGAGAGTCACTTTTTAATGATGGTGTGGCAGTAGTAACTGCTTTGACGCTACTTGATCTTGAGCATGCAGGAGAAGAACATGCGCTAAGCCTCTTCGATGTGGTTTATATTTTCTCTACTGATGTGGGAGGAGGAATAGT
This sequence comes from Flammeovirgaceae bacterium UBA6059, assembly GCA_002435755.1. GTDB lineage: Bacteria > Bacteroidota > Bacteroidia > Cytophagales > Cyclobacteriaceae > UBA6059. The sequence goes on from DIYH01000027.1 coordinate 19,653, forward strand.
CATAGGCTTATTCCTGGGTTACATAGGATTTCAATTACTTAAGTATATCGATAACGATGAAGTAGAGGTAGAGATTCTCATGACACTAGCGTTAGTGATGGCTGGAACTCAACTGGCCGATATTGCTCATGTCTCATCCAAGCAAGCAGCCGTAGTGATGGGGCTTGTCATAGGTAATGAAGGATCTAAGCAGACTACTTCGAATGCCGCTGGCGACTATGTGTTTAAGTTTTGGCGACTGATGGAAGAGTCACTCAATGCCATGCTTTTTGTACTCATCGCTTTAGAAATGCTGGTGATACCACTGCGACTTGATTATTTCGCTGCAGGATTTATCGTCTTCAATATTGCCTTATTTGCTCGATGGATAAGTGTACTCATACCTATTAAAATTATGTCTCAGAAGAGGCGATTTGAGCGGAATACGATTCCTATCATGACCTGGGGTGCTCTGCGTGGCGGTATGCCAGTAGCACTTTCATTGTCTCTTCCGGATTTTGAAGGTAAGGATGTCATTGTCACAATGACCTACATTGTCGTAGTATTATCCATCCTCTATCAGGGACTTACCGTCACCAGGCTGCTGGAAGTGAGCGAGCCTGACAAGTTTGCCCACTCTATGGACAAGCTGTAGGCTATCTCAATATTCAGAACTTTTAGCTACTACTTTATTGCCATCGTCCAAATGGGCTTCTGGCTTTTATTCACTACATTTTTTGATATGAAGCCAGTGAAGAGTGACTCGAGTCCCCTTTTCTGATGAGTTGCCAAAGCGATCATATCGGCACCAACCTCGTCTGCAAACTCGATGATAGCGTCTACCTGATCACTATCCTTCACAGCGGTAGTACTATAGTTGTCAAAGCCAAACTTTTCCGCGAAAGCGTCAATTCGAGATTTTACTTCAGCCTCTTTTATCCACTCTGAGTCGTAAGCCTTGACGATATGCAGATGGGCGTCATAAAACTTCTGCATGTTTTTCAGCTCACCGACGATAGACTCCTGCTCTAGCCTTAAGTCCGAAGCAAAAACAATGCTTTTGACATTGCAGAGGTCACATTGTCCCTTAACAGTAATCACAGGGCAGGAAGCAGTCCTGACCACCCTGTCAGCAACAGACCCCACTAATACATTGACCAGTCCACTTGCTCCTTTCGATCCCATGACAATCAAACTGCTATTGTGCTCAGCGATGACCTTCGATATCTTTTCAAAGGGGTGTCCCACTTCGATGGTATATTTCAATACTACATCTTCATATTCATTTTTGTTGACCAGCTCCTCCATGCGCTCTTTCGTACGCTCCATGAGCTTTACGATGTAGACGTTTTCCTCGGGAGTATAGTCCACAATACCCATAGTATTGAAACTGGTTGTGTGAGGGTCCTCAATCACATGTACCAGCATGATCTCAGCAGATGTCTGTTGCGCCAACACATGTGCAGAATGCAATGCATTCAATGATTCTTCGGAAAAATCGAGGGGAACAAGTATTCTTTTCATTTGGGTATCTGTTTTTACCTAATTTAGGAATATGCCCTTAAATTACTCATGAATTTAATCATATTATGAACTGGTATAAAGCAAATGGTCTGGTTCTAATTCAAGTAAATATGTTCACTTCCTATCGCAATCAACGACTACCGTTATTTTTCGCTTTGATCATTCTTTGTACTGTGCATGTTGCTATGGCGCAGGACAGGGTTAATCCGGTGATCAAAAACTATGGCGGGATCTACGCTATTCCTGATGCTGAGGAAACACCTTCTTCTACTTTGCCTTACAACATCGTAGTAGATGTCAGATCAGGACCCTCTTCACCAGATCAAATCAACCCGGCACTGAATAATATTGCCCGTATGCTCAATCTTCATGCAGTAGGTGGCACTCCAAAAGAGAACCTGAATGTGGTTGCTGTGATCCACAATCTTGCCACACCAACCATAGCAGACAATGCTACTTATCAGGAAAAGTTTGGAATGGATAATCCCAACATTGGGCTCATTCAGGAACTCACAGATGCCGGAGTTCAACTCTATGTCTGTGGGCAAAGCATGACTGCTCGTAACTATCCCAAGTCAGGGCTCAACCCCAACATTAAAATCAGCGTTTCAGCGTTGACCGTATTGACTACCTATGAGCTACAAGGCTATACCAGCTTGGGTTTCTAGAAAACCAATGAAATACTATCTCTACTTACTGTTGTTGATTATTTGCGGTAGCATAATCACATCCTGTGGTGACAAAGAGCAACGGGTCAGAAGTCCAAGAATCAAGAATAGCACCCATATAGTATCGCCAAAAAGCAAGGATCGGTTCACACTGACAGATACAATAAAGGTGGAGATTGGCTTGAAAGGCGATTCTCTAAGCGTCACTCAAGTGATAGTACGACACAAACTAGACACGCTGGCTGTGAGTACCGCTGCATTGATAGGCCTAACTCCTACCGGTATGGTAGGCGACATTAACCTCAATATAAGCACTGTGCTAAGCAATGGCAAGACTGAAACCTACAGTGTAACTGCTAAAGTTTTTTCCGATAGGGCGCCAGACGAATACACCTATCGGGTAATTAATAGCTATCCACACGACCCTGAGGCCTATACACAAGGCCTACTGGTAATCGATGGACAGTTGTATGAAAGCACAGGGCAAAGAGGTGCTTCCGACTTGAGGGTCGCAGATGTGAGTACGGGCCGGCCTACACGGAAATTGTCACTGGAAGATCGTTTTTTCGGTGAGGGTCTGACTGTATTTGGAGATCAGCTCTACCAACTGACCTGGACTTCCAACCTTTGTCTGGTATATGACCGCACCACGCTCAAACAGACCAAAACATTTGATTATCCTACAGAGGGTTGGGGCTTAACAACCATAGGCAATGAAATCGTCATGTCAGATGGTACTGACAATCTCTACTTTCGGGATCCTGATACATTTGAGGTGCTAAGACAAGGGCAAGTACGTGATGATCAACGACCAGTATTCAAACTCAATGAGCTGGAATATATTGACGGACTGATTTATGCTAATGTCTATCCAACCGATGAGATAGTCATGATCAATCCGAGTACGTTTGCGGTAGAAGGGCGGATCAATCTTGCAGGAATACTCAACACAAACAACTATAACAGGCCTCTCGATGTACTCAATGGTATAGCCTATGACCAGGCAGATAGAAAGATATATGTGACAGGTAAGCTTTGGCCCAAACTGTTTGAGATAGAATTAGTTAAGAAACAAAACTTATAATCAACGAACACAAAAATGAGTCTAGAAACTGCTACAAATAAGGTGAAGGAAATGGCTGCAGCAAGTGCTGGCAGCCTGGGTTCTTCAGTGAAGTTTAAATTCAGCGAGGGAGTGATCCTTCTTGATGATACTGTATCCCCTCCATCTGTATCCAACGACGATGGAGAAGCCCAATGCACGGTAGCCATTGACCTTGATGACTTCATGAAGTTAACTGATGGAGACCTTGACCCTATGAGTGCTTTCATGGGTGGTATGATGAAGATTGATGGAGACATGAGCGTGGCAATGAAGTTGACCAGCTTGTTCTAAGAGTATCTCGAATCAAAGAAAAGGTGCTTGCGCACCTTTTATGGTACTAACAATTAAATTCCTTAGTCTGACTATTCGAGTTCGATGGGCTGGTCATACACGTGCTAGCTTGCTTTTACAGGTACGAATTGCCTCGGATCGTAGAAGAACTGCTCTTTCCTGATCTTATCCCCTTCCCATACCTGATGTACTACTTCATTGATGATGATATGGCTGCCATCCTTCAACAAAAACTGAAACTTCCATCTGATCATCACCTCGTTCCCATCAACGAAAAACGGTCGGAGGCATTGAGATGAAACGTGCTCTGCCTTCCCAAGCATCTGCCGCTCATACTCAATCAATGTATCGCGACCCATACGTGGTGGGTCCTGGTTCTCTTGTATAGAAGCGTCCTCAGTATAGTACTCAGCAAGGACCAAATCATGTCTTTCCGTCTCCACTTTCTTGATGAAGGCATTGACTGTGCTAATGCCTGGCATGAACCTGAGATTTATGCTTCAGCAAAATACCCTTGACTCTATCATCAAATGAGACTTCAGACACAGGAACTAATATCTCCTCGAAAAGCATGTTAAGCTCATCCGCGTGCTTTTCAATAGTAGACTGAAGTACATTGACATGCGTGAACGTCATCCAGATGATAGCTTTAAGTTCTGTCTCCAACTCATTCCACATTCTCATCTCCACCTTCAGTCTGTGATCATCGAAGTGTACCAATTGGGAATCGATCAAAACCGTCTCCATAGTCCGTGCAGGCTTGATATAGCTAATCTGGTTAGATGTTACCACCCAACTCTTCCCGGAGGTCTTCATTTCACCAAATACATCCAGGTTATAGTGCTCAACCAATTGATCCTCACGCGTGTTGATGAAGTAGTCGATGTACCTTGCATTGTTGAGGTGATTAAAAGGGTCACAGTCTTGAAACCGGATCACTTTTTTACTTCTTGGTCTCTTTTCCATTCAAGTTTAGTTTATAGTATACCGATCGGTATATCTGATTCAAAAAAAATATTATGTTTTCAATTTCTCCTCTATGAGCATATCAATAGAATCCATAGCTACCGCTAAAAAACTCTCATCGTGATGGGTGAACGCCAATGAAGTGGCCCCTTCTATCATGCTCAGAATCACCTTGGCATAAGTCATACTATCAAAGTCCTGCCTGAGCTGATCACTATGCTTTCCTTCGTTGAGTATTTCAATCAACCCATTAAGGAAAGTTTGAGATAGTCGCTGTGCTTTGTCGAAGAGTAGCGGATTGGTATGCTGGGTATCACTACTGACCCGAAGCATTGGACAACCTCCCATATCCGCGACACGCTCATAATGTCCACGATGATAGTCCGTCACTACTTTAAGCTTGGTTAGGGCATCCGGTTGTTTAGATATCAAATCAAACAGCGGATAAATGGCTTTTCTTAAATTATAGTTGAAGGCCTTAATCGCCAGATCTTCCTTGTTAGAGAAGTTGCCATAGATCGCTCCTTTGGTCATACCCGTCGCAGCGGTAAGGTCAGATAGACTAGCTCCTATGTAACCTCTTTTGTTAAAAATAGGAGCCACCTTTTCAAGAATGTACGCTGCAGTATCCATGTTCCGATCAAATATAAAGAAAATATACCGATCGGTATATAAGCCTTACAGCCAAAACAAACCTTCTCTGAAACAAAATGAATTTTATTGTACCTCTTTTAATGAGACTATGAACACTAAAGGTAAGGTGCCAGTACTTTCTCGAACTTATCTTGATCAGCTAGTGACTCCACCCATACTGATCGAGACTCTCCAGGCAAGCCGTCAACAAGTCAATTGAGCCTTGGATATCCGATTTATGCGCCATTTCGATCACCTGATGCAAGTGTCGGGTTGGGATAGAAACCGCACCAGAAATAGCCCCATCTTTGCCTCGCTGCTGTAGTGACGCTGTATCCGTACCACCAGCGGTCAATATTTCCGGCTGCCACTTGATCTCATTCTTATCAGCAGTCTTTTTCATGAACTCTACCATGCGATAGTCACTGATCGCCGAAGCATCCATGATCTTAATAGCAGTGCCTTCTCCCAATTTTGTAACCATCTCATGTGGTTGAGCACCTGGCAGATCAAAGGCAATAGTAGTATCCAATCCAAATCCGAAATCAGGATTGATAGCGTGAGCTGCTACGTTAGCCCCTCTCAAGCCCACTTCTTCCTGCACGGTAAATACACCATAAACATCATAGGGTACATCTTTGAGCTTTCTCAAAGACTCGATCAGTATGAAAACAGACACACGATTATCGATAGACTTACAGTTGACACACTCACCCATCTCTATGAGCTCTCGCTGGCGGGTAATCGGATCTCCGACAGAAACCAGCTTTTCCACCTCCTCTTTAGATCTGCCCAGGTCAATGAAGTAGTCAGTGATCTTTGCCACTTTGTTCCGCTCCTCTGGTGACATGACATGGATCGGCTTAGTACCCATTACTCCCACCACGTCTTCCCTACCGTGAATGATCACGCGCTGAGCTGTCAACGTCTTCGGATCAAATCCTCCTAGCGTATGAAACCTAACAAAGCCATTATCATCTATATGGGTAACAATGAAGCCAATCTCGTCCATGTGAGCAGCTACCATCGCGCGCTTACTGCTGTCCTTGCCACGCTTGATGGTAATAATGTTACCCAGGTTATCTACTTCCAATTCATCGACCAAAGGTTCGACCTCATTAATGATGAAATCCCTGACGCGCTTCTCAAATCCAGGCGCACCAGGAGTTTCGCAAATGTTTTTTAAGAGTGAAATGTTAATGGACATAGTTTTTGATCATTCAATACGCAAAAGTAGATATTCCATCCGCAGCTTGAGAAGAGAGAAAAGCCAAATAGTGTAAAAGATTTGCAATAGTGTCATTTATATTTGTTTGGAATTAGTCTAAATAATGATAAGCCCAACGATCGGCGTACTCGGCCTTCCCTTTTTGGTAAAGCAAGGCATGCTCAAAATGCTTTCCCAAGAGCAACTTGATGTGATCAGTCTACCCGATCAACGATCACTGACTACTTCAGATACACCTTTACAGCTACTTGTATTAGGTGCCTCCGGCCAGTCACCTGAAGACATATATCGATATCTCCAAGCCCACTCTTCGATCGTACTACTGGTTTTGCTTGACGATGCGGCTTTTGACTTCAAAAAACTCACTGCACTAGGAGTCAAAGCCATAGTAAATTGGGACTGCCCGGAGGAAGAGATCGCTACCGCCTTACACATGGCCATCAAAGGAAAGAAATACATCTGCGACCGACTCCTGGACAGAATGCTTGTAAGTGATCATTCAGAAGCAAACACTGTAACCTCTGAGCTGTCTTCAAGAGAAAAAGAGGTACTCCATAGAATAGCGTATGGACTCACCACACATGAAGTAGCCGACGAGCTTCATCTCAGTATGCACACTGTTAACTCTCATCGCAAAAACATCATGAAAAAGCTCGACCTCAAGTACCCTTCGCAGCTCATTGCTTTTGCCTGGCAACACGGACTTGTAAAGTAGGGACTCACACTATTTGTTACTTCTATCACTAGTCTTAGTGATATCAAAATCACGATTGACGCGATTGATCCGAAGAGGTAGACGTCTCAACTTTGTATTGTTTAGAATTAGTCCAAATAAATGTTGCTCAGATTTACCACCATGTTCCTGATGATTTCCAGTCTGAGCCTTCATGCCCAACAGAAGCTTCGATTGGTGAACATCACCAATGGCACTCCTGTCGAAGGTGCGGTCATTACCCATATTGAGTCCGCTGCAGTTACCATATCTGATCACAATGGATTTGTGAGTCTGGAAGGTATTCTCCCTACCCAGATAATCATCCGTCATGTTGGATTCGAATCTGCCACTTTTTGGCTTACCCAATCGGATGAGATCATTGAAATCAAACTATCGCCTGCTGAACAATGGCTCGATGAAGTAGTGGTCACTGGTCAGTTCTCTGTTCAGTCGGCCAAGCAGTCTGTTTATAAAGTCAAGACAATCGGTGAGCAACGCATACAGGCCCAGGCTGCCAACACCCTGCAAGATGTACTCTCTAATGAACTAAACATTCGCTTTTCAAGGGACAATGCGACCGGAGTAGCAGGTATGAATCTGCAAGGTATCAGCGGCCAAAATGTGAAGGTACTCATCGATGGTGTACCAATGGTAGGCCGATCAGGGGTAGCCAATGAGATCGACCTCAATCAGATCAACGTCAACAGTATTGAAAGAATTGAGATAGTAGAAGGACCAATGGCTGTTAACTATGGGGCCGATGCACTGGCTGGTGTCATCAACATCATAACCAAGAAGGGTGGTAGTGAACAACTCTCTCTTAATGTAAACATCCAGGAAGAAACGGTTGGAGATGAGTACAGCCTTTTCGAAGATGGTAATCACAATGTTGGTGTCAATTTGGGTTACCAGATCAATAAGCACTGGTATGTTCAGGCTGAGACGCGACTTAATCGCTTTGGGGGTTGGACTGGTGATGGAGAGGGCCGGGACAAAAGCTGGTATCCCAAGACACAACACTTTAATACCGGCCTCTTAAGATATAGCAATGACCAACTGGACATCTATTATCGCCTAGATCATCTGGACGAAACCATTGAAAATCTTGGATCTGTCAATGACAATAATCCGCTTAGAGACCCATTCGCGGTAGACGAGGAATACCTGGCTACCCGATGGATGCATCAGCTTCAGGCGGATATCGCACTTGGCAAAGGCCAATGGTCCAATGCCTTGTCTTACACTGATTACTCTCGCAACACCCATCAGTTCACAAGAAACATGGTCACTGAAGACATCAAGACCAACGTACCGGATGAACAGGATACGATCGGCTACACATCACTCTTTTTAAGAAGTACTTTAGTCCATGCTGATCTGCTTTCCATGGGCAATTGGACAGCAAATAGTCAGCTGGGTATAGAAGTTATTCGCGAGGTGGCTGTTGGCACCACCCTTAGTGATGGTGATAAAACCATTTGGAACAACGCATTTTTCGCAGCTCTTGAACTTCAGAATGGTAAGCTCTCAGTCAGGCCAGGTGTGCGGTTCACTCAAAACAGTGTGTTTAGTGCTGAGCCTACTGCATCTGTCAACATGAAGTATGATGTAAGTCCGGGCACACAATTACGGCTAGGCTATGGTCGTGGATTCCGTGCTCCTTCCGTCCGTGAGTTGTACCACGAGTTCATTGATGCTAATCACAATATACTTGGTAGCCAGGATCTCCTACCTGAATACTCGCATAACCTGAATGCTGATGTGACGGTCCAGTTAGTCAAGCTCAACTCCACATTCAGTTTAGCCGGTTTTTTTAACCACATTGATAATCGCATCACTTTCTTCATACCCGAGCAGGCCAACCAGCCAACTACTTATACTAATCTTAACCTCTTTAAAACTACCGGAACGAGTGCTACCTGGAGCTATGAATCTGGCGGGTTTACAGCCAATACGGGCTTTTCCTATATCGGTATTTATCAGCAGCTTTCAACAGAGCAGACCATAGATGTACCTACATACGTGTTTACCCCGGAGGTCAATGCTAACCTACAGTACCTCTGGTCCTTACCAGGAATCAATATTTCCATCTTTTATAAACATACAGGTCGTGCCCAAAACTATCAGTTGATTAGCGATGATGAGGGTAATAGCGCTCCTGAGCTTCGTGGCATTGATCCTTTCAACTTCCTGGATTTGACCTTGTCAAAAGAATGGGCTAATGGTATCGGGCTGGGCATTGGTGCAAGAAATCTGCTCGATGTGACATCTGTCAACAACAATATCAGTGGCGGTGGAGCCCATAGTGGTGGCGGTGGTAATACGCCGATTGCGTATGGTCGCTCCTACTTTGCCAGGGTCACTTATCAATTTGTCAAACGCTAAAATTTTCAATACATGAACTTTGTTAAACATACCTCTTACTTATTTGGCTTTGCCGTCATATTGCTGCTAGCAGCCTGTGGTGACGATGATGAGCCTGCAGCTCCTATCACACTCAACTTTTCCAGTGCTGAACTCGGTATTACCGATGATAACACCTCAGTAGAAGTGCCGATAGCGCTATCAAGAAGTGTTGGCCAGGATGAAATGGTCATGGTCCGCATCAACAGTAATAATCTGACTTACGGCGAATCTGCTGACTACTACACGGTTCCCGCAGCTACAGGTGGTGAAATCAGTCTCTCAGTGTCTGCAAATACTCAGGATGTCAGTTTCCAGGTATTGAAAGGGGCCGGGCTCAACATACAGCAGGACGAATCCCTGACGTTGACGTTAGTCTCCACACAGGACAATATCGTCGTGGGGGATAACAGCAGCGCAACGGTCAGCTTTAGTGAGAACTTCATCGCTCCCTCAGGTACGGTGGAGCTCAATGCCGGAGGAGCAGCATTTCCCGATCAGGCATTCTTTGATTTCAGCAAGTCCACTCAGACCAATGTGAGTAAAAACAGCTGGGACCTTGGCTTTAGTACTGTATCTGGTCAGTTTGCCGTAGTGCTCAATGCCAGCGCTTATCATATGGCACGGCAGCTCGATGCTACCGTCATGCAGGATGTCACTAGTGCGGATACCGTTGGTTTTGCCTCCGAGATGGTCATTCCCCAATTCGATCCTGGTGTCGGGTCCATTGGCTGGATAGATACACCGGACGGCAACTTAGCAACGACTGCCTTTGGTGAAATAGCCGAATCCGAGTTAGAAGCCAAGATCTATATTGTAAGACGACTAAATGGCGACTGGAAGAAAGTCAAGGTATTCCGGTCCGGGGATAACTACACAGTCCAATACACTGATATAGACGATCCTTCATTCTTATTCACAGAGGTCAATAAAGACAGTGAAGCTAACTTCAACTTTTTCAGTTTTGAGTCTGGAGAAGTTTCAGTAGAACCAGCTAAAGACTCGTGGGACATCATGTACAGTACCTACACCACCTCACTCAACCTGGGAGGTCCCGGCCTGGACATCCCATATGGGTTTAACGATTACATTATCATCAACAGGAACAATACGGAGGTTGCCATGGTCATGATTGAGGATATCGGGTACGACGCTTTTACCGCTACAAATGCTACAAGTATCGAGTTCGTCAGTGATATCGATGCAATTGGATCGAGTTGGCGACAGGGTGGTGGACCTGACTCGGGCCCCCAATTGTTTGATGATCGCTTCTTTGTGATTAGAGATGCTGATGGTCTGCTTTACAAGTTTCGGTTTACACGGCTGACCAGCGCTAGTGGAGAGCGGGGATATCCGGAGTTCACTTTTGAGATTGTAGAGTAATGAAGCCTCTCAAAATTCTCTTGATCACCATCAGACTTGGGTTGGGACTGCTTTTTGTCTATGCAGGCATTCAGAAGTTTATCCCCAAGCCTCCTCCACCTAATAGTGATGTAGAGGTCACACTCCCTGATCATGTGGTGAAAATTAAGGCCCTGATCGGTGGGATGAAGCAGACAGGCTATTTCTGGACTATGCTCGGTGTTGCAGAGCTATTAGCCGGGGTGCTTTTGCTGAGCCAGGTCTATGCTTTGCTTGGTGCAGTACTACTTGTACCTGTGACATTAAATATTTTCCTGTTTCACCTGTTTCTCAAACCTAACGAACCAGGCGAGACAGCTTTGACGGCATTGTACCTCGCCGCTAATCTATTCTTAATAGGCTATGCCTATCCACAACTAAAAACCGTATTTCTAAATCATAAAGCGTAACAAAATGAAAAGAACTGTCCTTGGACTACTCGTTTTAGCAATGGTCAACATTGCGGTAGCTCAAACAAAAAAAGAGCAAGATAAGGAAGCCATCAAAGCGATGTGTGGCTGCTATGATATCGACTTCAACTTCGCCGAAACTTTCGGGGCTGAAAAGGACTATGAGTATCATGACAATTATTACTCCGGTGGGCTCGAATACGCCTTTGTAGTAGAGGAGACGGAAGATAAAATCGTCATTCAGCATCTGCTGGTGATCGGCGATACCATGATCATCAAGCATTGGAGACAAGACTGGCTCTATGAGCATGGTCAGCTCTATACTTACGACAAGGACAATACCTGGAACTATACCGAGCTTGATGATACGGAAGTATCAGGCCAGTGGACGCAAAAGGTCCACCAGGTAGATGACAGCCCTAGGTACGAAGGCACTGCCACATGGGTACATGTGGATGGTCGTCGCTACTGGGAAAGTGAGGCCGATGCTCCGCTACCACGAAGAGAGTTTAGCAAGAGAGACGACTATAATGTAATGGTGCGTCGCAACCGCCATGAGATCACCGACTATGGTTGGGTGCACGAGCAAGACAATGACAAGGTAATCCGTGAAGATGGTGAAGATGAGCTACTCGCACGGGAAAAAGGCTGGAATACCTACACCAAAGTGAATGAGGCGCAATGTGCTGTTGCCAAAACATGGTGGCAAGATAACTCGGCCTACTGGGCTGAGGTGCGCAACGTGTGGGATGAGCTTTTTGCCTCTAAGAAGACATTGGCCCTGAATATGAAGGTCGAAGATAAACTCATGTTTGCTCGCCTGTTTGAGATCGGCGACAGATATGTAGGAAAGGACTTCAAGGCAAAAAAAGCACGTAAAGAAATCAGAGCGGCTATACAGATGCACCTCGGAGGTGATCTCAAGTTGGCCAGTAGATAATACTCTCATCGAAAGACATCCGATATTTCCAAAATATCGGATGTCTCCTAAGCTTAGGCCACTGAAGCTAGCTCCTTATTGTACTTATTGCGGTACTCTAGTGGAGAAAGGCCGGTATATTTCTTGAAGACGTTGCGGAAGGCTTTCGCGTCGCTATAGCCTACATCGTACATCACCTCCCCAACTGTTTTGCGGCTGCCCTCCAGGGACTTTTTGGCTGCTTCGATTTTTACGCGCTGAATGTATTCGATGATAGTGTTGGAAGTGGCGTATTTGAACCTCCGTTCAAAGCTTCTTCTGCTGACACCAAATTGATCGCAAAGCGATTCGACGGCTATCTTTTCCCTAAAGTGAGATTCGATATAGTCCTGGGCCTTCAAGACCGTATCATCATCATGTGCTTTCTGACCTGAAAACATCATGAAAGGAGATTGGCTTTGCCGATCAATATCGATCATGAAAGCTTTTGCTGCTGTCACAGCCATCTCCCTGCCGGCATATTTTTCAACAAGATAAATGACAAGGTTGGTAAAGGAGAAGGCTCCTCCACTCGTATAGATACCGGAAGCGTCCGTCAATATCTTATCATCCATCATGACTGCTTCAGGGAAGAGCTGCTTAAACTGGTCGGCCATCTGCCAATGTGTAGAGCACGGTACACCATCCAGCATACCAATGGCGGCAAGGAAAAATGAACCCACACACATGCTGGCGATTTCAGCTCCATTATCATAATGCTTCTTTAGCCACGGGATTAGCTCACTATTCAGCTTAATGTTTTGTTGAACATCTCCATGAATGGCCGGAATGATAATCAGGTCTGTCCGGGGCACATCATCAATCAATAAGTCTGGGTGGATGGTGTAAAGCCCTGAGCCACTAGTCTGGTTCGCCGATAGGCCCACAAGGTGTAAGTCGAACGGCACCTCTACTCCCATGTTCGTAGCGTGATCGTTGACCCAGGACATCACGTGGTGGGTGGCATCTACATTCGTGAGGCTGAAATGGCCTCTGGGGATGATAATAGAGACATGTTTCATGGTAGGAAGGTAGGCAATAGGCCTGTCGCAATCAACCCCTGAGATTGCCGGATTCACACACGGCACAGGCGACATAGACTTTCTAAGTTTGAGTTAACACCAATAATACTTTGAATATGACAAAGGCACTATGGATCAGCTTGCCAGTCAAAGACCTGACCCGATCTAAAGAGTTTTTCTTATCGCTAGGATTTGAGACGATGAGGGACGTACCAGAAATGGTAGGCTTCAAAATAGGTGATGTACCCGTGATGATGGTAACCCTATCGGAATTTGAAAAGTATACGCAGCACAAAATCACCGACACCAAAGAGAGTAGTGAGGTACTTCTCTCATTTGATGCGGAGAACAAAGAGGAAGTAGATCTCATGGCGGAAAAGGTCGCTAACGCAGGTGGCGAAATCTTCTCAGGCCTCTCCGATATCCAAGGTTGGATGTACGGATTCTCGTTTGCTGATTTAGATGGTCATCGGTGGGAAACGGTGTATTTGGATTGGGACAACATGCCAAAAGAATGAATTATTAAGACATGACCAAAATCACAGTAGCACCCGATTGTGGAAATGCTCCGAGGAAAGTATTTCTCAGAGATTTTAATGTAGCGTTCGCTACAGGAGACTCGGATTTTATCATCAGTCATGTACGTGATGATATCATATGGACTATCTATGGCGATAAACACATCGTCGGCAAGGAGGCCTTCACAAGGGAAATCAACATTATGAAAGATTACACCGCCGATGAAGTAGCGATTCATTCTATCATTACTCATGGACGAGAAGCCGCTTTAAACGGTGAGATGAAGATGGGTCAAAAGACTTATGCATTTTGCGATGTATACAGGTTCACCAATACCACAAGCAACGTTATCAAGGAAATGAAGTCTTATGTGATCGGGTTGTAAGAACAACTAGGCCACATAACAAAGGGAGTCTTTTAAAGAACTCAGTCAATTTTTTGCTTTGTTGATAAAGCCAGAGAATAACAAGAAACCACCCTATCTACAGTTTTGATACTTCGAGAGCTTGGATTGTTTCAAAGGCACTCCATCATGAGATTTCTTTTCGGGTGAGGCTCAAATCTTGGATTTCAGTATCTTCAAGTAAATGAATATCAGATACGAAATCATTCCTCCCCCGCTCAGCTTAGCAGAGTACGTCCAGTTTTTCTGGATATTGGAAGGCGATCAAGCTTATGAACACAGATCACTAGCGGATGGTGGAGTAGAAATGATATTTCACTATCAAGGTGCTTTCGATGAAGTCAAACCAAACGGCAAATGTCCATCGGCTCTCTCGTCAATTCAGGGAAGTTCTTCGACTTATCAAGTGTACACCTGTCAATCTTCTTTTGGCATATTCGGTGTGTATTTCTATCCATTTGCCATTCCGGTGCTGTTTGATATGCCCGCCAATGAATTGAGCAATGAAATGCCGGACTTGATTGCATTTCTCGGCGTTGAGGGCCGCTATCTGGAAGAACGGATGATCTGTTCTCGAACCAATGCAGAACGGATAAACATGCTCTCAGCTTTTTTGGAGACAAAACTCAAAAACATCAATAAAAGGGATAATGGTCTGCATAGCGTAATCCGCTCTATGATCCATAGTCGTGGTAAAATCGATATAGACCTTGCTGCTCGCGATTGCTGTCTTTCAAGAAGACAGTTTGAAAGAAAGTTCAGAGCGCTAGCAGGCTTTAGTCCGAAAATGTATGAGCGCATAACCCGGTTTCAAAATGCGGCAGATGAATACAAAAACCACAATAAATCATTGACTCAAATTGCTCTGGAAAATGGTTACTATGATCATTCACATTTTTCTAATGACTTTAAAAAGTTCTCAGGGCACAATCCAAAAGACTACTTCTCCGGTAAAGAGGTTGGACATGAATGGAGAGAATGCGAAATCGGCATGTCGCAGTTTTCCAAGAATTAAGTGCCTTTGTTACCCTACTTTGAAATAAAAACTATGAAAAGCCATTCGCACATCATCCCAACCATGAAGTATCACGATGCAAAAAGAATGATCGCGTGGTTATGTGAGGCATTTGGGTTCACAGAAAATGCCGTTTATGAATCCGAAGATGGGAAAATTGCTCATGCCCAACTCGCTTATAAAAACAGCATGATAATGCTTGGCTCCACTGATAATGGAAGCGAGTACTCAGGCTTAGTAAAGCAGCCTGGAGATATTGGAGGATACGAAACACAAAGCCCATACATCATTATCGATGGTCATGAGATAGATACCCACTATGAGAAAGCCAAGTCAAACGGCGCAGAGATCCTGTTAGAAATGAAAAGTGAGGATTATGGTTGGAAGAACTACACGTGTAAGGATCCTGAAGGCCATATCTGGAATTTTGGATCATATGATCCGTGGAATAAGGAAATCTAAAAAGTGACTAAGCTAGATCCTATTATTGCCGTAAAAGATGTTGAGGCCAGTTCGAGGTGGTATCAATCTGTATTCGAATGTAGAAGCGCGCATGGCGGTGAGGAGTTTGATATTCTTGTCGCAGAAAAGAATGAAGTTCTGCTCTGTCTCCATAGATGGGGAGCACATGAACACCCTACAATGCTCCATTCAGGTGATCTTATCGGCAATGGGTTGATCCTTTATTTAAGAACTGAAAACATGGAACAGATAAGGCAAAATGTTAAGAAATTAGATCTTGAAGTTGAGGAAGAAATACATCACAATCCAAATTCTCAGAAAAAAGAATTCTCACTCAGAGATCCCAATGGCTATTACTTGATCATTACAGAGTTTCATACTTAATGAAGCTTAAGAACCCGTCCTTGTACATGAACGCAAACCTTACAACTACTTGAAACAACCGCAAATTGAAAGAAATTTAGGCATAAGTGATCTAGTCATGGAAAATCATATCAAAGAAGAGATTTGGAGACAATTTGGAGCAAGTATAAAAATGCTTGAAAATGCTATTGAACTTTGCCCAGAAAAGTTTTGGGACTCAGAAAAAAAGTTTTGGTATATCACATATCACTGTCTGTTCTGGCTGGATTACTACCTAACACTAAATCCAGATGATTACTCACCTCCGACTCCTTATACCCTATCCGAGTTTGATCCCGAAGGTGCCATGCCTGATAGGACCTATACCCAAGAAGAGCTTCTTTCATACCTCCAACATTGTCGAAACAAATGCAGAGATTTGATTTTGAGTTTAACTGATCAAATCGCCAGTTCTCGCTGGGTAAACGATTACAAAAATTATTCAGTCTTCGAAATAATCCTCTACAACATGCGACATGTTCAGCATCACACAGCTCAACTCAACTTGCTTCTACGTCAGGAAATAGATGATGCTCCCAAATGGGTATCTGTTTCCAAAACCTAGCATAGAGGATCAGAAAAGAAATACTTGCGCAGCTAAATAACTGCACTTATATTTGCAGTCAAATAACTGCATGTTGAAAACAAGAAGAGACGTATTTCAGGCGATTGCTGATCCCACGAGGAGAGCGATATTGAGCCTAGTGGCGGTTAGCGCCATGACTCCAGGAGCCATTGCTGACAACTTCGACACCAGAAGGCAGACCATTTCTAAACACATTCAAATCTTAGCAGAATGTGAATTACTAACGCAGGAGCAGAATGGACGGGAGATCATGTATCATTTCAACCCTTCCAAAATGAAAGAGGTCAATGACTTCATCGAACCTTTCCGACAGCTATGGGAAGGTCGCTTTAAGCAGCTGGACAGCTTGTTGAATGAATTACAGAATAAATCGGATAGGAAATAAATGGAAGATATCAGCAAAAGATCACTGAAAATGACCAGAACGTTTGACGCTCCGGTTGACCTATTATGGAAAGTCTTAACTACATCAGAGCTAATCAAAAAATGGTGGGGGCCGGAAGGATTTACTATAACAATTGATGAAATGGATGTTAGAGTAGGAGGTAAATGGTCGTTTACCATGCATGGCCCTGATGGAAGTAACTATGAGAATAGATATGTATATAGTGAGCTTATTCCTATGCAGAAAATAGTTCTTGACCATGTGACAGGACCGAAGTTTTCAATCATCATAACTATTCATGAAGAGGCTGAGCATACCAAAGTACAATGGTCAAATGTCTTTGATTCCGTCCCAAGTCTGGAAGAAGCAATAAATGCGTTCAAAGCTGATGAAGGCCTAAAACAGAATCTGGAAAGACTTAGTAAACAGATAAGCGCTATCAAATGAAAACCCAAGTGAATGCAGAAAAAGGTAAGCAAGATCTTCATATTATCAGAGAGTTCAAAGCTCCGGCTAAGCTGCTCTTCAAGGCTTACATTGACCCATCACTTTTTGAGGAATGGATGGGTACTAAACTTGTGAAATTCGATTGTTCACCCCATGGGAGCTATCGGTTTGAAACAAATGATCCCAGCGGAAATGTAGTGTTCAGTGCGAACGGCACCTTTCATGAGGTGATTCTAAACGAGCGAATCACCCGGACCTTTGAAATGGAAAATACATCCTTCCCCGTTCAGTTAGAGTTTTTGGAATTTGAAGGACTATCCACACAGACAAGCAAGTTGAACATGCAAATACTCTTTCGTTCGGTTGCGTATAGAGACCAGTTAATGCAAATGCCTTTTGTTCAAGGCCTCAATTATGCTCACGACCGATTGGAAGAAGTATTAAATCAGCGACTATGAAAGCCGCAAAAAGAAGCAGGATCATTTACTGGATAGCCACCATTTGGCTGTCACTCGGGATGGTGTCAACAGGTATAGTGCAATTAATCCCTTTAGAGGAGGAAGCAGAAAAAATGACTCAGCTCGGTTATCCACTATACTTTTTGACGATTATAGGAACCTGGAAACTGTTAGGTGTGCTAGCCATACTCCTGCCAAGGTTGCCGCTGATTAAGGAATGGGCCTATGCCGGTTTTTTCTTTTTAATGTCAGGAGCAATTTTGACACATTTGGCTGTCTACGATGACCCTTCCACTTTTTTTGGCCCTTCCCTTCTGATTCTTCTAACGCTTTTCTCCTGGTACCTCAGACCGTCAGATCGTCAACTTCAAACAAGACCTCAATGAAAATAGAACTAAACCTACTAGTTGATAAATACCTAGTAGATGGCTGCATGCGATGTAAGTATGGTGGAACGCCTCAATGCAAAGTGCTAGACTGGTTTGAAGAACTTGAGTTGCTTAGGCAAATTGTCTTGGAAACAGGGTTAAAGGAGGAAATCAAATGGGGCGTACCTGTTTATACCATCAACGGAAAAAACGTGGTAAATGTGAGTGCACTAAAAGATTCAGCTAACATCGGCTTTTTCAAAGGTGTCTTATTGAAGGATGAGCATAAGATCCTTCAGCAACAAGGAAATTTACAATCCGACAGGTTAATAAAATTCACCAATATAGAAGAAATCAAAAAACTCGAAGAGGTGCTAAGAGCGTATGTTTTAGAGGCTATTGAGATCGAGAAGAGCGGAAAGAAAGTGGAATTCAAAAAGAATCCAGAACCAATGCCTGAGGAGCTACTGCAAGCCCTAGAAGATGACCCCACTTTTAAAACAGCTTTCTATGCTCTGACACCAGGACGGCAAAGAAGCTATAACATCTTTATCTCACAACCTAAGCAAGAGAAGACAAGATCATCCAGAGTAGAAAAATGTAAGCCCAAAGTCTTTGAGGGGAAAGGATGGAATGAACGCTAAAGTCAGTGACATAGGGTTGTCACTGACCCCTATAGATTTGATCTTAAATGCATACGTTTATGAAAACACATACGACCAACTACTTCAATACCTTCATAGAAATCGCCAACGACTCGCCCACTCAGGTAAGTGAAATGCCACCCATGAAAGGAGACAAAAAGACCATAGCCAACTATCAGTTTGACATGCTCTATGGTCATCCCTATAAATTCGACTCAGATGATGTCTTTTTTGCAGTATTTGCGACAAGGAAGGACATACCCAAAAATGAGTGGAGGGAAGCTCGCCAAGAGTTTTTCTCCAAAGGACAGCCGTGCTTTAGGTCTTCTCCTTTGACCAAGAGATATGGTTGGGGTATCCATAGCAATCGCCAGGGCAAAGTGGCTATGTATGCCGCTGAATCAGAAGAATACAAACAATACCTTGAAGACGAATCAATCAAGAAAGTCAAGGCGATGGCTTCCAAACGGAAGTAAATATGAATTCAACTAAAACTAATCCTGATCACTCAATCCAACCATGTCTGAAGTTGAAAATCTGATCTATCAGTTTGATAATTCCCAAAGAGAGATCTTACTCTTTCTGCATAACATGCTAACCAAGGAGTATGGATTGACAGACAAGATCACCTTTAAAAACCCTTGTTACTACAACAAAAGTTGGATTTGTTACTTGAAATCTGTGAGGAGCGAAAGCATAGAACTAGCCTTCCTCCGGGGAAACGAATTATCGAATGTTCAGGGAATTCTTAAAAGTCATGGGAGAAAGCAGCTAAGAAGTATTGAGTTCTCCGAAATCAAAGAGATCCCAATAGAGTCTGTAAAGGAGATTCTACAAGAAGCAATACTGCTGGACGAAGCAAAACCTTATCAATCGAAGAGAAAGCCCAATAAATAGAAATTCGATCTTGTTGATAGGATACTAAACGCTAATCCCGCCGTGTTCTGATATAACCTAGTATTATGCCCAGTGCCGCTCCCATGGCCACATAGGTAGGGATATCATTATTGGCCACACCAAAGGCAGTTCCCATTCCAATGCCTATTACAAGATAAAGTGTGACCTTTTTGATTTTCATACATCAAGTTTAAAGTAGAGAATGATCATGTACTAGCACCAGGCAGCCAAATTGTGAAACATTCGTTTAGCTTCTTAGATTAAATATCTGATTATCTTGATTTGAAGACCATACTATTCTGGTAAGATTTGGACATCAGCAACGAACTTCTATTCTTCTTCAGTGCACTTGGCGCTTTCAACGGCCTATTGCTAGGCTTCTACTTCTGGTTCTACGCTAAGCCAAAGCATATCTCCAATCTATTCCTGGGAGGTCTTATGATCTCGCTGAGTATTAGGATTGGTAAGTCCGTCATCTTTTACTTCAATCCGGATCTGGCTGGAGTATACCTACAATTTGGGCTCTCGTTTTGTCTGTTCATAGGACCGAGCCTGTTTTTCTACTTTAAGTCACTGCACGATGAGCCGACGGCTACCAATAACTGGAAATATCATTTCATACTTTGGTCATTGGTCATCGTATTCTTGGCTGTTTTCGTACCCTTCGATTCGTACCTCGACTGGTGGCGGCCCTATATTATCCATGGCATTTACCTGATTTGGTTATTCTACATAGTAGCTGGAGGTTTTCAAATCAAAAAGGTATTCGCTGTATTGTTCAGCAAGCACCAGTCAGTTGCCGCCAATGACATTTGGGTGTTAAGCCTGTTCATCGGAAATGTACTCGTTTGGATAGCTTTCTGGATATTCCACTACACCTCTTACATCATTGGCGCACTCTCCTTCAGCTTCATCCTTTACCTCCTTGTGCTGATACTGATCCTCAATCGCAACAAAGCCAACGCCCATTTGCGGCAGTCAGGCAAATACGCAGACAAGAAAATTGGGGATACCGAAGCATCCCAACTCGAACGTCAACTGCGCACATTGATGCAACAAGAAAAAGTCTACAGGGACCCAAATATCACAATGCCGGATGTTGCCAAGCGACTCAATCTACTTCCTCATCGGCTATCACAATTGCTAAATGACAATATCCAGCAAAGCTTCCCGGCGTTCATCAATGAGTACCGCATTGATTCTGCTAAGCAACTGATTGTATCTCAATCACAGTTCTCGCTAGAAGCTATAGGGTACGAATGTGGCTTCAATTCAAAATCCACTTTCTTCGCTGCATTCAAGAAATACACCGGTACCACACCCGCCAAATTCAAAGAGCGAAACAGCGGACAGATTCCAAATTTATAAATCCGTACTCCTGATTTATAGGCGCTGACCGAAACGGGTATTCGATCGATCAACATTGCAAAAAATTTGATCGATGAAAAATACGTATCTCACTTTATTGATTGTAGCGCTTATCAGCAGCTGCACAGGCACAACTCCTGAAGTCAGCGATGCTCCTTTGGAAGTCGCTGAAAGTGCCACCGATAAAATCCTATTTATTGTTTCAAACGCCGACCACTACGGCAATTCGGATATTGAAGCTGCTAATCATTTTCACGAAATCATCCTGGCCTATGACGTGCTAGCCAAGGCTGATTATGACATTGACTTTGTAAGTCCGGAGGGAGGAGCCATTGCGATAGGATACATCTATACCTCTGACTCTCTTACCAGAAAGTACCTCTACGATGAGGACTTTATGAATGACCTTGAAAATACCCTTTCATCCGCCCAGATTAACCCTTCGGATTACAAGGCGGTCTATTATGGCGGTGGAGGTAGTGCTATGTTCGGCGTACCCGAATCCGAAAACATCCAGAAAATATCCAGGGAAGTATGGGAGCAGGGCGGCATTGTATCTGCACTATGCCATGGTACAGCGGGGCTTGCCCATTTGCAACTGTCCAATGGGGAGTATTTGGTAGCGGAAAAGAAGGTTGTTGGCTTTCCAGACCTTTTCGAAGATATGGAGGCGGAGTACTATAAGCAGTTTCCCTTCTCTATCGAGAAAATCATTAGCGAGCGTGGAGGCAGTTTTCTTTATTCTGAAGAAGGATGGGATGGATATGTCGAGCAAGACGGTCGGCTTATTACCGGGCAGGATCCCACCTCAGCAGCTCCCATCGCAGAACGAATCATTCAAACACTTCAAAATCAATAGGCAACATGAGACTTACATTTTCAAGAATCTTTCTAGTGGCAATCCTGGCGCTTACCCGCTTAAGTGGTAGCCAGGCCCAGCCATCTGACATTCCTTCTCAGGAGGAGATGGAAGCAGTTTTCGAGCAATTTAATGATCCGGAAGCTCCGGGTATAGCAGCGGCTGTCATGTACCAAGGAGAGGTCGTATTTAGGAAGACCTTTGGCAAAGCCAATCTCGAATCAGGAAATTCGATTGCACAAGACACTCCATTCCAACTGGCAGAGATGAGTGCTCAATTCACTGCATATGGAGCGCTACTGCTGGAAGAATCAGGCGAAATAGCTCTGGATGACGACATCAGCGAGTATTTCGATGACCTACCAGAACATATGGCGCCAATCAAAATCAGACACTTATTGAGCCATAGTCACGGTTTGCATGATATCCGGCCCCTTCGTTGGCTAGCTGGTTGGTCTGTAGCTGATGTATTCACCCAGGAGGACGCACTTGGACTTATTTTCAGCCAGGAGAAATTAGACTTTGAACCAGGAACAAGTTTTACTTTCAGTGATACGGGCATTATACTCCTGGCAGAGATCATCAAGCGTAAGACTGGTAAGTCCCTCAACGAATATGCGCAAGAGGCTATCTTCAGACCCCTAGGTATGAACAACACCTCCTACGTCAGCAACGCGAATATGATATCAGATACTCGTGCTAGGGCCTACAGTTCAGCTGGTGATGGATATGAACTGCTAGCTCACACTTACAGGATTGAAGGCCCGATGAATGTATTCAGTTCTATAGAAGACCTGATGATATGGGATAAGCACCTGAGAGATAGAACTCTCGGCGGTCCAGACCTTCATGACAAGTTAGCTATTGTGGTCACCTTGGAGGATGGCACACCATTTAACCAACCTGCCGGCCAGTTTACATATGGTCAACGATTCATTCACAAAGAGCGAGGCATACCTGAGTTTTATCAGACGGGATATCACGCCGGGTTTGCTACCGCAATATGGCGATTTGCGAGCCAGGACTTTACGGTAGTGACACTTACCAATACTGGTGACACCTACACTGGCTACCTTGGAAATCAGATGGCCTACCTCTTTTTAGAAGATAAATTTATCGAGCCAGCTAGCACAGACTACACCAAACTTGGAGGGCCAAAACTAAGCTTAAAGGATCTTGAAGCTTATACAGGTACCTACTGGGATGAGTTAGGCGGGCTTGCAAGGACTGTTGAGCTAGTGGATGACACATTGCGATATGTAAGAGGGTCCGGTAACTCTACAGCTTTGATACCTAGTGGAAAGCATGAGTTCCAAATGATGTATCCATATGATGATAAGGTGTATGTGAACTTCTCAGGTAACCCGGGAAGCCGTGTGATGGGTTACCTAAATGGTGAGGCGGATTTAATACCGCTCAACCAATATGAACCTGCTAGTCCTTCTGTTGACGAACTATCATCACTTATTGGCACTTACTATTGCAAGGCGACAGATACTTCCTGGGACATGACACTTCAGGAAGATCAACTTGTACTGAGCAATGTAAAAATTGGCTCTGCCACGCTAAGTCCTATCATGAAAGACCTCTTTTCAGGAGATCAATGGTCACTGAGAGCACTAAAGTTTTTACGCTCAGATTCAGGAGAGATCAGTGGTTTTGAAGTGAGTTATGAGCACATCAGAAGCTTGATATTCGAGAAAGTGTAGCATTGAGTTAAAGGCTTACGAAGTATCAATCACCTCGTAAGCCTTTTTAACAATTTCTTAATTAGCCTTAGCCAGCTCTATAGCTCTATCGAGAATCGGGTCAACACCGTTCGCCACGTCCTGGGGTGTTTGCTCAACAAAGATATCTGGTGCCAGTCCGTTTTCGACGATGAACCCATCAGGCAATGACAGTATCGTACTGGAGTAATTGAAAGCCCAGCCGTTGGGTAACTCTGCGCCAGCAGGTACTCCCCCTCCCCCTCCGGTGAAGTCACCTATCTGAGTGACTTGGGGCACTGCTTTCATCATGGCCGTGAAGAGGTTCGCGGCACTGTAAACATTACGGTTAGTCAACAGATAGACCGGTTTGTTCCATTTTACGACATTATTCTTAGTGTTAGCATAGATTTCCTCGAGCTCGGAGAATTCATCTGGGCCAGGGCCACTTTTGAACTGGTGATTGTAAACATGTGTCCTTCTGGAAATCAGGCGCTCAATCATACGAAAGGCGTACTGTGGATCTCCACCTTCATTGTTCCTAATATCGATGATCAGGGCTGGCAAGTCTTCAAAGCGCGACAAGACAAAATCAAGATCATCATCGGTAACGGATGCCACAAACGAGCCATAGTAAATGTATCCCACACCTTGTATCTCCCTATTGACGAGAAATCCTGTAATACGGTAGTCTTTTTCCCAGTACACGCGTTCCAGCATGTCTCTGTCAAAATTCTGCGGATAATCGAGGTAGAGATCCGGGAACCTTACAATATCAAAATCGGACCTCAGATTGACATGCCCATCTTCCAGTATACGAAGCATGTCTTTCATAATATCAAAGAGCTCCACGTCATTAGTAGATTGAGACACTAGGGGGCGATACTCATCATAGACCGAGTCCCAATCGATATTCTTATATTCAAAGAAGGAGTACCGTTCGTTCATAATCCTCCATAGAATGTCAAAGTTGGTGACGGGATCATTGGATGGGTTCTTTTCGATAAGCACTTCTTCACACGCAGCGAATGAGATAAGTACTCCAAAACAGATGTATAGTATTTGTTTCATGTGTATTGTTCGTTTTTAGGGTCACATGGAATTCGCATGAATGAGATCATCTACCTATTTGGCGTCTAACACAGTCATGCTCATTTCACAGTTTAGTAATTGAAGTATCTTGAAAATGTAATAGTGTGAGTGGCGACATTCAGCTGGTGCACCCTATTGTAGCTGTAGTAGTCCCACTGATAGGCTAGGCCCATCAGATTACCTGTTCGCAGTTTGTAGAGTAGCTCCACTTTAGACACCATTCTGAAATAGCTACCAAAAGAGCTAAGTCCATGCTCCTCTATCCGTTCGCCAAAGAACTTGGCTTCCGGGTTGACAAAATTGTAGACCGATACATAATTGGGTCTCATCGCCAGTGACATGATCGGCAGGCCAAGCGAGTATCTCAACAGAAAATCCCTTTGTTTCCATCGAAAGCTACGTTGTAAACCTCCCTCCACAGTCAGAGATGTGAATGAGTCAAAAGGCAGTATGCTGTTATCAAGCTGACTATGAAGCCTGGCATTATTGAGTGTCCTAATACCTCCTCCAAGAAACACCTCATTGCCCGTACCGAAACCCGTGAGATGTCGGAGATAGCGGTAATCAAAATTGAACCCAAAGTTCATGGCCTTACCTCTTTTTGATTGTTCGAAGTAGGACGACCTTAGGCCACCTAGACCCAGTGAAACATCAATGGTCCTCCAGTGCTTAGCAGTATATTTTTGAAGACTTGGATTTACTCTCAAACTTGTACCTCCATATCTAACAGGAGACATTGCTTCGTCCCAGACCGTTTGCAAAGACAGTCCAAGACCTGTCACCCAATGACGACCATATTTCATAGAGAGTGAATCACCATTCGCCTTGATCATAAAGGATACCAGGGTGAAAGCGAAGATTAGAATAGTTCTTTTCATTTGGTTTTTTGATTGTTCGAGATCAAAGTATGACCAAGTCACAATAAGGTTGCATGGAGATATTTTTTTAGTGACTATCACAATCTTTATGAACCAGGGACCGCTAAGTGACATATGGTATTTTTATTCTTAGAGATTGCACAAAATCGAGAATTTTGCCTCATTTTAGTAGTCAGCTCTGGAAACGAAGATGATTGCATAACCCACAATCATCAGCTGAGAAAATCAACCGAAAAATGTAGGGCCTAATGAGCCTCAAGTGACTAATCCATGATTTGGAACACCCTATTACATATTAAGGAAGGTATCTGCACCTGGCTGGACAGCAACTTGCCAGGCTCATATGTGATCAGTTGCGAAGGATGGAATATCACATTGTCTCACGGTGACAATCAAGCAGCTGTTTTCGTCAAGTTTGAAGACAGTCATTGCTCTGAATCCGCTATCTTCTCATCTGAGCGTCCGTTTCATATTACTACTGTAAGCAACACCCTTCTCAAGGGTGAAGAGCTAAACTTAACGCTACTATATATGCCTTATGCATTGCTCTCCTACTTTGGCAGGAAGAATAGGCGGTGCTACTCGGTGACACATTTCGCCCAGACGTTGGATGGTAGAATAGCCTCAGCATCAGGAGATAGTAAGTGGATTGGTAATGAAGAAAACCTCATTCATGCACATCGTATGAGAGCACTTTGCGATAGCATAGTAGTGGGTGCAAGAACTGTAGAAATAGACAACCCAAGGCTAAATGTCCGTCTTGTAAACGGTGCTAATCCAGTTAAAGTAGTTATAGGTGGTAAAGATCTTGAGCGTAGTGCCTATCACGCCTATGACGAGACCTCTATTACTTTCTGTGAAGAAGATAATGATCATGATAATGCGGATTACTCTGTAAACGATAAGAAGCAGTACAAACCTGGTCAAATACTGGCTCAACTGAGAGATAACAACTGCTATTCAGCCTATATCGAAGGTGGGTCTAATACCTCTTCCCAGTTCTTCAAAGATCAATGCATTGATCAGGTACAAATACACATCTCTCCTAAGATACTTGGCTCGGGAGTGACTGGTTTTAATTTCGATGGTGTTGAGAATATGGAGCAAGTGTTGCAATTCGACCCTTTTGATTTTGTGAGGGTCGGTGATCACGTCATGTTCGTAGGAGAGCCTAAGAGATGAGTACCTATCGGGAATTATGGCACAACACCTCTGCTAGCTATCATAAGGAGGTAGTAAGTGATGGAGAGGAAATAGTAGTTAAGGCCAAGTATTCGCTGATAAGTGCAGGCACAGAGAGGAGCATGATCACTTCTCTCTCCTTGTCAAAAGCTACTGCCGAAAGAATGCGCGTACCTTTTATGAAGGGACAGTTTGGACAGGATTTCACCTATGGCTATTCTCTGGTAGGAGAAGTAGTCAAAGGGCCAGCTCATTTAAACAATAAGTCCGTGCATCTGCTACACCCACATCAGGAACTTGCATTTGTGGATGAGCATTCACTTCACCTTATTCCGGTAGGCATAGACCTTAAGCAGTCCACCCTGGCGAGTAACCTGGAAACTGCTATCAATGCCATATGGGATGCACAAGTTGAGCTTGGAGATCGCGTAGTGATCGTAGGCTATGGCCTTATTGGGGCATTAATAGCCAAACTTTGCCAATCGTCGATCGGCGTAGAAGTATTGGTATCGGAGGCAAATAAAGAGCGTGCCTCATTAGCCGAACTTCATGGTTTTCAGTTGTGCAACCAAGACACTGAGGATATGGTAGATGTGGCATTTCATACAAGTGGATCAAGTGAAGGCCTACAGTTTTCGATTGACAAAGTCCGCAAAGAAGGTAAGGTGATCGAACTGAGCTGGTACGGTGATCGAGAGGTGATCGTTCGGTTGGGAGACAGCTTTCACTATGACCGCAAGATGGTCATTAGCTCCCAGGTCAGCAGTATACCCACCAGAAAGCATCAGATGTGGGACTACAAAAAAAGAAAAAAGCTCGTATTTGATCTGCTAGCGCAAATTGACTTCAGCCATCTCATTCAAAGATCAGTACCATTCTCTGAAGCGCCAGTGTTTTTTAATGAACTAAGACAAAGCATGCCTTCTGAAATAGGAATTATGATTGACTATAACTAATAAATATGTATTCAGTACTTGTAAAAGAGCATATCATGATTGCTCATTCTTTACCTGATCCATTTTTCGGACCCGCAGCTAACATGCATGGTGCCACGTATGTTGTTGACGCAGTATTCATGAGCGATACACTTAATGACAAAAATGTAGTGATTGATATAGGAGAAGCTGCCCGGATACTCAAAGATGTACTTGCTCCCCTTGGCTATCAGAATTTGGATGACCTACCTCAATTTACCGGGAAACTGACCACTACCGAGTTTCTGGCCGCTTACATCCATGGTGAGATCAAGTCTAAGATCGATAAAGATCTGAAACTTCGAATCACTCTCCATGAATCACATGTAGCTTCTGCAAGCTATGAAGATTGATGTGCGCGAAACTTGTCATATTGACCACTCATTTTGGTACCAACTTTTCCGGAGGGTCTACTGCCACTTGTGAGATTTTCATTCGGCTCGAAAAGCATTTTGATGATATCATAATTTTCGGAACTGAGATAGGTCAACACTCATTTAATAGTTTACATTTCAAACAGTATCACAATAGTCAGGAGCTTCGTAGCTTGATTAGCAAGTACAACTCCAATAAGACCAAGTTTTACGGTGACTTTTACAATGCAGTAGCTTTTGCAGCTGAGCAAGTTCCGTTCTATTTTACCTATCATGACAATTGGCCAGAACTCGCAGATACTTCATTTGATCATTGGGTAGATGGTTTTAAATACATGCGAGCCTATGAAAAGATCTTTAATTCTGCCCAACACGTGTTCACCGTTTCCGAGTTCAAGAGAAAACAGATTGCAAAGTACACGTCTGAAGTTTCATTGGTAAGAAATGGATTTCATAAGACTCATGAACTAGAAGGAGGTCTACCAACCAATCGTCAAAATATACTTATGGTCGGGAACATCGATGACCGCAAATACCAGAAAGCCCTGGAGCTGTTCAACCAGTGGAACCCAGAATGCAAGGTCGACATTTATGGAAGAGTGATTGATAAAGACCTTGCTGATGGATTAGACAGTTTTCCGTGTGTTTCAATTAAAGGGTTTGTGGAGGAAGTACCATACCATCAGTATCGCCTACTACTTCACACCTCACTGATGGAAAACCTCCCTATTACATTTTGTGAGGCCATCTACAGCAAAACACCAGTAGTCGCTTTTGATGTTGGCGGATGCGAAGAAGTCATCACATCAGACACTGGTGTACTGATTGAGCCATATGACCTGGAAGAATTGAAAAAACAGGTGATATATGCTTACAATTCGTATGAACAGTTCAACTTGAAAAGCAACATTTTGTCAGAATTCGACTGGGAAAGGGCGGCCATAGCGTATCAAAAAATAATCCTGAATTGATCATAAGCCTCATCATCATATCGATCTACCTGAGCTTTCTACTGGATTTTCTGGTATGGCCAATCGATAGTGAGGCCTCAACTCAAAGTTTAACACAACGGACTTCAGGAGCACGGCTGTTCCTACTGTGGCTGGTTTTTATACTCAGTTTAGTTGGGTACATGGTGCCATTAGTCATCGCAATACTGAGATTTGGGGATCAGGATTTCAACTCAGTAGATGTTCTAGCCATATCTGGAGCGTTCATGGCTATACTCGGTAGAGCTATCACCACCATCGGGGCTTTGACTTTAAGGTCAAACCTAGCAGTACTAAAGACCGCTTCTATTTTCTCGATTTCACGAAACCCTATCAGTCTGGGGATGCACATGACATTCATTGGACTGATTGTCATATGTGATGTATGGTGGCTACTTCTAGCCTTTGCTTTTTATGTAATTAACATTGATCTTAAAATCACGCTTGAGGAAAAGGCATTAGCCGAAAAATTTGGGAAACCATATCTTGACTACAAATCAAAGACTTCAAAATATCTTTTGATATGATTGAACAGCAGGAAGAAATCAAGCAGTGGTTTGATCAAACATACAAGGAACGAGGGTTCGGGTATCTCCGACCGTTGAGTGCATATGAGATATTCGCAACATTGCTCAGCCCCCTGAAAGGTAAGATCCATCTTGATGTCGCCTGCGGTTTGGGCCTATTGCTCAAGACTTTTGATCAACATGGGGCAAAAGTTCATGGGGTTGATATCAGCACTGAAGCTATCCAAAAGGCCAAAGTGTTCTGTCCTAATGCTACTATCAATGAAGCCAATGCTGAGACTCTTCCATATGAAGATGGTTTCTTTGACAGTGTCACCTGTATTGGCTCTCTTGAGAGGATGCTAGATCGAGAAAAAGTTATAAGTGAGCAAGCCCGGGTAACCAAGCCTGACGGCAAACTTTGCTTCATGGTCAGAAATGCTGAAAACTTTACCTGGAACTATTTTCAGAAGCCTCTGGGCCTTGAAAATAAGAAAGGGCACCAAGATGCCCTTAATCTAGAAGCATGGTCAGCTCTTTTCAATTCATGTGGACTCCAAGTAGAGGGAATCTATCCAGACCACTGGCCTTACTATAGGCTATTGAAGACCATCACTCCCTGGAGAAATATTGATACTACTAAAATCAGGAAGTTTCCAGGTAAAATGAAGCTAGCTTACGAATTCATATTTGTGCTAAGTAAGCATGGGTGAAGTCAAAGAGATATATGATCAACTCTTTCAATTTGAATCCAAAAAAAGATACGATGCTTATCCCATTCATAAGAAGCTCCAGTTAGAAGAGCACGATGATCTGATCGATTGGTTAATGGGTGAGATCAGCTTCGAAAAAACAGATGATGTCTGGGATGCGGGATGTGGAGTGGGATATAGTCTCATCAAGCTTGGGCCACAGATCAATAGCGGATATGGCTGCTCATTGAGTGACGAGGAAACTGCATACGCTAAAACTCAAGCCACCGCACAAGGTCTTAATGAAAAACTAAGGTTTGAAGTAGCCAGTTTTGATGATAGCTCTACAAGACAATACGACAAGATCTTAATGATCGAATCGTTCAAGCATACCAATAACCTAGAGTTTACGCTTCGCAATGTTCTCTCCTGTCTTTCTCCGAAAGGAAAACTAATTATTGTTGATGATTTCGCGCAAGTCGAGAATAGTAGTGTTAAAGAACATCGAAAACTATGGTCGGCACCTAATTTTTGTAGTGTTGACCACCTCATTGAGTCGATTAAAAGTTTTGGAAACTTTAAAATTCGGTTCATAGATCTTACTGATAAAGTACCTATCAGAAACACACTCCTGCTTAATACTTCCGTGTTGATCCTTAAGTTGATATCAAGAGTCAGCATGTGGCAATCACAAAATGTAAAAACCTATCTGGGAGGACTTCTTTTGGAACAGCTATACTCAAGGCATCAGGTTGTCTACCAGGCGATCATCGCCGAGAGGAATAGTTGAAATCAGTCTTTGATTTGACGATAATCGACCGGTATAGTGTCGATGGGATCGAGATCGAGCTTCAGCATTTTGATTTTGATTCGGTAGATAAGACGTCCAGAATAATACTTTAACAAAGGTAAAACGTGGGTTGGCCGATAGTAGCTTAGCAATTCTCTGATGGAAAGATTTTTAGTAAACAAGCCTATTCTTGTAATACGAAACTGATCAACTTCTTGCACGAATGAAAAATCAGTTTTGGATAGCATTTTTTTCCAGGTCATGAAATGAAGGTATACCCATTCAATTCCATCACTATCAATGATTTTGCCCTTTTTCCATTTCCAGCCTCTGGGCCTTCTTATCAACAATGGCCAGTCAGCACCTATCTTGGTATCCCAATAACACCCTAAGGGGCCCCGTCCATCTATGCTTCTCTGGTAAACATAGAAGGCAAAATAGCCTTCATCAAAACCAGCGTATGTCCCTATTTCAAAGCACTTTTTGTATCCATTGACATTTTGGAAGAGTGTATTGATCTCTACAGAATTTCTGTATAGTGTGAAATGTCCACTAATTGTATGTTTCCTCGTAGATATGATGTCAAATGATGCAAGGTCTATGGAGTATAACCAGCTCTCGATATCACCCCAAATCACATCCATGTCGCAATGCCCCCAGTAATCATATTGATTCAATCTTTCTTCAAACAGGTGTCCATAGGTCGGTTTGTAGTCACAGAGTTTGTGCGCTGATTGCATTACAGGGGTCAGGCCTAATTTATTCTTTACGAGCACCTTGAATTCAACCTCATCCAGGTAATCTATCTTGACATTATCAGGTGGTGAACTGTCTATAACATGTTGGTCTGAAAGGATGAGCCAATCTATACCAGGATTATGCGCGCATGATGTCAAGAAACCATCAAACCACGGAGGAAATGGACCCCAATAGACCACCAGCAAGCATATGTTCATTTTGTCGTTCATTTGCTTTTGGTCAATGGCAATATCTCTTTCAGAGAGTCAAATGAAATTACCACTAGAAACATCAAAACCAGACTGAACTGTATCAAACCAAACCAGCCCAAGGTCAGTGATGACCACTGCATTATCACTTGACATCCGATAACGATCACAATGCCAGTCATGATAATCAGCAGAAATTTTCCGACAGGAAGTTGGACCAGCATAGACTTTCGATCATCTATCCACAAAAGCAGCAAATTGATAAGATTTGAGCATCCGACTGAATAGAGCGCCCCGACCAATCCAAATTCTGGTATAAAAAAAATCAATAGAAGTATGAGTACTATAGTTGACACAACCGCATAAGTGGAGATAGCTCCTGTTCTCCTTTTATACATCAATGTCAATACGGGAAGCTCAGTGAGTACGGCTGGAATTATCATCAACGTGCCAATTGAAAACAATGGGATAACGGAAATGTAGCGTGCATCATCAGTGATCAGGTGAAGATTAGATCCTACCAGGATCACACCAGATAATATGATCAATGCAATTTTCACATACCATGTCATAGCCGTTTGGATTCGGTGTTTGGTATCGTGATCGGCCGTACCCAACTGCTCAAAAAGCATAGGTCGGAAAGCATTGACAAGTGTCCCAAGCAATGTCTTTGCAAGGAGTATTAAGTTGATGAGGATGGCATATCGGCCTACCTCATCGATAGACATAAACTTCGCCAAAAAAAACTTGTCTCCTGCCGTCACGAACCAATTGATGAATACCATAGGAATAAATGGTATCGATACTCGTAATGCCTCACGAATTACGCTTCGGGTGAATGAAATCCTAATATACTTGAACTGCGATGCGAACATCACAACTGAGACGATAATTTTGCTTGCCAATACTCCTAAAAGCGCCCCGAGTACACCCATACCTTGAGTCACAATGAGATAATACTGGATCGTAGCGTTGAGAAGTACTAACGAAAGAGAGTAATAACTAAACTCTCTAAGCCTATATTCATTCCTGAGAATGGTAAAATAAAGCGTATGGATCTGAGCAATAAAAAAGGTTACCAGGACGACTGTGCCATATGGGTAAAATGGCATAGCCGTATCATCCAGGAAAACATCAAAGTAAAATGGTCCAATAAGTAAGAATATGATAAAGGTAAGTATCGAAATCAAAACTCCACCCGTCATGATACTCTTCACATAGTCAGTTCTGTCTTCCTGATTTGAAATATGGTCAAAGTAGGTGATGCTGGCTGAAATATTGAGTTGTAAGCAGGCAATGATGGCATAAAAGCTGCCAAACAGACCTAGCAAAGTGAGTGCCCCATACTCAGATACATCTAGGTAGTTGAGATAGATTGGTAATAGGATAATGCTTATGACGGAAGGTAAAAACCTTAGGACAGTGAAAACTGCAACCGCCTGCAGAGATTTCTTGGTAAGATCGTTATTTCTACTTGTATCAGCCACGTTAACAAGACATCAAGTTGAAGAATACCATGATTATCTCAAATCAACTTAAGTCGGCGTACAACTCTCAGTAAAATAGACATTGAAAAAGAGCACATGATCAAAATAGATGAGATTTTCAGTGTTAACTCCCTCCAATATTCATTTAGCACGAATGCTCCAACGAGACTTATGAAAAACATCACAGCTACACTTGCCCTGAGTTTTTTTGGAACCAACTCCTCGCCACCAGCTAGAAATCTATGAAGAAATATTTCTACATAATATCGCATTCCTCCAGGTATCAGTATCCACCATTCAGCATTCCCAGCCTCAAAATGTAGCCAGGACAAAGCCAAGACCATAAAAGCGTCTACCTCCATATCCATGACCTCTCCGACTACTGAACTCTGATCATATCTACGCGCTAGCCAACCATCTACACCGTCCAGTACCACCACCAAAAGGAAGCCACTAAATAGCACTGAATTCGAGAGGGTTGGAGACGCCAGCAAAAGCCCAACTAAAATAGCAAGCCTGATGACGGTTATCGTATTAGCATAACCAACAACCCAGGAAAGCTTGCCTAAAAAAGATGGTATCAGGAAGATATACCTAGCAAACCAAATGGAAGCTACCAACCACCAAAGCTGTGGTAGACCAAAGGCAAGGGCACCTGCAAGACCTATCACATGAATGACTGAATTGATCAATGACCAGCGCCTTAGAAAAAGGTTAAACCTGGATGCCATCTGGCTCATATTGCAGTGTTTCCTCTCCTTTCGCTCCATAAGCTTTGATAAGCTCACTGATCAGTATTGAATAGAGAGCTTCATGCTTTACTCCCTTACCAGAAAAACTGAGCCCTTCAACAAACCCATACTGTCCAAAACCATTAATAAACTGTTGATCTTTGGAAATCACATGTACCAGTGTGTCCAGCCCATGTTTGTTGATATCAGATAAATGATGAGGCTGATGGTCTCCAATGAGCATGAATATATCATCCTGCTCTCCTTGCTTTACAATAAAATCAGATAAGAACCTGAGCTGGTATTGAATAGCATTCAAATAGTCAGAAAGCACTGGTTTTTGAAGGAAATGATTACCGACCAGATTGTCTCTACCATCATTTAAGTCACGCCAGTCTGAGGTCACAACATCCGGAGAAATGAAGGGGCTATGTGAATTCTTAGTAAGATAGAAAAGTACAAACGGTTCATCCTGTTTCCTGATAACTTCTTCCAAGCCATAATTGAGTACGTATTGATCAGATGGTCCTTCGGTAAAGCCATACTTAGTACCCTTAAAGTCGATATGCTCTTTCAAGATCCACTGGTCAACACCATAAAGATTGGCCATTTGATCAAGTGGTGTGGCAACACCTTTCTTGGGTTTAGAAGCATTGAGGTTGTAAGAGAGATATCCGCGCTTTTGTAGAAACTTTGTTACGGTATCGTATTTGTGATATCGCTCATCATTGAGTAGTCGCTCATATTTAAAGTTCGAGTCGACCCGCTGACCAAGGAGTACTGAAGTATAAGCAAGCCAAGAAGGACCTACAAGAGAAACTGATTCACTCAACTGGGAGCGCATATGCCACCCAGCCTCACCCAGTTGACCACCGAAATCAGAAAACTCTTTAGCAAAAGCGGTTTTCAATTCTGGTTCTTTGAGCAATATGCTACCATAAGACTCAACGAAGATCAGGTAAACATTAGGTCGTTTGACCAATCTGGCATCTGATTGACGGTCTTGATCCAGTTTACTCCAGTTGGTATTCTTGCTATCAGCATTTATTCTGAAACTATCCCGAACATTTTGGATCAGGCGCATAGGTACAAACAAGAACCGATAGTGAGTGCTATGATAGGGTTTATAACCATGCTTAACAAGCATCACCAGTATCAGGATCAATAGACCCCCACTAATAACGTGTGTGCTCAGTTTTGGCGATAGTGTAACACCGAAATCTGCATAAACCCGGAACGAGACAATCAGAAACACACAAAGGATCAGAAATGCTAACACATTGCCCAGAAACTTGACTTTATCCTCACCCCATAACAGACCAGCTCCATTTTTCAGTAATCGTACATCATTAAGAATAATTGGGTCAAACTCATATATCTTTTTGAATACCAGGTAGTAAAGGTTAAACAACCATATCACTCCGAAATAACCCACTAACGCACCAACTGGTACAAACTCCGAATAACGCGCGATTAACATTAAAACTGTCAAATCAATGCTTATCCGGAAAATATCGGGATTCTCTTCCATTCCAATACCAGTCCCTAGTTTCCTGGCTTGCTTCCACTTCTGAGGCAGTAATGAGGCATCAGGGTAGTGCAGTAGGTAGTTAGGAATAAAAAAGAGGCTATTGAAGAGAAAGAAACCACTCCAATAGACCACCTCAGACAGTACTTCATTCATATCCACTCGAGGGCATTATCTACGTCAGCATGCAAATCAACTAAAATAAACTTTTCGTGGCTATTGAAAAGATCAATACCGCTTAGACGATTTCTATACCCTTATGACAAATCTCAGTAGTCGAGTCGATCAACCATCATTTTTATGATCAGCGACATTGCCGAAATTCATACCTATACTCCCAGATTCTATACAACATGAAACCGCTAGACTTACTTCAGGAGCACCCAGAGTTCTTTAGGGCATTACCACAACCAGAATTTATTCACCTCGACAAGGGGAAATTTATCATTATAGATGGGAATGGCTCTTCGGGCACCTCTGAAATGTCGGCAAGAGTGAAGGCACTTTACCCGGTCGCAGCGCGCATCAGACAGCACTACCGTGAATTGGGGCATGATTTTGTAGTCCCCAGTCTCGAAAGCGAGTGGTGGTCCAGTTCGCGTAAGCCGATCAATAAAATTCCGAAAGAAGAGCGCAAATGGCGGTTGATGATCAGGATGCCAGATTTTGTGAGCCAGGGAGCAGTGGAGGTGGCTAAGAAGCAAGTCATTGTTCATGATAAAATCACAGCTGCCATGTACGTGCGTTTGGAGTCTGAACATGAACATGACGTGGTACAAATGCTTCATATAGGCCCATGGTCACGGGAGGGAGAGACGATCAAGGAAATGCGCCGGTTTATAAAGAAAAAACACTACGTGATAGATGGCCCTCATCATGAAGTATATCTTTCGGACCCGCATACTACAGATCCTTCGAGGTTAAGGACTATTCTAAGGCAAGGCGTGGTAGCTTAGATTCTAAGCATCATTTTCGCCTTTTTTTGGCTACAGACCTTAACTCCTCATCAATGGCAGCAGCCTCATGGAGCAGTGATCTTACTTTATCAAAATCTATTTCTTGTCTTTGGCAGAACCTCCGGGTTCTCACATATTTCCTATTGCCTTTCTCAAGGTAGTGCTCATCATCCATCATCAAATGTCCTTGTACAAACCCCAACAACACCCCATCTTTAACACCACCCCAACCTATTGACCCGGGCCAGATGAAACATACATTGCGGTAGCATTGATAGTAGGGTACATTGAAGCTTAGTTTCTCCTTTGGTTCAGGTAGGGTATCAAGGATGAGATCACGCAGAGACTCCACGACACGTAGTTCATTTTCCGGTAGGTAATCAAAAAAATCACCCAGAGACCTAAAGGATACGTTCTGAAACTTGTTCATGCTAGAGCCAGCCTTGTCCTTACACCCAAGACCCAATAATACTGATTGTTGTGTAGTTTTAGATCAATATTGCAGGATAAGACATGGCCATAGAGATCGAAAAAAAATACCTGATCAGGACCCTTCCGGAAAAACTGATAGTTGATCTGCATCCTAACAATATACTCCAGGGTTACATCGCTGTGCATGAAGACAAGACGGAAGTGCGCATAAGAAAATTTGGGGAAGACTACTGGCAAACCATAAAAAGTCCGGGTCACCTCAGCAGACAAGAGTACGAATGGAACATCACACAAGAGCAATTCCACCAACTCTGGCCCTTGACTGAAGGTCGCAACCTTACTAAAAACCGCTATCTTATTCCTTACCAGGAAAGAAAAATAGAACTGGATGTATATGCTGGCAGACTGACCGGGCTTGTGGTAGCAGAAGTCGAATTCGACAGCATGAAGGAGTGCAGTGCCTTCACACCTCCGGGTTGGTTTGATGAGGAGATATCAGGTGTCAGGAAGTACAAGAATTTCATTCTGGCAAGTGAAGGGCTACCGCAATAATTGACTATTTTGAAGAGATACTGAATTCTCAACCTTGCTCAAAAAACTAAAATCCCTCGGTCCGGCTATCCTTGTCACCTCTGCCTTTATAGGGCCGGGAACTGTTACTATTTGTTCTATTGCAGGTGCAGAGTTTGGTTTCACACTCCTTTGGGCCATGCTATTCTCTATAGCTGCGACCATTGTGCTTCAAGAGATGTGCGCAAGACTGGGTGTTATCACAGGTCTGGGGCTTGGACAAACACTACGCCAACAATTGAGCACTCCGCTGCTAAAATGGCTTGGCGTATTGCTGGTAGTCAGTGCCATCCTTATTGGCAATGGTGCATATGAAGCAGGCAATATTAGTGGGGCTTCTCTAGGTATCAATACCATTTTCTCAAATAGTTCAAGCAATAGTAGCCTCTGGGTCATTATCATCGGAGTTGTTGCTCTTGCACTGTTGGTTTCTGGCAGCTATAAATGGATTGAGCGCACTATGATCGTACTTGTGCTCTTAATGAGTCTGGTATTTGTAATTACAGCTGTGCTGGTTGCACCTCCACTGATCGAGGTGTTTTCGGGTTTTGTACCCAGCCTGCCAGATCAAAGCACACTGCTTGTCATAGGTCTTATTGGTACGACGGTGGTTCCTTACAATCTCTTTCTGCACTCTTCGGCAGTGACGGAAAGATGGAAGGGACCTGAATACCTCGCTGAAGCAAGGTTAGACACCTGGGCTTCCATTACTATAGGTGGATTGATTTCCATTTCTATTGTGATCACCTCAGCCATGGCGGCAATGAACACCAATGGGGAAATCGGATCAGCAGTGGCTCTGGCAAAGCAATTAGAGCCACTCTTGGGCAGTTGGGCCAAGTATTTCATGGGAGCGGGCCTGTTTGCCGCTGGTATCTCCTCCTCTATCACCGCACCTCTGGCCGCAGGCTATGCTACTTCAGGCATATTGGGTATACCTTCTAAACCCTCCGATACAAGGTTCAAACTTGTCAGCATAAGTGTGTTGTTACTGGGCATCATGGCCTCTTTAACAGGGTTTCGACCTATTGAAGTCATTCGCTTTGCGCAAGTTGCGAACGGCCTTCTGCTTCCAGTCACTGCCTTTTTCCTCATATGGGTAATGAACAAACCTGAAGTATTGGGGTCACATCAAAATAATCTCAAACAAAACATCCTGGGCGTAACTATCGTGATAATTACGGTAGTGCTTGGCCTAAAGAGCATCTTATCAGTGATGGGCATTGTATGAAAAAGATAGACCTCAACTGTGATCTGGGTGAAAGTTATGGGCGATTCAAAATCGGTAATGATGAAGGTATCATGCCCTACATCACTTCCTGCAATATTGCCTGCGGCTTTCATAGTGGAGACCCCCTCACTATCGTAAAAACGATTAACCTGGCAGCCAAGTATGGAGTCCAGATTGGTGCTCACCCCTCCTATCCGGACTTACAGGGTTTTGGGCGTAGGCCCATGAATATGAGTAATGAGGAATTGGAGGCATGCGTCAAGTATCAAATAGCTGCCCTCAAGTCCCTATCGGAATCTCTGGGTCAACGACTCAAACACGTAAAACCACATGGTGCCCTCTACAACGCCGCTGCAAAAGACCTGAGCATTGCCCGGGTTTTGATCTCTGCAGTTAAAGATTTAGATGCAGGTCTGGTCTTTGTGGGCCCGGCCATGAACGAAATGTCAGCGTTTGCTGCCTCTCTAGATGTAAAATATGCATCGGAAGTATTCGCCGATAGGCGCTACAATGATGATCTCACCTTGGTCAATAGAAGCCATGCGGAGGCAATGATCATTAATCCAGATGACGCTAAGAAGCAGGTCCTCGACATGTGTGTGAGAAATGAAGTGACTACACTTTCAGGCCAACAGAAAAAGATAGTTGCTGACACTATCTGTCTACATGGAGATCAACCTGACGCAGTGCTTTTTACCACGACATTGAGGCAGGCTTTGCTTGACCAGGGGCTGGAACTCAAGGCTTACGCCAATGATTGAGGCCAGCTTACTTCGATTTGACCTGCTAGCAGAAGATTGTCTTCTCATCAGTTGGCCGCAAAAGATTGATTTCGAAATAGTGATGGAGGTTCGGGCACTGAGTGAATATCTCAACTCACTTACCGAAGTACTGGAGACTGTACCCGCTTATGCTTCCCTGGCTGTATACTTTGATATGATGAACTGTACGAGTCAGCATATCCAGTCTTTGGTTTTGAATAATGTTTCCGCACTAAAAACTCAAGATCTTCAGGCTAAAACATGGGTGATCCCCGTCTGCTATGATCGCACTTTTGGATTAGATCATGACAGGTTTTGGGAGCAATGCAAAATTGACATCAGTCAGATCATTGAGCTTCATACCGGTCAAAGCTTTACCGTCTACATGCGTGGTTTCCAACCAGGCTTCTTGTACCTGGGCACTTTGCCCAAAGAACTTAATCTACCAAGACTAGAGAATCCCAGATCAAAAGTGGAAGCCGGGTCTGTTGGAATTGCCAATGATCAAACAGGCATCTATCCTTTAGAGAGCCCCGGAGGATGGAATATTATAGGTAGAACACCGATTAAGTTGTTCGATCTTGATAATACTGACCCAACTCCAATAAAGCAGGGGGATAAGGTCAGGTTTGAGCCTATCGATCTCCTTGCGTATCATAGCCTCAAAGCAGAGAGTCATGTCCCAACCATTGCTTAAGGTCATCAAGTCCGGTACCATGTCAACGATTCAGGACGGGGGCCGGCATGGCTATCGTGGCTATGGGCTCCCTACGAGCGGTTTTATGGATATGGTTTCAGCATATCAGGCCAACGAAATAGTCGGAAATCAAAGAAATGGGAGCCTCATCGAAATGATACAGGTGGGTGCTACATTAAAGTTTCTACAGGACTGTGCTATAGCCATCACTGGCGCAAACATGAGCGCAATGCTCAATGGCCAAATCGTTCAACGCTATCAGCAAATATCTGTGAAATCAGGTGACCAGTTATCTTTTGGACTGGCAAAAAGCAACATGATTGGCTATTTGGCTATTGGTGGTCAGTGGCACATAGACGCCATCTTTGGTAGCACTGCAACTTATGCACGGGCAGCCTTGGGGGGTATTAAAGGACGTCCGCTGAAGGTAGGTGATGAGATAAGCATCACTCCATCAAAAAACAAGCATCATCACTTCCCTGAACACAAGATCTGGTCTTATGAACCTGGGCGTGTACTTCGACTAATCAAAGGACCGGAGTGTACACAAGAGATGACAAAGTGGCTTGAACGATCAACTTTCAAAGTCTCCAACCAGTGGGACCGCATGGGAGTAAGACTCAAAACTGAAACTCCTTTGCTGAAAGAGACCTTC
This sequence comes from Flammeovirgaceae bacterium UBA6059, assembly GCA_002435755.1. GTDB lineage: Bacteria > Bacteroidota > Bacteroidia > Cytophagales > Cyclobacteriaceae > UBA6059. The sequence goes on from DIYH01000027.1 coordinate 60,947, forward strand.
TTACTCTCTTGCCCGTTAGCGGTAGGTACTATCCAACTACCTCCAGATGGACAACCCATAGCCGTAATGGCTGACGGCCAGACCACCGGAGGTTACCCACGCTTAGGCACAATTATCAAGGCCGATATAGCATACCTTGCCCAGCAAAAGCCAGGCACAACCTTGCGCTTCGCTTTTGTAGAAGCGTCATATGCCATAAATATTGCCAAATGGGTTTTTTAAAAGGTTTTCATTTTGATAAGTGACTGATCACTATTATTGATCACCACCCAAAGTAGAGCTCGTAGAAATTCAACTTCGATTTTCACCAGTTCAACGACTTTTCACAATCCTTCTTCATGCCTTATATACGTTTGGTCTCATCTAGCGGAAATAAGTGATGAAGTATTACCACCAACCTATTTTTTTACTTGGCATGCTGTTACTGGCTTTTGGATCAGTGCAAGCCTCAGAAAAAGACAAAAAAGCCAAGAAAGCTTTCTTTTCATTTGCCCATGCTTCCAGTGAAGTAAACGGATCCGTAAACTCAGAATTTCGGGAAAACGGCCCTCTGGTCACACTTGATGGACAGACCATGTTTTTTAGCAGATCGTTACATCCTGACAATGTGGGAGGCGAAAGTGATTTCGAAGATATATGGTACTCCCAGTGGAATGAAGAAAAAGAGGCCTGGGATGAAGCCGTGAGGTTTCCTTTTTTCAATAACGAGTTCCCCAATTTTATTAACTCGGTAGCCATAGACAATGGTGTCCCTACTGTGGTTTTGGGTAATGATTATAGCAATCCAAAAAAGATCAAAGAAGGTCTTTCCTACAGCCGGTTCGTCAATAACCAATGGACCAATCCTGTAAAGTACGAAATCGAGAATTTTGTAAACTTTTCAGAAAGAGTTGACTACTTCGTAAATGAGGACGCCAGCATTCTGTTATTCTCGGGGGTCATGGACTACAATCGCTATGACCGACAGATCTATATCAGTGAAAAAATCAATGAATCAACCTGGTCGACTCCAGTAGAGCTTGCTGCAGTCAATACCGACGGAGATGACATAGCGCCATACATGGTGGACAATAAATACCTGTTTTTCTCCTCTGATAGTCTTGGCGGATACGGGGGCAAAGACATTTTCGTGATGCAACGGTTAAACCAACTTGGTTGGGATAAGTGGACTGAGCCGATCAATCTTGGCCCTCTAGTCAACGACGAAAACGACAATGTTTACTTTCATTATTCTAAGGTGAGAAACATGGCCTACCTGACCAAGGGCACTCATGAGGATGACATGGATATAGTACAGATCAAGCTCTTTCTCGAAGAGGAGATCTTCGCGCATCTGAATGGAAAATCAGGATGTACAGCTCGGTCATTTTACGAGAATAGATTTGATAGTGATGTATCCACTCATGAATCTCAGAAGTGCTTCGACTATCAAGTAGTGGAGATGGACAGGCTAGATACTGAAGACAAAAGTTTCATCTGGCATTTTGGGGACGAAACCATTGGGTATGGTATTAGTACAGAGCATTGCTACAATGAGCCTGGGACGTATATGGTGAACTTCTCTATTGTGGAAAACAAAACGCAATTTCAGTTTGATGATGAGTACAATTTTCAAGTAGAAATATTTGATGATATGAAGCTAGTGCTCGATGAGATACATCAAGCCGGCAGATCGTTAAACCATAAAGCTTACACGGCCGGTATACTTAACCTACCAAAGGAGGTAGTCGAAGTAACTTACTATTGGAACTTTGGTGATGGCAACTATGGCTGTGGTACGAGTGTAGAGCATGATTACATCTATGGTGAAACATTTAAAGTTACGGTCACTGCAGTCTTCGAACTTGAAGACGAAACGATACAATTGACCAAGTCAATCGAAACTAAAGTAGATCCGACGTTATGAAAAGCATCACAGTTCTCACAATCAGTCTTGTTTGCTTATTCACTTTTCGGGTATCCGCTCAGATGGTTCCAGGAGAGTTCGAGCAAATTGACTTTCTCATTACATTCGGAAAGTCATGCCCCACAAACTGGGGAGATGACGACTACAGTCAAACATTCTTTTTCATTATTCCCGAGTCTTTTACTCATCCTGTCTACATCAGAGTATTCGATCCCGACATAGGTGGTGAGCATGACCAGGCCAATGGAGAATTCGATACCAAGATCAAATATGAGGTTTATGGTGGTTCTGGCACTTACTCCGAACCAGATGCACGCACCATACATCCTAAAGGCAACTACAAAAGCGGCACATTGATAGCCACGAAGACGTTCGGGCAAAATGAGCTCTATGATAACGAGTGGTACTCATTTGGTCCCATCAATCCCTTAGAAGGAGAATTTGTTGATGAGTTGGATGGTTATGTGATCAAAATCATTGCTGAAGGTGTAAGAGGCAATGACGGCAATCTCTACAAGTATTTTTTAAGCACGCAGCACGATGCTAACAAAGATGTGGAAGGCGCTAACGCCTTTACTTATGAGTATAGCTTTAGGTTACCAGAGAGCGCACGCCAGGTAGTACATCTTTATCCTTTTATAGATCGAAATGTCGTATCTATAAAGCAGCACAACTTTGATCTTGATGATGAAGCTCAAGTTATGCTGTATTCGGTATCAAAAAACAGGCACAATGGTAATATCAGTGGAAATGACGTCTGGAGCCAAAGCAAGCATCTGATTGATGAAGAAGAAAAGAACAGTACACTAGACATTCAGATACTGAAGACAAAACCAAGCCACAATGACGTGGTAGCCTACGTCACCAATCAATATGACGAAGCTGTGGCCTTCTTCTCAAACCCCATCGGTGGACCTCCCAAATACAAGTACAAGGTGAACGTCAAACGCAAAAACGATTGACAAATATGTAATTCGCTAGGTCAGAGGCTGTCTCAAAAGGGCAGCCTCTTTTTATATCTCTTGAGGTCTTTCGAAGAATTCAATCCTCGCACCCACCCGATCCCAAGAGCGGAATTTATGAAGTTGAGCTGAGATGGAACCGAGGCTATAGGGGTGCTTCTTGGGGGTCCTGTAGTTCAAGAACACTTGCTCTCTAATTTTTACTTTGCATCTTTTAAACACCCGTATTAATTCATCACTTAATAGAATATCTACTAACTCACTGTAAACAAGAGAGTTAATTCAATCATTTGTTCGTGAGATAGGTTTCACCGACGATTTAACCCGATTCAACGACTTTTCACCAAGTAGATATATGGATGATCTAAATTCATTCATAACCAAGTGGAAGGAAATCATGTTGACTTACAAAAACCTATCGGGCATTTTTTGCCTGTACTTCTTTGGGATATTACTTATTCCCAGTACTTCAGTTGCTAACAACAAAGCAACCAAGACACAAAAGGCCATTGTAGCAAGTCATGCCAAGATGGTCAATTCGAGCATCAACTCAGCCTATCAGGAGCATCATCCTGTCATTTCTTTAGATGGTAAAACCATGTTCTTTAGCAGAGCCCAGCATCCTCAAAACATCGGTGGCAAAGAAAGTCACGAGGATATCTGGTTTGCAAACTGGAATCCCAGTCGCAAGAGCTGGGACAAAGCCCACCCGTTTCATCACTTTAATACCGGTGGATCCAACATCATAAATTCCTTGGCGCTAGATGGGGACACGCATATGGTCATTTTCGGTAGAGACCATGCCAGCGAAGATGACAGGCTATCGTACAGTCGCTTCGAAAACAGGAAATGGACCGAACCTAAAATGTTCACCATCCAAAACTTCGAGCATAAGTCAATTCACGATGACTATTTTGTGAGTACTGATGCAAAGTTCCTGTTCATCTCCAGCATCCTGGATGAGGGCCAGGATGATCGCGATCTATATGTAAGCACGAGAATAGATGAATCAACATGGTCTACCCCTATCCCTCTTTATGGTGTCAATACAGATGGCAATGAAGTCGCACCATTTTTTTTAGACAATAAGTACCTGTTCTTCTCTTCGGACGGTCTTGATGGTTTTGGTGACCAAGACATCTATGTGATCAAACGACTCAATGAGGATAGCTGGGATGAGTGGTCTGAACCTGTTAATCTAGGATCAAAAGTGAACAGCCCTCAAGAAGACTCATATTTTCATTATTCAAAAGTCAGGAACTCAGCTTACCTGATCAGAGGAAAAAGGAACACGGACATTTTGGAGATCAACCTTCACCTGGAGTCCGAAGTACTTTCAAATTTTGAAGGGGAACCGATCTGCGATGCAAGGTACTTTTACCAGAATGAAATTACTGCTGAGTCAGATGTGGCTGAAGCAAAAAAATGCTACGAATTCAGGGTACTGGAATTGGACGAAGAAGAAGTCATTGGAAAGGAGTTTCTCTGGGATTTTGGAGACAATACAGCAGACATAGGACTCACCGCCAAGCACTGCTACGAGGAGACTGGTGAATATCACGTGGACTTTTATGCCAAAGACAACTCTCATCCTATTGAGTTTAACGATCAGTATTCCTTTGATCTCAAAGTGTTTGAAGATGTACGTATCGGTATGTCAGCTGAAGTGGATCCTGATAATCCCAAGTCCAGGATCTATTCAGCGTCATTCGACAATTTGCCGGATGAGGTTGAAGATGTTTCGTTCTACTGGAGCTTTGGAGATGGCAATTATGATTGTGCACAAACTGTGAGACATGACTTTTTACTTGAGCAATCCTATCAGGTACAGGTCACTGCAGAGTTTGATTTTGATGGTGAGCCTGTTCAGGTGAGAAAGTCAATGAATGATAACATTTCAAACAACTCATGATGAAAAAATATATACTATCGTTAGCCGTACTCTGCCAGATGCAACTTCACTCTTGGGCACAACTTGTGCCTGGAGAATTTGAACATATTGAGTATCTCATGACCTTCGGCAAAGAATGCCCGACCTCATGGGGAGATGATGATTTTAGCCAAACATTTTTCTTTATTGTTCCCAAGGCCTTTACCCATCCGATATACATAAGGGTGTATGATCCTGAAGTCGGAGGCAACCATGATGTGTTGAACGGTGAGTTTGACACGAAAATGAAATATGAACTCTATGGAGGGCCAGGTGCCTACAGTAATCCTGACGCAAGAGAAATTGATCCGGTAGGAGAATACAAGAGTGGCAATCTAATTGCATCCAAGACTTTTGGTGTCAATCCTGAGTATGATGATCAATGGTACACCTTTGGTCCTATCAACCCCTTAGAAGGTGAGTTTATTGATCAATTCGGAGGGCATGTGTTCAAGCTCATCACGGAAGGTGTAAAAGGCGATGATGGCAACCTATATAAGTTTTTCTTGAGCACTCAACATGACATCAATAAAGAAGTAGAGGGTGCAAATGCTTTTACTTATGAGTACAGTTTCAGGCTACCTGAGCATGTCAAAGAAGTGGTTCATCTCTATCCATTCATTGAAGAAGATGTAGTGTCTATCATTCAGCACAATTTTGATTTGGACAACATTGCTCATGTGATGCTCTATTCTGTATCGAAAAACCGTATTTCGGGTGGTGACAGTGGCAATGATGTCTGGATAGAGAGCAAGCACAGCATCGAAGATGCCGAACGCAATAGCACACTTGATGTACAAATACTCACCACAGGAGATGCGCCAAATGATGTTGTTGCCTATATTACTAATCAGCATGATGAAGCCATTGCATTCTTCTCAAACCCTATCGGAGGCCCACCAAAGTACAAGTACAAAGTAGATGTCAGGAAGACACACAATGAATAAAAGATCCCTTGTCTTACTATGCTTGCTCTCTTTTACACTGACATTAAGTGCAGGTATTAGAGACTTTACCAAAAAAGTACTGGATGAAAACCATGACTTTTTTGGTACTTTCATCTATAACATAGTTCAGGATGAAGACGGCTTCCTTTGGATAGGTAGCGATGATGGATTGTACCGCTACGACGGTCGGACGATGATCAATCTGAACCAGCGTGACACTACTGTTGGTGATCTTGTTACAGCCATGCAGGTTTCCTCCGATGGACACCTGTATCTTGGTTACTACCACGGAGGCATAAGTATCGTAGAGCACAGCCAATACAGAAAGGTCATAACGTCAGAAGAGCTCCCTTATAAAGTAATTGATATCATCAATCTACCTGGTGAGAACAATTTATTGGCTCTCACTTCCAATGGGGTTTTTGTCAAATTCAAGAATGATCAAAGTACTACCACGGCCATAGAAGACCTGCAGAGTCTCATCATCAATGATCTGGCGCAAATCAATGACCAACTCTACGTCGCTACCAGTGACGGACTCTTCATTTACAATATAGACCCTGAAGGCAAAATCACTTTAAATCATATAGTGGAGGACTTGGAGTACATCAACTGCAAATCAGTCTATCAAGATAACTTTACAAAAAGAATATGGGTAGGAACAGATGAGGGTCTGTATTCGACCAAAGTCGAGGGCTCAGGTTACAGGCCTTTCCTTGAGTTCAATAGACTGGTTGTCAATACAATCACATCTGACAAGCGAGGAAATTTATGGTTGGGCACAGCCAATAACGGCCTCTATGAAGTAATATTCGAAGAGAACACCTATAAGGTGACGCATTTCTCCAAAAGCAATGGCCTGGAAAGCAACGAGATCAACTATCTCTATTCCGATAGGGAAGATGAAGTATGGGTGGGCACATTTGGCAAAGGATTGATCCAACTCAATAGAGCTGACTTCCATCATTATTCTTTCTCCGAGCGTTTTGATCTAAACAGAACCAGGGCCATTACTGTACATCATAACAAGCGCTATGTAGCTACGGACAATGGACTGATCGTTGGATATAACAAGCCTTATAAGGACAGTCTCAATTGGGAATCGGTTACAGCCTTTGACGGCTGGAACATCTCAGCCATTTTATCTCTCCATGACCGACTACTTGTTGCAGTAGAAGACCAAGGCCTTTTTAGCTATAACGAAGCAAGACGTGAGCCGATACTGCTAACGAACAAGGCTGGGCAGTCAATGGACTACACTATCCGTACGATGGTCAATGGTGCAAACACTGTGTTCGTCTCATTTTCGGGTATGGGTGTAGTGGAGTACAACACGCAGTGGCAGCCACTCAATGAGTGGAATACTACCACACAGTTCTACCACAACGAGATATTCGCAATTCATCCGGATGATGAAGGCAATATCTGGTTCGGCGCTTATGGAGCAGGTTTAGCTTATCTTGATCGGACCTCTGATCACATCAGGTATCTGACGAAGGACGACAACTTCCCTTCGTACGACATTAACAGCATAATTGAAGATGATAACAATGATATTTGGATTGCTACGGCTGGTCAGGGAGTATTCAAATATGACGGTGAAGAATTCGTAAGATATGGCAAGGCAGATGGGCTTCTGTCAGATTTTGCCAACAGTATTATTATTGATGATAGTGGTGAGGCTTGGGTGGGCCATCGCAAAGGTGTCAGCCTTATTCAGGCAGATTATGACATCATCAGAACCTTTTACCATCCTGAAGATCTTGGTGAGACTGAGTCTTTGATCAATGCCATCAGCAAGGACCAGGAAGGCAATATATGGGTAGGTAATCCCTATGGGGTCACTAAGATCGTTCTACCACATTTACATCATGAGATGCGTACCCGCAATACGCACATTACCGATATCCGACTGTACTACAAGCCGGTAGAACTTACGCAGTATGCTCAGACAGATTTTATTGACAACATACTACCATCAGACATTCTGCTGCCATTTGATCAGAATCATGTCACATTTGACTTTGTTTCCATCAACTTAAAAAACCCTGATGCCATCTTCTACAAATACAAGTTAAAGGGATACGATAGAGACTGGTCACCCACTTCAAAAGCTAACCTGGCAACTTATACCAACCTGGATCCGGGAAAATACACATTCCAGATCATGGAGTCAGACCATGACGACTACTGGCAACCCAATATCTCAGAAGTATCTTTTGAAGTAGATCTACCCTACTGGAACAAATGGTGGTTTCTGATTTTTGAAATGTTGATCGTAACCCTGGTTGTTATCCTAACATTCAAATTTTTATCCAAGGTTGAGAACAAGTTGATTGCACGATTATTGATATACGTCAGTCTCTTTATATTTTTCGAATCGATCCATACACGGTTCGAGCCCTACCTTGACGAGATATCAGGAGAGATCCCAATTTTCCAGGTGGTGACAAACCTGATATTAGCGTTAATGCTCTTTCCTGTAGAGGGTTTTGTTTCTTTTGTTTTCAAGAAGAAAGCCGATCATGAAGAATTCGATATTAGAAAACTGATCTTCCCGCAAAAAATCGGAGTACGCTACACGAGGATACACAAGGTATATACCCCGGATCATAAGACAGTATTCTTCCACATCAAAGACCGTAAGCATCCTGGAAAGCCCAGTTTTATATACTATGCAAAATGGGATGCCAGCACTGAAAAATGGTCCAAAGACAAAAAATATGCTCACTTCAATGACCAGCCAGGCAATCAAGTTCTCGAATTTGACACTGTAGCTGGTCAGATGATCATGAGGGTGCTTATCGATGGTGAAATGAAGTCTTACCCAATGCGCGATCGCAAACAGGGGAAGAACCGAAAAACTGTTCTCAAAAGACCTGAATATGCCGCTACGGAATAAAATACTTGTTGGCAAAAGCATCTAAAAGCTTTCCATAGCTGGTTGAGGGACGGTCACCGTTTTTGGTGCCGTCCCTATTGTTATTTTTTCATGTATAAGATTTTTTCCTATAGTTTTTAAGTGATTCCCTTAACTTAAGCTTGGCTACTTGTATATTTAGCTATCAGCTAAGCAGAAAAGGAAAAGTTTTGAAGATTTTAAATTGCGTCGTGATTGACGATGACCCAATGTCAATCACTATGTTGCAGGCACTGATCAATAAGACAGAGAAGCTTGCACTGTTAGGGGCTTATGACGATGCGGAGAAGGGTGTTACCGCAATCATAGAGGAACATCCCGACGTTATATTTATTGACGTTGAGATGCCAAAGTTGAGTGGTCCCGAAATCATCCGTAACCTCCCCTACGACCCGGCCATTGTCATTGTTAGCGGATCTCCGGATTATGCCGCCGAAGCATTCGAGCTGGATGTTGCAGATTACCTTGTCAAACCGATTGACAACTACGCCAGGTTTCTAAAAAGTGTAGAAAAAGCCCGTAAAGCGGTAAATACCGAGAACAAAAAGGATTCGAAGAAGCTCTTTTTGAAGGTAGACTCAACGATCATCAATCTGGACAAAGCAGATATTTTCTACATCAAAGCACTTGGAGACTATGTACAGTTGATCACAGCACAAAAAACTTACACCGTAAAGTACAAAATGAGCGCTATTGTCGAAAAACTGACCTCTGAATTTGTCAGAACACACCGCTCTTACATAGTGAATATCAATAACATACAGAATATAGAACAGCTCAGCATTGAAGTTAATGGTGAGATCATTCCGATAGGTGAGTCTTATAAAAAAGCACTACTCAAGCGCATCGAACTTTTGTAAGCGCTGAACAGAGCATGATCTGTGCCTTAACATTCATTACTCTTTGCTAGTTTAGCTTAGTGTTGAATGATTTTTTATTCTTAGCTGTTTTAGCGATCTAGACTGACCCAAAAATGTTCTACGACAATCATGGCAGGAAAATAAACTATGTTCGTCTGGCCGTCACTGACAGATGTAACCTACGTTGTTTTTATTGCATGCCTGAGTCTGGCATCAAGTACATGAACCGTGAGGACCTGCTGACTTTCGAGGAGATGGAGCGCATGCTCAGGGTTTTTGCAGAGCAAGGTATCAACAAAGTGCGCATTACCGGTGGCGAGCCATTTGTACGAAGAGGCATTATGGAGTTTCTCGAGTCCATTGCTACCCTACCGGGAATTGATCACATCAACATCACCACCAATGGCACTACTACCGGCCAATACATTGATCGACTTCAGGCCATTGGTATCAGGGCTGTCAATCTTAGCCTTGACAGTCTTGATAAGGATCGATTCTTCGAGATCACCCGCCGCAATGAGTTTGACAATGTCATGGAAACCTTCCACCAACTGCTTGACACTGACATCAACGTCAAGATCAATATGGTGGTAATGGAAGGTCGCAACATTGAAGATATCTATCCTATGGTGTTGCTGACACGCGATCATAATGTGAGTGTAAGATTTATTGAGGAGATGCCCTTCAACGGTACCGAAGGTCAGGGTAATACGACTTTCTGGCCAATGAAGAAAATCCTGGATCATGTGAAGGCAGAGTTTCCTGAAGTGGAAAAACTTCCGGATCCACCGAGCTCGACAAGCAGAAACTACAAGATCAAGGGCTTCAAAGGTGACTTTGGCATTATTGCCGCCTACACTCGTACCTTCTGCGGCACCTGTAACAGAATACGGGTCACACCTCAAGGTACGCTCAAAACCTGCCTATATGAAGGCGGAGGCACTAGTCTTAGGGACATCATAAGGTCGGGTGCTTCTGACCACCAATTGACTGATCATTTGCAAAAAATACTTTCTAATCGTTTCAAAGATGGATTTGAAGCCGAAAATGACAGGAAGAACAATCCGGTTTCTGAATCTATGGCCACCATTGGCGGCTAGTTATTACTTGACAATTGGTAATGTCTGAAATTTCTAATAATACCGCTCTACTCCTCATCGACATTCAAAAAGGATTGGATGATCATGAATTCTACGGAGGTAATCGCAACAATCCGAATGCTGAAAAGAATATGGCGGCTATTCTTCAACGATGGCGAGAACTCGGCTTGTCTGTTTTTCACGTCCATCATAGTTCCAGAAACCCTGATTCACCTCTTCATCCCTCCAAGCCCGGCTTTGCCGTCAAAGGCGGTTTTGGACCATCATCCGGAGAGCCCAGCTATACTAAAGATGTAAATAGCGCCTTCATAGGAACCTCTCTCAAGGAAGACTTACGGAAAGCGGGTATCGATACCGTAGTGATAGTCGGTCTCACTACGAATCACTGCATCTCCACCAGCACAAGAATGGCGAGTAATCTTGATTTCAAGACCTATCTTATTAGTGATGCTACGGCCACTTTTGACAGGAAGGCGCTTAATGGATCAATTATACCCTCAGAGACTGTTCACCAGACAGAGTTGGCGAGTCTCAATGAAGAGTTTGCCACTGTGTTAACTACTGAGCAGTTGCTATCAAGGATTGACTAAAGTCGAGATTGATCAATAAGCCTCAGGGAGTTTGGTATTTTTCTGGAGTTAATTCCATCCGTCGACTACAGTAGATGCGACAAAATACTGTCATAGTTGGCCGCCAGATAAACCAGACTGGCCAGGTTGCCGAAAAGGGTAAACGGGATAAGCCACAGGAGAAACAAAAGGAAAGAACCCGAGTTGAGCCAAACAATACCGCCAAAGAGGATAAGACCAATACCCAGATCTATTCCAATCTGTCTAAACCAATGAAATGGATACATTTTTTTGAGGCTCCTGATAAAGTTCTCCTTCTCACTGCAATAAAAAGTATAAGAGAAGAAAGCAAGCCAAGCCAACCAAACTGCAGTCTTACCCCAGCCGTATGGATGGTTACTTACAAGCCAGTGCTCATCTGTGGTCGTAGAAATCACAGCCAGAAAAAACAGTCCGTAAATCATCCAGAAAAGGTATTTTTTGAAGAATCTCATGACATCATTGTTTCTTGAAGAATCCGTCTAAGTATTCTCCATAAATATCAATCAATATAAGGCTAAGTTTTTATTGATCACTGTGCCAGTCGTATATTGAGCTAGTGAATTAGGACATTGAGTGTTATCAGGAAATAAGAAGCTGCTTACACACAACTGATCATTCTTGATAACCTGCTCCACGATAATATGCACATTCAGGCTTCTGTACGAGTGTGAAAAATGGTATGACCAGCTGTAATGCGGTATTCATGCTAAGTCACAACCCCCAGTATCTCTAGCCGGTAAGCATTTCAAGCTAATTGGGCTGCTTCAGCTTCCAGCTAAGACCTAACCAGATCAGGTAAGAAATAATAAAGATCACCATTCCGTAAAGCGTTGTTATCATCGCAACTTTAAGACCACCAGCCATCATGCCGGAAGAGACACCTCCTTCCTGCTCTATATATACAAACGCCGAGTAGAGGCCAATTAAGGTCCCCAGCATACCCACGACTAAGGCAAACAATCCGATTTCACGAACGTATCGGATTTTCCGATAGGTGGCATCTGTAGTTTGCGACTTTAACACCTGCAGGCCATTGTAAGCAGCCACAGCCAGCATCGCAACACCGATCAATGAAATAATACCCATAAACAATGGGCCTCCCATGTAAAACAGTTCAAACATAGTTTTCGAGATTTAAATGAAACACAGAACCAAAACTAGCGGTCTGGCTCACCATGCAGATGGTAGAATCCGTCGCTAGGATGGTCATTCATCGATAATCTCATGTGATCCGGAAGATAATAAGCAGATTTGACAAAAATCTCAATCACCAGAACCTCAATGAAGCTAAAATCCCAGATCATGTTTTGGAGTATCATGAGTATTCTGCTCACGCTACTGTTCGGGCAAAAATGGTCAAGCTACATAGAGGCATTCTACTTTGTGAGCCTGCTGCTTCCTATCATCCTGGTTACTGCCTATTTCTTTAACAATTTTTTGGTTCCACGATACCTTGGCACACGGCGATATTTCAGATTCACCCTGTATACACTGTACACCATAGTTGGTTCGCTTTATCTCACTGTATTTGTAGTACTATTTGCATTCATCTATCTAGCCAACTACAGTACTGCACCACTAAATCCTCTCGTCTTTGATGTGCTCCTGATGGGCTTTATTCTGTATTTCGGCGTTTTTGCTTATTCTTTTTTCATTCTTACCAGAAAAAACCAATCCAACCAGATAGCACTCAACGAGCTTCAGCAAGAACTATCAGTCCACCAGAATGCCAAAATTGAGATCCGGGCTGACCGAAAAAACCATTCGGTCAACTCCGATGATATTGATTTTATTGAGAGCCTGGGTGATTATGTAAAAGTCCATATTTCCGATAGGGAACTCATTACCAAGGAAAAGATAAGCCATCTTGAAAACAGGCTTCCCAGGCGATTTCTCAGAATCCATCGCTCGTATATCATCAATCGGCAAAAGGTCAAAAGCTTTAACCGTGAACAAGTAGTATTAAATAACCAAGAGCTCCCGATCAGTAGAACTTATAAGCAATCCGTACTAGAAAAGCTTGGTTCCGGTAGGCCATCGAATAAGTAACTTCAATACAATCGGAGCAACCAATGCATCCTTAGCCACTCAATTTGCGTTAGCTTTGCACGACGTTCTTTGAAACATGGGGTCGACTGGAATTGACAGTAAGTGTGAATGATGGGCTTGCATGCAGGGTGGTGAGTGTACACCCTCGACCAATACACTTGTATTTTAATTGGCGAATCTAATTACGCCATGGCTGCCTAATTCTGAAGTTTAGTAGGAATTAATTAGGGTCGAACCACACCGGTTCCCCCAGCCACATCCCGCCAGGTTTCCGTCCTATAAGCAGGATCACGGGGTGTCGACATTTAGGACTGGCTGCTGCGAGGTTACTAAGTAGCAGTGAGATCTTAGTGACTGGTAGGTAAAGTGGGCTGTTGTTTGTCAGCTTGCCTGCGAGATCTAAAAAGCAACTAAGCATGTAGACGGTACATGATTCCCTTATCTGGACGCGGGTTCGAATCCCGCCGACTCCACTAAGAGGTTCTTCAACCTTATTTAATCCCCTTTAATTAGGTTTAAAGGGGATTTTTTATGTTCCAACAATTTGGTTGCTCATCGGCATTCTTGCACATTTGTTTCAATAATGCTTCAACACACAAAATTGTTTCAACATGAGTAAAGGTCTATCTATCAAGATTTATGCCCACCCAACCCGCACCAAAGGGGATCGATCCCAGCTATTCGTACGCATGATCTATGATCGTAAGAAGGCGGAGTTTGCCACCAAGTACTATGCCTCTGCTAAGCAGTGGGATCCTGACAAAGAACGGTATAAGAAGGATGCCATAATGAACACAGAGCTCGTTAGTATCGAGAGCGAACTACGAAAGATAGTACAGCGCCTCACCTATGAGGAAAAGTCGATATCAGCTAAGTCCATTAAGGACATCTACCTTGGCAAAGACTCGCTGGATGTCATGCTCCTCGAACGATACCAGATATATCTAAAATATATCACGGAAGGTTCTCTAGTTGCTCAACAATCGCTTCGTACTTACAACAAGACATACAATAATGTCTGCAACTTCATCAAGACCACCTATGGAAGTGATATCAATGTGCGTAGGGTCGACCTATCGATGATTGAGGCTTATGATGAGTTTTTGTCACATCAAAAAAATCCTCAAGGAGAACCACTCAAACACAATACCATACACAAACATCACTCGCGGTTTAGAACCTACCTACATTACTTACGCAAGCACGAACTGATTGCCAGCAACCCCTACGATCACTTCAGGGTGAAATTCATCGAAAGTGAAAGGACCTTTCTTACACAGGAAGAGCTTGATGCTTTCTCAACCTGCTCACTCGGAGGAAACAAGAGCCTGGAAAAGGTCAGAGATTATTTCCTATTCTCGGTATACACGGGGATGCGGTTTAGCGATGCACAAAAACTACAGATGAAGAATATCAGTATAGAGAAGGGGCAATGGTATTTCACGCATGTGGAGCAAAAGACACACAAACACTCTAAACTACCTCTGTTGAAACCAGCTATAGAAATCGTGGAAAAATATGCCAATACGCCCGAGCGATCTTTTGGGTTCGTCCTGCCGAAACACTCCAATCAGAAAGTAAACACAAAGCTCAAAATCATTGCTGACCTAGCCAACATACAAGATAAAGTAGTGTCTCACCATGTGGCCAGACATACTTGTGCTACGACAATACTCCTGGAGAACGGCATCACCTTGGACAAGGTACAGGTCTGGTTGAATCATGCCAATATCAGAGAGACTATGGTTTATGCGAAAATGACGAAAAGGGCCATCAATGGATCAAGGGGAGTAAGGGAACTGATCGAATCATATAACGTCCGTCCGTCCGCAGCTATATAGCTATCTGGACGGACGAACAGTCATATTCATGGCTACAATATTTTGAGTCTTCCGTCAGGAAGCTCATCCAACAATTGATTGGATATCATAAAGTTGATGATATCATATCCTGTAGTTCTGCTTTTTCCAAGGCGCTCTGATATGAGTGTCCTCAGCACTGAGCGATCATATAGAACCTCTTGCGCTTTTAACTCGAGCAACAGATCCTCATACTCAGCGATCTTCTTATCCTTGGCATTGAATACAGACTTTGCACCGTCATACACAAACCGCTTCAAGTCATCATTCCAGTAAAACTGCTGTAGCGGCATGGACGTGACGTTGGCGTTGCGACACAACTTGGGGTTGATTACACATATCTCGCCCTCGCGCTCAATGTTGAGTACTGACTCGGCCTTGCGATCTAGTTGCGATCCCAAATGCCCTCGTGTTTTACCACCGTCCGGGTTGAGGTGCAGCACCACCAGCACCGCTGCATTGTGCTCAGTAGCAACTCGATGCAGTGTATTCACGACTTCATTGCATGCTTCTTCATCGTTAACGGATTTTACCAGATCGGCTACACCGTCTATAATCACCAAATAGACGCCATCCGAAACTAAAGCATGATAGTCTATCAAGTGCTCAATATACCTTAATCTCTCCCATGGGCTGTACTCAAGCAGGTGATAGGATTCAAGCTGAGCTGCATTGTCGTTATAGCCTGCAAGCCACAAAGCCGATTTCAACTTCTTTGAATAATCTGCCAGGCTTTGCTCCGTATCAAAGTGAAGCACCATTTTGCCGGTAGGTACGTGTACAGTGTCTATACCCAAAAAGCAATCATTGTGTTTGTCACTATCCGTAGCAATACTGCCAGATAATACCGATTGACAAGCAGCGCTCTTCCCTGCTTTAGGCTTACCCGCTACAACAATCACATTGCCGAGCGATAATATCTTATTCCCCTCAATAGAACAGACAGGCGTAGGCTCTATTATTTCGCGATTGTAATCAAACCTATTCTGAGATACTTCTTTGAGTAGCGCTGTAAAGTGCTTGTGTACTGATGCCTTTATGATATCATCAAACTCCTTTTTGCTATGACCGATATGAAAGAAATCGCTCACATCTTTAGCTCCCTTTAACCCGTCTAGCGGCAACTCAATCCTGATTAGTTGGTCATTTTGCTTTGCTGCCTTTGTAGACATCTTAATCCCTGTGGCATCCATATCGTAGCATATCATGACGTACTGAAATCGCTTTCGGTATTCTGAGACTAGCTCTTCAGTGATTGATGCTGTTTCAGAGTTCAAGCAGATGGCATAATATCCATGGGCCGATAATGTGAGTACGTCTTTTTCTCCTCCCGTAATAAAAAGGTAGAGACCCTTATCAGGAAGTTGCTCCATCCCAAACACAAAGTCCTCTTCTCGGTCATAATGAAGAAAACGCGTCTGCGAAAAAGGTTGATAAAGCTTTACACCGTTACCATACCTAAATACGAACTTCGGCTCTCTTTGTGTACTACCGAGCAGTGCGCTTACTCCATATCTCTCTAGCAGTTCGCTTGAAATTCCATACTTTTCCCAAAATGCTAGTTCGAATGGCTCAAATCGTTTTGTCTTCGGTGATCCTTGACTTTGTGTTTTGGACCGTGGAAGAGGCAGGTTATCCACCAAACCAAAATCAGAACAGATCTTCTCGCATGCAGACACGAAATCCAGGCTGAACATGAGCATGACAAAGTCGATGGCGTTTCCTGTTATACCAGTACCGTGATCTTTATACCTGTAGATTCTGTGATCATCTCTAAATACTGAGAATGAGGGGTGCTTATCCTCACGCAATGGACTTGAAAATGCCTTGCCTATCTTCCAATTACCTGGTACGTAGCGACGGAAGACCTCCAATCCTTGGGAGGTCTTATCCAAGATATCTTCCTTTCTCATTACTTCAGGTTTTTGTTGAGATAGTCGAGAATGGACTGACGAGAGTAGAATACTTCGGCTCCCATCTTAGCCGCTTTGATCTTGCCTGTGCGTCGCAGGTGCCAGAGGGTCGTATCACCCTTACCAGTAATTCGCTTGGCCTCTTCCTTGGAGATATAATCCCCAATGCCAGGTTCGTGATTGCTTACGTTCCCATTGAGATAGTCAAGTATGCGTTGCTGAATCGAAGTAAACTCTTCGAAGCTCTCTTGGGGAATCAGAACAAATGTCTGGTGCTCTCCCGTTTTTCTAATGGACTTATTTTGAGCCATATTAATTCAATTGTGTTTAACATGGCATCAAATAAAAAGTACAAATTTTCCGAATTCTGTGCAGATTATTTGACTTAAACTGCCTGGGCAGAATATTAAGATTATTCTGCCTTGTTTCGAATCTTTACAATGTTTTCTACAATCTGGTTATAGGCTTTCTCCCAATCACCAAAGTGAGATTGAAGCAGTTGATAAAGTGAGCTGTCCTTTGACGGTTTCTCGAGATACTCTCGTACTCGTCGCTCTGTATTGTCATAATCTAATTTGAAAGAACTTTTGGAATCATAAACTTCATCAAATTCAAGGATCTCCTTGGTATCTGTCCTCTTAGTAAGTCTTAATGATCTTGCTAGTGCCCCTGTCAGATATAATCGCCCTTTTCTTTGCTGCGGAATCAGTAGACCCACATTGAAGTATATCTCATGAATAACAACACAGATATAGTCTAGATCGCCTCGGTAACTACTCCTTGATCTGTAAAGATTTCTAAGAGCAAACCAACTAAAGACAAAAACATCAAATTGATGACGCTCAATTTTATCAAAATCCAAACCTTCGAAGCTCTCTGAGTTTATACCAATAGAATGATACGCAGATTTGAAATATGCATATTCAGGATTATCATCCTCAATAAAAGTTTTGGAAAGCTCCATCCAGGATCTGAATGCACTAGAAACTTTACCAATATATCTCAGTACATGTTCATTCGGGAATGAAAGTAGCTGTGAAGATTTTATGAACACGAGAAATTCGGCAAAATGCGGATGAATATGATTAAGAATTGGAGCAATCTCTCTTAAAGATGGATATGACTTACTTGCATTTTGAATAGCTTCATTGAGTTTACTTGTGCTCTGGCTAATGTCTAGAATAACTTTATCATCGATTGGTTGACTAATTAATGAGTTGAAAAAATCCAACCGAAATTCTTTTTGATCGTCTTCATCTATCTTATCTGTGTCCAGATACTTTAGTACTTGACGCATTAAGTTTCCGGCTTCCTGCATGGATAAATCCAACTCGACTTTTACTCTGACTGCCATATCAATTTAAACCCTCCGCCCCTATAGTCTTCACGACCTTGCTGCTGTTTTAGGGAGTGTGCGGATGCATCGACTTGATTAATTTAAAAAAGAATATAAAGGTGTTCCTATGACAAACAACATATCACTTTTATCCCAGCCTTGATCTATTTCGATAATTATTAAAGAGCGTACTCCTCTTTCGGCAATAGATGCATCAGAGACCATACTGGACTATTAACATGAGTTAAACCATAATCTCTGGTTTTACTTGGCCCTAGGTCATAGTCGTCAGGATTTTCTTGGAATCCTTCTACGACTAATAGTATTTTATTGAAGTCAATCCTAGTGTGTTTTCCTTCTTCTCGGCCAACAATTACTGAACTCCCATTATGCTTTAAATAAGTGAATTTATTGTAGCCATCAACATGGGAATAACCTTTTCGAATGAATTCCTGAATGATTCGACCACATACTATTTTTGCATCCATTCAAATCCTTTTAGTCTTTTTATTCATCAATTGATCTTGAAACTTATCAACTATATACTCCTCCACTTCTAACCTCCCAAATGAAAGCTCCAAAAAGCCTATTGTAATGTTCTTCTCAAAGTATACGTTAAGTGCCATCTCATCAACAGGCTTGAACTTAGTTCTACTAGTAGCTCGATACCCAAAAAGTCGATAGCCTAGAGATCTTCGAAAAGAGTGATTAACCGTTCTTGTCAAGTCGCTCATGCGTTTTCTAATGTTTCCGGTTTCTCCTATGTAGACCAGTACACCACTATCATAGATAGCGTACAAGGCAGTACTCAGGGGAAACAAACTCAACCAATCCTTTGAAAGTGAAAATAACCTCCTTTCAGCATCAAGTAAGGCATCTTGCGTTTCATCTAACAATTCTATTATCTGAATATCACCGAGCATTTACACCTCAATCTCTTTCACCGATACCTCTACCACCACAGCATTCATGAGCACTTTCCTATTTGGACATTGGTTGAAATGATCTACACGAATTACCAGCATATTGTCTAGTATAGATAATCATGAATAGTTGCACGGCGTTGCTCTACATATATCAGGTTTGAATTTCGTTTTGAAATCTTGATAAATCTTCAAGAAGTCTTGGTACACTTTAATGCACTTTTTTGTCTCGATTATTAAGTCTTCTGCTCCATTAATGCTTATTGCCAGTACATTTTGTTCTTTTTTCAGCATAATACTGGTTACATTATCAATATTTAAGAACAGCTCCTTAGAACCACCTTTCCATTTTATGATAGCCCCAAAATATGCTTGTTGAATGCCTGCAAATTGATCTTCCGTAATTTTCATTATTCTAGTTTTCAGATAACCCATTTGATGCTTTTAAATAGTTACTCTGTGGTAATAAATCATTTTCATTTTTTTCCAAAACCTCCTCCACCACCGCTTTCATGAGTTTTTCTGCCGTTTCATTGCGAGTGTGGATGTGTGACTCTAGGGTATCACATAGAGACATAAGGTGATCTACTTGCTGGACAATGGCGTTTTGTTCAACAGCGGGAGGAATACCTATGAGCATATTTCGAAAATCCCCGACGTTAACACCAGGAAGAGCAACACCTTTAGTCTCGCCAGTCATAAATTGCTGTCCCAATGGAGAATCAATATTAAAGCGGACAAATCTCTTGTTAATCTCATAATGAACCGAAAACCTTAGAACATGCTGAGTAATATTACCTCCTTCAAGTGCCTTAGGCACAAAAGCAGTTTTACCCAATGTACCACCATCCTTAGCGATAAGAATATCCCCTTCTTTTAATTCAGTTTTCAAAAACTTTAATGCTCGATCCTCTTGGCACATTGCAATTTCTGATGCGTCAATTTCACCATTTTTCATGTCCTTTATCCTCACTGTGGGCACACCATCCTCTACCCATACGGGCTTCAAAATACCATAGGTTATAAGCGCACCTGGCCTAGTTAATTGGGACACACGAAACCACTCCCATCCTCCAGGCAATGCGTAAGGAATCTCCTCTTGTGAAATAGGAAGCAAAGGCTTCTCTTTCTTGATCTTCTTTTCGGCGATTAGCTTTTCCTTCTCTTCCTGGATGTGTTTGAGTAGGGCTGATGCTGACTTGCACCCTTCGAGTGCCTCAGGGTGCTCATTACGCCACTTTTGTGTGAGTTTGCCTTGTACAGCAAGCTGAAGGATAGTTTCTCGGAGTTTTTTGACATTATCGAGTTCGTCGATGGTGTCTGTGAAGTGATCTTGCAACAAGTTCCAATGCTCAGCATCTCCTGACTCAGTGAGATGATGCATGGAAGAAACCACAAACTGATGCTTCTTCTCTAGTCGCTCATTGGATAAGCGATTGAGTTTATCTATTTCTACCTTCAGCTGATCTACGATCTGAACGATTTCTTTTTGTTCTTTTAGGGGCGGGAGGGGAAATGGAATATCCTTAAACTTAGACATAGAAATTCCTCCAATTAATCCAGTCATTTTCTCAGAAAATAGATTGTAGAAAATTGAAGTATAATAGAACCCTAGTATATACTTGGATTCAATATCCCCATATTGCTCAATCGCATAGAGTTTATTTCCAAAGCAAATATCTTGAGTACAAAGTCCCATTTTTTTCCCAGATGACCCTCCCTCTGAGCAAATTAGGACTGTGTTCTTCCTAGCAATTTTGAATTTTGATTCTTGAAACGGTATTCTAACTCCATTTTCTTCATCAATCTGTTCAAAACCATACCCCACATCTTTTGTAGCAATAAATGGATATCCATCTTTCAATCCCTCATATTTTGAGGCCTTTATAGACGCAGAGATACTGTTCCCATTAAAGATATTTCCAATCATACCTAGTCTAACCCATTCCCAGCTATACGGCACAACATATGGTATCTCCTCTTCTGAGACAGATGCTAACTGTTTCTCCTTCCTGACCTTCTTCTCAGCGACTAATTTTTCTTTCTCCTCCTTGATCTTCTCAAGCAATACTGAAGCTGGTTCTACCTCAGGATTATCTTCTCTCCACTTTTTGGTGAGTTTTCCTTGAACAGCCAGCTGCAGCACCAAGTCCATCACTTTTTCAGCATTGAAGGGGTGTCGGGTGAGTTCAGGGAAGTACTCTAGAAGCATAAGATTATCTCTACCTTCAAGAGATTCCTTCGGACTAGCCGTCTGGCCACTGCTCGGAATGGCGGCTTCATTTCCCATTAATTCAATGCATCATTGAGTACTGACTTGATCTGCTCTTGCACCTTGAGCAGGTCTGCTTGTGCAGCTTGATACTGAGTAAGCAGTTCTTTTGGATCTCCCAAGCTGGCCTCTTCGCTGTACGGATTCTTGATGTCCAAGTTGAAGTCTCTGTTCTCGATTTCCTCAAAGGGCACGCGCCACGCTAATTCGCTTTCTACCCTTTCCGTCCACCACACCTTCTCCTGATCAAACTCACTGATATGAATCGGCTTGGTTTTGTTGTAGCTTTTCACCCCTGCAGGATAAGGATGCTCATAATACCAAGTCTCTTCTGTCGGCTTCCCTTTTGTGAAGAACAGCAAGTTGGTCTTGATACTTGTATAAGGGTTGAATACACCATTAGGTAGCCGCACAATGGTGTGCAGGTTGCATTTGGTGGTCAGGTCTTCTTTGATACGGGTTTTTACCCCCTCACCAAACAAGGTGCCGTCTGGAAGCACTACTGCAGTTCGTCCGCCCTCTTTGAGCAATCGAATGATCAACGCAAGGAAGAGATCGGCTGTCTCTTTGGTTCTAAACTTTTGCGGGAAGTTGGTTTCGGTACCGTCCTCTTCCGTGCCTCCAAAAGGGGGATTGGAAAGCACCACGTCCACTCGGTCTTTAGAACCCCAGTCGGTATAAGGTCGGGTCAGGTAGTTGTCTCGCTTCACCACCGGCACATCCAGTCCGTGCAGCATCAGGTTGGTAGTAGCCAGCATATGGGGCATGGGTTTCTTCTCTACCCCTACGAACATATCCCGCATCTTCACCAGCTCGGAGGGGTTTTTCACCTGCTTTCTCACATGCTCAATGGCACAGGTTAGGAATCCTCCAGTACCACAAGCAGGATCTAGCACCTTTTCACCAATCTGGGGGTTCACCATATCCGTCATGAACTGCGTCACGGCCCTGGGGGTATAGTATTCACCGGAAGAACCAGCACTTTGGAGTTCCTTCAGAATGGTCTCATAGATGTCATTGAATAGGTGCCGCTCACTTTGATTGTTGAAGTCAATGTCATTCACCTTATTGATCACCTGCCGAATCAGGGTACCGGACTTCATGTAGTTATAGGAGTCCTCAAATACTGATTTGATGATCCAGCCTTGGGGTGAAGTTTTGGGTGTGACGCTTAATTCTTTTAGTGTTGGGAAGAGCTCATTATCCACAAAGTTCTTGAGCTCATCACCTGTGATCCCTTCTTCATCATCCGCCCAGGCACCCCATTTACATTTATCCGGAATCGGTGAATCATAATTATCCAAAGTGATGTCCCACTCCTCTTCCATATCGGAGAAGATCTTCAGGAAGATCATCCACACCATCTGCGAGATTCGCTGCGCATCCCCGTCTACCCCAGCATCCTGGCGCATGATGTCTCGTATGGATTTTATGGTGGTGGTGATGTTGGTCATCTTCTTACATTACTCGAATTAATGATTCCATAATGAAAACCCGAGGAGGTACAAACAACTTCAACATTATCAGCCAAGAAAAATATTCTCTTACCCAATTCCGTGTATTTGCCTGAAGTAAATTTATCAGATGCTTTGTTTAGGGGAAGAAAACAATTAATCGTTGTATTAAAGGAGCGAGGCACTGATTTCATGGAAAGCACCTTATCAAAATTTTGTTCAATCAGTTTTGCAAAATAGTCATCCTCTAAACCCATAAAAACTGCCCTATTCTCCGATAGTAGTGTTACCCTGCCGATAATCGACCTACCAATGTGTGAATGCGAGTTTACAAAAGTCTCTGACAAAGAGAGTTTTTGACCTCTACCGTTAATAAGTAGAAGGCCATCAAGTGGTTCAATGGATATTATGGCCTTCAAAGCCTCTATCCGATTTTTCAAAGACAGAGAAATGTAGGTGCGGCTACTAATATGATTGATAAGGTTCGAATAATAGATAAGTCTTTTAAGGAGTTGTACCTTTCTATTGAAATTGGGATTAGACACTCCAAAGGCTGGAGGATCTACTAGCCAGAGTTTTAAATGATTTTTTGGGTCTGCGACTGTAATTCCTCCAATCAACAAATCAACAGATTTATATTTCTCTTTAAAATGATCATCTTTTTTTTTCTCCTTGATTGATGTTCGATGCTGAGAAGCATTTCCTTTTAAGGAGTTATCTGTTTGAACCGTACCTTTGGCTTCAGTGACGAGTATTTTTGAGAATCCATTTATAGAGGTGCTGTCAAAATCAAAATCTTTGTAACCAGTAATATCAATCTTTTGCCAATCGGCGTGTGTTAAACCATATATATTACTTAAGTAAGCAAGAATTCCCCCTACACCTAGTTGTTCAGAAACTTCATTTATCTCATTATTGTCTGAATATTTGGAATACAGTTTATTGTCTATATCATCGAAGGTTAAATATGACTCAAGTGTGCCGGCAAGCTGATTTACCTTCTGCTCAATATCCAAATAGCTTTTGAAGCAACTAATCTTAGCGTTTTGATGTCTAAACTGAGAATATGTCCTAAATTCTTCATAGGACAGGCTTATTTGTCCCAAGTTTTGTTCAAATAATTGAAACTCTTCTGGGAAATTCTTCCCAAATAGGTTCTTTTCAGATTGGTCATAAAAGTCTACGTCTAATATTAAGTTTTTCATCACGCACTCTTATATAATTCCTCCTCAAGTCGTATAATCGCAAGCTCAAAATCCTTTTTCTTCCCAAATTCTCTGACTATCTCGACTGGAGTACCCAAATGACTTAATGGAGCAACTTTTACTACTTCTGATGACTCAATGGTCTCAATACTCTCCCGCTCATACTTATCGAGAAGGCCTTCCAGTATCAATCGAGCCTTATCAGAATATCTATCGAAGTAGTTGCCCTTGCGCACTGCGGTGGCACGTTGCTTACGCGTGAGAGCGGGTTGATCATAGGCGACATGGCAAATAAGGTCGAATGGGTCCAGCTCCTTACCTACCTCTTCTGCCAGAGCATCCCAAATCACCCCATGTTCAGCCAATTCATTGATTATCAACTCTTTCTTTTCACTTGACGTCCATTTCGATAGGAAATCATCAAGACTGCCATATTCCGCCAGGACGCTCTTGCGTGTATAATCCTTCAATGACTCGGTGATCAGTTTGCCATCTGCACCGTAGTATTGGATACGCTCATTGACAACCGTTACTGGTACATCATTGACGTAGTACTTACGTGGTTCATCTCCTTCTGTATCTAGACCGCCACCGCGCGCTATTACTTGCTCTCGCCCTGATACTTCCTCTTTTTCGTCACCCTCACCTTCTTCCACGTCTGGTGGCACGGGCGAATCGCCCTCACCCACATCATAGATCTGTACTGGATCCCCATCAAAGTCAGGATCAGCAAAGAGATTGGTCGCCTTACGGAAATCCATGATGTTGAAATAGACCTTACCATCTTCCTCGCGAATGCGCGTACCGCGCCCAATGATCTGCTTAAACTCTGTCATTGATCCGATATTGGTATCCAGCACTATCAGCTTCACCATTTTCGTATCTACGCCGGTGGTAAGCATCTTACTCGTGGTAGCAATCACCGGAAATCGCTCTTCTACATCCATAAATGGATCCAGCTCGGCCTTGCCCTCATCATTATCGCCGGTTATCCTCACCACATAGTTCGAGTACTCGGCATACAGGTCCTGATTTAGCTCTACTAAAGCGCGACGCATGGCTTCTGCATGCTCTATATCCACACAAAACACAATGGTCTTGCTATACCTGTCCGTAGCTCTGAGAAACTCCGTGATCTTTTGCGCCACTTTGCGCGTGCGATCGTCGATGACAATCGCCCTGTCGAAATCTCGCGTATTATAGATGCGATCTTCAATTTGCTGCCCGTATTTATCCACTTTACCTTTCTCTGGGCGATAGCCATCATCAATATCCATGGCTATTCGAATCACCTTGTATGGAGCCAAGAAACCGTCATCGATACCCTGTTTAAGAGAGTACGTATATACAGGATCGCCAAAATAGGAGATATTAGAGATGTCCTTGGTCTCTTTGGGTGTAGCCGTCAAGCCTATGTGTATAGCATCACTGAAATAGGTCAGGATGTCATGCCAGGCTGATGCTTCGCGTGCGCTACCGCGATGGCACTCGTCAATAATGATCAGGTCAAAGAAGCCTGGAGAAAACTTCTTGTACACGTTCTTAGCTTCCTCGTCACCTGTGAGCGATTGATATAGTGCAAAGTAGATCTGATATGCCTTATCAATCTTACTCCTTTGGATTTTATGCATGATCTCACTGCCCAAAGGTTTGAAATCATTGTTCTTGGTTTGATCTACAAGTGCATTCCGATCGGCCAGGAACAATACCTTTTTGACCCTCTTGGCCTTCCACAATCTCCAAATAATCTGAAAAGCTGTGTATGTCTTGCCAGTGCCAGTCGCCATTACCAACAAGTTGCGCTTGTTGCCTTTGGCGACATTCTCTATTGTTCGATTGATAGCATTCTGCTGATAGTACCTGGGCGATTTCCCTGACTCATCCTGATAGTATTCTTGCTCCAGTAGTTTCTCTACTTCAGGGTCATCGATACCTACATGTCTCAGGTACTTATTCCATAGTTGCGAGGGCGAGGGAAACTCTTCAAGTGGTATCTCTTTCTCGGTGAAGCCTTCTAAGCCGGTCTTATCATGATACACAAAGCCATCACCATTCGACGAAAACACGAACGGAATCTGTAGTATCTCAGCATATCCTAACCCCTGCTGCATGCCCGCGCCAATGCTATGGCGATTGTCCTTAGCTTCAATAATAGCTATTGGAATACCTGGTTTATAGTACAGAATATAGTCTGCACGCTTCTGTTTGCCCCTGGCGTGCGTCTTGCCGCGCACTATAATTCGCCCGTCTGTAAATGATACCTCCCTTGCGATCTGAGAACGCAAATCCCATCCCGCCGCAAGCACGGCTGGCGTGATGTACTTATCACAGATATCTATTTCAGAGAGGTCTTTCTTGGACATTCAATATAGTTAGCACAGAATTGAATTTAATCACACAAAAAAAGTGTCGAATGGGAAATTAGTCTTCTAAATACCACTTCATAATATTGATGTATTACTAGGAGTATTATAAACTAATAGCAAAATCACCTGTACCCGTCCCAGAAAGAAAAAAATTAAGGAATCAAGATTATTAATAATGTTAAGACTTCAATAATAGGCCACTTCAGAGTCATTCGCTTCTTTCAAAAAATACCTAAAATTAGGTATTTTTTTATTCACTATTTATCTGGAACTTAATCTGCAATCAAGTCAACCTCATATTATGAAAAAACTCGTTTTTCTTTTGACATTATTGGGTAATATCACTTTATGTCGAGGGCAAGAAGTAATTGTAGCCTCTTTCAACATAGCAAATTTTGGAGACGCTGATGAATACAAAAGGCCACTTATATCATTAGTCAACATAATAGATGAAATGGATCCAGATATGCTGCTGATTCAAGAAGTAGAACCAAATGATCTAGGTAAAAATCAGGTAAAAAGGCTTACTGAATTACTTAACGTATCGGCAAATTTTTACAAAAAAAAGGAATACCGATGGCGATATGTTAAGGAGTCAAGTGGGGGTGACGAAACAGTAGCCTTTATTTATCGAGATCCATTTGAATTAATGGAGGATGGCATTGAATTACTCCCGCATGATGTGGACCCTGATAGAAATGGAAAAAGAACTTTTCAACGAACTCCAGTATTAGCAAAGTTCAAAATTGCAAATGAAGAGGTGTCAATCGTGAATGCTCACTTATACACAAAAATTACTGGTAATTCTTCAGAAGGTAGAGGGGCAGAATTCGACGCTCTCGCCAATTGGGCTAAAGAGATGGGCACAAGTAATTATTTGATTCTTGGTGATCTCAATAGATTCTTAAATGGGAAAAGTATATGGAACAAACTCATGTTTGAGGACCACAAGGACACCTATAGATTCCCTCTGATGGAAGGCATTAAGAATGATGTTCAATCCTTTGATCCATTTAGAGATGAAGCACCAGAGGACAAGTACAGCACGACTACATCGAAAAAATTGTCAATCTATGATCAAATATTGGTGTCCAAATCGCTCTATGATGAATTAGGATCCAACATCAAATTTGGTATGAATACAGGTGTTGTTGCTTTCGATAATGACAAAGACTATGAATGGTTCATTAGTGATTGGAGCAAAGCCACCAGATTAATGAGCGACCATAGGCCAATTTGGGTAAAGTTAGATTTCGAAGAACCATGAATATCATATATTATGAATGTCATTTTAGGTTTAATACAGCAGGATAATCCGTGCGTTGATTGCATATCACAATTCAATGTATTCTGGATTTATTTGGTTATTATGATAGCCTCTGGTATTCTTGGGGGTTTCATCAATTTCTATATTGAAAAGGGTAGTGCCCTACAACAGAAATGGATACTGGGACTTGATGATTCCAAAAACGCCAAGATCTATATCAAGGAAAGGAATGATCTCCTTAAAAGTAATATCCTCACCAGTATAGGAGCGACTTTCCTAGTACCGCTTTTTCTTCATATGGTCGGTAATGAATTAATTAACAGTAAACTATCCTTCAGCTACCAGTTTATCCTCCTATTTATCTCATACTCCATTTTAGCTTCAATGGCTGCGAGAAGATTCATAAACAACATAACTGATCGTGTATTGAAAATGACGAAGGAGGCAACTGATAAAGCTGAAAGAATCGAAGGAGAAGTACATCAGCAGAAGGTTCAAGAAGAACTTGACTCTGAGAACGTCCAGGTAATTCTTGACTGGCTAGAGGATACTCGGGAAGAAGAAGAGCTGAGTACCACGGAAATGGCAAAAAAACTAGAGGAATTATCAAAATCAGCTAAACGTACAATTGCTCAAAAAGCTCGTGAATTCAGGCAGAATAATTGGGTAGATCATCCTTCACGACTAAAAAAATTGGTGCCTTTATACACAACATTAATTGATTTGAAAGCAGATAATATGAGGCGACTAAATGGTCAATTAGGATATGTTTATAAAGACATGGAAAATCCTAATTATGATCTATCAATAGACCATTTGACCACAGCCATATCACTTAGGGAGAAGGCCGGATCAAATCAGACTTATGAGTTTAACAGGGCTATGGCCTACATTCTAAAAGAAAAGGAAAATGTAAGTAAAAACCAGCCTAGTACTCCTGAAATAAAAAATAAGATAGTAGATGATTTAATATTCGCATCAAAAAATGACTTCTGGAAAGGACTGATAACGAATATTGAAAAAGGTGTTAATCTCCAACCACTTCACGACTGGGCCAAATTGAATCAATTCAAAATTCCCTCTGTCTAAGAATTCAAATCTTAATCTCAGACTTCCTTAAAAACTAAGCGAATCAAATAGAATAAAATATGATGCATTTATGGCACGAAAACTAAAATTAATAATCGAACCCGTTTCTGGTACCCATAATTACTTTGTGGTAAAAGTAGACAAGGCTATCGTTCTAAATGGTGAAGCCACGAAAATGGAATATGAAAATGATATTTCAGATAAGCCCGTTGAAATATATGCTAGTTCATTGGGAATCGGCACCGGTCCCAAATACAAACTTACAATTGACTTACCAGGCACCGCTGAAGACCATTCTAATACATACATTTTAAAAAAGGGCTTCCATGAAATTACTTATAATATCTAGTTCATTTTTCTTATTAATTCTTCCTACCGCTTATGGTCAAACCGAGTTTCCTCTAAAACCAATATTCAATTATGCAAATGGGTTTACAAACAATAGTGATGACCTTTTAGAGATTGGCTTAGAATTCAAACTAGATACAGCGAATGACCTTAGTAATCTAAAGTTCGGCGCTAGGGTTCCTCAAGATAAGGACGATAAAAATGCAGCAAGAATTGACAAGTCCACAGACAACTTCAACCTTTTTTTTGGCGGTGAATTCGCTTTGAAGGATGTGGCAATTTCGCAGAAGAATAGAACAATATTCTGGGGGTTGGAACCGACACTAGAATGGGGTATTAAAGAATTTGAGTTCTTCCCCGACTCAAGCAAAGATAGCTCCAATAAAGACTGGAAATCTAACTATGCCATAGAAGTAAGAACGAGATATTATTCCACGGCCAGAAAGAGCGGAGCGTGGCAATTGGGTTTATTCGGAAGGTTCAGATATTCTTCTTCGAATAAAGAAAGTGATGCAATCAATTTATTGAATTCCTCAACCAGTATTGTGAATGAGATCATCGTATCAGAACCTGAAAATACCAGAACAATCACACCTGCTATCGGCTTTAATGCATATCCTGGAACAAATCTACCTTTTAGTTTCTCTCCGATATTTTTCTATTATTGGGAGGATAAGAATAATATGTCTGATTTCGAAAGAGAAAGATTCCGAGCGGAACAATGGTTATATTTTTATCCCCTTAGCTCAGAAGATGTAGGATTGAGAATTGGACTAGGATCGTTTCAAGATGTATTTATCAAAGGAAAAGGAGATGACGACAACTCATTCGGATTAGCAATTAGTGTAAAAACCGAAACCAACATTCTCAAATCAATATTTTGATTATATATAACAATTGATAAAATGAACCGGTGAGCTCATTGTGTTTTGATTGCAACCTCCGGAGATAATTAGTAGAAATTAAAATATTGTAGGGATAATGAAAGAGAGCAAACAAAATCATTTGGACGAAAAGCAGTTTCATATACTTATGAAATTACTTGATATAGCCCATAGCGATGACAAAGAACAGCTGCAAGGGCATCAAAGAGTTTTGGCTTTTTACTCTGGAACCATACTAGCTGTGATTGGTGGTATTTTATTAATCAATAAAGACTTAGAAGACACTGAACTAGGAGTTTTAAGTTTTGTAATTGGAGGAATGTTAATTTCATTATTCTCCTATATTGGTTATCAAGGATGTTATTCATACTACAGAAGACAATTAGAGTCAATTGCCCTAAGAGCCAAGATTGAGGATTTACTTGAATTGGGAAGTGTAGAAAAATACGGTGGACGGTCTTAGTGGCGTAGCGAAGGGCTTTTGCTTAAAAGATATATGGAGAGTCGTAGTGGTTTCAACAATTCAATGGAATTTGTGAATGAATTCATTGGTAAAGGGCTATTGAGAGTCACGAAAAACTATTTCATCATTCTTAGCATATTAGGTGTTTTTCTAGTTGCCTACGGCTTTTACGAATATTACGTCCATTGATTGCGGCCCGAATAACTGCGTAATTCCTGGTATAAAGAAAAACCAAATGGTGGATAACACACACAGTGCGCTTTACATAATGTTATAAGCCATTATGAGTAACCTTCAAGATTTATGGAAGAAAATAAAACAAACTCTCTCCAAGATGAGGAGACTCTAAAACTAAGGGCCGAAAGAAGAGCTTTATCCATTAAGACAAACTTGGAGATAATTAAAGCGATCACATTGTTTTTGGGATCAATAATTGTCTTTATAATAGTAACTCGACCGGAATCCATATTGAATAGAAGAGCCACCCAAGAACTGGTTTCAAGAGAAAGAGCAAAATTGATCCTCGAATTAATCCAAGAGAAGGATCCTCGTAAAATATCACTAGGACTTTCGGTTATAGAGGCATCATATCCGAACAGCGAAGAGGAGTGGTTCATCAAACTTAAGAAAGCAATTGAAAAAGAAAATAACGCTATAGAGCAACTAATTGAAAAATATAATGATCTACTTGAGAATCGAAAACGATTGGAATTGGAGATTGAATATGAAATGACTGAAGGAACTAAGAATCCTGGTCTGGGCGCTAGATATGCATTACTTAATGAGAAATTAAAACGACTAAATCAACAAATCAAAAACATAGAGGAGGTACTAATAAATTATGGAGTTAAGGAAGTTTCCGGAAGTAGTGTGCTCTTCTGAATCCAAAGGCTTATAACATATGCTATGAATGAATGGAATTTCATCGGTCAGGATATTTTAGTCGGGCTTGGAATCTCCGCCACAAGTATTAAATATAAAACAAGGCGTGGCTATTTGCGAGACGCGAGGTTAGTGCCTTCTAACCCCCACTCATCATAGCTGATCGTTGTAGACAATGCAAGAAAAACGACATATGAAGCGACAATAACGAGTAACGACAGAAACAACTGGAATGAAATCCCTAACAACAACACTCAAAGAACAAATGAAATCTGCGCAGGAAATTGATAACAGGATAAAGGAAACCCATGGCAGAATCGGTTATGATTGGCATTGAGGAACTAACATATTCGCATAAAATTGACCAGGGAGTTTCACCAAATGAGGCTGATATTGCAATGGTCTCAACAGACAATTGGGGAAACTATGGCGAATTGAATTCGTTTGTGTTAACTCAATATAGGTACTCCTACAAAGATATGCCCAGAAATGCCGATCTGAGCAAGGGCTTTCATTTATTAGAAGACAAACAGCGTAAACCCATCCTATTTGTGGTTACAGTTGGGACACCTGATGGAACACTAAATGCGCTTGAATCAAATTTGAAAAGAGCAGTTTCAGAAACAACGCAGCACCTAATTGGTAAAACTGTTTGGCTGCCCTTAATGGGCACAGGTGAAGGAGGCCTTACATTGGAGGATAGCTACACAACTACTATTAGAACACTCAATTCTTTTGAAGGCGAATTGGATGGAGCCAATTTCTTGATCTCAATTGCACCTGATGAAAGAGGAAGAGTGTTCATGGAGAATTTTGATCAGGAAAGGATTGTTAACGCGTTTAAGAGATACAAGGGTAGCTTTTTCTTAGCCGGATCATTTTGGAGCGGTGACGAGCAGGCGCAAAGATTTTTTGATGAAGGTGTTTGGGAGAATGGTCATGAAGAGAAATTCATTGACATTGTTAACTCGACTAATGCTGGGGACATTATCTTTCTGAAATCCACTTACTCTGAAAAAAGCAAAAGCTATTTGAGGATTAAGGGGGTTGGGCAGGTAACAGAAAATCCGAATACAGGAACTGAACTTACTGTTGATTGGAAGATTAGAGATATTGAAGTCAATATCAAGCAGCTCGGTAAATACCGTAAAACTTATGCTCGAGTCATGCCCAACGACTTGGAGACTATACTTACTGCGGTTGGTAAAAGAAAAGTCATAGAGGCAAGACTTTTAGATCCTGTAGAAGAAGACACCAAAGGTAAATCTATCTATGCTGATCTGATTGCCGACAGTGTAAGCGGAGACGATCATCTGGATATTGGCAAAGATGTACTCGCCTTCTCCAGAGTAATGGCAGCGACAACTTTTCAACCACCTTTGGCTATCGCATTGTTTGGGAAATGGGGAGCAGGCAAGAGTTTCTTTATGAACAAACTGCAAAGCAAGATCGAAGAACTTGCCCTGTTTGGAAAAGATTCCCCTTACTGTCAGGGAATTGCACAAATTCACTTCAATGCATGGTCCTATTTGGACGCAAATCTTTGGGCCGGAATGGTAACCCGAATCTTCGAAGGGCTGGGGGATTACATTTCAAATGACACACGGGCAAAACAGGCGAAAAAAGAAATTGAAAAAGAACTTTCACAGCAGCTTAATGTTACAAAAGAGGAAATAAACCTGCTTGAGAAGCAAAAACAGGCTGTTGAAGATCAGATAATCAAATTCGAGAAGCAAAAAAAATTTCTAAAAGGAAAGCTGGACACAGATATTAAGGTAATAAAGGAAAGATCCTTTCAGAATATTATTGCCAATGTCGACAAGCAGTTTAATATTGATCAAAAAATCACAAATGCTCTTGAAAGCAACGATTCCTATGTTAATACAAGGAAACAACTCAAAAAAGTAATCCCGGAAAAATACTGGAACAATCCGTCATCGCTCCACAATCAAATTCAGTCAAAATACACTTTTCTAAAGGAGTTTTTCAGGCGAGATAAGCTCGGCTGGAACCTGTTTTGGTTTGGTCTAATACTCGTCACAATATTTGTTGTTCCAGCGCTTCTTGTCGCTTTTACCGACTTCCTGAAAGATGTCAACTTTTTGATCCCACAGGCGGGATTATCATTTCTCGTAACTATTGGCGCAATCTGGAAAAGGGCCGAAACCACCTATAAGGCACTTCAGCCCTTGATCGCTTCATTCTGGAATATCAAGACTGACTACGAGACACAAGTGAAAGACGCATTGTTCAAAAATGAGCAAGAGGAGAAGGCATTGAAACTTCAAATTGAACAAGCGAAAGGAGAACTGGAGGTGGTTAATGACCAAATTCAGCAAGCCACCTTCACTAAAAACGACCTTGACTTCAGGATTAACAACGCGCTTGCCACTGAGGCGCTCTATGCATTCATTGAAAAGCGTGCCGGAAGTGAGGATTATCAAAAATATCTTGGCATTGTTTCCTTGATAAGGAAGGATTTTGAAATTCTCAGCTCTCTTTTTCTGGAACACAATGAAGAAAACCATAAGGGCAAAGAGTTTCGGGAAAAATTTGAGAGGCCGTTACAGCGTATCATCCTGTACATAGACGACTTGGATCGTTGCCCAGAAGATCGGGTGGTTGAAGTGTTGGAAGCGGTGAACCTTTTGATGGCATTCCCATTGTTTGTGGTTGTTGTGGGCGTAGATCCAAGATGGGTAAAGAATGCCCTATTGAAGAAATACCATCTCCAGTTTACTGGACAAATGAACGGGCACGAAATTTCCAAAGAATTGAATGTGATTGAAGCGGCCAATTACCTTGAGAAAATATTCCAAGTTCCCTTTCACTTAAAAGAGGCGTCAGATGCCAGTGTTAAGATTATGCTAAAAACACTGAGCCAACCTAAAGAAGACCTTACAGACAATAATGTGGACGAACCCGTTGGTGAAGAAAAGCAAACCCCTGGGAAATCTCATTTAGCAACTGTCAAGAACATCCCATTTGCTAGTGATACCAAAACTACCATTGTGATTTCTAAAGATAAGCACTCGCATCTTCCCGAATCTCTAGTTCTTACACAGAAGGAAATAGAACTCATGCAAGACCTGTCACAGGTTATTGGCAATAATCCCAGAGCCGTTAAGCGGTTTGTGAATGTCTATCAAATCGTTAGGGCGCATGAGGAGCTTATATATGACAGCACACAGGAAGAAAGAGAGTTTTTGGTACTGATGTTCCTACTAGCGCTCCCGATTGGACCTTATCAAAAACTAACTCCCGCTTTCAAAGAGTTCATAACCAACGAGGACAACCAGCTAAAGCAACTTTCTGCCTTTCTTGCCCCACAGCATAGGCTCGAAGGCTTGGACAGCTTGAAGCATCAGTTGGATGTTGTTTTAACTGATGTACAATCTTTCAGAATATTGCAAGGGGCCGCAGTTAGCTCGTTCAAGAGGCACAACCCTTTTATTCAACGTTTCACTTTTGAAGATTGCCGATAAATGAGCTACAACCTGAAAACATTGATCGTTTTTGAACAACTAATAGTAGAACTTGACAGTATAAAACGACTTAGCTGTCAGTTGACTATTGGGACGATAGAAAAGAATAGAAAACACTGGCTACAACATAATATAAAAAAACATAGGGCTAACAAGGGTTTTAGAGAGTTTTGTGCTCTCAATAAATTTTCTGCTCGGCTGACGGAGAAGTACTCCTAAAGCCCTACGTTGTTTATACAGAGCCGTTAGCTACCAACTTACTTTCCAATGAAATATTGTTTCAACAATGTTTCAATAGACTCATCCAGAAGTTTCCATATATCTATTTATCAGTTACTTAGAATATTAGTTCATTTCCCGCCGACTCCACCTTCGCTCGCCGGATGTCTTTTCCATCACTTCCGGTGAGCTTTTTTGAGCAACTAACCTGCATTATTCAAAGAATCTAGGCCATCCGAATCAAATCTGGTATAACAGTCTTTGACGAGTTGAGAACGTCTTTCTAGCTCATTGAACAAAAAACCTGCCACGATGATTTAATATCACATGCGCCAGCAACGATTTCTTATCCATAAGTAATGGTAAGGATGTTACCTGATCGTTGGCCATATCATTCAATTGAAGTGGCAAGCTCACCAGCCTTAGCAAACAATAACATCTCAATCGTTGAAATGTCAGTACTTACCTCTAGAGCCACAGATTTGAGTAGGGTCAGATACTCATCATAAAAGGTATCGAATTTCTTTTTTGCCAGCCATCAACTACTGCGATATGCTTGAGTCTAGTATTGGCTTTTTCGATTTTCTTGTTTCGACTTGGCAATAGCGGATATAATTCCTTCTTAGTTATCTGTTTATCTACTTGCAGACAATTCAGTGATACGGCGACTCTAGCATCATATATGGCATATTTATCCGGGTTGTGTAGGACAAGAGCCTTAGACCATGAAGCTATTCCATCTTTTCCTCGTCCAATTAAATCAATTGGAGCTGATTTGGCATATTCTTCCAGCTTACCTTCTTTATTAGCTCTAATCCCTCCCCATTCCGATATGTAATAATTAAGCAAACTCAACCTCTCCACAGAATTTTGTGCGGAATGTTTAAAACGAAGATGAAGTTCCTCTTTCAATTTATGATTTTGTTGGTAATTGGTACCGGGTAGTAGCTTAATCGAGAGTGGTAATGACGTTTCATTTATTTGCCACTGATACCATTTGTTATCATGATTTACAGAGACGAATGAAAAGTCTCGTAAGGCTTCAAAAAGTGTCATTGTTTAACGAGCTTATCTTTACAAGAGTTAGTAATCTATCCTAATATCTGCTTTTGAATCTGTTTATCTCTTCGATCAATTCGCCAGACATAATAGTTAAATATTAGTGATGAAAATCCACCTGAAGGACTAAATCTCTCTATCTCTTTGCTAAGCTGATTGAATATTTTGACTCTTTTCTTTATTCTTTTTCTAAAGTCTTTTTCCCAGTACTTGGCTTTTCTACGATCTACATTAATCGCATCTTCAATCATTCTAAATTCTTTATCGATATTAGCGAGGCTCGAATAAAAGATTTCTTGAGAGTTGCTGAAAAACCGGTAGAAACTTTTGAAATTCTTTTGTTTTAGTAAGAAGCCACAAACATCTGACAGCATTTGAAAGTAGTCGTCAATAATTGAATGGGTCGTAAGTGTGTAATTTGAGTAAGCTGTCTCTAGGTTTTCAAAATTGGATTGAGGCAAATAAGTCAAAACGATATTTGTGCCAATTGAAGTACTGAATTTCTTAAAGTAGTCGATTTCAGCCTCCTTAAACCTGTCATATGAACTAATGATAGGTTTGTCTCCTTCTACCTCAATCACAAAAAAATGATGATGCTTAGGTTTATTCAACACTAACCAATCTTCCCTTACCTTAAGGTAATTCTTGAGAAAAACACTGTAAAGTTTTTGAAATACATTGAGCTTATGCGCCAGATGGATGGCTCGACATTTTTCATCTATCTGAAGCGTCGGAAGTCTTGAAATCAGTATCAGAAACTCATTAAAATCTTCATCTTGTTCGCCTTCCTTTAAAGATTTTTCGTAAATCTGATCAATTATTTCAACCAAAGTCGCCCAGTTATGATCCTTTCTCGTCCTGAGTTGAACCTCAACTGGCCATTTATCATCGGGGCTATCAGTAAGATAAAGATGTATTGATCTGTAACCAGTATTAGGAGGACTTTCGTAATAGTTATTTTCCTTAACTACATGGAATTCCTTACAAAGAAGATATTTTAATTTGTTTGCCTTTTCTTCCGAGTTTAGAATACACCTACATCCGGCTATATCCCACATTCTATCCAACTCCATTGATGGATATCTATATAGCTTCCTGATAATGGTATCGATTCTCTTTAATCTGTAAGTTGTAATTGAATCATGTCTTATTGATTTAGATAGGTCATTTAGAGAGTTGAAAATTCGAGATATACGTCCTTTGAATGAAACGCGAAAATCTTCAAGCATCGCCAAATCATCTTCTGGAATTGTTGCATGCTTTTCTAACCTTAGTCTATCACCTAGCTTCCTAATTTTGGTTTTAGAAAATTTTTTTGAATCTGACATATTATTCCAAAGTGCTAAAAGGACCATACTCCAACGCGTCCGCCTTCAAAAGCTCTTCTACAGATTCATTTCGAGCGCAGTTGTGTGAATCTGAGGTATCGTAGAGTGACTTGAGACGATCTACTTGCCGAACTATCACTTTTGGCTCTTCTAGTGATACCTCTTTCCCGGTGAAGCCTTCAAATCCTGTCTTGTTATAATGAATAGGACCATCATCACTGGTTGAAAGCACAACCAGAATCTGCAGAATGTCAGCATAACCTAAAACCTGCTGTATGTTTACGTCAACGACCGGGTGAGTGTTCTTAGCTTCGATGATGGGTATTAAAATACCAGGTTTGCGGCTAATATACTCTGTACTCCTTTTTTTGTCGAGAGTATGCGTCTTACGGCGTACTAATATTCGACCATCTGTAAATGACACTTCCCTCAGGATCTTTGAGCGCAAGTTCCATCCGGCCGCAAGCATGGCAGGTGTGACGTACTCATTACAGTCATCTATTTCTGAGAGGCCTTTCTTGGACATAACAACAATTATGCACTCTTTAATTAAACCTAGGTTATTATTCGATCAGTTTTTAAAGTAAATTAAAAGAGGATATATATATCCTAGACTTACAACCTATTCCGTCAAAGGTGAAAAAGATGTCGCGTTGTTTAATTAGTACGCATAACACGGCAAAGCTGAGTCACCTTCTGCTTTGAATAAGTTTTAAACCTAATAGGTGAATTATACATCATTCGAAATAAGAAAGACTTCAATTTGAGTGAATTGACACTTTCAGAATTATACTCTTCAATTAATGTTTTTGAGAGTTCAGATATGGAAAATGTCATACGGCAAACCCTAAATATCTTATTTAAATATTTATGTAGCCTTCAAGTGATCATTCCATGATTCTAAAAAGATTTCTTAGATAAGATGGAACAAATTAATAAATCAACTCTATGGAAAAATTTAATTTAAATGAAGTCGAACAATTACGGACAGAAACAAAATCTGCGAATGTATTCGGATTCATCCTATACACAGAATCACATTCAAACATTGTCAAAGTCCTACGAGATGACGATTACTGGAAAGGTTTTGATAAAGATTCAGAAGGTTGGATAGTATATTCAATTAGACCGAAACAAGGAGGTTATCACTATCCTGAAAGTCCGCCTGGTACAATGTCAATGATGATGGCGATTTGGAGCGAACCGCATGAAAACTCGAAACTACTCAAGACATTTCAAATTCAGGATACACAAAATCTTCCTTGTTTTGTAGCATTCGCTTTAGATGAATTCGGAGAGATTAAACGAGTCGTCAAAAGAATCGAAGATATGAGCATTGATAGTGCTCGAAATTCTATTAAGAACTCTATCGAAATAGTATCAAAAGCTTTGTCATTTATCAAACCTGAAAATAAGAATTCCCCCTATGTATACCGCGAAGTACAAAAGAGAGTGGAAGGTGAAATTGCTTGGGAAAATATAGGAAAGACACTCAATTTATTTAAATACTTGAAGGGTCTTGCTGGCTGAAGGACAAGGTGTTTTATAACATTGTCTCCACAATCAATATTTGATTTCAATTAATATCACATTACAAGAATGGATCTTAATCTTATCAATATACTTTCATTAGTTCTTACTACTTTGAGTTTATTCATTGCCATACTACAAACGGTACGAATTAATAATTTAAGAACTGTCAGAGACTCGCATTTTCAACTAATTTGGCTTAAGGCCAAAGAGCTTTCAAGAGTTCTTTATGAATCACGCGAGAATGAATTAAACCAAAAAGAACTCTTTGTAAGAGCGCAAAGACTAGAAGAAAATATTGCACTTTTGATTGTCAATGTGGGCAGGTTCAATGCGAGGAAAATCGAGAAACTAAAGTTTCAAGGAATAATTGACAAATACGATTTTAATCTTTTAAAACGACTCATTCACCCTCTCAAATAGATTTATCTTCAAAGGTCATTCAAAGAACTTGTCTAATAACCTCCTCTCTTAATTGTTTAGAATCTGTTTTTTACTTGAATTATTCGAGAAGAGACAAAAAGGCAAAATGATTTCATGACCTAGCTGGGTATATTTGAAAGGTGGATAATGCGCACAGAAACGCACTTAGTGAGCCGTACATAAATGTTATACACCAGAGAAAAGGTGATGAGACGATCAACAATCGTACTTAGAAGACAATCAGAAAACACATTCTCTAACGGAGAGAGTGTTGTAAAAATATTTAACTAGACAGATACTAAACCAAACACATGCAACAGATCTCTTTTTGGCCAACTTGTATAATGGCAGGCTTACTAATAGCAGTGTCCTCAACAGCCACAGCACAGGAAAGTGAGCTCACGCTTGATGATCTGTTCGCAACGCCAAAACTGACGGGAACCACCCCGTCCCGGCCGGCGTGGGCACCTAACAGTGAGCACTTCGCCTTTTCCTGGAACGAACCTGGAGTTCCCGGACGCGGGCTCTGGGTATCCACAACTGATGGGAAGGAAGTGCGCCTCATTTCCGATACGGCATCCGCGTCAGTCCGCGATATTGTCTGGATCGACGCGAAAACCATTGTCAGCCTGCGAGGTACAGATCTGTGGAAGACATCATTAAGCGACGGAGATGACCTTCAGTTGATGCCCGTCGAAGCTGGTGCGCATAACCTGTCGATATCACCCAATGGCAACCAACTGGCGTATATCGCGAATGGTGATCTATGGCTTGCTGACTTCTCTTCCAAACAGAATCGCCAGCTCACCGAGATCGGAATCGCCAGCCTCTCGAGCTTACCGAAAGGACGCTATAGCCGACCGGAACGTGAAATCGGCCCAGGCATCTGGAGTGGGCCAACGTACAAGTGGTCGCCGGATGGCAAGACCATCGCGATACACGTCGTTGACCGCCGTGAGATGCGAAAGGTACCATTCCCGGATTACCTCGCTGAAGAAACCAATCCCAACGAGGTGCGCCGAGGTTACCCTGGCGATCCAAACGAGATTCGCAGGGTTGGTTTACTCGATGTAGAAACCGGCACCATTACCTACCTTGATTTGCCAGATCCGCACGCCAACCAGGTCATCGACTTCAACTGGTCACCGGACGGTGCGCTGCTGGTTGATATCGCTAACGACACGGCGGTTGAACGTAAACTGTTCGTCGTAGCACCTGGAGAAAGCCAAGTGCGCGAGATTTGGCGAGGTGTTCGAGAGAGTCGCATGTACACTTCGTTTGGATCTAGCTGGCATCCAGATGGCAAGAGGATCGTTTTCTTAAGCGATATGGGTGATCGCTACGGCCTTTACGCGATAGATGCACCATCAAAGGATCTTCCGCAGCTCTTGACAGATCCATCCTACGATGTGCTGTCCGCCCCAAGTATTGCTGGTGATGCACTATTTTATGCTGGAAACGGCGTTAATCCCTACGAACAACATGTCTACCGTCTCAATACGTCTGGTGGTAAACCCGAGCAGGTGACGCATCTTGCTGGACGAAATGTAGGCTTCCCCTCACCGGATGGTCGGCACCTGGCGTTCATGCACAGCAACGACACATCACCGACCGAGCTTTACGTGGTAAGCAGTAAGGGAGGTGATGCTACTCGCGTAACCCACTCACCATTACCTGCCTTCACGGAGCAAACCTGGGCAGCTGCGGAATACGTTAGTTTCCCCAGTCTTGTAGATGACTACACGCTGCATGCCCGGATTGTGAAACCAACCGATATGCAGACCGGCAAGAAGTATCCTGTGCTGTTTGGACCCGTGTATTCGAATACTGCGAGGAACCGCTGGGTCGGGAACTACAGCCTCATACAGCAATTCTTAGCCAAGAAGGGATATATTATCGTTCAGGTGGATTCACGTGGTAGCAACGGTTATGGCCGGGCATTCCGCGAAGAATTTCTGCTGGGCTTTGCCGACAAGGACATTGAAGATTATGCGAGTGCCGTTGCTTACATGGAGTCACTGGATTATGTCGATCCTGATCGCATCGGCATCTGGGGCAGTAGTTACGGTGGTACACTCTCTGTTTATTCGCTGTTGATGAAGCCGGGCTTATTCCAGGTGGGTGTTGCTGCCGCAGCAGCTGTAGACCCGTTGTTCTTTGGCACAGACGATGTTGCGATTGTTCGTCGACCACAGACACACCCAGAGGTCTTCGAAAGAAAAGCACTTA
Source organism: Flammeovirgaceae bacterium UBA6059 (assembly GCA_002435755.1). Classification (GTDB taxonomy): domain Bacteria; phylum Bacteroidota; class Bacteroidia; order Cytophagales; family Cyclobacteriaceae; genus UBA6059. The sequence continues at coordinate 102,766 of DIYH01000027.1, forward strand.
ACTATGCAGCGAATCTGGAGGGTAAACTCCTGTTCATCCATGGCCTCCAAGACCATGTGGTACCATTCAAAACGACGGCCGTTTTAGCCGAAGAACTGATTAAACAGGGTAAGGATTTTGACTTTGCTTTTGCACCAGGTGCGACGCATGGATGGAGCCGGGAGCGGAATTATGATCGTTACCTGTTTGGCAAGCTAATCGAATACTTTGACCGACACCTAGCTGAGCCGTCTGAGTAGATTTTGTATCTTTCTCTAAGTGGTATGTATACCTTTTGAGATACTCAGATGAATCCATCTACACCGGTTGTAAACAATCTCAGAGAACGATTTAACAGACACAACCAAGGTAAGGTTGATTATACCAAAGAAAGGCTACCTCTAACTTTAGTGACTTACATAGCTTTTAATGACAAAAAGAATGCGTATCAATTTGAGAAGTACTTGAAATCTGGTTCAGGTTTCGCATTTAGAAATAAGCGATTGATTTGAGTTTGCTAAAATCACTTCGCTTTTATGTCCTTGTATTCAGTTCTACCGATAGGAATATGGGTCCCGTCTTTCGGCTCTGCTGCGTATTTGCTCCCTGACTCAACAGTTACTTCTTTTATCTCCGAAATCTTCAGTAGGTAGGACTTGTGGACTTGCTCAAAAGAACCTGACAACAATTGCTCAAGCTTGTCAAGTGATTTGTCATGCAATTCTTTTCTACCATAAGAGAGAAAGAGTTCCCTATAATTGCCAGCACCTACTACATAAATCAAATCTTCAACGGGAAAAGTTGTATTCTGCGTCTTTTTTAACTGCCAGGAATTTGACGGTGTTCGCGCCTATTTTGCCTTTTGTAAGAACACAGTTTAAGGCTTGCTCTAATCGATTCTGATTGAAAGGTTTAGGCGCAAAATCTGATACCCCTAAGGTTCAGATCAAGGAGAACAAGATCAAATGAGTTACCTCCGATAAAATCTAGTGCGGCCTGAAGTGTGTCGACATGGGCCAGTGACTGGAGGGTATTGCTAAAAAAACTCGGGTCATTCGCTCAATTCTCCTGGCAATTCTCGACTCATCTTCTATGATCCATACATTCATGCTTGTCAGGAACACATTTTAATGACATTCTTCCTACCATGACCTGTTGGCATTGATGTAAGGTCCCATTTCGTCTGATAGCTTTCTGTTAGTTTGGCCTTTTTGTATTTCAGAACTTTTATCTCTGCAAAATATTGTGGTCAAGAGTGTTCATAAGACCTCCTTTCCGACGACCTCCGTACGTAGTATCTATTGGTTAGTGGAGTTGATTGAAAAATGATCTGTTTAGACAGGATTTTGAGTATAACCCTTGATTAATCAAAGTCTGCCTCCAAGTGACACCTCTATACCATAAAGCCAGTATTTCTTAACTACCTACATTATTCAAGCTACTCAATATGTGATAAGTCCTCACCCAAATGTCTGTTTCTATTCAGTCCCTCGATAACCCTCATTTCCTCGATGGTCAGCTCAAAGTCGAATATCTCAAAATTGTGATAGATTCTTTGCGAGGTTATGGATTTAGGTATTACCGCTACACCTCTTTGGACCAACCATCTTAAAGCGATTTGCACAGGTGACTTTTGATGGACAGTTCCTATAGTTATCAACTCGGGAATATTTGCGGCTTCACCCATCATAATAGGTCGCCAGGCTTCTAACTGGATTTGGTGATCTGTCGCAAATTTCAGCAACTCCTTTTGGTGAAGATGCGGATGCATTTCTACCTGATTAATAGCAGGTACTATACTGGAATGCTCCATTAAATCCTCTAACTGCTCGGTGCTGAAATTACAAACACCAATAGCCTTGACCTGTCCACTGGAGTAAATCTCCTCCATGGCATGGTAAGTTTCCTTGTACTTAGATTTCACAGGCCAATGGACCAAGTACAAGTCTATATAGTCTGTTTGAAGCAGCTTCAGGCTTTGATCGAAAGCAAGTAGCGTCTTTTCGTACCCTTGATCAGTATTCCAGACTTTCGTTGCAAGGAATATTTCTTTTCTGTCTATTCCACTTTCGCGGATTGCTCGCCCAACACCTTCTTCATTCTGGTAAGCTGATGCAGTATCAATTTTCCTGTACCCTGACTTAAGAGCAGCTACAACAGCCCGTTCAACTTCGCCATCATTTTTCGCGAAAAGAACGCCCAACCCAATTGCGGGCATTTTCAATCCATTGTTAAGAGAGAAAAACGTTTGATTGTTTAAAGTCATGATCTGTTAGATTTTAGCTAATGAGTTTATAAATCATTTGGAGCGAATACTTTTACCGATGAAACCTTTGCCTTGCAATCAGGACTAGCATTACGATGAGTAGCCCCAGCGTAAAGATCAGTGCGACCCTCAGCCCATACTGATCACCAAGGTATCCGATAGCCGGAGGACCAATAAAAAAACCAGAATACCCAATGGTAGTGGCCATAGCAATGCCTATTCCCGGAGATACTCCCGGTGTATTTCCTGCAGTCGAGTACACTACAGGTACGACAGTAGATAAGCCTGCCCCTATCAGGAAAAGCCCGATCGTTGTAATGGGGAGATTTGGGAATAAAAGCAACATACTCAAACCTATCAGGGCAATCGTACCATCTACAATCAATAATCTTTTCTTGCCCAGTTTCAAGCTGAAATAGTCGCCAAAGAAGCGTCCGAGTGTCATGGCAAAACCAAAGACGCCAAAAGAAATAGCACTTACGGTGAGCGAACTACCTACTACTTCGTTGATGTAGATGGCCGACCAGTCGATCATTGATCCTTCTGAAAGCATACTGCAAAAAGCGATGAATCCAAGTGGAGCAATAAGCGCATTGGGTAATATGAAGGCAGGTATGTCTTGTCGAGTTGGTTCAAGACTTCTTTTGATGAGCCGCCTTGAGGCTAGCAAGAAGCCGATCAGCCCCAATCCACCAACTGCGATCATGTGTGGTTGTAGATGAATACCTACTTTTGCAAACCATGCACCACACCCTGCTCCGACGGCCATTCCGAGGCTCCAAAAGGCATGAAAAGATGACATGATGGGCTTTTTATATCCTCTCTCTACTAATACCGCCTGTTCATTCATGGCTACATCCATTGACCCATTGGCAAAGCCCGTTACCAGAAAGACCAAGCCTTCGAGGTATAAGTTGGACTGGAGTGCAATAGCCGCACTAAAAAAGGCCAGCAAAAAAGCCATCAACTGACACACTTTTTGACTACCAATTCTTACAGTTAACGATCCTGTAAAGGGCATAGCTAGCACAGCACCACAAGCCATTATGAACAACAGAGAGCCAAGGCCAGAATGGGTAACACCAAGGAATGCTCTCAATTCTGGTAAGCGAGCGGTCCAGTTGGCATGGACAAATCCGTTGATGAAAAAGAAAGCTGAGACGGATATTCGTTTAGACCTCAAGTGGTGATTTTTTGGGTTTTATGTGCTAGTCTAAAGACTTGCGACAAAGGAATAGATCGAAGCACACACGATTTTGGTCTATCTATTCACTTTATTGGTTGATTTATTCTGTTCTGAAATAGAATAAATCATTTTAGCGATAATTTTATCCCAATGGAAGCTATACTAGAGGACATCACCAATCCGGCAGGTCAATCTTTCAAGGCTAGAAAGTATGAAAATGAAGAGGGTTGGCCGAATCCAGGCTGGCACATCCATCCGGAATATGAATTGGTAATGATCCCAGAAGGATCGGGAAGCGTCTATGCAGGCAGCCACTTTTCGTCGTATGGAGATGGGCTACTCATATTCTTAGGCCCATACATACCTCACATGCCCTTCCACAATTCGGGTCAGCAATCAAGTATAGAGGTGGTGGTCCAGTTTCAAAATGACTTTCCTAAATATCATTTGGCTTCTTTTCCGGAGTTTGATTTGATAAGAACACTATTTACACAAAGCCATTCCGGCCTGATATTTAGTGATGGGCTCAAGAAAAAAGTGAAGGAAACGCTAATGAGCTTATGTCACCTACCGCAATCGCTGCAGCTGTGCAAGCTTCTGGAAGTCTTGGTTGTTCTTTCAGAAAGCAAAGAACATCAAACGCTCGACATACAAAAGTTCAACAAGGAACGAAACAATGGGTATGACCGGATCAATAGGACCTATGATTATGTAGCCAATCATTACAGCGAAGAGATCAAGATAGGAGTAATTGCGGACCAAATCGGTCTAACCGAAAACTCCTTTTGCAGGTTCTTTAAGAAAATGACGGGAAAGAGCTTCATCCAATTCGCTAACGAATACCGCATCAATAAAGCCACGGAATCGATGCATCTTGAGGACAAGAAAGTGAGTGAGATCATGTACGAATGCGGCTTTAACGATCCTTCTTTCTTCAATCGCCAGTTCCGAAAGTACAAAGGAGTATCTCCATTAACTTACCTTAAAAAACACAAGAAAAGGCCCTTCGCAAACTAACTATTGGCATAGCCCGAAGTACCCCTTTTAGCAACCAGCTCACTTCATCAATCTGGTTCGCAAAATCCAACTTAACAGCCTCATTACGCTTTACGTTTGACCTCTTAATGTCAAATTTGACCATTGAGCGGATACACCTGCTTGAAGGTAATATCATCAAATATGCTTCATTACCTTGATCTGATTTGATGATAGTATATCACAAAACAAATGACCGCATAGCTGCGGAATTGATTATCGTCTGGCTTAAATAGCTTTACATCTTCAATGTTTTCGCTGAGTTCAAGATACTCGTTACCTCGGCAAATTGATGCTTACACACTCATCCACGAGATTATTTTCACTTTTGCTACGGCCTCCAGAGAGGCTGTGGTCTTACAAAAGCTTACTTTCAGGATAGCTGGGAATCCAATTTGACCTCCGTTCAGGATCATGATATGAAAACTCAATCAAGCAATAAAACCTCACTCCTCTTCAAAAGGGAAGTAATCCAGCACATCATACTCCCAAACATTTGTTGGAAAGATCACTACTAGATTGGCTGTCTCTTCACCTATGTTCTTAAAGGCATGTGGCACCATTGGAGGAATATTGACGATATAAGGTGCCTGAATGGTGAAAAGTGTATCACCCAAAGCGTATAGTATCTCCCCTTGCAGGAGCACATGAGATTCTTCACCTTTGTGCGTATGCATGGGAGGAGCTCCTCCAGGGAACGTTTCAGTAATACCAATAACCAGGTTTTGATAGCCGTGCTTGTAACCTTCCATAACATGAACATATTCACCCGGTCCAGGATTGATTGCCGGCAGGTCTTCAACGCTTGCTGCATACTCACTCCAATACTTCAACTCTTTTGTTTCGTAACCCGAAGGAACCGTTCTTCGCTCAAGCACTTTATGTGAGTGATGCTGTGCATGTAGATAGTCCATGATAGAATCCGGTATAGTTTTTACTTCGGCTACAAGTTCCTCTAGCGAAAATGTCTCCCTCACATTAGGATGTGTATGAGTATCGTCTCCATGTGAATGAGTCTGCCCGTTTTGAGGTTCTTTTGGTTGACATGACACTACTGCAAGCGATACAATAACCATTAGGATTTTTTGGATGGATTTCATAATTACAGATTGTTAAGTTTATAGGAATAAAATTCTGTCAACCCCGATCAAATGGCTGTGTCAAAGTCATCAGATACTGTGCAAAAACTATCAATCATGTATCATTATGAGTACTGAGGTGGGATTGTGGTTATTTGATAATAATTGGGTGAGGACTCTCTTTTGTTTCATGTTTGCGGCCCATTTCACTCTAATTAGCGGTCAGGTGCGATCCCAACCGGATAGAGAGGATAGCTTGGTGGCGAAGCTTAAGGCAACCTCTAATGTTGAGCAACGGATTACATTGGCATTAGAGTTGAGCAACGCTTATTCTGGTAAGGACCCTGAGCAATCTAAACACTATGCAATGATGGTGTTGGCTGACTCGATCAAGTCTGTGAACGATCAGGTTATACAGGCTTACAGTCTTTTGGGATGGGTCTACTATGATTTGTACGAGTATGACAGCTCGATCATAGCACTTCGGTCAGCACTTGATTATGCTAACAAACAAACTGATAAGAACAAAGTCTTAGGACTGTACGGTCGGGTTTCAGATTGCTATCGTCGCTTGGGAAATTTCAATCAGGCGTTTAGCACTGCTTTTGAAGGCCTTGAGCTAGCTGAAAAAAAGAAGGCCTACAGGTATATTGGCGTCCTGAACGGAAAGATCGGCGAGTTATATCGTGAGCAGTATGAGACAGATAAAGCTATCGAACATCTTAAAGCAGCTTACAATAACTATGAGCTGGCAGGTATAGAAAGAGGGATGTTGGGAACAAGAGTCAACCTAGCCTTAGCCTACAAACAAAAAGACGCCAATCTGGCGCTACAAACTTATGAAGAACTTCTATCCGAATTTGATCACTTGTTTGATACTTGGGATTCTGCCAGGTTCTTTTCAAACCTAGCCAACATTAATATGGACCTAGATAGGTTCGATGAGGCTGAAGCCTATCTGTTGAATGCGCTGGATTGTCATACCCGAATAAACAAACCGTCATCATTGGCGTATTGCTATAAAGAGTTGGGCGAGCTCTATGTACGAACCAACCGACCAAAACTCGTTATTAAGTACGCCAATTTGGCCTTCAATCTGGCTGGTGAGATAAGCTATCTAGCCCTAAGATCACAGTCTTCAAAACAGCTGTCAGATGCCTATGCCAAGCTGGGGCAATATCAGCAATCCTACCAATATCTTCGAGAGCACTTGAGTTTGCGAGATAGCATACTCAATATCGAGAAAATTGAACTGAGTAACGAATTAGAGGCGAAATACAAAAATGAACAAAAGGAACAGCAGATTTTGCTTCAACAGGAACAGTTGGCAAGACAAGAAGCCGAAATCAACAATGAGCTGGTATTGCGTAATGCATTGCTTGCAGGTGTCATTCTTCTTATCATAATTGGATCAATCATTTACCATAACTCCAGAGTACAAAAGCATAAGAATCGTGAAATCAAGCAATTCGCTGATAAGGTACAAGAGCTACAATCCGTGCAGTCCCGATGGTTTACGAATATTGCCCATGAGTTACGTACTCCTCTAACGCTTATCTTGGGTCCAATTCAGAATCTGTTAAAACAAAAAGACTTGCCAGATAAGTGTCTCAACGAGGTACGGCTTGCTAAAAGGTACGGGGACCAACTTGTTGATCGAGTAAACGAAATACTTGAGGTATCGAGGCTTGAGTCAGGAAAACTAAGCCTTAATCAGTCTCCCACGTACATCAGTAAATTGGTTAGACAGACACTCGCGTCATTCGAATCGTTTGCTGATCAGCGGCAAATAAGACTTGAAACCCGGCTCGATGATCGCCTTACTCTCAATATAGATGCGGATAAAATCACGACCATTCTCAACAATCTCATCTCCAACGCCATCAAGTTTTCACCTGCCAAAAGTGATATAGTTGTAACAATAAAAAAACAAAGCGAATCGGTTGATTTAGCAGTCACTGACCAAGGTTTGGGTATTCCTGAAAGGGACCTACCCCACATATTTGATCGATTCTACCAGGCTTCCAATAATGATCAGCAGCATTTTGCTGGTTCTGGCGTGGGGCTGACTTTATCTCAAGAGTTAGCTAAACTACACGGAGGGCTTCTGAAGGTCGAAAATGCAGAAAATGTAGGAAGCACATTCACGCTAGTGCTGCCTTCCTTACTTGTTACAGAAGCTAAACCAGAACAGACCAATCGCGTCGATCAAGATTCGGATATCGATATTGAGTCAACCTCATCAAAGGCCAAGTCTGGAAATGCTAAACCAAAACTATTACTGGTAGAAGACCACCCTGACATGAGAGCTTATATCAGTGATCTACTTAAGGAGGACTATAATATCGACGAAGCAACCAATGGTCTTGAAGGGCTTACTAAACTAGAAGAATGTAATCCTGACATAATCATTTCAGATGTAAAAATGCCCGAGATGGATGGCCTGACCTTTGCAGGGAAGGTAAAGGGCCTGACCAAATACCGGCTCACCCCTTTTATTCATCTCACAGCACATGCTAATGAAAGGGACAAACTCATCGCGCTACGTACGGGTGTTGACGACTATCTAGTCAAACCGTTTAGTCCTGAAGAACTATTGGTTCGCATTCAGAACTTGATCGTTAATACTCATGAAAGAAATAAGGTGCTCCGAGCAGAAGATAAGTGCAGTGATACTCCGACTTTGAGCTATGATGATGAGTTGATAATGTCACTAGAACAATTGGTAAAGAAAAATCTATCTGAAAGCTCCTTTTCCGTTGAAATACTTGCCGAGCAGTCAGCCATGAGTGTGAGCAGTCTGACGCGACACACCAAAAAAATGACAGGGCTCACACCCGGTCAATTCATCAGAGATATTCGGCTTACTGAAGCTATCTACTTACTTGAAAATCGAAAACGAAAAACCATTTCCGAAATAGTCTATGCGGTTGGATTTGAAGATGTCTCTAGCTTTTCTCGCCTTTTCAAAAAACGATTTGGTAAGAGCCCTTCGGCTTATGTCAATTCCTCAGTGATATAGGAAAGAAAACCTAATCATACATCTCCACTATCATCTCGATCTCAACTGCCTGACCTCTAGGCAGTGAGACCATGCCTACCGCCGCACGAGCATGCTTGCCGCGCTCACCGAATACTTCAACTATTAGATCAGAAAAGCCGTTGATCACCGCTGGTTGATCATTGAAATTGGGGTCAGAGTTAACCATACCGAGAACCTTGACCACTCGCTTGACCCTATTGAGATTACCCAACATATCCTTGAGTACTGCCATCTGGTTGATAGCGGTGAGTCGGGCACCTTCATACCCTTGCTCGATGGTCAGGTCTGCGCCCAACTTACCATGAAGCTCCGAACCGTCAGCTGCTTTTGGACCTTTACCAGCCAGGAAGATGAGGTTGCCAGTTTGTACTCCATTGACGTAGTTTGCCACGGGTTTGGGTGGTTCCGGTAGGACAATACCCAACTCTGCAAGCTTGGCTTCTGGATCATAGTCAGTAGGTTGAGCAACTAAATCGCTGGAGTTGACGACAAACGCAACTATGCAGCAGAGCGCGATAATAGTAAGTTTTAGCATGTCAATGTTCATATCCATCAAAATAGAATAAATCAGATGAACTAGAAAGTGAGTGCAACTCATTTATTCATGCAGTGAGACTTTTAAGCCAAAGACCATATGCCGTTAACTACAAATAATTCCTAGATATCTCCTAATTCCATTCTGATCTGGTTATCTTCAGCAACATGTCAATATTCAAATCGAGTAATGTTTGCTGGAGTTGGTTATGGCTATTGATCATAGTCGTTGCAAGTAGTTGCTCTAATAACTACAACCTCAGAATGATGGTATCTGTAGAAGACGTCATGGTCATGGAGCAGATCGCCAACAATATCAACATCCATTCTGATTTTGACATTGAGATCATCTCTAAAGATTCTTTGACAGAGGCTGAAGCTATCACCGGGCTGGTAGAAGACCAATATGATCTGACGACCGTTGACAATACCATTGACTATCATGGTTCTAAGAAGAACCTGCGTACAGTCATTCCCTTTTTTCACGAGGTACTTGTCGTCCTGTCGAAAATGAACCTGAGCCAGCAAGAGATAGACTCACTGATCCGAAGTGGGGATTATGTCGTGTTGACCAAAGAAGTGGACGAACTTGACTTCTTCAGAAGACTCATTCCCAATTTCACAGGTGACTCAACTATCAACTATAAGCTGGAAAAGCACTTCGACCTTCAGAAGGATCTGGAAGAAAACCATGTTCTGCTGTTTTTCTCCGCACTAGAAAACTACGAGCTTGGCCGCATACTCTTCAATGAAGAAGCTTACATTTATTCACTGGATCATGCTGAGACCAGGGGTCAAGGCTCATTTATTGAGGGGTTCTGCCAATCTTACAAAAAGACCACACCTTACATTCTATCCAGATATTCCTTTGGAGTTACGTTGAAAGAGCCCGTCTTTACCCTGGCAGTTCATGAGCTGTTGATCTCCAAATCGGACCTTGCCAGCCAGGTAATTTATGACCTGATCGAGACCATCCATCAACACCATGTGGTACCGATTTTCGAGTCTTCCAACTCTTACACTTTTCAGGTCAACCATCAGGACATCAACCTGAGTTTCCCTTTCCATACGGGTACCATCGACTACATCAACCGTGATCAACCTTCGTTTATCGAGCGCTACTCTGAGTTCATGGGTTTCATCCTATCAGTAATGATCGTGCTCTTTGGATTTGGCGCTAGCCTCAAGGCTACCATGAATCAAAAGAAGAAGGACCGTATGGACGAGTACTACCATGAATTACTAGAGCTAAAAGAGCAAGTGCAGGAACTCCCTTCTGATGTACTCAGACAAAAGCTCGGTGATATGCAAAAAGTGGTCTTTGATCTATTGATCAAGGAAAAGCTAAGTGCAAACAATGAATTCGTCATATTTATGATGCTCTGGGACGAACTATATGATGAGATGATGCGAAGAGGAGAATCCGCCGAAGAAGAGAAGAAACTGAAGTACTACCGAAGGCTTATCGAAACAAAGTACCTCAGCGAACCTTAAGCTGCGATCGCCTTGAGTTGACTTACCAATTCGTCAATGTCCTTTTTGGTGATGTAAACTGCCAAAGATATCCTTACTCCATTTAGACCGAACTTGCTCATTGGCCGACAGTCGATACCAGCTTCTTCGAAAAGCTGCTCTTTGACCTTTAACACCTTCTTACCTACTACCTCAACAACTTGAATAGCTGATGATAATTCATCAGGTGCAGGGGTTTTTAACTTAAATTGATCATCATTTTCAAGCTGTGATCTAAAATACGATTTGAGTTCGTATGACCTCTTACCAATAGTTTCAATTCCTAACTCGTTTACGTACTTCACTGCAGCACCAAGACCTAATAGTTCCGGTAGGTTGCGTGTATTGTAATTCTCAAGTCGTCGGATACTTTTATCATCATAACCACGGCATACGATCAACGGCTTCAGGTGTTTCTGACTGGAGTCCCTGGCATAGAAAACCCCTATCCCCTTTGGAGCAAACAGCCATTTGTGAGCGCTGGCAGCATAGTAGTCACAACCCAGCTCATCAAGGTTGACAGGAAACATGCCCGCCGATTGCGCTCCGTCTACCGCTACAAGTATTCCTTTCTCATGAGCCATCTCGGATACTTCCTTTACAGGTAATATCATCCCATTCGTGTTAACGATATGACACATAACTATCATCTTGGTCTTCGGCGTGATCGCTTCGCGATAGACCTTAACGATCTCCTCTTTGGTTCCTGGCAACAACGGTAATTTCGGCCTGACCAATTTAACTTTTTTGTCCTCTTGCCAGACTTCAAAAGGGATGTAACCACTGGTATGCTCATGATCTGCAAGAATAATCTCGTCACCTGGCTCAAAGTCCATACTTTGGGCGACAAGATTCATCCCCTCCGTGGTATTATGAATTAATGCGATCTCCTCATTTGAAACAGAAAACAGGTCTGCCACCGACTGACGTGTAGCCTCAATTTCATCGCGCCATCCACCCCACATATATTTAGAAGGAAATGAATCCAGCATATCGCGAAATTCATTGGTTCCCTTACGGACAGCTTCAGGACAGCTACCCAATGAGGCATTATTGAAGTACTTCAAATCAGGCGCAAAACGAAAATGACCTTTCACCTGTTCCCAATAGTCTTCCTCTGTTCCAGCAAATACAGGTAAGCTGTCAGCTCTCCTACCGGAATAATCCAATTCGGCAGCTACTGCCGGCAAAGTGGCGGGCAGTGCCATACTTGCAAAGAGTGATTTAGTAAATTTTCGACGGCTATTTTTACTCATTTCAATAAAGTTTACCTCTGGCGCAATGTAAGGAATTCATGATTTCAGAAAATCATTTTTTGAGAAGTGGCTCTTGAGGAGTTTCTATTATCAAACCCACTAGGGTCCGTTTCCTCTACATCAAAGTACATCAGTCAAAATTCAGGAAGACCTCAAGTCAATTTTGATATCTGTAACGTCTTATTGGTCTTAGCAAAAAGGCAATATCAATAGATATAAAACGTCATTCTCTCACTTCAAACTGTGTAGTTTCGTACCAATATCTGTCGTCATCTGTGATACCACTAACGGTGACATCATATATACCAGGGCTATCTGAAGTAAAAAACTCTATCGTTAATGGTTCACCATTCATCTTGAGGTGAGGCTCCCACACAAGTTGAGATCTAAAGTCTGGAATTCTCTTCAAACTGTCACCTACATACTGGGGGCCAGTTAGTTGCTTATAAGGGCTGGTACTTTCGTAATCAACCCTTTTAAATTGGCCCTCCGGACCTATATTTTCAAAACGATCTTCATAGGTACGGAAATCAACTACACCGCGAAACTCAGCAGTCGAAATATTGACTTGTTTTCCGTAGACATCAATGCTCTCAATATCATTTGGATTTAGATCAAGGATGAATTGAACAGTAACTGGGATTCCGTTGAGGAGTGTCAATACGCTATCAGCATAACCCGACTTGTTATCTACATAGGGAAGTACAAGTCTCGGCACACCCTTGTCTTGTCTGAAGCCAACCCCGTCAACATATTCTCTGATTGGGTCTTTCATTTGAGGAAACCTTGTGAAGTCATCAAGCATATAGGTTTTAGGCTTCATAAACTCGAAAACATTATCATCCAACACCGTTTCAGACGTAATATTTTTGATCTGATAATATGCATTCTCCACCTGTACCTCAATACTCTTTTGGATCAGCCATGATTCTAACTCTTCATTGACGCAAAAAGGCGCTACTTCGACAAAAGAATGGTCTATTAGAAAAGGGTTATCGATCGACAAACTCAATTGACCATTTGTTCCTCTGGTAGAAAAAAAGTGCTCCTCTGAAATTGCAGAAGGTTTTGTATGAAAGTAAAACCTTCCATTATTATCAGTTAAAGAGAATTGTAGTCCTGATGATACGGTCAATGATATCTGTTGGCCTTCTAAAGGTTTTGAAGATTCGTCAATGGCTATTCCTGTGATTAGACTGCCCCACAGGTCAGGTAGATATTTCGGTCCATTATCAAAGGGTTGATAAAAGTACTGGTTGACACTGGCCAACTGATCACTAGAGGGAAGCGTTTGTTTTGATAATAGCCAACTATCAGGTAATGGTGAGGTGCCAAAGTAGTCGCCCAGATAACTTCGGTGATTTTCGCCCGGTATCAGCTTCTTAACGGATACCGTTAAAAGTCCTATATCAGTGGGTTCTTCTGACTCAAGCTTAAGTACAACTCTCTTCCTAGGACCTGTCTGTCTGACACTCAACTTGGTCTCAAGTCCCACTTTTTGCGGCCTATTAAAAAAGGCTTGCTCGTAGCTCGTCGCACCTTCATTAGTAGTAGATCTCAAGATATTCACTCCTTTGGGCAGTTGTGATTTGTTAAAGTATAGGCCATTCTTATTAAGCACTTTACTATCAACAAGGTCACCGTTACTCCAGACCTCAATAACCTCTGGTTGTGATCCTGGTAGATCTGTATCTGCTAATATTTCAAATTGGTCTTCAGTTTCATTGATCGTCAAAGAGGTTCCACCTATTCTGGTCAATTCCAGCTTTTGAAAATGAACGTTTTGCTTTTGATCTACCATTACAATACGATAGCCATCTTCACGTTGGGGCTTGAAAGTAAAGCTCCCTTTGCCTGAAGCAGCAGATTCGAACTCAGCCACAGTATTACCATCAGGGTCAGTTATCCTGGATTGCGCTGAAACGCCTCTCCCAAATTGGTCTGTGATCCAAAATGATACCTTTTGGTCAGTGTTGAGTCGATAGCGACCTCCATGAGGATAGAGAGTAGTACTGAGCGTCAAGTCAACTTCAGGGTCAAACAGATCAACTGGAAGGCTTTCATAGGGATTTATTATACGCACTGGTTTTTGATGTATGATGGATCGAGAGAAGTTCTTCATCCAGCGCGTATATGCGATAACCGTATAGCTGCCTGTCTTTAGATAAGACGGCAAGTACATTGCTGCTGATCCAAGACCATTGACCAGAGCGACTTGTTGTTTCAAAACTGACAAGTTGGTATTGTTGATGAGTTCGATGTAGGCTACTTTACTTACCGATGAAGGAGCGCCATTTTGATAGCAGCTCAACGCCAGCAGAAGGTTTTCTCCGGGAACAAGGATCTCATTATTCACTTCAAATACCAGGCTTTCCCGATAGGTACTCAAGTCTTGCCGAGTTATGTCTTGGGCAATCGTAACTCGTGGAGAGAGCAGCACGACTACAGACAATACAGTGAGGAACACAACAACCAACCTAAAGGGGTGCATTAACTCGATAATTAAGATCATGATTTCGGTGACCTTCTCATCTATCCTTTTCATCATTCCCAAAAGCTAGGTCTCTGGTTGTCACCATATCGTGTGCAATCGGCACATCTTGGGGGGTAATAGATGGCAGTTGGCGGTTGTGTGATGAAAAAAGTCAGAATTACTGAACCCTGCCTTTCTTCCATTGTTTTTCCGATCTCATCGACCTCACTCACTAAAGGTATGACACTCGGGCACTCTATGAAATTTACTCCACTTCTTCTGAATCCTACAGAGTTAAAGTCTAATGGATCATATTGGCGCCTGATGGAGACCTCCTGAGATGCTTCGAAAATACCCAATACAACCTCACGGTCGTTATTGACATTACGAATGTTTCCAGCGATAGTACCTACTTGAGAGTCAAACAGAGAGCCACGATCCTGTGTGCTTTCGGCAACAGCACTCCAATAGTCAAACGAGGGTCCACTAAGGGCATATTGTTTCACTTCAAGGCTATACCCTAAGCGCATGCGTTTGGAGTCCGAGTGAAAACCTGTAATAGGAAGCCTTGTAATCCCTGTCGAGGGTGTTCGCAATTCTTGCAGAATGATCTCTGTAGATGTTTCTGTATTCCAACAAAACTGGACTTGTAAATCGTTGTTTTCACCACCAACTTCTCTGAGGATGACATCATTGCCTCCAAGCCATAGCCACTTGGACGGATGGGGTACTGTTAATTCAAAGGTGCTATTCCAAGTCCAGCGGTAATACCTATTCTGACCGGGATTATTCCTGGCATCTATAAAAAAGTTGAAAACTCCTCCTTGAGCATTATTGACAGATGGTTGAGGTTCAAACTCAGCATATATCGAATCCAAAGGAGGAGTTGCCACCATGGTGACCACATCTGATTCATACCTGTTTTCGTTCATGGTTTCAATGAACAGTTGAACCGTTCCGCCTACAGATCCGGCATAAGGTTGTTGCGTCAGGTAAACGCCCTCTTCTTCTTCTACAAAATCTATTCGCTGACCATCTTGATCAACCATCCAAACAGCAGCTCCTACCTCCATACGAGCAGTACTATCTTCAAGACCAAGAGGTATGGTTCTGGATAGGGTCACTTTCTGCCTGTCAAGTTGGTCTGTAATCAGACCTTCCACTACAAGCAAGTCATCAAAACCAATGGTGAGAGGATCAATAGGTTCTGTGCACTGATTGAAAGTCAGTAGTACAAGGATCGATTTAACCCAAAAGTTGATTCTCATGAACTAAAACTTAAAATTATAAGTAATTGAAGGGATTGCCGTGCCTAACACAGATAGCTCATAACCTTGGATTTGCCCCCCTTCATTGACAAAGAATACGGAGTAAACATTCCGGCGAGCGGTAACATTATAAATTGAAAAAGACCAAAAACTATGCGCCAGTTTTTTCACTCTGTGAGACCCTTCCAGATTAACACTGATGTCTACCCTGAAATAGTCAGGAATACGAAATTCATTTCGATTAGAGAAATGGACTACTTCGTTACCAGCTAAATTGTATCTGGCGGTAGGGTAAGTAATAGGTCGACCGGTAGAGTAAGTGACATTGAGTGAAAAACTCACCCGTTTGGTGTACTTGTAGTTAGATACAAAGCTGAAATCATGAGGCTTTTCGTGATTTGACGAAAAATAGTTTCCGTTATTGATCCTTTCTTCAGCAAACTCAGAGTCAAAGCGCTGCTGCGATCGACTATAAGTATAGCCAACCCATCCATTGAGACGACCTGCGGGCTTACGCAGAAGCAGTTCTACTCCATATGCTCGGCCAGTCCCCTGTATGACGTCTGTTTCTACGAGAGGATTGAGTACCAGGTCGGCCCCCACTTTGTAATCAAGCAGGTTATCAAAGGTTTTGTAATATGCTTCAATGGAAGCTTCGATACTGTTATTCCGAAGGTTTCTGAAGTAACCTACCGATAGTTGTTGTCCAAACTGGGGAGCAAAATTAGGGTCTGCTAGCTTCCAAGTGTCTGTTGGAGAGATTGACACATTGTTTGACAATGAATGGATGTATTGTCGGGTAGTAGTATAGCTGGCCTTAACGGAAGAGTTGCGGGGTAAAGAGTAGCGCGCTGATAATCTGAGCTCAGGACCATGATAGGTCTCTATCACTTCATCATCTGCATAGTCAACAGAAGACTCCAGCGTTCCTTCATTTCTAGGAATTCCATCTTCATAAAAATTGATAGTACGGCCACCTAAGGCTGAGAAAATGGAATACCTCAGACCAGCAGATAGGTTGAGATCCTCTGTCACTTTGTAGTCATCTGAGATGAATATGGCCGTCTCTCTTCCCTGTTCTTGAGCGATTTCTTCTGGCCTCACATCAGATTCATTGCCTATCGGTAATATAAATCCAGGGTTTAGATCATACAGCCTGACATCAGCCCCGATCTTAATATCGTGACGCTCATTAGGCAGGTAGTTTAGAGAAGCCTGGCCAAATATATCGTTGATCTCAAAGCCATAGTTAAAGGCCGATTCCGGAATAGCATTGTATTCAATATCAAAGGCATATTGACTGTTCGTTAGAATGGCATTAGTGGATAACTTCTCATTAACGAAATGCTCCCACTGTAGTGATGCGTTGAAATTATGATAAGAATAGAGTGAATCCGGTGTGATTCTGAATTGATCTTTGCTGTAATATACCGAGGCACTTAAGGAGTTATTATCTCCATAGCTATGGTGGAGGTTAGCTCCCACATCTACAAATGAAGGGTCACTGTTACGTATGCCTTCGTCATCAATTTGATTAAGTACCCAATCAGAATAAGTTGTCCTTACACCGGCTATTATTGATGTTTTATCCTTGATGATCGGTGTTTCAAAGCTGAGTTGACTTGTAATAGGGCTAATTCCACCCTTAGCTGTAAATTTTTCTTTGTTGCCCTTCTTCATTTTCACGTCAAGTAATGATGAGAGCCGTCCACCATAGTTGGCTGGTATGCTGCTTTTGTAAAGCTCTGTATCGCCAATTAAGTCAGCATTAAACGCAGAGAAAAAACCGAAGAAATGAAATGGGTTGTAGACCGTAGCATTATTAAAGAGGATCAGATTCTGATCTGTTTTACCACCTCTCACATTAATACCCGAAGCTCCTTCTCCTACATTTTGCACACCAGGTAACGTCAGCATGATCTGGACCAAGTCGCTTTCACCCAATACTCGAGGGACATTTTTCAACCCTTCCATATCTATAGCAGCCACTCCCATTTTTACATCTGATACATTGATATCGGCATCCGCCAATACTGAGACCTCATCAAGCAATATGGCCTCTGGTTCAAGACTAACATCGATATTGCCATCTGAGAATACAATGACACTACGTTTCTCTTGTTCTAATCCCGAGAATCTGTAGATCAATTCACCTTTACCATTGGGTATATTGATAGTGTAGAATCCCTTGCTATCTGTCACCGTACTCTTCTCACTACCAGACTCGAAAACAAGAGCCCCAACCAGTGGTTCACCGGTTTCGCTATCGCGCACAAAACCTACGACCAGCGATTGTCCCCCTACTTCCATCTTAGACTTATCACCTAGTACGATTACATCGTCTGAAGACCCATCTGATTCGTACTCTCTTTCAAACATATACTGTGTGGCGCCTACATCGTTTGAACTCCTATTGAGAGTAGTAATGATAGGCGCATTGTTGGTCATAATGACCTTATCATCAATGATTACAAATTGCAGTATAGTGCCCTCTGTAAGAATATTAACCACGTCTTCAATGCTATCCGCTCTGATCTGCTGAGTAACGTTGATATCAGACAGCCATTCATCAGCAAAATAGAACTTGTAGTTTGAGTTGGTCTCCAGGGTCCGGATCGCCTCGATTAGTGGTTCATCCACAAAGTCAAAGGAAAAACGAGGTTGCTCCTGTGCCACAAGCTTTCCAGTACACATAAGGATAACAAACAGAAAACAGAGTAATAAACCTCCGTCAGTACTACTTCCCCATCTCTTCATCAAAACGTCTCAAATAGTCTATGAGCTTAACTTCCTTGGTTCTACTGAACCTTACTTTGTATTCCTTTTCAATCTTGTTTGTAACGACCTTACTCTCTTTCATCAGTATGTCGAGCGACTTCTTATTCTTACATAAAACAATGGTATCCGGATTTTGAAGTAAGTATTCAGTGTATTCCTTATATACCGCTCTTGCACTTTCGACTTTCAATTCTTTTCTTCTTTTAGCGAGCAGATCAAAATGAGTCCCTTCAAGTAGTATCTCATAGAACCCCTTTCTGCCATCGACCTCCTCTTTCCTAAAAAAATGATCTTCAACGCTAAAAAAAACGATATCATTCATAAGCAATTGGATACCATCCCTACGGCCAAACTGAGGATGCTTAACTACTATCAATTCCTTTTCAATATCAAAGACTAATGGTATATCATAGTAGGTCCGGTTATCACTAAAGGAAATATCTCCTGATCGCCATGTATTTGTCTGATAGAATTGGTGAGTCGTTCTTGATGCAGAGCGCATGATGTATATAACTCCTGAATACAGACGGTTTTGCTCGCCTCCAATATGATTGTCAAACCATGTAGAAAAGTCCTTCAGAGTTAAATCCGGACTATTTTGTGCAATGGATGATCTATAACAAACCAACTGTACGGACAGGATCAAAGCGATCCTTATCAATCCCTCTCTCATTAATCAGTTAAGGTAATTGAAACATTATAATGTCAGATACTAACATCAATATAATTAGTTCCAGTAAGGATTGTTTTGAAACTTACACCCGAGAGAATTCACCTTGATAGACGCAGCAATTCTAAAGCACTATATAAGCTCCATACTCTTGTCCACCTCTTTCTGCCAGGCCACCATACCTCCTTCGAGGTTATACAAGTTTTTAAAGCCATAGCGTGTTTGGAGAAGCTCAATAGCCTTGGCACTGCGTCCACCAGCTTTGCAATGCACGACCACTTTTTTTTCTCTCGAGATCTGGTCAAGATGGTTGACAATCACACCTACCGGAATGTGTAGCCCTCCGAGGTTAGAAAATTCATATTCGTAGTTCTCGCGCACATCGATTAATTGAAAGTCTAACCCAGTCTCTTGCCATTCCTTCAACTCACTGACGTTGATCGATCTGATCTTTGTAGTATCCAGTTTTTTGATACCGCAGAACTCGTCATAGTCTATCAATTCAGTGATAGTGGGATGGTCTCCTGAAATGGGGTTAGTCGGTTCTTTTCTGACATTCATAGTACGAGTACTAAAGCCAAGCGCATCAAACAAAAAGAGCTTTCCTGCTAAGGGCTCTCCCATTTCTGTGATCACTTTGATAGTTTCAGATGCCTGCAAGCTCCCCACGATTCCCGGTAGGACGCCAAGCACCCCTCCTTCAGCACAACTAGGCACCATACCCGGAGGTGGAGGGGTTGGAAAAAGATCACGGTAGTTGGGACCTTTTTCTCCGTTAGGAAAAGTATAGTTAAATACACTCACCTGACCTTCGAATTGGAAAATGGATGCATATACATTCACCTTATTAAGTAACACACATGCGTCATTGACAAGGTAGCGGGTTTGAAAATTGTCCGTACCATCAGCCACTACATCATAGTCCTTAATGATACCAAAGGCATTGGATGCATCTAATCTTACATTATGCTCAACGAAGCTGACCCCAGGATTCTGAGCACTGAGCTTTCTTATCGCTACGGCAGTTTTAGGTTGGTTGATATCGCTTGTGTCGAAAAGTACCTGACGCTGAAGGTTCGTCTCATCAACCGTATCAAAATCAACAACACCAATTGTACCCACTCCGGCTGCCGTCAGATATTGAAGTAAGGGAGCACCAAGGCCTCCGGTACCCACGACAAGCACCTTTGAGTCTTTCAGTTTTTGCTGCGTCTCAATACCGAAATCCGGTAAGTTGAGATGGCGACTATATCGTATAAGTTCCTGATTGGTGAGTTTCATGGATGCGAGCTGAACCTAAAGAAAACGACAAATCATCTGTTTCGGTTCAAGTTAACTCTAGATAAAGAATTTCGAACAGCGTCTGTTTCATTAGCTCAAAGAATCGTACTGGTGCTTTTCCCATTGCAATTGATGAATTTACTTAAGTAAAAACATTACTGATGGTCATTTTTATCATTGAGTGGTTCATCGAAGGTTTTTCAACTTTCGTCCAAGATTTATCTAAACCAAACGATTCAAACCTTTTCATTCCATATTAATTATCTTATTTTACGAATAGAGATAATAAGAGAATCTCTTATCGAGAAATCAGCAGCTCGCATAAGAGGACCACTAGTAAAACTAAGACCTATGTCCTACTACCACCTAAAGGATGGTACTACGGGTAGTACTGTAGTATTCATCAATGGGCTTTTTGGCTCTTTTGAGTCCGTCCCAGCACTTATCAATAGCTTAAGTGATTACCGCCAGCTTCACGTTGATTTGTATGGCTATGTGGCTAATCAATCTAAAGAATTGTTTGATTTTGACACATGTGTAGATGAAATCGGCAGACTCATCGAAGATATTCACAGCCCAACGACTGTCCTCATAGGATCAGGAATCGGAGGGTTAATAGCCAAAAAAATAACACTTCAGCGTCCAGATCTTGTCGACGCAGAAATACTTATAGGAATTTCGGGGAAACCTCTTGTCAAGCCTCTAGCCGAGTCCTTCTTGAAAATGATCGATTTTCTAAATGACAATATGAGGGATAAAGCAACGATACGCCAAATAGCCCAGATGTTCCTTGGTAGCTACACTGACGAAGCTGAAAAAAACAACTATAAGGGATTTGTATCTGATGTATTTAGCTTGTCGCGCTTGAGATCACTGTTGATTGGGGGTTATCATGAGCAACATTTTGACGAACAAGAGCTATCGAAGCAAAAAATCCCAAATTTGCTCATTGCGAATAAACACGATTCGATAATACATATCAACGATGTGGAGCGATTTGCAGGACGTATCGGAACTAATCGCGGTATGGCAGTCTTGGAGAATGCACATAATCACGTGGAAGGCATGTATGATGAAAAACTGGTTAGCTACATTACCAGCTTTTTGAATTCTGTGATAAATACTCGAAATCATACGACCCAGCTGGTAGAATCGATAAAAAGGAATTGGTTTGAACATATCAATTTTGTTCCTAACCAACTCACCCAACCAATGATCACTGAACAGGTTACTCAAATCCAGCTGGAAGGTTTGTGATCAGATTTTTACTACGGCTACAGACGAACTATCAGTTATACATCTCTGAAATAAGTACCCCCGGAATAAACTGTTTTGATTGCCGACACGACATCTTCTATGGGTGCACTTTTGGACACATAACCGGATAGCAGAAGTTCTTTAGCCTTGTTGAGATGTACCTCGCTGTACTCCATGGACAGAACTATGAGCTTCAGCTCTGGCAATAGTCGTTTCAATTCAACTGCTGTCTCAAAACCATTGATCTCAGGCATATTTATATCTGTAATGACCATATCGACATTATCCTTCTCAATCTGAGCAATTGCGTCATATCCACTCAAATAAGTAGAAGTGATATTGATACCATGATGCGAGTTAAGTAATGCGGAAAGCCCTTGTAAGACAACCTCATGATCATCAATAAGTGCAACATTAATTTCTGACATTGACATTTATTACTAATTATTCTGTGTCTTCCAAAAGTCGAACTTTTCCTCCTTTGATTGAATAAGTGAACTACTGATTGTACTAAGTGATGCTCGTAAACAACAGTCATTTGACAACACTTCACAGGATATCCCTAAGGGGATCACCTAAACAATATCATCACTTTACGCATTTACTTAGGTATGCATGCATACTAAATTTACAACCAATACAATGACATTATTAGGCAAGCAACCTGTAGATTATTCCTCATCCTTAAAGGATAGCGTGTGGTACGGTTTTTGGAATTTTGATCCGGATGAAGGTGAATTTTTCTTCAGTGCGGAAGCGGCCATCATATTAGAAATTGAACCTGGCGTTTCTCGCGATTGTACGATCCCGAATCTGCTTGATAGTTTCAAACCGGATTTTAAAAAATTCTACGAAAAGGCCTTTGTACAACGATTACCCGCAGAAGGATATTTTGCCATACAAAACTCACGGGGTACCTCTCGCTGGGTGCATTGTAAGTCGAGATGGGACGAAAGAGATCAAATAGTTAGTGGAATTGTCGAAGATACAACTCAGGCCAGATGGCTCAACGAGTCTTCCAGAATTAAAACTAACCTGAGCAATAAGATTGAGACAATAGCGAAGACCGGAAGCTTTGAATGGAACCTCAATGAGGACTACTTGATTTGCTCTGACAACTTCTTCTCTATCACCCAGATCCAAGGCTACAATCAAAACAACAGGGTTGACAAATCAGTCTTTTACTCTGTCATAGCACCTCAACAAAGAAACTTCGTGCTCGAGGTGATGCATGAGTGCATTACGTTAAGTCAGGATTTCGAGGTTACTTTCTTCACTTCCAGCTCCTCTCGAAAAAAGATCAAGCTCTATGGACACCCCGAAGGCAATACAGTCACTAAAAAGCTTATTGGAGTAGTAGTAGACATCACCGACCAGGTTCAAAAAGAAAAGTCAATCATTCATGGACAGGACCTGGAACGTAAGCGGATCTCTCTTGAACTTCATGACAGTGTAGGTCAAAAACTGGTCGCTGTTAAGTATATGATGTCTCTTGCAAGGATCACAAACGACTTCAGCGGAATAGCCGATATGGCTGAATCTATGGATAATATCATAGAAGAGATAAGGTCCATTACCCATAACCTGTCTACGCAAATAGTCAAAGAAGTTGGTCTCAGCAGGGCACTCAGTCAGCTGCTCAGCGAATCAGCAAAAGCATTATCTGCGGAGCAGGAATTCAAGTATCAGCTTCCCGAAGACCTGAGCCTTTCAGCTGATATGTCTAAGACGATCTATCGTATCATTCAGGAATGCTTATCCAATGCACTTAAACACTCTAAAGCCTCCAAACTAGAACTGCTCTTAACCTATAGAAACAAGCAGATCTCTTTGATCATTGGGGATAACGGAATAGGTTTTAACTCCAATGAACCCAGTACTGAAGGGATCGGAGTACAAAACATTAGACAAAGAGTAAATTACTTGAATGGCTTCTTTCGAATAGCATCCGAAAAAGGTCAGGGGACGAAATACATAATCAAAATACCAATCGAATCATAAATATGGAACAGAACATCAATATCGTAATCGCAGATGATCATGACATGGTGAGGCAAGGCCTGGAAGCCATCATCAAAACGGTACCTGAGTTCACAGTAGTAGCTACTGCCAACAATGGTCAGGGTGCGTTTGACAAAGTGGTCGAGCACCAGCCTGATGTAGTCCTGCTCGATATAGTGATGCCAAATGTCAATGGCATCCAGGCGGCTTGTAAGATCAAAAGAGAGTATCCACATATACACGTACTCATGCTTTCTATGGAGATCTCAAGTGAATATATCAAAACTGCTTTTCAAAATGATATTGATGGTTACATCCCCAAAAATGCAGATGTTGATATTCTTATTGAGGCCATTACTACTGTCGCCAAAGGAGAAAAATACTACGATCAGAAAGTTAAAGATTACATATTCAAGTACTACGTGGGAGAAGAGTCTCTGGCCGTACCCAAAATTGATAACCTGTCTGAACGAGAGGTACAGGTATTAAAATTGATCTCGAATGGTATTCCTAATAAAGAAATAGCAGATAAACTGTTTATAAGCCCTAAGACCGTAGAGGCCCATAGAAATAACATTCTTAAGAAACTTCATTTGAAGTCAACAGCAGATCTTGTGAAATTCTCGATCGCCAAGAATATCACCGATATACCAAAAAGTATGATCATGTCAGAATAATGATACTTCACGGATACTCTATCAAAAGAGAGCTTGTAGCTATCAATTAGCGATCTACTTCGAGTATTTGTGCTAACCGCTTTTCAATGGAATCATAATCATATGGCTTCTCCAACACACCAAAATTCCTTGAACGCCCAATACCCTCTGCGGTTTCAGAGTCTGAAGAACCGGTCAGAAACAAAATGGGCACATCAGACATTTCATTTATCTCGAGAGCTAATTCTATACCAACGCGACTATCGTCAATAAACACATCGAGCAGAGCTATGTCTATTTTACCATTTTCGATTATAGTCAGCGCCTCTTTTTTGGAAGAAGAGACAAAAACCTCTTTAAAGCCCATTTCAGAGAGCATACTCTTCAAGGTCATTTGTGCAATTGCATCATCCTCTACTATCAAAACATTGAAAGGGCTGAAACGAGACATTTTTAATTACAGTATTAGCAGGCTTAACTCATGCAAGTTAGAAAGTAAATGACTGTATTAATAAGAATACACAACCATAATACGACAAAACCGTGCCTCACACAGTAAATGACCATCAGCTACTTCACAACTTCCTTGTAGAAAGCAAGGTGGGCATGCTGTTAACTAACGCTAATGGTATCACCCTCTGGGCCAACGAGTACTTATTATACCTAAGTGGATACTCGTTGAATGAAATGGTAGGCAGAACACCTGGAGAGATACTTCAGGGTGAGGACACTGACTTGAACGACATGCAAGAAATCAGGATGGGCCTTGCCTCAGGGAAGCCTTTTGAATGCACCATCCTAAACTATAAGAAAAATGGAAGTCCGTTTTGGATAAAGTTGCAGATATCCCCAATCCGAAACGAGAACGGTGAATTGACTCACTTCATAGGAATACAGACCGACGTAACAGACTTAAAAAAACAGGAAGAAAAAATATTGCGGTTTACAAAAGAGTTAAAAAGTCACAATCAACGGTTAGAAGGTTTCAATCACATTGTGTCTCATAATCTTATCAATCAGATCAATAATATCCACTGCCAGATCCAGGCAACCTCCAGGCAACTTCCTGTACAACAAAGTGATCTTCTCACCCAGTCTTCATGTGAACTCATTCGGACAGTGAATCATCTAAAACAACTACTAAGGACCCAGACCGATGAACAAGATTGGCTCAATGATCACATTGATCTTAATCAACTAATTGTCAAGACAATCAATTCCTATCAACACGAGATAGAAAGACTAGGTGTCATCATCAACCTTGCCTGTCACGAAACAATACAGATCCGTTCTAATCCAGCTTTTTTAGAAAGCATACTGCAGAACCTAATCTCCAACGCTATCAAGTATCGTAAGCAAAATGAGACGCTTAGAATAGATATTTACCTGACCAGAACGACTGAAAACATTCGAATAGAAATTGTTGATAATGGAAGAGGTATCGATCTTTCAGCCTATGGCGAAAACCTCTTTGATATTTTTAACTCCATTGATGCTTCGCCCATCTCGCTTGGTTTAGGACTCTATATGGTAAAAACCCAAGTGCTCGAGTTAGGAGGAACGGTCAATGTCGAAAGCAAAGTAGGTCACGGGTCCAGGTTTGCTGTGACATTGCCAGTATCTCCGGAAGCAATAACTGTTAAAATTTAAGCACGCTTTACTTTTCAATTAAGGGGATTCCCTATCCTATTAGCTGAAGTAGCGTACTACTTTCGTTTCAAAGATTTAGTCTTTGAACCAGCTAGAAACTTTTCATATTACCGCTACTAGAAGTACACCGGAAGTACTCTTCGACTACAAGCGTCAGGTGCTCAGCCTACGTGGAGTGTCAAGTCCGGAGAAAACAACAGACTTCTACCAACCCATCTTCGAGCTTATACCACAGATTGCACAGCTTCCACAGCCTTCGCTCCACGTCGAGTTGCAACTGGTACACTTCAACTCAAGCTCAGCAAAAGCACTTTTTCAACTATTACAGACTACAGAAACCCATTTTCTCTCTGACCATCTCAGTATCAACTGGTATTGCGATGAAGATGATGATGATATGATTGAGGCTGCAGAAGACTTTAGTGACATGCTAGATATCAACATCAACATACTCATCAACGAAGAGATATAAATGATCGAAACCCCAAACCATCCTACTTCATCACCCTCAGAGCAATTCCTTCCCAGACAGAAGTCGCACACAATCATGTATGTGGACGATGAAGAACACAATCTTCGAGTGTTTCGATCTTCATTTCGAAGACACTTCAATGTGATTACTCACAGTGATCCCCTCGAAGCACTTGAAACCATACGCACCAAGGGAGTAGACATATTGGTTACCGATCAGCGCATGCCTAATATGACAGGCACTCAGTTGATCGAAACTATTAGGTCTGAGTTTCCTGACCTTATCAGTATCATCATTACAGGTTATTCAGATATTGATGCAGTCACTGATGCGATCAATAAATGCGGCATCCATCGCTATATCACCAAGCCATACGATCAGCAGGAGCTGAAATCAACTTTCGATGAAGCCATCAAACTCGAACAACTCAAAAAGGATAAAGAAGAATTACTCACCAAAGTTGAAGGGAACAACAAACAGCTGGAAACCCAGGTCGAAGAGCGAACGAAAGAACTTCAGGAAATCAATCATAAGCTGATTGAAAGCCTTGAGTATGCCGAAAACATTCAAAAGACAATTCTCTCTGACCCGGACGAACTGGAAGGGATCTTTCAAAATTCGATGATCTACTACAAGCCACTGGACATAGTAAGCGGCGACTTTTATCTATTACGAAGACTAGGAGATCGTGCAGTAATTGGTGCATTTGACTGCACCGGGCATGGTGTCCCAGGTGCTATGCTCAGCATGCTCGGCAATGCTGCTATTGACAATGCGCTCGCCAGTAATATCGTGCGTCCCTCCGAGCTGATGGCTACCGTCAACAATAAGATATACAAGCAACTGAAGGCCTCACCAAATCGAGTAGGAGACGGTATGGATGGAAGCTTCTTGCTATTCAACAAGCATACCAACAAAATAAGCTTTAGCGGTGCTAAAAGTGATATTATACTATTCAGAAATGCTGAACTAGAACGAGTACGTGGTAATCGCCTTTCTATCGGCGAAAGATTCATGGACGTAGATCAATCTTTTGATCAACACAATATCGACGCAACAGGAGTCTCGGAAATTTACATGTATTCCGATGGCTACCGTGACCAGATCAACGAAGCATATAGCCAGCGATTCAAGACCAGTCGCTTTCACGCCTTGCTATCACGAATTCATAAGGAAGACTTTCTGACACAAAGTCAAATACTCGATGAAGAGTTCAAAAAATGGAAAGGAAGTGCAGACCAAACGGATGATATCATGATTCTGGGATTCCGCCTGCAACCTAACTGAAATACTGACCAATGAGCGAAAAAAATAGCCACACTATGGAAAAGAACAAAGAACTGCTCTTAGCAGATCTCCTGATCCAAAACCAGGATCTGGAGAAGCGTCTTGCAAAATCCCAAAGTGATCGCAAAGATGCCGAGCACAGATGCGAAGAACGCCTACGAGGATTCAATCACCTCAAAAAAGAAGTCGAACAACAGTCGCTGAAGATCAAAGATTACGGCAAGCAGATCATACTAAAAGACAAGTTGGTCGATATCAAGACAGTTGAGGTAAATAAGGTAGCCAGAGAACTTGAAAGAGTAAAAAATCAACTCCAGCACATTCGTAAGGAAATAGATTCATCTTCACTACAGTATAATGAGGACTTCAAACAACAACTGAATGAGCTTGACCAACTCAAAAAGGAAAACAAGTCTTTGCAATCCGAAAAAGCACTGCTCAGAGAGCGGTCCGAGCAGCTTGATTTTGAAAATAGAAGATCTAAATACGCACTGAAAGGTGGAAAACAAGGCACCTGGGTTTACGATTTGAAAACCAATAAATTTGAATTAGCAGAAGAGTGGTGCCACCTACTCGGTTATCACCAAAACAACTTAGAGAGAGACCTTGACACGTTTCTTCTGATGGTCCATCCTGATGATCGGCAGAGTTTTAAAAAGGACTTTGATAATCTTCTCATCCGACAATCAGGTACCATTCAAGCCAAAATCCGGCTTACCAGAAAAGACAACTCTTATATAGATGTAGAACAGAATGGTGCCATTTTCAGAGACCACAAAGATCGATTGGTCATCTCTGGCTATACTACCGTAAACAACGAGCAGGACCACTCAATACTTGGTAAACTGCAAAACGAGTTGGCTTCCATGACTGATCGTTATAAGGAAAGTCAACGTCAACTCGAGCAACAAGAGCAAAAGATCACCCGGCTCGAGATGCAGCAGACTTCCAATCGTGAGCCAGAGATGCAAACTCAAATTGACGAGCTCCAGTCCCAAATTGAGAAGCTCAATGATCAACTCAATCGGGAAAAAGACGGAGCTAACCTGTTGGCTATACAACTAGAAGAAAAAGACAAAGCACTAGTCCACTTAAGAGAGCAGCTAGAGTCAAAGGAAAATTCGGTAGATGAGAGCATAATTCTTGAAAAAGATGAACGCATCAACCAGCTACAGCAGGAGATGGAGCAAGCACGCTCGGAGTTTGGCAATCTGGCATTAGTAGCTCGAAAGACGGACAATGCAATTATCATTACTGATAGGGAAGGGCACATCGAGTACGTCAATGAAGGCTTTGAACGCCTGACAGAATACTCAAGACATGAGGTCATCGGTAAAAAACCCGGCACCTTCTTACAAGGTCAGGAGACCAATCCCGAACATGTAAATGCCATCAGAGACGGACTTAACAGTCATGAGCCATTTGTTCAGGATATCATCAACTACTCAAAGTCAGGCAGGAAATACTGGCTTTCTATTTCGATCACACCCATATTCGATGAGCAGGGTGAGCTTTCTAAGTTCATTGCAGTAGAAAGAGATGTGACCGAGACCAAACAGCGAGATGCAGAACTCGAAGAAGCAGAAGGCGAATTGAGACAGTTGATGGAAGAGCAGTTTGTCAACTCAGAGCAACTCATAGAAAAAGAAAAACAGCTATCGGAGGCCCTGGCAGAAAGTGAACGTATCCGTGCGGAGATAGAGAACCTCTCCATGGTAGCCAGCCGAACAGATAATGCCGTGATCATCACCGACGCACATGGTCAAATCCAGTATGTCAATGAAGGTTTCGAGCGGATCACCGAATACTCGCGTCAGGAGGTCATCGGGAAAAAGCCCGGCAACTTCTTACAGGGACCTGATACTAATCCGGAGCACGTCAAGGCAATTCGAGATGGGCTCAACAGTAAAAAGGCCTTTAAACAGGAAATTCTGAATTACAGCAAAACAGGCCGACCTTATTGGTTGAACATCTCCATCAATCCCATCTTCGATGAAGAAGGTAATGTAGAGAAGTTCATTGCGATAGAAAATGACATTACTGAGCAGAAAAGTCGGGAAGAGGAATTTCAGAATTTATCTCTGGTAGCCAGTCGAACTGACAATGCAGTAATCATTACAGATCGCTACGGACTGATCGAATGGGTCAACGAAGGGTTTGAGCGCCTAACGGAATATAGTCTGGAAGAAGTAAAAGGCAAGAAGCCGGGTTCATTCCTGCAAGGGCCTGAGACACGACGTGAAGACGTAAGAGCCATTAGCCAGGGTATCAAGTCACAAAAGCCGTTTAAGCATGAGATATACAACTACTCCAAGTCAGGACGAGGTTACTGGTTGTCAGTATCCATTACGCCTACTTTCAACGAGCATGGAGTGCTGGACAAGTTCATTGCAATAGAAACAGATATCACAGCGGACAAAGCTTCCAGAGAACAGATGGAAAACCTCTCCATGGTAGCCAGTCGTACTGACAATGCTGTGATCATTACTGATAAGTACGGCGCAATCGAATGGGTAAATGACGGGTTCACCCGCGTGACTGAGTACACCCTGGATGAAGTAAAAGGTAAAAAGCCGGGCACTTTCCTACAGGGTGAGAAAACCCGTCAGGAAGATGTGATGGCTATCCGCAGAGGATTGACTAGCGGCAAGCCATTCCGTCAGGAGATATACAATTACTCGAAGAGTGGCAGAGGCTACTGGTTGTCAATCTCAATGACACCCATCTTTGATGAAACCGGAGAGATTGAGAAGTTCATCGCTATCGAATCGGATATAACTTCCCAGAAAGAGTCGGAACTTGAGCTAGAGAATCTATCTCTGGTGGCAAGTAAGACAGACAATGCCGTGATCATCACCACTCGCGATGGATCGATCGAATGGGTCAATGACGGATTTACGCAGGTAACTGAGTACACACTCGAAGAGGTGCGCGGTAAGAAACCAGGTACTTTCCTTCAGGGTCCCGAGACACGTGAAGAGGATGTTATTGCCATACGCAAAGGGCTCAAAAGTGAAAAACCGTTCCGGGCTGAGATCTACAATTACAGCAAGAATGGTAGAGGCTACTGGCTATCACTATCGATCACACCGATTTTTGATGAATATGGAGTGGTAGAGAAATTTATTGCGATAGAAAGGGATATCACAGAGGAGAAGAAGCTGAGAGAGGAGATAGAGGACTCTGAAGAACAACTGCGTACCATCATGGAAGACCAGTTTGTAAACCAGGAACGGCTGATCGAGCAGGAGCAGAAGCTAAAAGAAGCCATTGAAGAAAGTGAAATACTCTCACTGGTAGCCAGTAAAACAGATAACGCCGTGATCATTACTGATAAGGACGGCCATCTACAATATGCAAACGCTGGATTTGAAAAGATCACAGAGTATAAGGTAGAAGAGGTTATGGGTAAGAAGCCGGGTGCATTTCTCCAAGGGCCAGATACAGACCCCAGGCATATACAGGCCATCCGAGATGGTCTCCTATCGAAGAAACCTTTTGAGCAGGAAATTCTCAACTATTCCAAGTCAGGTAAGCCATATTGGTTGTCTATATCAATGACGCCCATCCTGGACGAGCACGGAGAAGTGGAGCGATTCATTGCGATAGAAAGCGATATCAGTGAGCGTAAATCGGCTGAGGAAGAGATGCAAAATCTATCTCTTGTAGCGAGTAAAACGGACAATGCCGTCATCATTACAAACAAAGACGGGTCGATTGAGTGGGTCAACGAAGGTTTTGAAAAGATCACCGAGTACAAGTTTGAAGAGGTAATAGGTAAGAAGCCTGGCACATTCCTACAAGGAGAAGAGACCAAGCCGGAGCAGGTCAAGGCTATCAGAGAAGGTCTGGACACTAAAAAGCCATTCACCGCAGAGATCTACAACTACTCTAAAACAGGCAAAGGCTACTGGCTATCTCTATCCATCACACCGATCTTTAATAGTGAAAATGAGCTTGAGAAATTCATTGCGATAGAAAGTGATATCACGGACAGAAAAGAACTGGAACTCGAAATCCAGGAGTCTGAAGAGCAGATGCGTAACATCATGGACCAGCAGTTTGCCAGCTCTGAGGAATTGATGAAGAAAGAGGAAGCGCTCAACAACGCGCTGGAAGAGGAGAAAAAGAGTAAGGAAGAACTGGATGAGGCACTTGCACGTCTGAAAAACACTCAGACACAGATGGTACAGAATGAGAAGATGGCATCTATCGGTCAGTTGACGGCAGGGATTGCTCACGAGATCAATAACCCCATCAACTTCGTGTACAATGGCATTGACTCGCTCAACATGAGTTTAGAAGACCTGTCTTCTATTATGAATAAGTACAGTGAGCTGGAGCAGGCCGACCCATCTCAGGTCCCTCAGTTACTCGAAGAGATTGAAGGTCTGAAAAAACGCCTGAGATACGAGAAGCTAATGAAAAATCTGCCAAGCGTACTATCTGATATCAAGAATGGTGCGAACCGCACAATTGAAATTGTCAAAGGCTTAAGGGTATTCTCTCGACTTGACGAGGAAGATCAGAAGCCCGCCAACATCAACGAATGTCTTGATAGTACACTCATTCTGTTAAGAAACAAAACTAAAGACCAGATCACGATCAAGAAGTTCTTTGATCAGTCGTTACGTGATATCATGTGCTTCCCTGGTCAGCTCAACCAGGTATTTATGAACCTGCTGAGTAACGCCATCCAGGCCATCCCTGAGGAACGCAAAGATGGCAAGATCATGATCTACACAGAAAACCTCGAAAAGAGTGTGATCATCAGGATCATGGACAATGGATCTGGTATTCCTGAAGATGTGAAGAAGAAGATCTTTGAGCCATTCTTTACCACCAAAGCTGTAGGTATCGGTACCGGTCTGGGACTGTCTATCACCTACGGCATCATCGAAAAGCACGACGGTAAGATCTATGTCAACAGTGAAGTGGGTAAGGGAACAGAGTTCGTTATTGAGCTACCTAAGGAAAGTAAGAAGATCGCCAAAACCGCCTAATCATGACAGAAATAGCTGAATATTATACCGTACCCGAATACCTTGAGGAAGGTCTAAACAACATCCTCTATGTAGATGACGAGGAGAGTAACCTTAGGGTATTTGATAGTGTGTTTAGCAGATACTACAACATCTACACCGCCAACAATGGCGAGACTGCTATCAAAATGCTCCGCCAGTATGATATCCACATGATCATCACTGATCAGAAGATGCCGGAGATGACCGGTACCGATCTGCTAGAGCGGGTGCTGGGTGAGTTTCCGGATATTATCCGCATTATTCTGACAGGGTTCTCGGATATCCAGGCGATCATTAAGGCTATCAATAAGTGTAGCATCTTTAAGTATATCACCAAGCCCTATGAAAACGCTGAAATACGTGAGATCATAGACAAGGGCATGGAGATCTACAACATGCGACGTGAGAAGTACAATGCCGCCCAGGAAAACGTCAATGGCGAAACATTGGGTACACAGGAAGATGTAGAAACGGCCTTAAACGGTCATTCCATGACACCTTCGACTCCTGGAAGAGAAACAGAAGAGATGGCGTATAAAATGTTGTCTGACCTTAGACCAGCAGATGAAGATTATGAGAGCTATTTTGACTTTCATATCGACTATTCTATGAGGGGCAATGGTTTCTCTGAGATCTATTCAGACTTTGTCATTCATGCTGATGAAGAGGGCAGTCGCTTGTTTCACATTACCATGAAAACAACTGCTGATCTAGCGGGCTCCATGGCCTATATGCATATGAAAAGCAAGCTGAGATCAGTCCTGGATGAAGAAGGTATAGAGGTGGATCTACTTGATCTGCATGCGGTACTGTTAGAGGTCTACCAAGATACTGAAGTAGGTTTTGAGCCGCATGATCTGAAGATCGTCACTTATCGCTGGGATACCGGAGAGTTTCAATACCTCACTGCTGAGCAGAATATGAAGCTATTCTCGGTAGGGCAGCAACTCGAACCTCTCAAACTCAAGAAATTGAATAGTGACAAGGAAGGGAATATTCTCTACTCAGTCACCAGCGATAAAGATCTGGTAGTCTACTTCTGGGATTACAATTTGTCAGAAGAAGGTAACGAGCAAGAATCGTCGGGTTACTTCAAGCAGATCGTAAATCATGCAACAAATATGCCTTTTGATCTACAAGCATCTCAGGTAGCAAGTGGCATCAAGAGTGTTTCAGCGCATTACACAGACGCTGTTCTTTTTGGATTTTATCTTAATGATTGAAAGCGAATACCATGAAAATAGAAGCGTTAAAAATCAAAGCTTGGTGTGATTCAAACCTGTCAGCAGTAGCCTGGCAAAGGATCATTGTAAAAATATCACCGGAGTTTCGAGGTTCGGGTCTCAAGCTGTCTAACCTCCTCAATCCTGATCAGACAGTCTTGCTTGATGATTCCCAATATGGTGTCATCAAGAAAGCTGTAGAGGAGACCTACGATGTGAGTATGTCTATTATGGTCTAATCCTAATGAGGTGTTTTTAGCCTGAGTTTCACAAAATGTGAAGGTGGATAAGGCCCAAAAATATATATTCGATAATCTGGAAAGTCCTTAGTTAGCACTGCTGACAGGGACTTTTTATCTAATTGACCTATCGTAAGACGCAAATCCAGTCTTATGGTCTCTGCTTGATTTGACTTTCTTATCTCAATGAGATATTCAGAAGTAAGCCTCTCAATATTGCTACTTAACTTGTCCATATCGGCACCTAGCTGTGTTGACTTCTTAGTCTCCTGATACTTTTTCAGAAGGTATTGAGCTCCGGGAGAATCGGCCTTTGTTAAGCTCTCAGGCACACCTTGAGCGGTACTCGCCTGTTTATGGAAATGAAAGCTGTATTCATAAGTATGGCCAATGCGGTTGAGCTCCTTGCGAATCTCAGTAAGGTTAGCTTCGACGAGCCTTTGAATCTCTTCTGTAGAGTCCAGCAGCAAGCCAAATTGTATAGGCAGAGATGGTCCTTGTTGATGAATACTTGAAATGACCTCTTGGAAAATCAGTGCAGGATGATCTTCTGGATTTATTGCTTTTGGATTAAGTACTTTTTCATCCAATTCTGAGTAGTACACGCAGAGACCAGACATGTCAATAGATCGTACAGGCTGATCGTCAACTCCCGACATTTCTGTCTCGGTGGCGGTTTTGGCAATACTGTATAGAAGTGCAGACATAGAATATTCTATGCTTCTAAAGTATACAAATCCAAGTCGAATGCTAGATTGACAGGCGCTGGTGCCCAGTACTATACCCCAGTATTATCTCCAGAAGCCTCTTCCTTCAGCTTATCCACCGAAGTTAGGAGTACCCTCAAGCCACAGTAGATCAAATCTACATCCGCAATGCCAATGGTGAGATCTCCGGTGATGGTCACGCCAGTACTCAGCACACGATCAAGTACGTCCGAGAGCAATACCTTCTTCTCTTCAGGATCGTATTCTTCCAGTTCTTCCAGCTCATTACTCATAAGTCCACAAAATTATAGGCGGGCCAGGGGCCCGTCAAATCATGGTAAAGTCCTCTAGATTTATGACTCTCGTCTATTGCAATCAGCTCCTTTTGCAATGCGGCAAGCTGGCCTGGCCGAATTAGAATAGCCAGGTTGAGAAGGTTGGCATCAGGATTACCTGACAGCTTGCTGTCAAGTTCTTTGTTTTGTAAGAGCTCTTCTGAATAGTGTTTTGCTAATTCGAAAATTGATTTGCGGTAAGCGTTGATCTCAGCTTTGACTTTGTTTTTTAGTAGTTGCTCCTTTTTCTTTTTGAGAAGAAAGGCTGCACCGCTACTTAATGTGCTGATCTGTCCGTCGATTTCTATGAGCTCTTTGTTATTTTGTTCTAGCCAGTTTTGAAGTGTAGCAGTCTGATAAAACAGCTTGAGTCCCCACTCTTGTTTGTCATCTAACCGATCTAGAATGGTTGAAAAGGCCTCCGACTTCTCATTCAGCATTGCTTGGACGCTTTCTTCCGAAACGAAGACACTTCCAAATTTCAGTGGAATGACTGTTATCTCTTTTCCAACGCTTGAGAGCACTTCCTGGTGGCGGACCGCCTTAACGCTGACCCATTTCATGTCTTTGATATTTTCAGCTAGTACCTCCTGACCAAATTCCCTGGCCGAAACATATTCAACTACTGCTGCTAAAGACCCAAATGTAATTGTCGCCAGTTCGGCAATCGATTGTTGTGATGGGATAATACCGTATACATACAACAGCTGATTCATTACCGAGCATTCATTTTAGCCCTCTTTTTGCTCTCGGCTAGTCGGCCTAGCAACTCCTCTTCCAACTCGTCGTACTCTTCTTCGGATATCTCATCCATTTCAAAACGTAGCTGAAGCTTCATTAGGTCTTCCTGTATCTTCTCAGGGTTGTACAGCTCCTCCTCTACCTTATCGTGTATCACCTTTACTAAACTAAACACTCCCTTCAAAGGAGCCATCACGATATCGTCGATCAAAAACATGATCTACAAGTTAAGCCAATCCACTTGAAATATTCCACCTAGAGGAAATTGAACGGCGCTATCGGACCTACATATTTAAAGACGATGTTTTCGCTGAGTTCGTCACTCAGATCATTGACTGCCTTATCAAATTTTTTCTCATCTTCGGCCGAAAGGAAAAATGCAAGGTTGGCAAACATGGCCTCTGTAATATTCTTTTGGACTTTCATGTCAAGCGCCAATGGCTGTAGCTTTTTGGTCACCCTATTGGCCATCTCATCCTTCTTGGCCAGCAGCGCCTCTTCCACCATACGACCAAGTTCTATTTTCTCATTCTGGTCCTGGATATTGTTGACTGCCAGATACTCCTTTTTAGTTTTAATAGCTTCATTCTCTTCCATCAGACCCATGAAAATGGGGTCCATACTCTCCCACATCACCTTCAAGCTAAGCTCGATCTTACCATCAATCTTATCGAGTGAAACTGCGAACTCGTCCTTCCTTTGTTCCATTAGATCGAAGATTTGCTGTTCGTTATCGACTACTGTACCAAAACTGAAAGGAAGGATAGTCATTTCGGTCATTACCGTTTCGATCACTTTTTGATGATTGATCAGGTTCTTGCGCGTCGCTGGTATCTCGTCATCTTCACCTATATCCTTAGCAGAATAGATCACGCCAAACCCCTGATGCGCCTTAAGCAATATATCATTTGGTGTACCTTGAGTGCTGAGCCCAACCGGGCCAAAGGATCGGTCTTGTTGAGCATGGACCACCCCGTATAAGTATAATTTCTCATTCATAGCTTGTTGTGTTTGTTTCTTAAGGTTACTTAGACACCGGTCTATTTCTTTATGACAAAGACCAGGTAATCGGACTAATTAGTTGACTTCATGAGTAATCAAACAGTTGATTTTCGAACATTTCCACCTTGTCTATACCTACTATCTCTTGAGGAAACAAAGGCATAGAGATAATATCAATCTCAGGAAAAAGAGCTTTGATTTCTGTCAATAGAAGCTTCTGACGCATGAATATTTGATGGTAGAAATCATCTTTAGAATCTGGCGCGATACAGTTAACTACCAGTGTATTGACTGCAACTTTATGTTCTTTCAGTTTGTCAAAAAGCCGCTGCGTTTCACTGATCACCATTCGTGCGGGTTGGGCTACAAGCACAAACTCACTGGCCTTGGCATCCACCAAAATCTTTTGCATCCTGCTGACTGTGCGTTTGAGTTCCAGTAGCATATCATCTGCATCGTCTGGGGTATATTTACCTTTAAAAGTCTTCTGTACCGTCTTGTACTTCCAACGCATGTTAGCCATCACTTTAACCCAGTGATTGAGTATCTCAGGCATGAAGAGCAGTCGTAGCGCGTGCCCGGTTGGGGCAGTATCCACTACAATCTTCTGATAAGTCCCCTCTTTTAGAATATCTACTACTGCCTTCAGTCCCATCACCTCGTCGATACCCGGTATCATCAATGACAATATTTGGTCTATGTCCTCTTGGTCCATGTAGGTGGACGTATCAAAGAGCAACTGCAGCTCATCGCTATGGCGATCTTTGAAGTCATCAAATGCCTTGGCAGAATCAAGTTCCCACGTATCAAGTTGGTGATCCTGATGTTCAATTCGGCTGGCCGTTTTATGAGGATCCGTACCAAGACTATCTCCTGTAGAATGAGCAGGATCAGTGGATATGAGTAATGTCTTATAGGTTCTTGATAGTCTCCAAGCCAGGGCAGAAGCCACAGAAGATTTTCCTACTCCCCCTTTGCCACCAACAAAAATCAATTTTTTGTCAGGCTCTGCATGGGATGAGAATCGCAAGTTTTTGCTCACCGGCAAGTAGAATTACTGATCGAGCTTCTTTTCCAATAGCTCAATCCTTTTCATCAGTTCTTTATTCTGCTGCTCAAGCTGTAGCTGCGGAGCTGAGGTTGACAAGTAAGGGTCATTTTGCCACCAGTTGATCCCCATCTCCTTGGCCTTATCAACTGAGCACACGACCAACCGGATTTTGATAGATATCAACTCTATTTCAGCTATGTTGACATTGATATCTCCTGCTACGACGATCCCTTTATCAAGCACACGCTCGAGGATATCTGCGAGATTGGTAGAGTTACCGTGAGTAGCTACTGATCTCTCTTGGGCCATGGTATTAGTTTTTGCTGATAGAATGGTAAGATACTTCTTCTATCGCAAATCAGAATTTCAATATTTCAACCTTTTGGTCTCTACAGTTTCTTTTTCTGATAAGGACACTCCACTCTTAGCAGTCACCTCACCTAGTAAAGCTGTCATATCATTTTGCAAGAGCGACAGTCGACGTTCTATGTTGTTACGCTCAATCTCCATCTTCTTCAACTTATTTTGAAGATGGTTGCGCTCATAGTCGAGCTTGTGGAGCTCCATATAAAGTCCTGTCTTCCGATAGGGGCTGATCCTCTGGCGAGTGGTGCCGAGACTGGCTATGTTAGCAGAGGTATGTTTGAGTCTTTCCATATATCCTTGTCATCAAACAGCCATGAAAGGCCGCATATTCACTGTCTGGTTGTTAATAATTTCTTTGATGAGCTCTTTGATCTCCACCTGATTAGTGCGCTTGGCAAGACGACTGGTCTCTGATGCCAGAATGTCCTGACAATACGTGGTGAAAAGCCGTATGTCATCTTCCGGCTCCAGATTCATCACCGTCATTGTCTTAGCGATCATGATGCCGGCCCTGATAGTTGGTGAAAACTCGCATGCTCCACTTTCGCGAAGCTCTCGGACTACCTTGGTGATCAATTGGCAAACATCCATAGGCATGCGTGCCTTAGCATAAATGATAGACGCTTCGGTCTCATAATCAGGATAGTCAAGATCAATCGTTACCATCCTATCTCTTAGTGCATCCTGACTTTTATAGGTGCCAGCATACTCCTCAGGATTACTTGTGAAAATGGCGTTGAAGTGAGGGCTCACATCCAGGTATGGACTACCGGTAGTTGACTCGTTGGACAAAGTCAATATTCTGTCTTGAAGTACAGAAAGCAGCACATTGTTTGCCTCCGGTCTCGATCTTGTGAACTCATCATAGACCAATGTGTAGCCGTGCTTACACGCCTGTGTCAAACGGTTGTCCGTCCACTGTCGGGTCATCGTCTCCTCCTCTTTAAGAACTGAGGCGATGAAATTATCCCTGACTTTTTTAAAGCGATAGCCTGAT
The DNA here is from genome assembly GCA_002435755.1 of Flammeovirgaceae bacterium UBA6059. GTDB lineage: Bacteria > Bacteroidota > Bacteroidia > Cytophagales > Cyclobacteriaceae > UBA6059. The sequence continues at coordinate 142,134 of DIYH01000027.1, forward strand.
TCACCCCCTATCAGGTTGCTGCTGGTCATCTCCTCATCACCATGCAGGAGGGTCACCGGTCTGTCCAGCTTACTGGCCACATGCTTAGCGAGCGTGCTCTTACCGGTACCTGCAGGCCCACGAAAATGTACCGGAAAGCCCGCTTTAATATAATTAAGGGCCCTTTCTGTGATCTCTTCGATGTAAGGAGTCTCTATAAACTCATGATCAGCTTCAGCCAGGAGTGTCATCTTGTCTGCCATACTCTACTATTTTTTGGCCAGTTGCTCACGAATATCCTTTCTAAGTTTCTCTAGAGAGCGGACCCTTTCTTCACGCTCTTTGGCCAGCTGCTTTAGGAAACTATGAGTCTCATCCTTTAGCTTTTGAACATAAGCTCTACGCTCTTGGATTTCATTGCTGCTTGACCAATTATACACAGCGGGTACTGGCTGAGTTCTAACGTCAGCTGGCCTAGACTCACCCCTGTTGACAGTTACCTTCTTTTTGGCTACTGGTGTCTTCTTTTTAGGAGGAGCTGCGGGCTTCTCCAATACTAAATCGGAGGTTTCTGGAGCTGGCTCGGGCTTTGGGTCATGCGAAGTTGTGAGTTCTTCCAGCTTGCTGGCTGTTGGCTGCTCTTCCTTGTCTACCTGGTCTTTCTCAAGTGTTTTGGTTCGCCTTTTAATTACTTTTTTAGCTCGTGGGGTTCTTTTTTTCTTACCTGGCAAACTCTTTAGACTCTCGGCAAGGTTAGTTTCTTGATCCGCCTTTTCTTCAATATCAGCGGATGCTTTTAGAGCTTCCAAATCAGGTAGCTCAGCTACTGGAATAGGTGGTATCACTTCCTCCACTTGTTTGACTGCTCCAGGATTGACCGGTAGGGTCTTTGTAGCTCCCTCGCCTGTTTTCTTGCGCGTTTTTTTGACTTTTCCGGTAGGCTCTTTTTTTCGCTTGTTCAGCATGACTTTACTTTCTTTTGGAGGTTGGAATGATTGGAGGACAGGTTCACTTTCCTGATCAGTCTCTTCAGTAAGATGCATTGTTGATGGCTCCATCACAGCCTCATCTTCGTGAAATACTCCAAGTTTGGAACCTATGTATTCAGGAATATGCTCGGACATCAGTGGAAAGTTTAGTAGGTGATTAAAAGCCGTGTCAGGAGGAGTTCCCAACACGGCAAGAACTCAGTTGATTTGACTAGGCGGCCCTGGAAGTCAATCCTACCGCTTCAGCATACTTCAGATACGTTTCCACAGAAGCTACTACAATACGTGCCTCTACTGATACAAGCTCAATACCTACTAAAGAAAGACGCACAAATGCATCGATTACTACACCTTTGTCTAGTACTCTATCGACTACCTCTACGAGGCTACCCGACGCTACAGATTTTTCTACTGCCATAGTTTAGTTGTTTTAGTTGTTAAAGAATTTCAAAGCTATATTCAGCAGATAGCTAATAGCATAGGCGGAAGGTCGATTATACTTAAGGGATGCCCTTAAAAAGAAGAATTCACGACCCTTCCCTCTGCATTTAATACTAAATCATACACCCATTGGAGTCTGCTAAACCTTTGCTATGCAGCAGTGCATATCTGAATGCGCCAACTCTAATATTCTGAAAAAAATGCCGAGTATCAATCCTCGATTTGAACGAACTTCTGTAGGTCGATCTCGAGATCTTCTTCAGTCAAACCAAAGTGATCTTTGAGTTCTTCCATTTTTTGCTCTAGTGCAAGGAAAGTAGCACCGATCTCTTCGATCTTCTCAGGGGATAGTTCATTTGCTTCGATCTTCTTAAGCGCTTGTTTTTCCATCAACTCACGAATCACATTGATTAGCGATAGCACTAACTGGACCAGCCCATTACCTGCATTCTCAGGAGTAAGCTTAAGCTTTTCTATTTTCTTATCGAGATCGTCAATATCCATCTGGACAGAGGCATTACAGCATTGAATTTAACGAATAAGGTTGAGGGAACACTTATCTCTTTGCTAGAGTTCAGAGAACCTTCCCCTCTAAGCCATGGCGGAAGAAAGTACGGGAACGCTTTCCTTTGGTAGTTGAATAATGAACTCAGATCCTTTGCCTAGCTCACTATTGACAGTCATTTCGCCTTTATGCTTCTCGATGATCCCATAACTGATGGACATACCTAGTCCTGTACCAACGCCCACAGGTTTGGTCGTGAAGAAAGGTTCAAATATTCTCTGCTTCACTTCATCAGACATACCTGTACCATTGTCACCAAGAACAATTTGGATATGGTCGTCCATATCAGCAGTGCGCACAGAGATATGTGCGTCTTTTTGCTCTTCCGGTATGGCTTGTATGGCATTGGTAAGGATGTTCATGAAGACTTGATTGAGCTGACCAGGAAAGCAGTTGATCATTGGGAGTTGAGGATCCAAACTCTTCTCAAGCTGTATCCTATTCTTCATTTTGTTTTTCAATAGCACAACAGTAGCTTCAAGGCATTCATTGATGTTGGCCTCCTTACTATCTTCTTCATCCAGCCTTGAAAATACTCTTAAGCCTTTGACGATCTCAATAGTACGTACCGCGCCTTCCTTTATGTCGAAAATAAGCTCACTCAGGTCCTGCTTAATTTGATCAAATTCTAATTCTGCTTTCAACAGTTGTAGTTCTTTTCTCGTTTGATCCAGGTCTTCTGAGCGTTCCAACTCTTCATATTTACTCACTACTACTGATAGCTCATCCAGACTCGTTTTCAAGCTACCAATGCCATTGTAAATGAAATTCACGGGGTTATTGATCTCATGAGCAATACCTGCAGTGAGTTGTCCCAAGGAAGCCATTTTCTCACTGTGTACGAGCTGACCCTGGGTTTCTTTAAGTCGGTCAAGTGTTTGATTGATAATCGCCTTACTCTCTTGTTCTTTCTCAAGTAAATTCTTCAGTTTCGTCTCGGCAATGAGTAGTTGTTCGTTGGTCTTTATTTGAGTGTCTACAAATTCTTTCAACTCTTTTTCAACAGCATCAGCTTCTGTGATCTTGTCCTTCAGTTTTTGTTCGTTGGCCTTGGTTTCCTGTATCGTATTCTGATAAGCTTTTAGCTTTCTTTCTACCGCTACTCTAAAGCGCTTCGCTTTGAGAATGATCTGTGTTTGTCGTTGAGACTGGGCTTCCATTTGCTCTTTTTGGACCTTGAGCCTTGTAATTCTGTCCATCATAAAAAAAGCACAGAAAAAACCAGTGCTGAGTGCCAACATCATACCACCAAGGTAGACAGTAAGATCACTCTTCCAACGTACCTCCCTCAATTGATCAGTCAATGCCGCTACAACTGCATTTTGTTGCTTTGAAGTTAAAGGTATGACCAACTCATTTTTGTTACTGAGTTTAACCACAGGTGCAATGGCCTCAGCAACGATTTCAGGTACGTTCATCTTTCCGGGGCTACTCGTATTTTGTTGGATCGTCACTTCATCAACAAAATGCTGTATCTTTGAACCGAACTGACGATAGTCGATATGCATTACTACACAAAACAGAAAGACTACCGCCAATCCAGCTCCTATGAAGAGAAAAACACTGTTACTGGTTGTATTATAGCTGGTTAAATTATTCACTTCTTTGACCTCACCCTTGGTTCAACTTTACTCCGTTGTAAGGTTGATTAGTCTGGCAAAGCAATAGAAGTGTCCCTACTAATCGAATAAGTAATCCCCCTATTTGATGTTCCTACCTTACTACAATTGAATTCAAAGGGTAACGGACAGAGGTCAAAAACATCAATTTCCAATAATTCAAAGCTCGAATGTTTAACTTGCTAGAGAGCTTCTAGTCAATTTTTTAGCAGCTTCTGAGGTTATGTTTAGCCAAAACAGAATATGAAAAAGAGCTTTTCGCATCTGACCCCCACAGGAGACCCAACGATGGTGGACGTTTCTCCTAAGAGCGCTACGTTACGTGAGGCAGTTGCCGAAAGTGTGGTTATCCTCGATTCCGATATAGTCGACCGACTAGAAAATGATGAGATCCACACTAAGAAGGGGCCTGTCTTTCAGACGGCCATTCTCGCCGGTGTTATGGGGGCCAAGCGTACGCCTGATCTGATCCCATTATGCCACCCCATAGGCCTTGACAAATGTCATATCGATATCAAGATCAATGAGCAAAAGGAAGTGATCATCACGTGCACGGCTTCTATTGTTTCGAAAACGGGAGTTGAGATGGAAGCGCTCACAGGAGCTTCTGTTGCGGCACTCACCATATATGACATGTGTAAGGGGTTTTCTCATAACATCCAGATCAAGCAAACCCAATTGATTAAAAAAACCGGAGGTAAAAGTGACTTTGAAAGGACATAGTAAGCACACTAAGTTGGTAAGACCACTAGGAGGTAAATTCGGTCGTAATGAGTTGGCGTTCTTAGGCGCACCATGTGGCGTTATTCAGTCCCTTACCAGAAAAATTGCTGAGGCCTGTACAAAGCAATACCGACTGGGCTATGTGGACGCTGAACATGGTGAAGGCACAACTCCGGATGTATTTCATAGGAGTTATACAGATAAAATCTCGTTCCACGCGCAGCAGTTTGCTCAGAGTGACTTGACCTATGATTTTCGAAGAATGTTTGCAGACACGGATTTGGTACTGGTCAACGGCAATCACTTCTCGGCAGAAAAGCAGGTGGTCATTATCAATAAAAAAAAGGAAGAGTCACTGAGTCGCAAGTTGGACCGATTAAGTAATGTTCAGTTGATCTTACTCGATGAGGGTATGAGCAAGCCATTCGATTTCATCACAAAGCATCTGGATGGAAAGACTCAACCACCCGTATTGTCGATCAATGACCATGACGGCATACTTCAGATGCTGGACCAAATGATCGCGTACAGTCAGCCCAAGCTCAAAGGAATGGTGTATGCGGGGGGACAAAGCATGCGCATGGGTCGTGACAAAGGCTCTATAGATTATCATGGCAAGCCCCAACGCGAATATGTTGCTGATCTGCTTTCACAAGTTTGTGATGAAGTCTATATGTCGGTGCGGCCCGGAAGTGATGTAAACACGGCCTACCCGAAGCTGGAGGACAGTTTTATGGAGTTAGGCCCATATGGTGGTCTGCTCTCCGCATTTCGCCAAGACCCAAATGCAGCATGGTTGGCGGTAGCTTGTGACGTACCAATGGTAGATCAAAATGTCCTGGATCTACTGATAAAGGAAAGAGACGCATCCAGGTTTGCGACTTGTTTTCACAACCCTGAGACCAATCATCCTGAACCGATGGTGGCCATATGGGAGCCCAGGATGTACCAGCAGTTGCTTTACTTCCTGTCTATCGGGTACAGCTGCGTGCGCAAAGTGCTCATCAATAGCGATATCGTCGAGTTGACCCCACCTCAGCCTGAAGTACTGACCAATGTCAATACACCTGAAGAATACGAACAGGTCAAGCAGTTGATCGGTGCATAGTATCTCCGCTGTAGTACTTGCCGCAGGACTCTCTACGCGGATGCAGGGAAAACAGAAGCTCTTCCTGCCTTATCGCCAAAAGACAATTTTGGAAACAGTTTTGGAACAGCTTGGGCCATCACACTGCTCTGAAGTCATAGTTGTAGCCAGCCCTTTAACCCATGATCAGATAAGTGCTATGTCCCTACCGGGAATCACTTTGGTCTCGAACACAGACCATAAGCAAGGCATGACGACTACCATTCAATGCGGTGTAAGAACTGCCTCCTCTAACACGTCTGGCTACATGATCTGTCTGGGAGACATGCCAAGGATCACCACTGAGGAATACAATCATTTGATCACCAAATTTTCTGATAGGCTTAATACAAATCCAAAAGCTATCTTACTCCCCTTTTATAAGGGTCAAAAAGGCAATCCTGTGATTTTTTCCAGTGTTTATCGCTATGATATTTTGAAGCACAGGGAGATGGAAGGTTGCAAAGTCATCGTACAATCCAATTCATCTCACCTCATCAGGGTAGATATGGATAGCGATAATGTGCTTTTGGATGTGGATACACCAGAATCCTATCAGACTCTGCTATAGCCCGATTCCCAAGTCTCATTCCTTTGTGCCTCTGTGAAGCTTCGGAGACTTGGGAATCTAACCTTAAAACAAAACCTTATTGATTCCTCAAAAACTTTACCGGATTAAGTGTCACAGCCTGATGTAGATAATAGGAAATGGTCAGGATGGCTGCTATCATCATCATAGCACTCCCAGTGGGTACCAGCCAAAGAAGGTTATCCAGACTTATACGGTATACAAAATTCTGTGTCCAGTCATCAGAAAACCAATAGACGACCGGTACGGCAAGTACATATCCTAGGCCTATCCATCTCAAGAGTCTCATTGAAAGTTGCCAGAAAATATGACTCAATCCTGCACCCAAAGTCTTTCTGATCGCCATTTCCTTCATTCTGGCCTGGATAACAAAAATGCTTAACCCCAGCAGACCAAAAAGGGAGATAATCATGGCCACAACACTTGCTTGTCCGAGCAACTGTTGTATTCTCAATTCACTTCGGTATTGGTGATCAAAATGCTCATCAAGGAAGTAGTAGTCCAAAGTATACTTAGGATCTACAGTCCTAAAAGTCTGTTCAATTTGACTCAGCGTTTCCTGGAGGCTGCTATTGCTGACCCTGAGCATCATGGTGAGATTATAAGATTCTTCTATATTGAGGATCAGTGGTGCTACCCTGTGATGATAAGACCTATAATGGAAGTCCTTCACTACGCCTACTACCACGCCTGACCTTCCGCTAAGATCGAGCATTTGTCCGATAGGGTCATCGTCCTCACCAAACAGAAGCTTCACGGCACGCTGATTTAAAATAAACTCCTGATGTGGGCCAGATCGTTTAGCGGAGAAGTCCGTTCCCCGAACCAACTCTAAGCCAAGGGTCTTTACATAACCATCCACAGACCGGATGTGGGAAATGGTCTGTTGCTCTTCTTCAGCCGCTCCCTTTCTTCTCACAAATTGGCCACTTGCACCGCGACCAGGTGATGTTTGCGCCCCCGCGATACTTGCTATTCTAGGATTGGTAACTAGCTGCTGTTGTATGATGTGGTAGTTGTCTTTGATTGATTCCGTCAGGTTGGGTAGCACCAGCACGTTTTCATTATTGTATCCGGCGTTTTGCTCTCTAAGAAAGTCCATCTGTAGGTGTATGACCCAAATGACCGAAATCAGGCAGGCTGTCACAAAGAATTGAAACACTACCATGCTTACTGTTAATCTGCCAATTTGGATTGATTTAGACTGCTTTGCACCAGTTTCAAGATCAGAGAACGACTTCAATCCTGGCACTAAGCCAGCTAAAAGACCAGCTAATATCAGAACAGCGCTATAGACGAGGTATGCAGTCACGGACCATGAATCTACAGTCAATATATGCTTACCGAGCATCGAACTCAGGTCACTATGATAATAGCCTTGTACAAAGAAAAGCGATAGTATGGCCGCAAGCGATATGACAGTGATTGACTCGATCATACTCTGTTTTACCAGCATCATTCGGCTAGCACCGAGGACTTTCTTGATCTTTGTGGCCTGCGCACGCCTGTGATTGATTGCTATCTGTAAGTTGAGATAGTTGATCAATGCCAAAGTGAATATTACTACTGCTAAAGTGACGAGTACCAGTAGCATTTGACCATTGCCATTCCCAAACCGGCTTCTTCCCGATTCATCATTCAGGTAGGCTTCTTTCAGAGGTATCAAAAAGTTGTCCGGTGTGAACTGTGGCCATTTCGCTAGCATGAGCTGATTATAATGCTCTGCCAGCAAGTCCGTGGTTTCCGAATTGTTCGAGGATTCATTGAGTACCACGAAAGTTTCGAACTCCAACCCTCCTTGCTTGAAGATGGCCAGGTCATCAAATGATGTTAGTGGCAACAGTACATCAAACTGAAATCGAGTGTTAGTGGGCAAATCGATCACCGCTGATACTTCGAAGCGTTGACCTTCCACTTCAATCTCTTCATTCGGTACAGAGGGGGCACCAAAAAGCCTTTGGGTAGCCTCAAGACTAAGAATAGCCGAATAGCTGGAGGAAAACTGCGCTTTGTCAACGTCCGGTAGATCAAAAATATCCATGATGGAATAGTCTGCATAGAGCACTTGAAGACCATTAAACCTTGATTGTGCTACATCTACTGAACTCTCAAATGGCCCATAAAACAATGCTGCATAATCCACCTGAGGGAAGTTGCTGGGATACTCATCGGCAAGAGAGCCAAAGGTAATGCTGGAAGTCTTTATGCCCTCCTGGCTGGATTTGTATCTACTGACAACTTTGTAAGTACGGTCTGCTGCAGCATGATGGTGATCATAGGTCGACTCCTGAACAACATAGTTGATCAGAATAATCGTCACTGCTAGACCCGTAGTAAGACCCAGGAGATTGATAAGTGTAATTGACTTATCTCGCCAGATGCGACGAAAAGCTAGTTTGAGATTTTGAAGCATAATTAAAAAATGAGTTCACGTTACGACTTCACCGACTGAAAAGGACGGTTTTGTGAAGGGTTACTTCGTTTTTTCTAAATGGTTACAGTCAACCTGCATAACTCTAGTGATGCGTGTCTTTTACAATAGTTGCAAGTAACCTTCGCGCTCCTTGCCGCAAGGCCATTCTGTAGTTCAATGACTAGTAGCTATTGACTTCTTTAGCGCAGCGATTACCTGACTCAATGGCCCCTTGAATCCAACCGTGGTAAGCAGAGGCATGCTCACCGGCAAAGTGGATTCGCCCCTCCGGTTTGATCAAGTGGGGAAGCACACCTGTCATCTGACCTCTTGTACCGATGGCATGAGCTCCCTGCGCCCAAGGGTCCTCTTTCCAACACTTCGTATAGCCGCCTTCCAGGTATGGGTACAATCCTGGAAATACAGTATTGATGTGCTTAGCAGAATATTGAAGTCTTTCATCATCCGACCAGTTAGCAATCTTCTGCGAATCATCATGTTTTAGATAGGCAGCAATCAGTCCTCTTGTCGAATCAATTTCATAGTTCGGGTCCCATGTCTCGCTAGGCAGGTCTGTAGCAGCAAATCCGTTGAAGCCTTCTTTGCGCCAATAGCGATCACTCACTTGCATTACAGTCCTTGATAAATCCCAATAGCTAAGATCACGGATAGCTCTTTGTTTTTGTGGGGATAACTTTTTTATAAAACCCATTCGACGCACTATCGTCAATGGGAAGGTGCAAATCACCCGATCAGCCTTCAGCGTTGATCTTTCACCGCTTCGGGAAACGAAAACTTCTACACCTGCGTCACTTTGTTCGATCTCTAACACCTTTGTGCCATACTGAATCAAGCCTCTTAGTTCTTCTGCCATTTTAGTAGGTAATAGATCATTACCACCAACGATCTTATTTCTAGTCGCACCAAAAGACAGGTTTAGTTCACGTATCAACTCCAACATTGACATATCCATGCCACCTTTGGTTTCCCAGCCTACCATTAGAACATCTGCTATCGCTTTACTGTAACCTTTAAGTTCCAAGTACTCCTTAAAGGAGTACTGGTCTGCTGAAGCAATGGCTTTCGGTGGCCATGACAGTTCTCTTGGATCTCCGGCCTGAGACATCAACTCTGCAAACGGTTGAGCAGATATCCCCGCCCACCCCATTTCAATCTCCTTGCTCGTCAACTGCACAGAGTACTCTTCCAACTTTGCAGAAGTTCCTGCATCATAGCTGATCCGTTTGCCTTGCATCATATGGATATACTTTCCAGAGGTAGGATTGAAGGGGTGTAGTTCCAAACCATATTTTTTGATGTACTTCATAGTCCAGTCATGGTCCTCCGGGATACGCGCAGCTCCCATATCTGCGTAGTGACCGTCAGCAAACCCGTCCCTTTGGGTACGGATACGACCACCTGCACGTGTCTGTCCTTCAAGTACTTTGACCTCATGCCCCAAAGCACGAAGTTCAATAGCCGCCGACATTCCGGCTGCTCCAGCTCCTAGGATAAGTACTTTTTGAGATGTTCCTTTTCGCAATTGCCATGGATCGCTAATAGAAAGTGCATTAAGTGGTTGTGCCAGGGTTGCTCCTGATAGCAAGGCACTTAGTTTCAGGAATGTTCTTCTGCTCTGATAGCTAGAAAAGTGCTTAGATCGCTGCATCATGATGGAGTCAAAAAAATGTACTTCTGTAAGCTAATGATCTTGGTGAAACCAGTCAAATCACCTACTAATTCGCTGTGAACAAGCATTAGAATGAAGTAGATGGTTCATTATTCCGATAGGGTCAGACAGGATGCCACAGAAAAACGGGTATCAACGGCTATCTTTCTTCCAACTTACTCCACCATTACTTAATTTGCGTGCATGGATCAGTTCGTGGTATCAGCGCGCAAGTATCGGCCTCTTGGGTTTGATGAAGTGGTGGGGCAGTCCCACATTACCACTACGCTCAAAAATGCCATTGACAATAATCAACTTGCCCAGGCCCTCTTGTTCTGTGGACCCAGAGGTGTAGGTAAGACTACCTGCGCACGCATCCTGGCCAAGATGATCAATGGGTTTGAAAGCGATAATCCACTTGAGAACTCTGCAAACCTGAATATCTACGAACTGGATGCTGCCTCCAATAACTCGGTAGAGGACATCCGCAATCTGATCGACCAGGTACGGTATCCGCCACAGCAGGGCAAGTACAAGGTGTACATCATAGATGAGGTACACATGCTCTCTAATGCGGCCTTCAATGCTTTTTTAAAGACATTAGAAGAGCCTCCGAGCTATGCTATCTTCATACTGGCGACTACCGAGAAGCACAAGGTGATCCCCACGATCCTATCTAGGTGTCAGATATATGATTTCAACAGGATTGAGATCTCTGACATCTCTGGTCAACTCAAGTCAATTGCTGATAAGGAAGGCATCACCACTGAAGATGAGGCGCTGCATCTGATTGCACAAAAGGCTGATGGTGCCATGCGTGATGCACTTTCTATATTTGACTTAATAGTCACGTTTTCTTCAGGTAACAATATCACCTACCAGGATACGATCAAGAACCTTCACATCCTGGATTATGACTACTTCTTCAAGGCAACCGATCAGATACTTACAGAGGATACAAGTGCTATCTTGTTGCTTTTTGATGAGATACTCAAGCATGGTTTTGATGGTCACAATTTTTTGATAGGACTGGCAGAGCACTTCAGAAATCTACTGGTCTGCAAGGACCCGCAGACCATCGGTCTAATGCAGGTACCTGACACGGTGAAAGATCGGTACGGTCAACAGGCCCAGGAGGCTTCCAAAGGACTGGTACTCTCTGCACTTAACATCATCAATCAGGCTGATATTCAATACAAAGCAAGTAAGAACCAGCGCCTGCATATCGAAATCACGTTACTCAAGCTGGTCAATCTCAAGGCTGCTATCAATCTTGCTACTCTTACTGGAGGGGACAGTCATGAAGTAAAAAAAAAAGTAGCTTAAGTAATGTATCGTCAGAGCAGCAGTCTACTAAGAATTCTGGCAATGGATCGGTAGCAGAACCTGGAAAAACCCTTGCCACACCTGCCGGAAATAGGAGTCCAAACATCACAGAGGGGCTCAAAGCTTTAGGAAGCAAGACGACTAAGCGAAAGAAGCAGACCCCAAGTCTGAGTAATATTTCATTGCCTACACTTCAAGAACCTAGTTCATCGGAACACGAAGGAGCGGAAAAAGCTGAAGAGGAAAAGAAGAATGAAACTATTATACTCGAATCGTTGAAATCAGCCTGGTCAAAGTTTAGTGATCAGCGTCTGTCAAGCGAAAACGCCAACGAAAGTGATCGCATCATCCTTAATAAGGAGGTAAGGTTAGTCGAGGAAACTACTGTGGAAATCACCATTACCAATCAACTGGAGAAGGATATTCTAGGACGCTTCGAAACTGATCTGATTCAATTTCTCAGAGAACAACTTAAAAACGACTTTATAAAGATCAATACCCAACTAAAACAAATAGAAGAATCTAAGAAGCTTTATACCAGCAAAGACAAATTTGATCATATGGTCAGTCAAAATAACAACTTGCTGCTTCTGCAAGAAAAGCTGGGTTTGGATCACGATGTGTGATCAGTTATTGCACAGTCGTCAACAAACTGTCTTTATCTATTGGCACTGGCAGCACTCCAACCACTGTGTCGTGTAGTGGAAGGCTCTTAAGAACTTCATGATTCCCTCTATCCGTCGTTAAGATAACCTGAAGTTGATCCATCCATGCTTTATCAAAATTGCTCAACTTGGCAAAGAAAAGACATTCATGATCGACGGGAAGATTGATATCTATCAGCACCAGAATATTCCCCGCAGGATTTGATAAATGGGCTATTGCATCCTTTACATTGTCAAAGCAATGGATATCATCCAGGTCAAGCGACGCTTTCACAACGTCAGCCATTTGAGCTAGCGCCTCTCTCGGCTGTACTATGACTACCTGGCTGATCATCTAATCCTCATCTACTTTGATCTTCGCTCCAACAGAGATATTATAGTTGTCCATCCCGTTGATCTTCATGATGTACTCTACAGTAACCCCGTATCTTCTTGAGATGGAATATAGTGTATCTCCCGGCTCGACTTCATGGAAAGTAACTTTCTTTTTTACCGGATCCCGGGTCTCCTCTTCGTACGACGCTGGCACGCCTACACTGATAATGAGTCGCTGGCCAGGGTGAATGACTAGATCAGGTAGCTGATTCCACTCGACAATTTCCATGACACCTACATCATAAATACGACTAATGGCGTAAAGCGATTCTCCGGCTTGTACCAGATGAGTATTGCGTTTTGTCGCCTTTGGAGGTATATACTCTTCTTCCGGTTCTTCCGTAAGTACAGAATCCGATGAAACGGTTGGCTTAGGTTCGGGAAGGGTTTCCTCGATCTTAAGCTCATACAGTCCCTTCTTTTCTGCTACTACAGGCTGGGACTCACGATACTCGATCGGCACATCAGATGGTCTTTTCTTCCTTAGCCATAGTACGCGACCCGGTACTACATCATCTATAATATTCATGCGATTGAACTTGGCCACCTGACCTACCCGTACCCCAAACTTCTGGCTGATACTCCAAAGTGTCTCCCCTTCCTTGGCTGTGTAGTAGTAGATATTAGCTTTTCTCGATTTTTTCCGGGTATAGTAGAATTCACCAGGGATCACTGCATGTTTCTCACTGATCTCGTTGTACTTAGCCAGCCGCTTGATATCTAGCGACGTTTTCTTCGATAGACTCTTCATGTCATCACCTTCTGAGGCCATCACCGCTGGCAGACCATTGAGCTTCACTGTCATGACAGTGACCTTACCATCAAGCACTTCACCCAGGTCACCATAGATCTTCTCTTCTGATGCCGGTTGCTTTTTTGTCTTTTGGGCAGTAAGATCTTTCTCCTTGATTTTGCGATAGCTTGGAAGCACAACTGAGTAGTCTTTGTCAGTGGGGACATTTCCTCTCAGCAGCCATTTGTTGTACTGGGCCATGAGGCTGTATTCTATACCATACTCGCGTGCTACTTTTTCCAGTGATTTACCGCCTGCTTTAGTAGTGGTTTCCAATCTTAGGCCTTCAGAATGTTGAGCACCAACCTCTTTTTCAAATGCTACTTTATGAGCAAGAAACTTCTTGACATACCAGTGGGTATTCTTATCGATCATCATTGTTTTTGCGCCGAAGTTTTTCTCCTTAACGAAGCGCTGTGCTCCACCGCGTCCTGTATTGTATGCCATCAGCGAGTAAATCCAGTTGCGGAAATAGAAATTGTTGCGCTTCATGTACTTGGCAGCCCCATGGGTGGCTGAGACGATATTTAGCCGCTCATCAACTTGCTTGTCTATACGTAGACCTACCTCCTTACCAGTAAAATCCTTAAACTGCCAATAGCCTACTGCATTAGCTGAGGATACAGCATCAGAGATGAGTGCACTCTCCTGAATGACCAGGTACTTGAAGTCGTCAGGGATTTCTTCTTCTTTAAATATCTTCTCGATGATCGGAAAATAGAGATTGACCCTATCCAGTTTGATGTCAAAATATTTTCGACTCGAGTGCAAGGCATTAACGTCTCGCTGTATTTCTTTCCTGGCAGCTTCAGAGAGCTTGAGTTTCATATCACCAAACTCCATCTGGGCGGGTACTCTCGGCACAGCATTCTCAGCCCGTGCCAAGCCTGTCGTTAAGATCAGTAGTAGAAGGCTAAAAATGATGAGCCTTTTCATAGTTTTCTGAGGACCATGATACCATCTCTTATGGGGAATAGAACGTTAGAAACTCGAACGTCATTATGCACTTTTCTATTGAAGTCGAGTATGCCCTGAGTGTCTTTATCTGCATCCTTCATGTTCTCCTCTATCACCTTACCGCTCCACAACACATTATCGGCCAGGATATACCCGCCAGGCGTCATCTTATCTATGATCAAATCAAAATAGAGGCTGTAGTTCATCTTGTCCGCATCTATGAACACCAAGTCGAACTTCCGGTCCAAGGTTGGAATGATGTCAATCGCATTGCCTACCCGGTAGTCTATTCGCACAGGACTACTTGCTTCTTCAAAATGCCCACGCACACGATCTTCCAGTTCTTCATTCACATCTATCGTAATGATCTCTCCTGAAGAGTCCATACCTTCTGCAAGACATAAGGTAGCATAGCCAGTGTAAGTGCCTATCTCAAGAACACACTTCGGCTTGACCATATGAGAGATCATGCTCAATACACGGCCCTGCAAATGTCCCGAAAGCATTCTTGGCATCAATACATTGACATGGGTATCGCGGTTGATTCGCTTGAGCAGTGTTGGCTCACCTTCGGTGTGTGCTTCTATATAATCCTGAAGATTGTCAGGTAAAAAATCCATAGATCAGATTTGCATCGAAATTAGCGGTTGGTGATGTCAAACGCAAAGGAGATAGCCTACTGCCTTTTAAAGGTACATTTACCTGCTTCTCAGGTAAATGACTGTTGCTTCTAATTTTCCGGTAGATAAGTGAGGCTACTGAGCCTGGAAGGCTCGAAAATCTCATTAGCCACTTCCATAAGATCAGACTGGCTTACACCATCGATCAATGAAAAAACGTGCTCTAGTGATCTGATCTCCCTCAAATCCAGAAGACTCTTTGAAAGCATGAGCATAAGGCTGTTATTATTCTCCTCCGACATAGCCAACTGTCCTTTCAACTGCTCTTTAGCTTTGTGTAGCTGTAAATCGCCAAGTGACTTGTTCCTTAGCTTGTCCAACTCGCGATGGATCAGCTGATATACACGCTTGGTATGGCGTGGATCTGTGCCGAAATATATGCCTAGTGCGCCTGTATCAATGTAAGGGCTATAATGTGCCTCTATCGAGTAAACAAAACCGTACTTCTCTCTTACAGACAAGTTAAGCCGAGAGTTCATACCCGGACCTCCAAGTAGATTTACGAGTAAAAAAAAAGGTAAGCGTTTCTCGTCACTGATGGCATATGCTGTAGTACCCAGGACACACTGTGCCTGATAGGTAGATTTATGTCGCTCAATATCGATCGGAGTGTATTCGTCAAACTTAGACCTTGCTTTATCTGCTTTAACAGCTGGAATATGACCCAGATAACGCTCTGCGAGCTTGAATACTCTTTTCGATGGATAACTTCCCACAGAAGAGAGTATCACCTTATCGGTATTGAGGTTCTCTCTTAAAAAGCGTTCGAAATCAACACGTCTGAAGTTACCTACACTCTCCTCATTCCCAAGAATGTTCTTCCCCAGTTGATGATCACCAAACAGCACTTCGTCGAACTCATCTTGTATAGCATCTTCAGGGTTGTCGCGGTACATGGCCATCTCTTCAATGATCACACCACGCTCCTTTTCGATATGCTTTTCAGGAAATATGGAATGGAAGGTTATGTCAGAGAGCAATTCAACGGATTTTGACAAATGGCTATCCATCACCGCAGAGTAGAAGCAGATCTTCTCTTTGGTGGTATAAGCGTTGAGTTCTCCACCCAGAGAATCTATTCTGCTTAAAATATGATAGGATTTCCTTTTTTGCGTTCCTTTGAATGCCATATGTTCCCAAAAGTGAGCAATGCCTTGTTGATCAGGACCCTCATCTCTACTTCCGATATCAAGCATTATTCCGCAGTGAGCAATTTTGGTATTATTCACCTGTTTATGCACAACCCTAATACCATTGGGCAAGGTCATCAAATCGTACTCTATCATATGCTCATTTGGATACTAAAGTTGAGACACCTTTGTCTCAACGTATTGATAGGCAGGCGAATTTACTTAATTTTACGCCAGCCAAAGTCCAATATCTAATACTATCTAGCAAGGGATTAGGTTTGGGCATATTTAAGGCGTCTTATCTCATAGTTGGAGTTTTGTCCTTCAAATCATCACCAATGCTCTCTTTCAAATTGTTAATTATTCTTTATCAACTCAGGGTAATTTAATGGATCTCAAAAAGGGTATCTCCGGGGTGATCATTACCTACAATGAGTCGAGCAACATTAGACGGTGTATTGAATCGCTCAAGGGTGTGGTCGATGAAGTAGTCGTTGTAGACTCCAATTCCACTGATAACACTATTAAAATATGCAAAGAACTGAACGCCAGGGTAATACTGCAACCATTTCTTGGCTATATAGAGCAAAAGAATTTTGCACTAGAATGTGCACATTACAACTACGTGCTATCTCTTGATGCAGATGAGGCGCTTTCCGATGGATTGAGATCAGAGATCCTCGGACTAAGGGATAGTCTGATCCATTCTGCCTATAGGTTTAACAGGTTGAACAACTTTTATGGTCATTGGCTAAGACACGGCAACTGGTATCCTGATCGGAAAATAAGACTTTGGGATAAAACGAAGTATCACTGGGCTGGCACTAACCCGCATGATCGGGTGGATGTGGCCGATGAGTCTCAGGTAAAACTGATCAAGGCTGACATTTTGCACTATTCGTATTCAAAAGTCAGTGAGCATATAGATCAGATCCACAAGTTTGCTAAAATTCATGCAGAAGCAGCTGCGACAAAAGGTAAACAAGCTAGCATATTAGTACACATTGTATTGAATCCTACCTTCAAGTTTTTCAAAAGGTATTTTCTCTATCTTGGTTTTTTGGATGGATATTACGGGTTCATCGCGGCGGTTAACTCTGCCAAACTCAACTACCTCAAGTATGTCTATTTACGGGAGATCAACAAAAACAAGCTGATTTGAAGGTATCCATCATCTTCTCTACTTATAATAGTGTCAATTGGCTTGAAAAAGTGATTTGGGGTTTTGCCAATCAGGATTACAAAAACTTTGAAGTCATTATTGCTGACGATGGATCAGGACCTGAAACAAGTGATAAAATAGCGGAATGTAAGAGTCAACTGGATCTGGAGATACATCATGTATGGCATCCTGACGAAGGGTTCCAAAAATCAAAAATCCTCAACAGAGCCATTCAAAAAGCAAGTAGCGAATACCTAATTTTCACCGATGGGGATTGTATTCCGAGATATGATTTCGTAAGGATACATCACTCTTTAGCTGAACAAGGTTACATATTGTCAGGTGGTTATTTCAAACTGCCCATGTCCACCAGTGAGCGAATTACGAAGGAAGACATTTTTAATGGCAATGCATTTGACAAGCAATGGCTACTTGATCAGGGTACGCCTAATACTTATAAATTTTTGAAGCTGACTTCAGAAGGATGGCTGGAAAATGCATTGAATAGATTCACTCCTGCGGGAGCTCCATGGAATGGACATAATTCTTCAGGCTGGAAGAGTGATCTCATTAAGGTCAATGGTTTTAATGAAGAAATGCAATATGGGGGGCAAGATCGTGAACTTGGAGAGCGCTTATTTAATCTGGGAATTAAGTCAAAGCAAATTAGATATAGCGCTGTTTGTATACATCTGGATCATAAACGTGGCTATGCAACAGAAGAGTCTATCAAAAAGAATCTGGCCATAAGAAAACGTACCCGGGATGAAAAACTCACGTGGACCAAACATGGGATCATCAAATCAGACCAACCGGAGACCTAATTGCTTTAATTTCAACTGTCAACTTCTATTCTACATTATAAGATCATCAGAAGAAGGTGACCAGGTCTAGCCAATCGTAAGAGCCAGAGAGTCATCAGCTATGAACAAAAAAAGATGTAACAAACACATATTTTTTTGTACTTTCCGTCTTGCTTAAGCAGACACTACCTTATTTATGTCGCCAACCAACCTAGTAAATTGGGTAGCCAGAAGCAATAGTAATACTTATCTGACGATCCTGGTAATCACCATGTTCGCCAGACTCGTTACTTTCTTTCGGCCTACCATCGACCATGATGAAACAACCTATGCAGTGATGGCTGATCACATGATCAAAGGAGCTATACTGTATAAGGACATTATCGATATTAAGCAACCTGGGATATTTATCATTTTCAGCCTCATCCAATTGCTATTTGGTAAATCCGTTGTTATCATCAGATTAGTATCCGCACTTACCATTGCCTCCAGTGCTTTCCTACTTTACAAGACGAAACGAAAGCTCCAGTTTGATTTTGGGTCTTCTTTGTTATCTGCCATTGTTTTCGTACTCATGTTCAACTTCTACTTTGGCTTTTCCACCAATACAGAAGTGTTTTTTATTTTCTGTTCCTGCCTGGGCATGTATTTGTTCTTTACCAGCACGAATTTTTTCCAGTATCTATTATCAGGACTGGCCTTTGGTCTGGGTTTTACGATCAAGCAGCACATTGCTTTTGATTTTGCTGCCTTAGGGATTTTCTTTTTTATGTTATCCATTACCAAATCAAGGTTGAAAGCCAATCTTATTCCTATGATTTCGACGTTTATAGGCTTTTTGATACCTATCCTGGCTGTCCACATTGCCTTCTCGATTACGGGTTACTACGAGTATTATCATTTCATTTCTTATGTAGCACCATTTAACTATAGCAACGGCAACAGATGGATCACCTCCTGCATCTTTCTCTTGAAAGCTATACTTGTTTACCTACCTTTTGTATTAGCTGCCTTAGCAGGAATGAGATCCAACACTTGGAATAAAGAGACAGGTTGGTTCATTACTCTACTTAGTGCTATGTGTATTTTAGCCATTTGTAGCACGGGAAAGAGTCATCAACACTATTACCTACAGCTGGCCTATCCGGTGAGTTTTGCAGCAGGTGAATTTGCTTCATTGACCTGGGTACAGAGACTGACTACTCTAGCGTATGTACGTAAAACATTTACAGTATTCGGAATCGTTTACCTGGTTTTTCTAGCCAATCATTACTACCACAGATACATCATACGGCCTGACAAAGCATCAGACCTTGCTGTCTTTTTGGAAGACAAAATAAGTCAGAAGACTAGTCTCTACACAGGCGATGCACCACAATACCTGTATTGGTATTTCGACAAAATATCACCTACACCATATGTGCATTCAACACTATTGACCAAACCTTCCAATATATTCACGCTGGACATAGACTTGAAATCGGAGCTTGATAAGATTTATAACAGCCAGCCTGAGATCGTTATTCTCTCAGAAAGCTATCCTTATGATTGGTTTCAAGAGCGTGTCCAAAGTCAGTACAAGATTATCGGACGCATACATCAGTATAATATTTATCATCGTTGAGCATCATGTGCTCTCATCCATTGTAGTTCGTAGACCACTTCATTATCCAAAACAACCGTTGTAAAGGAGGCATTATTTAGCCGTTTGATCTTTGGTTTTACTCTACTTGCCTTTACATAAGACTCATCCATAGTACGCCACTTATCCTGCTTGTGGTATACGACGTAATGTTCATCACATTGCTTATCGACTCTATAACTGTCTTTATATACCTTAATGGCTTTGCGTGAAACAAGAGGCTTCTGATCAATCAAGTCTAGAACCCTATCGCCTCTCGGAACGCCATAACCAACGTAGTTATTACCGAATGGGTATAGGTGTCCTGACTGCATGATTATCTCTTTCACACCCTCGTTGGACAATTCTGGTCGGGCCTGCCATATCAATGCAGCTAATCCTGTAATTAATGGTGTCGAAAATGAAGTTCCATCACTCGCAAAACAGGCTATTTCAGGTTTTAAATAAGTCAAATTCTCCGGGCCAACCGAGCTAAAAGCCATCTTATCCCAATGCTTAAACTTGGTTGATCCTACCGTCAAAACTCCTGGCGCATCGGCAGGCACAGAAAGTGTATGCCAGTCTTTGTTGCCATCATTTCCAGCTGCTACTACAATAAGCATACCTTTATCAGAGGCCTTCTGTACGGCTTTGCTTAGGGCAGAGGTGCCATCAATATCTTCGGGCTCATAATCGTGCTTAGGATTTTCAAAACCTTGCGTATAGCCTAAAGAGATATTGACCAATCGTACACCCAAGCTATCCAACCACTCCAACGCCTTGACCAGGTACATCTCTTCCACCTTAGTTTCAGATGCTCCATGATCAGTACGGGCGAGATAGTAGTCACTCGCTACTGCCAACCCGTGTCTAATACCCGTTTGACTACTCTGTCCTGCAATAATCTGGAGCACATCGGTACCATGCCGATCATCGAGCGTCTTAACACCGGCATAAGGCTTAAGATCAGGAGTGATAAAATCACGGTAGTACTTGATCAATCCCTCTCCAAACAAGTCTTGTAGAGGCTCAATCTCATTGGCTGACAAAAAACCTCCATCAATCACTCCTATAGCCACATTCTTTCCATTGAGGCCTCTTGCTATCAAGGGCTCTACGCCTATTTGTTCTAGTCCAAAACTATAAAGAGAGGGGCCTGTATGTCTCTGGCTGAGGTAAGAAAAGGAATGCTGACGGGTAATGCTTCTGATCTCACAATGCCTAGATATGACTTCAATATGCTCCTCGTTGTAAGGCATACCAATGGCATGTAACCATGGAGAGTAATAAACATCAGAATAAATCTCATCAGGAAGAGCTTCCTGGCTCGACTCATCTTCCAGATAAACCCATATGGCCTCAGATTGTCCATAGGATGAGATGGTCAAGAATAAAATCCAGATGCAAACGAAAAAAGACTTCATTGCCAATTGTCAATAGTCCAGAAAAATAATAAACTATTGGTTGCTCACTAGAGGGCGGTAAGATTTAACTTCACTTTGTTACAGTATGTCAACTAAATAGTTAACCCAAGACAATATGAAATACCATCCAATCGGAAAGAAGCTTTTCATAGATAATCGAGAGAGGTTGAGATCGAACCTCACTCCCAACTCTGTCGCGATTGTTCACTCTAATGATATACTACCTACAAATGCCGATGGCGTCATGCCATTTCGGCAGAACAATAACCTCTACTATCTGACAGGTGCAGATCAGGAAGAGTCAATCCTATTGATCGCACCAGATTTTCCTGATGAAAAACTCAGGGAGATACTTTTTCTACGTAAGACAGACGAAAATATAGCCATATGGGAAGGCCATAAGCTCACTCAAGAAGAAGCCAAAGAAATAAGTGGTATTGAGACGATCATGTGGAAGGATCAGTTTGAACAGATGCTTTATATGGTCCTAGCGGAATCAGAGACGATCTATCTCGACACTAATGAGCATATCAGGGCAGGTACAGAAACCGAAACCCGAAGTGATCGCTTTGTAAAATGGTGTAAGGGTCGCTACCCGCTATATCAATACAAGCGTTTAGCTCCTCTCCTGCTCGAACAGCGTATAATTAAGTCGGATTTGGAAATCAAAGCACTTCAACATGCCTGCGATATTACAGAAAAAGGTTTCCGACGTATTCTAGAGAACATAAGTCCAGGTGTATGGGAGTACGAGATTGAAGCAGAATACATTCATGAATTTGTAAGAAATCGATCTCGCGGTTTCGCCTATGACCCGATTATTGCGTCAGGCGCTAACGCATGTGTACTTCACTATATCACCAACAATGAACAATGTAAAGATGGTGATCTGCTGTTGATGGATGTCGGCGCAGAATATGCCAATTACAATGCTGATATGACCAGGACTATTCCTGTTAACGGAAGATTTACGCAGCGTCAAAGAGCTGTGTATGATGCTGTATTACATGTCAAAACAAAGGCTACAGAATTACTCAGACCCGGTACAACTATAAAAGAATATCACGAAGAAGTGGGCCGAATTATGGAAGGAGAGCTTGTTTCATTAGGGCTTTTGGACAAACATGATGTAGAGAAGCAAGACCCTAAAAACCCTCTTTATCGCAAATACTTCATGCACGGCACATCACATTATCTTGGGCTTGATGTCCATGATGTAGGAAGTTTTTACAAGCCCATCGAGGAGGGTATGGTGTTCACGGTAGAGCCAGGCATCTACATTAGAGAAGAGGGCATTGGGATTAGGCTTGAGGACAATATTGTGGTAACTAAAGATGGACATATCAATCTGATGAAGAATATCCCGCTGCACGCAGAAGAGATTGAAGACCTTATGAATAAGTGATGGCAGACAGTATTAAAAACAGTAGTAAAGCACCAGAACCGGTAGGTCTATATCCACATGCGAGAAAAGTAGGCAACCTACTGTTCCTTTCAGGAGTTGGTCCGAGGGAGCGCGGTACTTCAGAAATACCCGGTGTTACGCTGGACACTGAGCGAAACATAATCGACTATGACATTGAAAAACAATGCCATTCTGTGTTTAAAAATGTCCGATTAATCCTTGAAGACTCAGGAAGCAGCTGGGAAAACTTGGTAGATGTGACAGTTTTTTTGACCAATATGAAAGATGATTTCAAGAAATACAATCGCATCTATGCCGAGTACTTTAAGGATAATCAACCTTGTCGTACCACGGTCGAAATCAGCAGTTTACCTACTCCGATTGCAATCGAACTAAAGTGCATAGCAACAATCAATGATTAATTGTCAGATTATCAATTGTCCGCCAACAAACAATTGAAGATTCGAAAAATCACAACCCGCTATAGGAAATGTCGTTCTAGTTTCTCAGGTTTGTGATTCACAATGGAATGTGGATTTATAAAGAAGCAAGGAGAGACAGGCTCGACGACTTGCTGGCAACCTGGTTTTTTTGATTAAGGTGCTCAACCTGAGTTCCATTATTTTGGAAACTATAAATCTTTACAGATGAAAACTGAGACAACATTTTTTAAGTCAAGAGTAAGCCAACTAAACCTTGTAGTTGATCATAGCACTATGATGAAAGCTTGCTGTTGTTGCTGTTGTTGATAATCATCTGATCTAGCTCCGTACATATCAAGTTAGTTCAGTCTTATCTGCCCTCTTAGCAGGCGGATAATCAGCCCTTTATTATTCATTCATAACTGGGAATGATGTGTAGCATCATTCTATTCAGTTGTGTGCAATCTTTCAAATAAATATGGAAATCTCTACCAATCCGAGCATTAGCACTGCGGCCAAAAATGACATTATTGATCTTCAGGAAAAGATCCGAAAGTTCAGAAATCTGCAAATCGATGAGGAAAAATTCAAGCAATTTCGACTTACCAGAGGGGTCTATGGCCAGCGTCAACAAGGCGTTCATATGTTTCGAACTAAAATTCCCTACGGGAAGCTGACTCCAGAACAGCTACGCAGACTTGCAGATGTCTCTGATGAATATGCGACTGGCAATCTTCACTTGACGACTCGTCAAAATATCCAGTTTCACTATGTCAAGCTTGAAGACTCCCCGCTGGTTTGGGCCAAATTGGAAGAGAAGGGAGTTACTTCCAAGGAAGCATGTGGTAATACCGTCCGCAATATTACTGCCTCAGCAACAGCCGGTATTGATCCTGATGAGCCCTTTGATGTTTCACCCTATGTTCAGGCTGTATTTGAGTATTTTCTCAGACATCCGGTATGTCAGGAGATGGGACGCAAGATCAAAATGGCGTTCTCTTCATCAAAAAAGGACTCGGCTTTCGCCTATTTCCATGATTATGGATTCATTCCTGCAATAGATGAGAAGCGCCAACATGGTTTTGAGGTTCATATTGGTGGAGGGCTCGGCGCACAACCTTTCAAAGCGCTAAAGGCCAAGTCATTTCTCCCTGTCGATGAGATTATCCCGTTCATTGAAGCTGGATTGAGGGTCTTTGATCGCTATGGTGAGCGGGAGAAGCGCTACAAAGCGCGTATGAAATACCTAATCGATCCCAAAAAAGGTATAGGGCTGGATCGATATCTTGAACTGCTTGATATTGAAAAAGAGAGTCTTGCTAGTACAAAGCATCCAATTGCCTATCTCGCTCACAATTATGAAGGCCTACCGGAAACAGCGGTATCTACAGAACCACAGACTGAAGAATATCGACTATGGCGAAAAACAAACGTATTTGAGCAGAAGCAAGCGGGATACTTTGGGGTATATCTCAAAGTTCCTAACGGAGACCTGAATTCGAAGAAAGCCAGACAGTTGGCAGATATCATAGATCAATTCGCCTCGCCTGACTTTAGAATTACTGTCAATCAAGGTATTCTGCTCAGGTTTATTCAGCCCCATCACTTACCGGAAATCTACAAGGCTTTATTACCGCTAGGTTTGGCTGATTACGGATACGAAACGCTGGCTGACGTAACCGCATGCCCTGGTACTGATACTTGCAACCTTGCGGTGACCAATAGCACCAAAATCTCTCAGGTCATTGAGGAAATGGTGAAGGTTGAGTTTCCCCAACTTGTCGAGCATGAAAAATTAAGCATCAAGATCAGTGGTTGCATGAACTCCTGTGGACAACACATGGCCGCCAACATCGGACTTCACGGTAGTAGCATCAAAAACGGCACTTCTGTTATCCCCGCACTACAAATCGTCATTGGAGGTGGCGTGGAGGCCAGTGGTCAAGGCTTTATGGCGGAGCGGGTAATCAAACTCCCAACTAAGCGGATTCCTGAAGCACTCAAAATCATTCTGAATGAATACGTTGAGCAGTCTCCTGCAGGTGAAAGCTTCAATGAATTCTATCAAAGGCTAGGCAACCGACATTTTTACTCGTTGCTGAAGCATCTAGCTGATAAGGAGTCTCTTACTTCGGAAGACTATCTCGACTGGGGCCACTCTGAAGCATTTGTGCCTGAGATAGGTACTGGAGAATGTGCTGGAGTGAGCCTGGATGTCATCGCGACCATCATCGGCGAAGCAAGTGAAAAGCTTGACCTAGCAGAAGCAAAGCAGGGAGAAGGCAACTATAGCCACGCTATCTATTTTGCCTATAGCGCATATGTAATCGGGGCAAAGGCATTGCTTCTTGAAAAAGATATTGCCTGCAATACACATGATAAGATCATTGATGACTTTCAGGAGCAGCTTCCTGGTCTGCCATTAGTTGAATCAGCTTTCCCGGCTTTTAAAGACTGGGTATTGAAGATCAATCAGCAAAAGCCTGATTCAGATTTTACAAGTAACTATCTATCAGGAGCCAGTCTATTTCTAGACCTGGTAAAGCAGACTCGAGAAAACCAGCTTAAGTCATCCAAGACACAGGAGGAAAAATTAGTGGTAAGCAACTTTTATAAAGCATGAGCAACGGAAAACTAACACTCGTAGGTGCAGGCCCAGGTGATCCTGAATTGATCTCCGTTAAGGGGGTTAAAGCGCTCTCTTCAGCAGATGTGGTATTGTATGATGCCCTCGTACATCCAGATATACTGGGATATGCAAACAAAGAAGGCTGCACTAAATTATATGTTGGCAAGCGCAATCGTCATCACGCCAAGACACAAGATGAGACCAATGAGCTGATTGTTTTTCATGCGCTAAATGGTAGAAATGTAGTTAGACTGAAGGGTGGTGATCCATTCATTTTCGGTAGAGGTCAGGAGGAGATCGACTATGCCGAGAACTTTGGGATCGAGTGCGAAATCATACTGGGTATATCCAGTGTCAACCTCCCCGGTTATTATGGAATGCCACTCACACAACGGGGCATCAATGAAAGCTTTTGGGCCGTTACAGCAACCACCAAAAATGGGCAGTTATCTAAGGATCTTCCACTAGTTGCCCAGTCTACTGCGACTGCTGTCATATTCATGGGATTATCCAAGCTATCGCAAATAATGGATGTCTATCGCGAGCTGGGGAGATACGATACACCGGTAGCTATTATCTCGAATGGAAGTCTTGATTCCGGTAGGGTAATCAGCGGAACAGTCAGCAATATCGAAGACTTACAGGCCGAAGAAAAATTGTTGGCACCTGCCCTGATCGTAATTGGAGAGGCCATAGAAAAACAAAATGCGCTCGTCGAATTGAAAGAAGAACTTAATCAATGGTCAAATGGAAGAGCGAAATAATCTATTCCCAGTATTTCTCAAACTTCGAAACCTAGATACCCTGCTCATTGGTGGTGGTAATGTTGGGTTGGAAAAACTAGAGGCGTTACTCAAGAATGATCCTTTGGCCAAGGTGACTATAGTAAGCATTGATTTCCTACCGGAAATTGAACGCATCGCTCAAGTTAAGGCTGACATCAAACTAATTAAGCGAGCATTTGAAATTACCGATTTAGAAGACCGTAATATAGTGGTCATGGCCACAGACCAACCTCTGCTCCATGAGGAAATCAAAGTAGTCTGTAACCAACGACACATTCTTACCAATGTCGCTGATACTCCTCGCCTATGTGACTTCTACCTGGGATCTACTGTTACCAAAGGCAACCTCAAAATCGGTATCTCAACAAATGGGCAATCTCCAACATTCGCAAAACGCTTTCGTGAAGTACTCGAGGAGATCTTACCAGAAGAGACCAATGAATTGCTAGGCAATCTCAGGGTAATTCGAGATCGACTGAAAGGTGACTTTTCATACAAGGTGAAAAAGCTCAACGAAATCACCTCGACACTTCAAACATCAGAATAAGATGATCGAAATATCAGATCAATCAATATATAAAGACCTGCATCCAATAGAGCGACTGGAAAAGCTTTTCAAGGAGTTCTCTAGTGATGAGATATTGGTGACCTCCTCATTTGGAAGTAGTAGCGGCATCTTACTGAAGCTAGTCAATGATGTAGCTCCTGGACATCCAATTCATTTCCTGGATACAGGATATCATTTCAATGAGACACTCAGCTATAAGGAGCTAATTACTTCACATCTAGGGTTGAATGTTATAGACGTTTTTCCAGAAAAGGAAGAGCATGCAATTACCTCACAATTCCAGATATGGCGACACAATACGGAGTATTGCTGCTTTGTGAACAAGGTAAAACCATTGAACCCACTTAAAGAACAGCATCAAGTATGGATCTCTGGTATTATGAGCCATCAAAATGCGAATCGAGCCAATAAGCAGATATTCGAGCAGTCTCGATCAATACTGAAGTTTTATCCTCTTCTTGACTTAAGTCGGGAAGAAGCGGCTCTGTTTAATGAAATCTATGAAATACCTTCTCACCCATTAGTAGCCCAAGGGTACCAGTCCATTGGCTGTGCTCAGTGTACCAAGAAAGGCGAGAAAAGAGAAGGTAGATGGGCAGGGGAAACGAAAACAGAATGTGGGTTACACATCTAGTTGGTGGTGAACAAAAAACCCCGCTCACGCGGGGTTTTTGTCTTTTATGAGATTCGGATATTATCCGATAGATACTCTCTTGAAGTCAGAAACTGTAAGACCTTTGCTTACACCATCCAAATACTTCTCAATGCTGACAGAGCTATCTTTTACAAAAGCCTGGCTCAATAGCGTATTCTCCTTGAAGAACTTCTGAAGTTTACCCATGGCAATCTTCTCAATGATGTTCTCAGGCTTACCTTCCTGACGAGCTTGATCCTTGCCAATTTCGATTTCCTTCTCGATGATCGTCTGATCAACACCGTCTTTGTTCACTGCTACCGGATTCATTGCTGCAATTTGCATTGCTACATCCTTACCAGCATCATCCACACCAGCACCATTGACATTTTGAAGTGCTACCATTACACCAAGCTTCTTGTTAGAGTGGATGTACGGAACCACATGCTCACCTTCGAGTACTTCGTAAGCGCTGATTTCTAGCTTCTCACCAATTTTACCAGTGTTTTCGATGATCTTCTCACCAAGTGTAATACCATCTACAGATAGACTTTGCAATGCTGCAACGTCAGCTGGTGAATTATCAAAAGCAAGGTCAGCTACTTGCTGAGCCAATGCTACAAAGTCATCGTTCTTAGCAACGAAATCAGTCTCGCAAGTGAATGCAATCAAAACTCCTTTGCTGTTGTCATCATTAGTCTTAATGATCACCACACCTTCAGAGGTCTTACGGTCAGCACGAGATGCAGATACTTTTTGGCCTTTCTTTCTAAGTATCTCCACCGCTTTATCGAAATCACCGTCAGCCTCTACTAACGCCTTTTTGCAATCCATCATACCTGCGCCAGTCATTTGGCGTAGTTTGTTGACGTCTTTTGCAGTAATAGCCATTTTGTTCTCCTTTTTTTATGTTAGAATCTACTATAAACAAAAATTGAACATTTCCCGAAGTGGTGCGGGAGAATGTTCAATCTTCATTTTTAATTATTTATTGAAGGGTTATTCTTCTCCCTCAGGTGCAGTGTCTACCGCTTTCTTGGCTTCCTCTGCCTCCTGGAGTTGAGACTCTTCTTTGTCTTTCTTACGCTCTGACAAGCCTTCTTCGATCGCCTTACCAATGTAAGAAGTGATTAAGTGGATTGACTTGAAAGCATCATCGTTACCTGGTATAGGATAGTCTACCACATTAGGGTTAGAGTTAGTATCCACAATACCAAATACAGGGATGTTAAGCTTTTGAGCTTCCGCTACCGCAATGTGCTCCCTCTTTACATCAACGATGAATAGTGCAGCAGGCAAGCGAGTAAGGTCGGCAATACCTCCCAAAATACGCTCAAGCTTTTCTTTCTCCCTAGATACCATCAAGCGCTCACGCTTTGCCAGGTTCTGGTAAGCCTCATCTTTCATCAACTTGTCGATAGAGGCCATTTTCTTCAATGATTTTCTGATCGTAGCGAAGTTGGTCAACATACCACCAAGCCATCTTTCAGTCACATAGGGCATTTTCAATCTTCGTGCTTCTTCAGAAACCACCTCTTTGGCTTGCTTCTTCGTAGCGACGAACATGATTTTCCTTCCTGATCTTACCACTCCCTTCAATGCTTCCGCTGCATCTTCAGCACAAGCCAAGGTCTTGTTAAGATCAATCACATGTATACCATTCTTCTCCATGAAGATGTATGGTGCCATGCGAGGATCCCATTTTCTGGTCAAGTGTCCAAAGTGAACACCTGCATCCAGTAAGTCTTTGTATTTAAGTTTATCCATTAATTAAAGTGCTTTCAGTATCAGTATTAACGCTTGCTGAACTGGAATCTTCTTCTTGCTTTTCTTCTACCGTACTTCTTACGCTCGACCATTCTAGGGTCACGCGTTAAGAAGCCTTCTTTCTTAAGAGTTGGCTTGTGTTCTTCGTCTTGCTCAACCAACGCACGAGAGATCGCAAGGCGAATCGCTTCAGCTTGACCTGTAAGACCACCACCTGTTACGTTGATTTTGAAGTCATATTTACCACTCTCGCCAGTAGCTTCAAGTGGCTGCTTCACGATCAATTGAAGTATTTCAGCAGGGAAATAGTCACTCAACTCACGGTCATTGACCTTGAACTCACCTTTACCAGCGTTCATGTAGAGTCTGGCTACAGATGTTTTCCTTCTCCCTATTGTGTTGATATAGTCCATTCAAACAATAATTAAAATTTCATTTCTTTAGGCTGCTGAGCTTCGTGTGGATGCTCGCTTCCTGCATATACATGAAGGTTCTTGAAAAGTGCACGACCTAATTTGTTCTTAGGAAGCATACCTCTTACTGCACTTTCTACAAGTATCGTAGATGACTTCTTCGCTACAATCTCTTTTGGTGTAGCTCTTCTCTGACCTCCTGGATATCCAGTATGTCTCACATACTCCTTATCAGTCCACTTCTTTCCTGTCAATCTTACCTGATCACTGTTGATCACGATCACATTGTCACCACAATCTACATTGGGTGTATAGCCAGGTTTATGCTTTCCTCTGATCAACATCGCCACGTTTGAAGCCAACCTACCTAAGATTAGGTCTTTAGCATCAACGACTACCCACTGCTTGTCGGCAGTAGCTTTGTTGAGAGAAATGGTCTTAAAACTTAATGAATCCACTTTTTAGTATAGATTTTTATGAACACAATTCACCCTTCCTTCGAAAAGGGACACAAAAATAGAAGTATTAATCTGCAAAAGCAACTGAGGGTATGAAATTTCTCAAGAGTACTTATCAAGCTGTTTTATAAGCACTTCGAAATCCTTTGGGTAAGGTGCTTCGGCAACAATTTGCTCTCCAGAAAGGCCTTTGAATTCGAGCCTTGCTGCATGAAGTGCAACTCTTTTTATCAAAGGTAGCTCTTCCGTCCATTTCTTGAGATTGTACTTGGGTTTCAGTGAGGATAAGTAAATATCATCACCATGGTATAGATGATCCGATATAATTGGCATTCCCTTAGCACTCAGATGAATTCTAATCTGATGCATACGCCCGCTTACAGGCCTACATTCTAGTAGAGTATATCCTCTGTAGGTTCGTACTGTACTAATGACTGTGCTAGCGGCTTTACCTTCTCTTTTGTCGATTTTGACGGCACCCATACTTAACTTCTTGATAGGAAGGTCAATCACTTCGTCTTTAAAGTCGTGTATCCCTTTGACTAATGCATGATAGACCTTTTTAACCTCGCGCTGCTCAAACTGCATTGCGAGTGAGCGATAAGCCTCTGGGTTCTTCGCAATGGCAAGCACGCCAGAAGTTTCCTTATCCAATCGATGTGCCAGTTGAGCTTCAGAGCAGTATTCTGTTGCTAGCTTTTGTAGATTCCATGGTTCGGCTCGATCCTCTAGCGATGAAAGCAACGGTGGTTTGTTGACCAGCAGGTAATCATCGTTTTCAAATAAGATCAGGGCAGAGAATGAGAGCTTTTTCATTAAGAAGCGACGAAATTACTAATATTCATCGTCCTCATCATCCCAATTCCTTGAAGCGGATGGGACTGGCTTGCCTTTTTTAAGCTTGAAATTAAAGGTTGAGCCCTTATCAACGGAGCTGGTCACGTTAACCCGACTATCGTGAGCTTCAATGATATGTTTCACAATAGCAAGCCCTAGACCAGTACCTCCTTTTTCTTTACTACGGCTCTTCTCCACCCTGTAGAACCTCTCAAATATTCGCTTCAAGTCGTCTGGTGGTATGCCCCTCCCTGTGTCCTTTATGTAAATAGATACTTCCTTACCTTCTTCAAAGCTCACCGTGACATCACCACCTTTCCTAGTGTATTTAATGGCATTGGAAGTAAGGTTAAGCATGACTTGATAAATACGCTGGTAATCGGCATGTACAAAAATTGATTCCTCTCCATCGTTGACGAGCTTCAATTTGATATTCTTCTTCTCCGCTTTCTCTTCAAACTGATCGAACACCTCTGAAGTAAGTTCGACTATATCGAAGTTTTCAAAGTGCATCTTGATCTCACCAGTCTCCATATGCGATAGGGTCAATAGATCATGCACTAGCATGTCCAAACCATCGAGGCTCTTGGCAGCTTTTTTCAGGAACTTATTCCTGACCTTTTTATCCTCAACTGCACCGTCTATAAGCGTATGCACAAATCCTTGTGCTGCGAAAATTGGTGTCTTTAATTCGTGTGATACATCCGCCAAAAACTCCCTTCTGAAAGTCTCCATGCGCTTGAGCTCGGCAATTTCACGCTGCTTTACTTCGGCATAGCTAAATATCTCTTGATTGATACCCCTTAATGGATTAACTGGATTTTTAGATTTAGACTTGATTTTAGAAAAGTCCTTGTCTTGAAGCCTTTCCAATGCATCATAGATGCTATTGATTTCCTTAAAGAAGAGGAACTCAACAATAAGAGTTGTCAAGATGTAGGTAGCAGCAAATGATATAGAAAAGGCAATGAAAAGCGCCAAGTTGGTAATGTCCGTCACCAACGACAAAAAAAATGTAGTGATAATCGCTACACTCGAAGACAACAAGAGGGCAATTGCCCTCGCATTAAAGATCATAGATTAATTCTCGTCGAACTTGTAACCGACTCCCTTTACGGTTGCAATATAGCCTTCTCCGATCTTTTCTCTGACTTTTCTAATGTGGACATCTACGGTACGAGCAAGGACATATACATCGGTACCCCAAATGTTTTGAAGCAAATCATCCCTACTAAAAACTTTGCCTGGGTTTTGAGCTAAAAAGTAGAGAAGCTCAAATTCCTTTTTAGGAAGGTTGATCTTATCATCACTAATAGTGACGGTATAGCTACTTCTATCGATCACCATATCGTCAATGGTGATTTTACTGACATCCTTCTTTTTCTTGGACTCTCGGCGGAACATCGCACTAATTCTGGACATCAGTGCTCTTGGTTTGATAGGCTTAGTGATGTAATCATCGGCACCCATATCAAAAGCCGCCACTTCCGAATACTCTTCGCTTCGGGCTGTTAAGAAAACGATGAATGCATTTTGTAATTCCGGTAGGTCTCGAAGCTGGCGACAAGTCTCTACGCCATCTTGCTTGGGCATCATGATATCGAGCAGGATCAACTCAGGATGAAATGACTTTGCGATTTCTACACCCTTGATACCATCCAGAGCCGTTTTTACTTCGTACCCCTCTTTCTCGAGATTGTACTTTAGAAGTTCGAGAATATCCGACTCATCGTCTACAACCAGTATTTTCTGGTTTTTCTTATTACCCATGAATTAGATAGTTAACAGATAATTAACCTTTTGTTGACTAAGATTTAACTCTGCGTGAATCTTCCTTAAACAAGGATGCCAAATCCGCAATCGCTTCGATGATATTTAAATTTACTTAGAATTCTGTTTTGACAGAATAATGGTAACAATTTGATAATACTTAGTCAATGCGGGCCAAAGGGGCTTTCAGATTATAGCTGTCAGTAATGTCTATTTCCACCGCTCCAACGAACATCTTGGCCTTTACTTTAAGCGGGATTTTGTTCTGATCATCAGAGAGCCAAATCCTGATGGCATCACCTCCATCGAAAATAGAATTCTCAGGCATGACCGGAGATAGCTCAAGTGCTCTTACTTTTCCCAATTTGGTTTTAATAACGTCCCTCCCAATAAACCGCGTCTTGAAGTCATAATTCTCATCGTCAAAAAAAGCCGGCACTGTCAACGTATCACCTTCCTCGACCTGACTGTAATCAATGGTACGCATGTAATAATAGCCGCTCACCAAGTCCTGAGTATTGTTAGGGACTTTGTAACCTATCTGCTCTTTCAACCTCCGCGTATGCTTATCCAGTTTCGAGACGATTGCAGTATCCAGATCATGGTCAAAGTCAACCACTTCGTACTTCCTGTATCTACCCTCTTCTATATTGCGATAAAACTTATGAGGAAGGATAGCAGTGGTGTCGAGGTAACTACCCCATTGGTCCCGTACCCTAATAAAAAAATCAAACATACCAACTGTCTTGCCAGTAACATCAATTTTAAAACATGGTCTATCATTCAATTGATAGATCATGTCACTGATATGCATGGTCGAACGTCCTGCATTGAGTAGCCCAACATGTATCTTGTATTCCAGGCGCTCCCCTTCTCCAAAGCTTCTATTGTCAACGCGACGATAGGAGTCCATTTCTTTTACCAGCGTAAAAGCTGAAAGCAGAACTAGCGGCCATATGAAATGAATAAACCTCGCTTTGATCATATCTAGGTTGTCAACGAGATGATTTACAAACCTGAAAACAATAAATCAAACTCCGTATTTGTCCTTCAAGAACAAAATGTATGCCTTAATATTGGAATCAAAATTATTTAAATATTGATCTGTCAACAAATCACGCTGAGAGTGATAACGCAGAAATGACATAAGGTTAGCATTATTTGGAAGTCGCTGGCGATAGATCCTGGCGAAGCGAGAAGGCTGATAAAAACTAACTGTGTCAAGCGTTCTTACTATTTCTTCAATCTTTTCCTGTTTTATCTCTCTTTTGGTTTCAATAGGCAGATCACTGATCTCTTCATATAGAGAGTCGAGTTGCTTTGCTCCTCTTAACATATGAGCTAAAAACATCCGATAATCCTCTTCAGAACGAATGTAATTATCTACTTGTGCCGATCCTTTTCCATACTTCTTTTCCAGATAATGGATTGCTCCGATATAGCCAACAAAAGTGGCAAGATTCTCATTGAACCTCAGGCTGTCTCGTACGAAGACGGTTCCGTGTGTTAGTTCATGGATGATCAATTCTGCAAGTTGACCTTCTCTCCTGTAAAGCATGTTGGACATTATGGGATCATTAAACCAGCCAAGTGTCGACCAGGCTCCAACAGAGCGGATATTAGTGTCATAACCAAGCTCATCCAATCGGGCTTTCTCGCTATCAGCGGCCGCCCTATCAAAATAACCTTTGTAGCCAACAGTACCTACAATTGGAAAAGTCCACTCGTAGGGCTCAAGAGCGAATTCATCCGAAGCTGACACATTCCAAAGAATGTCTTTTCCTTGTTGGTCAAATACTTTTGAATAACTGTTTGATGGGTTCAACCCAAGCTCCCCTATAGCAAAGATCTTGACCTCTTCTATCAATCGAATTTTGGTTTTGAGTGAATCGGGAAAATTCGGATTCTCGAGGTAGTAGTCAATAGGTTGAGCATCCATCAACACCCTGAACTGCCCTCGGCCTTGTGCAACTCCATAAGCTAACAGTTCACGATAGTACCAACCTAACGATACTGCTACAATCCCTGCTATCAATAATATTCTAGTACCCAACTTCTGCAATGACTTTTCTTAGACTTATAAATCGACAACTCTCATCAAAATGTTTCGTATACTTGTATGTAATACATAGTACTATCTTATACCTTAATGATGAAATCATGGAAAAGAAAGAAAGGCATGCTAGAGTAATTGGTAAGATACTTCTGGTGCTTGGTATCCTGACATTGGTCCTGACATCATTTTCTTTCAATTTTGTTCACTTCGCTGAGGGATTCCTTATTGATCATTTTGACGATAGGAGTTTTGATATTGGTATTTTCACACTAAACCACCCACCTTTCGGCTTACTCTATCTTATTCCAATCTTTTACATGTCTATTGCGATCATCGAGATAGGTATCGGTCTGGGATTGCTAGCGCAAAAAAGATGGGCGCGCATTTCGGCACTCTTCTTATCACTCTTCTTGCTATTCCACTTTCCGCTAGGGACTGCTCTCGGAGTATACATCATCTATGCACTGCTCGATGACAAGGCCGTTGATCAGATAAGTATGGACAAAACTTAGTCAAAGTCAGAAAGCTCAGCTACAGAACCACTCTAAAGTACGAGCCAGCTCCTCTTCAATCTGTGCGAAAATACTCGAGGGATGTAAATACTCCATACCCTCCTTGGCATTATCTAACATTAGCAAATTGAGCTAAATGCTAATTTTTTTAGCTTTTAGCAAAAATTGCTAGATAAATTAGTAATCTCATACGGATTTACTGATAATTGCGGTAGTTGAATTCAATCCTTCTGTAAGCAAAGCATAGCCTACCATGAGCGAACAATCTGAAAAACTAAAAGCATTACAACTGACCATCGACAAACTTGAAAAGGCCTACGGAAAAGGTACTGTTATGAAGTTGAGCGATGAAAGGGTAATTGATATCCCTGCCATCTCTACCGGGTCGCTTGGGCTTGACATTGCTTTAGGCATTGGGGGTATCCCTAGAGGGCGGGTCATCGAGATATATGGGCCTGAGTCATCCGGCAAGACCACCCTGTCCATGCATTGTATTGCCGAGGCGCAAAAAGCAGGAGGTCTGGCAGCATTTATAGATGCAGAGCATGCTTTTGACAAGGTTTATGCTGAAAAGCTCGGCATAGATACGGAGAACCTATTGATCTCTCAGCCTGATAATGGGGAGCAGGCACTGGAAATAGCCGAGCATCTCATAAGGTCAGGTGCCATAGATATTATCGTGATTGACTCTGTCGCAGCACTTGTGCCTAAAGGCGAGCTTGAAGGTGAGATGGGTGATAGTAAGATGGGGCTCCAAGCAAGACTCATGTCTCAGGCACTGCGTAAGCTTACTGGAGCTATTAATAAGACAGGTTGCGCCTGCATATTCATCAACCAGCTCAGAGAAAAAATCGGAGTGATGTTCGGTAATCCTGAAACCACCACTGGTGGTAATGCCTTGAAATTTTATGCCTCCGTGCGTCTCGACATCCGTAGGATTGGTCAGATCAAAGAAGGCGCTGACAATGTGCTTGGCAACAGGACTCGGGTTAAGGTGGTCAAAAACAAAGTAGCTCCTCCTTTTAAAGTGGTGGAGTTTGACATCATGTATGGTGCTGGTGTGTCAAAAGTTGGTGAGATCATTGACCTGGGTGTCGAACTCAATGTGATCAAAAAGGCCGGCTCATGGTTCTCCTATATGGAAAACAAACTAGGGCAAGGTCGTGATGCGGTTAAGCAGCTACTCCTTGATAATCCGGAATTGATGGAGGAACTAGAAGGCAAGATCAAGCAAATCATCAATGGTGAGCCCACCGAGGAGGCAGAAACAAAGGTTTAAGACCTGATTGCTATTACTGGATCTAATTTTGCAGCCATCCCTGCAGGTACTATCCCTGATATGACCCCTATGATTACAGAGACGGCCAGGCCAAGAATGGCATTGCTTACAGTAAGTGATAGCTGTAGTGATCCAATCGGAACAAAGGTCAACAAGAAGACTAAAAGCAATCCGATGAGTCCTCCCATGGCACTGAGAAATATGGCTTCAAAAAGAAACTGCAGTAGAATAAAGTAGTTCTTTGCTCCTAGCGACTTTTGAATACCAATGATGGGCGTTCGCTCTTTTACAGAGACAAACATTATGTTGGCTATTCCGAACCCACCTACAAGGATCGAAAAACTGCCAATAACCCAGCCAGCAATAGTGATGACGTCAAAAGTAGCACCAATAAAGTTGCCTATCGCCTCAGGTCTGTTAAGCGCAAAATCATCATCATCCAGGGGTTTAAGCCCCCGCTTACGACGCATCAATCCTTTTAACTCGTTCTCAAGGTCTCTCAAGCCCACATCGTCCGACCGCCCTTTTAAGGAGATAGTCTTAGACAATCCTCTAAATCTTCCAGCATAGTACAGCTTTCGAAAGCTTTGGTACGGTACTAGTACTTTGTCGTCATTGCTCGGTAATCCAAGGAAGCCCTCCCCCTCCTCTTCCATTACTCCGATTACATTGTACTTGATGCCCTTCACCTTAATTTGTTTACCAAGTACATTCTGTCCAAAAGGAAAAAGCTCTTCAGCTACTCTTGCACCAATTATAGCCACATTGTTTCCCCTAGCTGCTTCTTGCATGGTAAAGTAGCGACCTAGCTCTATTGGCACATCTACTACTCTGTTATACCCATACGAAGCTCCTAACAGATCAATATCTGTACTGCTATTGCTTTTGTACTTCAGCGTCGACCTGGACCTTATAGAAAAGATCGTAATACCTTCTGCACTCTTGACATTGTCTTCAAGGAATCGAAACTCCTCATATGAGGGGTAGGGCCGGTTAAGGTACTTCCACCAAGGGTAAGGTCCGTTAAATCCATATGGCCATTTTTCTACATTGATATTATTTGATCCAAGGAAGTCAAAACTGTTCTTGAGCTTAGACTCTAGGGAGTCTACCAATGTGAAAACAGCGATAATCGCAAAAATCCCAATGGTCACACCCAATAGAGATAATACAGTCCTGAGCACATTTGTCCGCAGTGCACTGACCGCAAACAAGAAACTCTCTTTTATCAACCGAAGAACTAGCGCCAGTCTCATGAATTAAATACAAGTCCCCTTAAAAAATAATGCGAAATTTCACTACTTTTGCACCCCTATTTATTTGGCTATTTAATACCGTAATATTAAATATGAAGTTATCAGAATTTAAATTCGAATTACCTCCCGATCTTGTTGCTCTTTATCCTTCCGAAAATCGAGACGAGTCTCGATTGATGGTGATACACAAAGATAGCGGCAAAATCGAGCATAAGGTATTCAAAGACGTTATAGACTACTTCAACGAAGGAGATACCATGGTGATCAACAACACCAAGGTTTTTCCTGCTAGACTTTACGGTAATAAAGAGAAGACCGGTGCAAAAATTGAAGTTTTTCTACTCAGAGAGCTCAATAAAGAAATGCACCTGTGGGACGTTCTTGTAGATCCTGCGAGAAAGATTCGAGTAGGTAACAAGCTCTATTTTGGAGATGGGGAGCTAGTCGCTGAAGTGATTGACAATACCACTTCCCGAGGCAGGACCATTCGCTTTCTTTATGATGGCACGGACGAGGAGTTTTACAAGTCTGTGGATACACTAGGCGAAACACCTCTGCCTAAAAACATCCAGCGTAAAGCGGAAGAAGAAGATAGAGAGAGGTTCCAGACTATTTATGCTGAACACGTGGGTGCCGTAGCAGCTCCTACAGCAGGTCTTCATTTCACCAAGCAAGTGATGAAGCGATTGGAGATCATCGGAACCAATATCCATCCTATTACGCTTCATGTGGGCCTTGGTACATTCAGACCGGTGGATGTAGAAGATCTCACAAAGCATAAAATGGATTCTGAGAACTATCAGGTACCTGATGCTACCGCCGATGCTGTCAATCACACCATGGCAGACAAAAAAAGGGTCATTGCTGTAGGCACCACCGTAATGAGAACGCTAGAAACCTCGGTATCAGCTGGTGGTCAATTGAAGGCTAGCAGCGGTTGGACGGATAAATTCATTTTCCCTCCATTTGAATTCAAAATTTGTGGGGGACTGATCACCAACTTCCATATGCCTGAGTCTACCTTACTTATGATGGCCAGTGCTTTTGGAGGATACGATCTTATCATGGATGCTTATCAACTGGCAATTAAAGAAAAATACCGGTTCTTTAGCTACGGTGACGCTATGCTCATCATTTAGACCAGCACGATCCTTATTTCGCCGTGAGCGAATTTCCCAAATATGTGATTATTGTTGCAGGTGGTTCTGGAACGAGGATGGCCTCTGCGATTCCTAAGCAGTTCATAGAGATTGGAGGCAGGCCGATCCTTATGTGGACAATAGAGGCTTTCCATCAATTTGGTGAAGGTCTGG
This sequence comes from Flammeovirgaceae bacterium UBA6059, assembly GCA_002435755.1. Taxonomy (GTDB): domain Bacteria; phylum Bacteroidota; class Bacteroidia; order Cytophagales; family Cyclobacteriaceae; genus UBA6059. The sequence goes on from DIYH01000027.1 coordinate 181,287, forward strand.
AGATCATAGTTGTGCTACCAAAGAAAGAACAAGCGAATTGGTCCGGGCTTGTACGAAACCACCACTTTGAAATTGCTCATCAAGTGGTCGAAGGTGGTCACTCTAGATTTGCGTCTGTCAAAAATGGACTCAACGCTATTCCAAATGACAAAAAAGGGGTGGTAGCCATTCATGATGGAGTAAGACCATTAGTAAGTCAAAGAATAATCAAAGATGCCTTTGAGATCGCCGAGAATACTGGCTGTGCTATTGCATCAGTCTCACTTAAAGAATCTGTTCGCAAGCAAACCGGAGAATCCAGCCATCATGTACCCAGGGATGAGTATCGACTAATACAAACTCCTCAGGCATTCACTATATCAGGCATCAAGGCTGCCTTTCTTACCGAGGAGAACGACATCTTTACTGATGACGCTTCTGTTTACGAAGCGAATGGCGGAATAATAAATCTATTCGAAGGAGAATATAAAAATATTAAGATCACCACTCCAGATGATCTTGTATGGGCTAAAGCTCTACTTGAGAAGTCAACCAAATAAAAAAAGTAAGCTGATTAGTATTCGTCTTCGTTGAAGAAGAAATCCTCTTTAGTTGGATAATCCGGCCATATCTCTTCTATACTTTCGTATGGCTGACCATCATCCTCTAGTTCCTGTAGGTTTTCAACAACTTCAAGTGGCGCACCTGAACGAATAGAGAAATCAATTAATTCGTCTTTAGCTGCCGGCCATGGAGCATCTTCCAGATAAGAGGCTAATTCTAACGTCCAGTACATAGTCTACTAATTTGCCGTTTCAAAATTTGCGCAAAAATAGATTTTAAATCTTCATTTCAAAGGCTATTTCCACATTATTCATCACCGCACGTCTTGTGTCTCGATGATGATAGAATCTAATACCGTCCATGATGGACAAATGTTTCACAAAATAGTCAAATGGTATCAAGAGACTGCTTAAGTTTCCTCAAAAGGCTCTTTTTGACCTGTACTTTGTGCTTTTGCTGCACAAGCTTCTGATCGACCATTTTACCAAAGCCGCCACGCTGAGACTGGAAATTGCTCGCATTATCATAGTAAGTCTGTAACTCACGTTCATCTCTACTCAACAAGTCTCTTAGCAATTTGATCTGCACCCTAACCTGTTCTCTGGAGTTCTTCTGCTCATAACCTTCATCTCTGTTAGCCGCAAGTCGCTTCACAAAACCAAGCTCCATTAGCATATCGCTGAGTAGACTGAACTCCTCTTGCTGAGGTCTATAGACGTCTCTCGGCACATTGCCAATCTGCCGCCATTTGGACTTCATTTCTTTTACCTCAGAAATGATACTCTCATCTACCTCCAGGTTATATGCTTTCAGTTGTTCGATTATCTGCTGTTTCAGCTTATAGTTCTCAGCCTGCTCTTCTGGTGAGGCAAATCTCCGCTCACTTCGCTGAAAACTAGCCTTCTTTACAGCGCGGTTAAACTTCATCTGAAGTTCTTTATACCTAGATGCAGGGACCTTTCCAACCTCCTTCCATTCCTCCTGTATGGTGGGTAAGTCTTCAGGTTTCGATTTATAAGTTCTATCGATGAGTTCGCTATACTTCTGGATTCGTAAGTCTACGAGCTTTCTACGTTCTTCATAATACTCCTTCTTTCTATCGAAAAAATCATCAAGCAAATAGGCAAACCGATCCTCAAAATCCTGGTGAAACTCCTCAGAGGCATTACCAGTTTTCACCCACCTGCTTTTTATATCAAGCACCAACTCTGTAGAAGCTTTCCAGTCAGCTACCTTCAGCGCCTCATCAAGTTCTTGCATTAACGACCGTTTGATATCGGTATTTCTCTGTCGGTTTTGGTTGATGATCACGTTGAGCTTCTCCTCTAAAGCCTTCATTCGATCAATTAGAGGGATATAATCCCCAAGACCATCATGCTGTCCTATAGAATCCAACATGTGCTTGAGTTTCATAAGGAAAGAGCCCTTATTGACAGACTCCTCAATCAGCTTTTCCAGCTCGTCGACTTTTTCTTCAAGCTGGGAGAATCTATTCACAAAGTATTGGACAGAAGCCTCATCATCATCATCCTTCACCTCGCCAATCTCACGGTTCGCATAATCCAGATATGCCTTCAGGTAGATCTTGCCATCTTCAATATATCCGTACGGGATTTCCTTTTTGGCCAAAACAATGGTGGTTTAGTTCTTCAGTGCTAGTACAAATAAACAAATTCGGAGGTTAAAACCTTATTGAATTAAGTGATTAAACATGTCAAAACGACTGAGATCTCAGGCATGAGTTCACTTTTCATAACCTACGTAATTCAACGACTTTTATTTTCATTATTATGCATCTTTACGACCCAACACAATTTACTCTATGAGTGACGAAAAGATAATTTTTAGTATGTCAGGGGTGGGTAAAGTCTACCCCCCAAAGAAAAAAGTACTTAACAATATCTATCTCTCGTTTTTCTATGGAGCCAAGATTGGAGTACTAGGACTCAATGGTTCTGGTAAGTCGTCTTTGCTCAGGATCATCGCCGGGATAGACAAGGAGTACCAGGGCGAAGTAGTGTTCTCACCGGGCTACAGCGTCGGATTGCTGGAACAAGAGCCCCAGCTCGATCCTGAAAAGACTGTGCGAGAAGTAGTAGAAGAAGGAGTAGCGGAGGTAGTCGGATTGCTAAAGGAATTCGAAGAGATCAATCTGAAGTTTGCTGAGCCAGAAATACTCGAGGACCCTGATGCCATGGAAAAACTCATCGAGCGACAGGGTAAAGTGCAGGAGCAACTAGATCAACACAATGCATGGGAACTAGATAATAGACTCGAAAGAGCTATGGACGCATTGAGAACTCCACCGGGTGATGCAAGTATAAAAGTGCTATCAGGTGGAGAAAAAAGAAGAGTAGCACTTTGTCGCTTACTGCTCCAGGAGCCGGATGTTCTGCTGCTGGACGAACCTACCAACCACCTTGATGCTGAGTCGGTCCATTGGCTCGAAGCTCATCTCCAACAATATTCGGGTACGGTAATAGCTGTAACCCACGACAGGTACTTCCTCGATAATGTGGCGGGCTGGATACTGGAGTTGGACCGGGGTGAAGGTATTCCATGGAAAGGTAATTATTCATCATGGCTTGATCAGAAGCAGAAAAGGTTGGCTGGAGAAGAAAAGCAGGAGTCTAAGCGTCAGAAGACTCTACAGCGCGAGTTGGAATGGATCAGGATGACACCAAAGGGACGTCAGGCTAAAGCCAAGGCCAGACTCAGCGCTTATGACAAACTCGTAAGTGAGGAATCCAAGGAAAAGGAGAATAAGCTTGAACTCTACATACCTCCGGGACCCAGATTGGGCAGCCAGGTCATAGAGGCACATGGTGTTTCCAAGTCGTTTGGTGATAAGTTGCTCTTTGAAAACCTCGATTTCGCTTTACCACAAGGTGGAATAGTCGGGATCATCGGCCCGAACGGAGCAGGTAAAACGACACTCTTTAAGCTCATCACAGGACAGGAAAATCCTGATTCCGGATCTTTTGTGGTGGGCTCCACAGTAGAGACCGGATATGTAGACCAAGAGCATGACGACCTCCTACCGGAAAAGACCGTTTGGGAGACTATTTCAGGTGGCAATGAGCTTATTGACCTGGGAGGTCGACAGATGAACTCAAGAGCCTATGTCGGAAAATTCAACTTTCAGGGGTCAGATCAGGAAAAGAAGGTAGGGCTATTATCTGGTGGTGAGCGTAACAGGGTGCACTTAGCAGTAACCTTGAAGCAAGGTGCCAACTTATTGCTGTTGGATGAACCGACCAATGACCTTGATGTCAATACTTTGAGGGCACTAGAGGAAGCTCTGGAAAACTTTGGCGGTTGTGCTGTTATCATTTCTCACGACCGATGGTTTTTGGATAGGATCTGCACACATATCCTGGCCTTCGAAGGTGATTCCAAAGTCTATTGGTTTGAGGGCAACTACAGCGAATACGAAGAGAATAAAAAGCAACGACTAGGTGACAATGCACCAACCAGAATAAAATACAAAAAGCTACAGTAACTACAGGGAGCCCGACTCGTGCTCCCTGCTCTTATATTTTCTAGTTTTCCATTCTTCAATTTCCTTTTCGAGTTGAGCCTTCTCATCGTCGGTCAAATCTCTATCCATCAATAGACTTAGGTCCGGCTGCCCTCCGTCAACCCATGCTGTATACCAGAGGTCTCCGATCATCTTGATAGAGGCTTTCATTTGTCGTTCAACCATTCCATCAAGCATAGTATGGTAAGCTCTTGAATACTCTCTTGAGTAAACCTGCTGCACAGTGGCACCACGTTCTTCAAAACTGTATTTCTTGTCTTCAGAACGCTGCTGAGACAATTCCTTTTCAAAAGTAAGCACAGAATCCAAGGCCAAATGTGCAGTAGTAACTGCATCCCACGCCCTGATTTGAACATTGCCTACGTATTCCGCTCCACCTGTGAACAAATCGTACTCATCAAAAAAAAGCTCGGGTAGCCTCGACTCCCAAAACCCATGTATTCCATATTGACCGGTCAATTGACCGTTGTAATTCTCTGTTGTATGAAGAGGCACATTGGCATCACCGATGTAGTGACCTAAGTCAGCCGATAGCCGTAGGATCGCATCAAGGTCTCTGTTTTCGAAAGCTTTAGTCAACCAGTTTTTTACGGATACGATATGCCACGGAACAATGCCATAAGCCTGTAAAGTGTCTTCTGTATACAGTTCAACAGCTTCATTCCAGTAGCGCGGCATCTCATAAACTGCGCTATCTCCATACACATCCAGGTCAATATAGTGTCGTGGTGCCTCATTTTTCACCGCATATCTCCTGCGATCCGGATTGACCGCATTTTCTGTGATGTATTGGATGTTTTTCTTGTAAAAAGGCAGCATTTCGATAGGTAGTGTAAACACCGCTATTCGATTAATACGCTGATGACCAAAAAAACCCCATCTCGCCTTACAGTCATTGTTTGACCAGAATAAGAATGTCGTTAAAAGAAGGATTTGAAATAGCTTCATTAGTAACCCAAAATGTTGAATATCGGAAAACGGAATCAATTATTATTCGGATGACAATGAAGTTTAGATGAATTCAGCAAACTCATTCAATAATTAAGAGTCTCTATTTGTAATTACAGGTAGATAGTCTAAGTTTGCGTTCTCAATTTTCCAAGCAGACGAAAAAGCGACTATGGCAAATCATAAATCAGCGCTAAAAAGAATCAGATCAAGCGAAACAAAGCGTTTGAGAAATAGATATCAGCATAAAACCACTCGTACGTTCATCAAAAGATTGAAGGAAACGAGTGACAAGGCTGAAGCGGAAGAGCTATACAAAAAGGTAGCCGGGATGATTGACAAGCTTGCCAAAAAGAATATCATCCATAAGAATAAAGCTGCTAACCAAAAGTCAAAATTGGCAAAACACGTAAATGCACTATAAGACTTTTTGGTCAAAGATTTTGAAGCCTGCTCCTTACGGAGCGGGCTTTTTTATTGCCCGATCTGGTATATATTCCTTTCGCTAACTATCTTCTCTCAATAAGCCTCAATTTGATGGATTCATCCAATTTTACGATCAAGCACTGGGCGGAAGAAGATAAGCCTAGAGAAAAACTATTACTTAAAGGCAAATCCGTATTATCTGATGCTGAGCTCATTGCTATACTCATCGGATCCGGCACACGTACTATGAGCGCTGTTGACCTCTCTAAGCAGATTCTGGCATCAGTGAATAATGACCTTCATCAACTGGCCAAAATGCAAGTCAAAGATTTTCAAAAGTTCAAAGGTATTGGGGAAGCTAAGGCGATTACAATAGTCAGTGCTCTCGAACTGGGACGCAGACGTGGACTACTCGAAAAACCGCAAAAGGTCAGGATACAATCTTCACAGGACACCTACGAACATATGAAGCCTTTTCTGTTGGATCTCGATCATGAGCAGTTTTGGGTAGTACTACTCGACCGGGCCAATCAGGTCATACGCACTGAGTCAGTCAGTAGTGGCGGAGTATCCGGCACGGTGGTCGATGCACGTATGATTTTCAGGTCAGCCATCACCCACCTGGCAAGCAGTATGATCCTTGTACACAACCATCCTTCAGGACAATTGAAACCGAGTCATCAGGATATCACATTGACTGAAAAGCTGGTAGCCGCTGGTCGTACTATGGATGTACCGATTATCGATCACCTCATTTTTTCCGACCATGGATATTTTAGTTTTGCAGACGAATCAATGATCTGATATGAGGAAGAATGTAATATGGATTATTGGGGTGGCGATCATTGCGGTCATCGCCTACTCTTTGATGGGATCAGGAGAGGACACGGAGGCCTATCGAAAACGGATACTGGACGAACGTAAGGAGAAAGAAGAGTTTTTAAAGACCTCAGATACTTCTCCGTTTAAGGGGAAACCCTTTAATGGCCTCAACTATTACGAACCGGACCTTGATTACAAAGTCATGGCCAAAGTAGAGAAGATTGAGAGCCGTGACTATATGAACGTGCCAACAAGTGATGGTAAAGTGGAACGCTATCTCAAGTTTGCCTATGCAGTATTCGACCTCAAAGGTCAACGACTCAAGATGCTGCTACTTAAAAAAGTGGGTATGGGAAGTGCATCGATCATCTTTACAGCATTTGCTGATGACACTTCCACCGAGACCACTTACGGTGGAGGCAGATATCTTGACCTGGAGTTGAAAAACGCTCGACAGATCGAGATCGACTTCAACAAAGCATACAACCCTTATTGCGATTACGACCCCAGGTTTAGTTGCCCCCTCCCCCCCCGAGAAAACATATTGCCGATAGCCATCGAAGCTGGTGAAAAAAACTATCATACCGACTGATCGGGACGTCAAATAGTGCTCTTTCGTTCGGCGTAGCTGCCTCATTTCATTAGCTTTACGCCTCCGTTTTCAACCCCTTACTTCAAGATGAAAATCTCTCTTAATTGGTTAAAAGAATTTATCGATCTACCGGAATCGACCGATCAAATCGAACAATGGCTCACCGGTACAGGACTGGAGGTAGAGGGTCTAGAGGTTTTTGAAGAAATAGAGGGTAACCTCGAGGGTATGGTCATCGGTGAAGTGCTGACCTGCGAGCAACATCCCAATGCAGATAAACTGTCAGTTACTACAGTGGATATTGGTGGTGGTGCCCCTTCTCCTATTGTATGCGGAGCGCCCAACGTGAGCGTAGGACAAAAAGTAGTGGTCGCCACTGTCGGTTCGACTCTATTCCCGGCAGGGGGTGAACCTTTCAAAATCAAAAAAGCCAAGATACGTGGTGAAGTTTCCGAGGGAATGATTTGCGCCGAAGATGAGATAGGGTTAGGTCATTCTCATGATGGTATCATAGTACTGGACACTACACTACCCAACGGCACCCCGGCACGAGACTACTTTAATCCGTCAAAAGATGATGTGATAGAGATCGGCCTTACTCCAAACAGGGCTGATGCAGCTTCTCACTACGGTGTAGCAAGAGATCTGAAAGCACTTCTTGATAGACCTCTCGTCCTACCGGAAAGTAATGGTTTGGCGAGTGACGGTAGCCGAACCATTGAAGTGGAAGTGCTTAATGCTGCTGCGTGTCCAAGATACTCCGGTATCACAATCACTGACCTGACAGTGGCCCCCTCTCCAAAATGGCTCCAAAATCGACTTAAGGCTATTGGTTTAGCACCCATCAACAACGTGGTGGATATTACTAATTATGTCCTTCACGGGTTAGGCCAACCTTTACACGCTTTCGATGCAGATGAGATCAAGGGAGATAAGATCATAGTAGATACTTTGACAGAGGGTACCCCCTTCATCACACTGGATGAAAAGGAGCGAAAGTTGGCGAAAGATGACTTAATGATCTGCAATGGAGAACGTGAAGGCATGTGTATTGGAGGAGTGTTTGGTGGTATCGGGTCAGGTATGAAAGACAGTACAACGGCGATATTTCTCGAAAGTGCTTACTTTGATCCGGGCTATATCAGAAAAACCGCTCAAAAGCACCAGCTCAAAACAGACGCAAGTTTCAGGTTCGAACGTGGCACTGACCCAAACGGGACTGTAGACGCGCTAAAGGTTGCCGCAAAGCTAATAGTGGAAGTATGCGGAGGTAAGATCAGCTCGGAGATCATAGATATCTACCCTTCTCCTATAAAAAATCTCAGCATTGAAGTCAAGTTTAAGAATATCGACAGACTCATCGGAAAACAGTTAGATCGCAGTTTCATAACCAAGACATTAAATCTGCTTGATATCAAAACCTCCAATCTGGATGAAACCGGATTTACGGCCGTAGTGCCTCCTTATCGAGTAGATGTCACCAGGGAGGCTGATATTGTTGAGGAAGTACTGAGGATCTATGGTTACGACAATATTGAGCTATCTCCTTATATCTCCAGCACCTTCTTATCAGAGTTTCCCGAAAAGGACACTACAAGAATAATGACAAAAGTGGCTAATTTACTGGTTAGCCGTGGTTTTGCTGAAATCTTCACTAACTCCTTAACAAATCCGGCTTTAACTTCAGGTGATGCCCACTGGCCTTCTTCGAATAATGTTGAAGTACTCAATAAGCTAAGTGAGGAACTGGGTATACTTCGTCCTACTTTGCTATTCACAGGCCTGGAATCTATACGCTACAACATCAGTCATCGTCAGACCAACCTCAGGTTTTTTGAGCTAGGTAAGAGCTACAGTCACATAGATGACCAGTACAAGGAGAAAGAGCATTTGGTGCTTTTTAGTACAGGTCAGCTAAATGAAGAACACTGGAACACTTCTACCGATGATACAGATTTTCATAGTTTGAAGCAAGCAGTCATTGACTTGATACATAAGGTTGGTATCTCAGCACTCGATGGTGAGCCATTGGAGAATGATCTTTTCCAGTATGCTTTGAGCCTAAGTAGCAATGGAAGACACATGGCCGATGTTGGTCTACTCTCAAATCATATGACCAAGAGGGCAGAGGTGAAAGTACCCGTATTCTATGCGGATATTGACTGGAGGAACCTCATGAAGTCAGCAGGTAAGCAGCCTACTTACTCACCAGTATCGAAGTATCCAGAAGTCCGTAGAGACCTGTCACTGGTCATTGACAAAAAAGTTTCATTTAAAGACATTAAGGAAGTTGCTTTAAAGGTTGAAAAAAGGTTACTTAAGAAAGTAAATGTCTTCAGTGTATATGAAGGTGAAAAGATAGACGCTGGTAAAAAATCCTACGCCCTTAGTTTCACCTTGCAAGATCAAAACAAGACGCTTCAAGACAAGGTCATTGATAAGGTCATGCAGCAGTTGATGAAGAGATTTGAAACTGACTTGAACGCACATATTAGGAAGTAGTATGGCCAATGTAGATCTCAGAAGTGAGCTTTCTTCACTTGAAAGAAAAGTGCTTTTACTGGTAAGTGAGCACAAAAAAACCAAAGAAGAAGTTCAACAACTAAAGCAGCAAAACCTGGACCTAAAAGGCGAATTGCTGCGTAAAAACGAGCAAATTGGCAGCTTTCAGAATAATCTAAAAATTAGTAGTATTGTAGATAGCATGGTAGTGAAAGACAACAACACTGCAGAGCTAAAGCAAGTAATAAATGATTATATAAAAGAAGTTGATAAATGCATAGCTCAGTTGAGTCAGTAAGGAAATAGAAATAAGCTCAATGGCTGAATTATCAATAAAAATAAGAATTGGGAATAGGGAATATCCGATGCGGGTCAAAGCCGAAGATGAGGCCATGATCCGCCAAGCAGGAAAGAAAATAAACGAACAAATTAAGGCTTATCAAGATCAGTTTGGTATTGATGACAAGCAGGACTTATTAGCAATGGTAGCATTCGATAGTGTAGTAGACAAATACCGCGCGGATGAAAAACTTACCAGAACTGATGAGCTCGCGCATGAACAGATCCAAAAACTGAACCAACTCGTTTCTCAATCACTTTAATTTTTAGTAAGCGACATTTATTCTTGAGTTATCTGTGAGTGGGTTGACTACTGTGTGGTATTAACCCATTAAATTATAGCTTTATGGATAACATCATATATACGATCGCTCTATTAGTGCTCGGCGGAGTAATAGGGCTGCTCGTAAGCCGCTTCTTACTCAAACGATCTGTTGACAAGAAGAAAAATGAGGCAGAGGACAAAGCTGCACTCATTGTAAAGGAAGCGGAACTCACCGCTGAGAATATCAAGAAAGATCGCATACTGGAGGCTAAGGAAAAATACCTTAAGCTCAAGGCCGAGTTTGAAGAAGAGTCCAACAGGAAAAAAAACCAAATCATAGCTAATGAGCAGAAGCTCAAAAAGCGTGACGAGCAGCTCAACAAGCAGATTTCACAAAACAAACGCGCAGAGGCAGAATTGGATTCAATGAAAGAAAACGTTGCTGCCCAAATGGATATCCTCAAGAAGCGCAAAGAGGACATGGACAAGATCAAAGAGCAGCAGATCTCCATTCTAGAAAAAGTATCCAATCTTACTGCAGATGAAGCGCGTAACCAATTGATGGAAACTTTGAAGGATGAGGCTCGCACGCATGCATCTTCCCACATCAAAGAGATCATCGAAGAGGCTAAACTCACCTCCGCTAAAGAGGCCAAAAAGATTGTACTTCAGACAATACAGCGGACTGCTACGGAGCACGCCATTGAAAACTGCGTGTCTATCTTCAACATCGAAAGTGACGACATCAAGGGTAAGATCATTGGTCGTGAAGGCCGTAACATCAGGGCACTGGAAGCCGCCACAGGGGTAGAGATCATTGTTGACGATACACCTGAAGCGATTATCATCTCTGGGTTCGATCCGGTAAGAAGAGAGATAGCTAGGCTCTCCCTTCATAGACTTGTACAGGATGGCAGAATCCACCCTGCAAGAATTGAGGAGATAGTAGGTAAGACCACCAAAAACATAGAGGAAGAAATAGTTGAGATAGGTGAACGAACTGTTATCGATCTGGGGATCCATGGACTTCACCCTGAGCTTATCAAGATGGTGGGTAGAATGAGGTTCCGCTCTTCTTATGGCCAGAACCTGTTACAACACTCTCGAGAAGTAGCAAAGCTTTGTGCTACACTGGCCTCAGAGTTAGGACTCAATGCCAAGCTGGCGAAGCGTGCCGGTCTGTTGCATGACATTGGTAAAGTCTCACCTGAAGAACCAGAACTACCTCATGCCATATTGGGCATGGAGTTAGCCAAGAAATACAAGGAGAATAAAGAAGTTTGCAATGCCATAGGTGCACACCACGATGAAGTAGAGATGACTTCATTGATTTCCCCCATAGTACAGGCATGTGATGCCATCTCGGGATCAAGGCCGGGCGCCAGAAGGGAGATCATGGAATCATATATCAAACGTCTCAAAGACCTTGAAGCACTGGCATTAAGCTTCGATGGTGTGAACAAATGCTATGCTATCCAAGCAGGTCGTGAGTTGCGAGTGCTTGTTGACGCAGATCATGTGACGGATAAGCAATCTGAGGATCTGTCTTTCCACATCTCTCAGAAGATCGAAAAGGATATGCAGTATCCCGGCCAGATTAAAGTAACTGTCATCAGAGAAACGAGATCAGTGGCCTTCGCAAAATAGTAGATAACGACTAAGAATATCAGGTCCCGCCGGAGTGCTTCCGCGGGATTTTTTGTTTATGATAAAAAACCTCTCAAAAGAACAAGTCGAAAAGCTCATAGGAGCCTTACAAGATGCTTCAGGGTTTTCTCTCAGTTATCATCATGAGAAACATTTGCTGTCGATCAGTTCTGAAGGTATTCCGTTGGCTGATCTTAGATTGCCTTTATCCATGCACTTCAACGAGCAACAGCCATTGAATTACCTGCTGCTGCTTGTCCAAACAGGGCATGCGGCTATTGGCTATTTCAAAGGAGGTGAAATCGTCGTTCACAAGGTCTTCAAGTCATACCTGGTCCGTAAAAAGCAAGGCATGAGCCAGCTCAAATATTTGAAGACTAAAGGCAAATCCAAGGCAGGCTCCAGAGTACGATTAGGCAATGCAGTAGACTTCTTTGAGAATATCAATGAACGATCAGAAACTTATCTCTCAGAATATCCGGTGGATCGAATTGCCATAAGTTGCTCAAAGACAATCTGGCCCTACCTCTTTCAAAGCAAGTACCCTTGTCCGTTCGAAAAGAAAGATGAGAGACTGTACAAGGTGCCTTTTCATGTACACACACCTAAGCTTGAAGAACTAATAAAGATCAATCGTTCGCTACAAGGTGGGCTGCTGGAAATTCAAGATGATGAGAAGAGGATACTCAATGTGTTAGATCAGCTAAACATCGCTTAGGCTATGCATATAGCCCTGCGACCATTTCCCCATACCCATTATACTTAAGCGTAGGTCGCTCTTCTCCATCAGGGATCATTTTCTCAACCGCTTGTGACCATCTTGGGTGAGGCACTTCAGGATCTACATTGCTTAGGAACGGATACTCATCTGCTCGAATAGTATTCCAGAAGGTGTCAGGTTGTTTATCACTGAACTCAATTTTCACAATGGACTTAGGGTTCTTATAGCCATATTTCCAAGGCACGATAATCCGCATGGGAGCTCCGTGCTGTTTTGGCAGTACTTTACCATAGATGCCGGTCACACACATGGGTAGCTCATTCATAGCTTCATCTATCCTCAGCCCCTCGGTGTACGGCCATGGATACCAATCCTGGTTTTTGACCCCCGGCATCTGCTCTGGCCGAGCCGCAGAGTAAAATCTAGTATACCTGGCCTCACTAGCAGGTTCAAGGTACTTTATGAGCTGTGCTAGCGGAAACCCAGTCCAAGGTACGGCCATCGACCATCGCTCCACACACCGAAAACGATACAAGCGCTCCTCCTGACCAAATCGCTTGATCAGGTTTTCCAGATCATGCTTACCTGTTTTGGCAGCTAAGCCGGTCACTTCGATTTGCCAGTCACGGGTATCAAACTGATCCACATGCTCGTGTACATTATAAATATCAGGATCCCCGGGAGTAATGAATTCGTAAAAATTGTTGTGTGTAGTAGCGATCTCTTCTTTGGTCAATGGGCGGTCGAGTGTATATCGTTCATTACGCTCTGCAGGGAAGTATTGGCCTATGCCATCGAATGAAAAGGTATTGCCTTCGGTCTTCATTGATTCAACAGGCTCCTCGGAGGTTTCTTTTTTCCCGATAGGGCCACATGCGTTGATCAAAGGTGAGACTGCAAGCAATCCACCAGTGGCGATACCCAAACGTTTGAGAATCTCGCGACGATTATAATAATCCGACTCTTCTGTAGGTCTCAATCCCCGGATCTGCCACTTCTTAGGTATGATGATATTGGCCATATTCAATTAAATTTAGCTTGTTCACTTAATCGATGAAGATAACCAAACCTCCCATGAATATAAAGATCGCCTTGATTTCAGCTTTGCTTAGTTTATCGCTTAGTGTCACTGGTCAAATACCAGGACCAAGCTTCGAAGACGTATTATCACTACACTCACCTTCCAATGCTACCATCTCTCCTAACGGAAAAATGGTAGCCTATCATGTTCGCAGTACCGACTGGAAAAACAACCGATATGATACTGAGATATGGCTCTACAATGGGATTGACGAACCATTTCAGCTTACCAACACCAAAGACGGCAACAGTACAAGCCCTGAATGGTCACATGACAGCAAGTACATAGCCTTCTCCGCAGATCGGGGTGATAAGTCCCAGATATTTATTATCAGGGCCAACGGAGGTGAGGCAACTCCTGTCACCAATGAAGACGATGGCGTGAGAAGCTTCTCCTGGGCACCTAACAGCTACACCATAGCGTTTACCAGACCCATCAAGGACGCAGAACTGGGTAAATCTCGCGAAGACCAATTTGGTAAGTATGCAATTGAAGATAAGGAGATCACCCAAAACCACCTTTTTTATATAAGCTTCGACCCTGCTAATATCCCAAGGCCGGACTTGTCATCATGCGACAAGTCTGATTCTACAGCGACTTGTATTTCCCTACCGGAACCGGTGCAGTTGACAACTGATCTTAGCTACACGATCCGCGATTTTGACTGGTCGCCTGATGGTAGCAAGATTGCTTTTGGCCACCAACCTTCGACAGCTATTTCAGACTTTATGAAAGGAGATATCTCTGTGGTCACGCTCTCCGATCAATCCGTCAGTTCATTGGTAAGCGATCCCGGACCTGATGCTGATCCTGAGTGGTCGCCTGATGGTAGTCAGATCATATACCTTGCCTCGAATGGTGACCTGACAGCCATATTTTATAGCAATGCTGTAGTCAAGACCATCTCGGCTGGTGGTGGAGCATCCACCACCATAGACCTTGGAGTAGATGAGGACATCAGGTCAATGAAGTGGGAAGGCGATCATCTATACTTCATTGCCCGACAAAAGACCAAACAGTATCTGTATCAATATGATTGGAAAAAGAAGAGCTCCAGCCAGCTCCTCACTAAACCAGACAACATCTATGGTTATTCCCTATCCGCTAACGCAGGTCAGGTAGCACTGTACGGACAGAACTACGATGATATCTCTGAGGTTTATCTTTCTCCCACTGGAAAGCCCGACCTCAAAATAATCTCAACCTTCAATCATCAAATCACCGATTGGGAATTGGGTACGTCGGAAGTGGTATCATGGACAAGTGAGGACGGTGCTACGATTGAAGGCGTACTTCATAAACCTGTAGATTTTGACCCTGATAAGAAATATCCTTTGCTCGTTGTTATACATGGAGGCCCTACGGGTGTTGATCGTCCTACTCCAGTATTGAGCTATGTGTATCCTGTCAATCAGTGGCTGGCCAAGGGGGCTGTAGTTCTTAGACCCAACTATCGTGGATCAGCCGGTTATGGTGAAGCTTTTCGCTCATTGAATGTCAAAAACCTCGGAGTAGGAGATGCCTGGGACGTAATGTCAGGCGTTGACTATCTGATCGCTCAAGGGTTTGTTGACGAAGATAAAATGGGAGCGATGGGCTGGAGTCAGGGAGGCTATATTTCAGCATTTCTTACCACCAATACTGACCGTTTCAAAGCCATTTCCAACGGAGCAGGTATCAGCAACTGGATGACTTACTATGTCAACACCGACATCCATCCTTTTACTCGTCAATATCTCAAGGCTACACCTTGGAGCAATCCGGAAATCTATGCAAAGACCTCCCCGATGACCAATATCAACAGTGCTTCTACTCCCACCCTCATTCAACACGGAGAGTTTGACAAGCGAGTCCCTATCCCCAATGCTTATGAGCTTTATCAAGGTTTACAGGATGTCGGTGTACCTACAGAGTTGATCGTATATAAAGGGTTTGGACATGGTATTAGCAAGCCCAAAGAACGACTGGCCGCCGTTTGGCATAACTGGCAGTGGTTTGGAAAATACATCTGGGGAGAGGATATCAAGCTGCCTTTTGAAAAGAACGAAGAGTAGAGCTACCGGACCTACGAAGACTGCCGTCCGGGTTTCAAAAACTTCGTAGGTCTGGCACAGAACATTAATGATCCTCTTCCAGCATGACAACTTTCCCTTTTGCCTTCTCATGTCCCGGGTCGATTGACAGGACTGCTTCATAATACTCAACAGCCTTCTTAATCTGATCATCCTCTTCAAGGGCTACAGCATAGCTATAGTGAACCCCAGGCTCATGCGGAAAGAAGTAAGTGTTGAACTTGAATGTAGCGAGTGCTTCGTGTATTCTACCTGAGCGTAGATAAACATACCCAAGTGTATTCAATTCTTTACTTTGATGTGCCATGCGATAGACCCTATTCAAGTGGTCTTCAAACTGAGCATCTATTTCTTCGTCTGAAGATGAAGCAAGGAGCTCCATCATATAGGTCGCAGCACGATAATTGGGCTCTGAAGGATAACCAAGAGCAATTTGAGCCAGATCTGTTTCCAGGTCCGTGATAGGTGATTCTACTATCCGGGCATACTCCTCTCCATCTTCGGAAAAGATAAATGTTGGCACTCTGTGAACGGCACGCCCCTTCTCCTCTTCTTTTGGTCCCTGCTTATAATTATCTACTCCATCGTAAAGGGCTGTAAATCTTAGTTGTGAAAGCTCAAGTCCAAGCTCTTCCCAGAGGTGTACGAATCGTGGCACCCACTTTTTACTGTCTCCGCACCAAGTCCCAAGAAAGATCTCTACATCAGTATTTTGAAGGGATGTAGACCAGGAGGACTCTTTATCGGATATCTCGAACTTTGAATAGCTATCATCATACCATTCCTGATAAGGACCAGCGGCCAGGTCTTCCAGTTCGATCTCTCCAGCGAGATGGGTCTCGCCTCTACTGTTTTCATAGGTAAGCGGTTGACTGAACACTAGAAGTGGAAAAATAGCCGCTGTAGCTAATAGAATGACTCGTTTCATATTGTTTGGTTTTAGTACAAGTCAAAACTAGAAGCGCTGCTCCTAAAGCACTGTTAATGAGTTCCTAACAGTTTGTTAACGGGTTGTTAAGGCTGTCTTCAAGGCATCTGAGAGCAAACAATTGACAACCCAATCGTAATACTTTCGATTAATAATGTATGACTGGTGCTGGAGTAATGATGGATGCAATCAAGACCTTGAGAAGGAATAGAACCCTTCTCAAGGGTGACAATTCATCTACTTACAAGAGCTTTGATAAATCCTATATCACGAATTCAATCATTTCCAGGGAAGCCCCTATCTACAATAAGGCTTCAAAGGAATACCTCAAGCAGATAAGGCTTGAGCAGATACAAATCAAGAAGTCGACTCGGCGCAAATCAGCATCTATCCTGTTTTTGGCTATTTGATCTTATTTGTACTTGCGTACTTAATACTGTACTACCGAATTATTTGAGAAGGACTATTCGGGTGTCTTCTCATCTGGCCAGTCCTTCTTAAAGTCTGTCCAGTAATCATTCAGAGTAGACTTCATCTCTTTTCTTAACAGTAGTATCCCTATCAGGTTAGGAATTGTCATCAACGCAATGGTGATTCCCGATAGGGTCCATATTATAGTAGTATCGGTAAAAGCCGCCAGGAAGAACCCAATCACATAAACAACTCTGAAGTAGACCACCGACCCACTGCCAAACATATAGGTCATCGCGCGATCACCGTAGTACGACCAGGAAATGGCTGTACTAAAGGCGAAAAGCAGCAGGCCAATGGAAACAATATACTGTCCAAAGCCTCCAAAGAAGCTTCTGGTAAATGCTATGGTTGTCAATGGAGCACTATGTACCAGTGATTCTCCGACGAAGACTAAGGCATTAGAATCGTCCACCTTACCATCAAGTACGCTTACTGTACCGGAATACAAATTTCCTTCGCTATCAGATACTCGAATATTTTCGGCCAATGATCTGGCGTGAATAATACTCAAAGGGTTACCAATCACTCCATTGGTCACCTGAAGTTGTCCTGTAAAAGTTGGTGCTGGGGCTTTCCCATTGATATGCTCAAAAAGTGTAGACACATCTGATTGATCAGACTCAGAGTAGACTTTCGTCAATACTGTCATGTCCGTATTTTGGAAAACATTCTCATGCTTTTCGTTCCATACACCAGACGATAGCAAAACGAGTCCTGTTAGTGAGCAGATGATGATCGTATCAATAAATGGTTCTAGTATTGCTACCAGTCCCTCAGAGACTGGTTCATGTGCCTTAGCCGAAGCGTGTGCAATAGGAGCTGAACCCTGACCTGCTTCGTTAGAGAAAAGCCCCCGATTCACACCTCGGTTAAAAGCATAGGCGATCGTTGCTCCTAAAAAGCCCCCTGTGGCAGCACTACCGGAAAACATATCCGAAAAGATGGAAACAAAGCTTGGAACGATATTCTCAATGTTATAGAAGATGACCGCCAACGCTCCTATAAAATAGATAAGTGCCATTCCGGGTACGAGCTTGGAGGTCACAGCTGCGATGCGCTTTATCCCTCCTATGATCACCAATCCCAGGCAAATGGCAAGGACTCCTCCGGATAACATTTTGTCGATTCCGAAGGTCGCAAACAACGAGTTGGCAATACTATTGACTTGAGGAAGACTACCTGTACCAAACGATGATAGCACTGTGGCAAATGCAAAAAGGGCTGCCATCCATCTGAGGTCAAGCTTCTTTCCGAATAGCTCAAAATTGGCATTCTTCATGAAATACATAGGACCACCTGCCATGGTGCCGTCACCGGTTTTCTCACGATACTTATGCGATAGTGTCACTTCTACAAACTTGGTTGTCATACCTAGTGCGGCTGTCACCAACATCCAAAATATGGCGGCTGGGCCTCCCAAGTGTATGGCCAGTGCTACACCGGCTATATTGCCAGTCCCGACTGTTCCCGATAGGGCAGTGGATAAGGCCTGGAAGTGCGAAGTATCACCCTCATCGCCTTCTTTGTCAAACTTGCCTTTGACCACTTTGACAGCAAAACCAAAATACCTTATCTGAGGAAACTTGAGATAGATAGTAAAGAATACACCAGTACCTAATAATAAATAGACAAACCAGTCAGATCCACCGATGTACCCATCAATGGTCGCTAATATCTCGTTG
Source organism: Flammeovirgaceae bacterium UBA6059 (assembly GCA_002435755.1). Classification (GTDB taxonomy): domain Bacteria; phylum Bacteroidota; class Bacteroidia; order Cytophagales; family Cyclobacteriaceae; genus UBA6059. Next base: position 199,870 of record DIYH01000027.1, read on the forward strand.
AGTTCCTGCATAGTGTAGTTACGGTTTTAGAAGCCAACAAAAATATACATTCTGACCACAATCGATAATCTATTTAGGTTGGGAGGTAGTAGTTCCAGTCAAATCACTAAAACTGCTCCCTTCAAAAAAAAATCGGCGATTTAACTACTCCATAAAGGGTGATTTTCGTTCTTAACTCGTAGGAATCATTCTGAACTACATTTCTTTTGAATATGATGAAAAAGCTGGCACTGACATTATACACTTTGCTCCTACTACTCACCGGATGTATGAGCAGTTATGTCAATACAGCCAATCGAAGATTGATTGATATACCAACTGTAGCGCACGATCGAACGGTCGATATCTATCTCCAATCTGAAATGCCCGAGAAAGATTATATCAAGATTGAAATCCTTGAAAATAAGGCCCTTGAATCAGAATCAACGTCGGAATTGATTTACGGTCTGGGGCAGGAAGCATCGCTCAGAGGCTATGATGGACTCATCCTATTGGGAGAGCAGCTCTCGACGATCGTTGAAGACGATGAGAGTTTCTTAGAAACAGTGACGGAACTGGTCTCCGGCGAAGAAATACCCGATAACTTTTACAGTACCACGTTTAAGCATATCACTGCAGTAGGTATCATTTATAAAGACAACCTGAGCTACCTGGATAAAGTACCGAAAGCCGAGCAACTGCTAGACCCCTACGGTAATTTATTGGCTACTATTGACATTGACTACAGGGGACAACCACAGTTAGCACCAGCCTCAGTGAGCAGAAATACGCGTTTGTACCTGACTAATTTCTATCATTATACCACCACTCATTTGCTTGATGAGGAGTCAGATCACTGGAAGTATCAGCAAGAAGGTCAGTTCGTTTCTAAACGCTCCTACGTGAAGGAAAATACCCGTAATAAAGTCTGCGCATTCCGATATGACAAAGAGCGTCGTGTGAGCCAGGTAACCATTAAAAACACCTATCCACAACGGTTCACTGAAGTCGTTGATTTTATTTATGATGGGGCTGGCAGACTTGTTGAGCAGCGTATTGTCTCAAACTATCGTACCCGAATCATAGACTATCACTATGTAAATGATCGACTGCTTTCAAAGCAGATTTGGGAACTAAAGGATAATGAGAAGAAGCTACAGTATCAAACCAATGTGATACACTATGATAACAAGGATATCGATTCATTGATGCAAATGGTCAGTGCTACCAGGCACTAGTCCTTCTGTAACTCTTTGACCACAACTCCTATCAGGTACGCCACAAGTTTAGAGGTTCGGTCATCGATATCAAGCTCCGGGTTCGTCTCTGCAAAGTCAATGCTAAGCACTTTTTTGCTTTGTATTACATATTTGATAAGCTGAAGAGTCTTATCCAGGCGGACGCCATAAGGAGCGGGCGCACTTACTCCCGGCGCTTCACTAGCATTGAAAGCATCCATATCGATAGTTAGATAAATTGTTTCACAACAAGCAATAAATGCATCAATACAAGTTTGGGTGAATTCGATACTCGATTCATTTAATACTTCAGCTGTTACATATTGAACTTTAAGACGATCTGCAGTATCAAAAAGCGCACGAGTATTAGCAGTTTCGTTAATACCTAACACCAGGTACTTCAGGGACTTATTCTCCTTTTCCAGTAGTTCAGATATCTGCAAAAACGGCGTGCCGGAACTCCCAAGACCATCATACCTCCTCAGGTCAAAATGGGCATCCACATTGATTACACCAATCTTTTCACCTTGGGGTTTGGCATATTCATGAATACCCAAAAAATGTCCAAAAGCAACTTCATGTCCACCCCCCAAAACGATAGGTTGATAGCCATTCTCAAGAAGCCGCTGCACTTTACCTGCTAGCATGTCCTGGGCAGCTTCCATGTTTTGTCCCTGACAAATTACATCTCCTGCATCAAAGACTGCTAAACAATCCGCGTCAAAATGAACAGCGAGGTTGGACAAGTATTTCCTTATTGCTGATGGCCCTTTTCGTGCACCTACCCTACCGGAATTGCGCCTTACGCCTTCATCACAGCAAAACCCAAGGATAGCCACATTGTTAACCAAACCATTTTCAGGTATTATCTCTTGACTAAGATCTAGAAATCGGATGATGTGGTGCCATCTGTGACCTGCGGCCCCATCCAGCACATCTGTTCTGCCTTGCCAATGTTCTTTGCCTGGAGGTTGATACATAGCTAAAGAGCGACACTTCCGTCTTTCCAGACAAGTTTCGGCTTGAGCTTTCCTTGATGATAGAGTATCTCACGATAGTCTGCGGTACTAAAGGCAATCATATCGGCTCTCTTGCCTGGGGCCAATACGCCTCTGTCCGTGAGTCCTAGTGCTTTAGCAGCTCTAAATGTTAGTCCCGCAAATGTCTCTGCAGAACTCAACTTTTCATAAGCACTAAGCAATGCCGCCTGGGTGAGTAAATCTCCCATGGGAGCAGAACCCGGATTCCAATCCGTCGCAATAGCCACACAGCACCCAGCATCCAAAAGCTTCCTGGCCGGTGCATAGTTCATACCGAGACCAATCGATGCACCTGGCAAAACTGTAGCCACGACCGGAGAATTCGCTAGTCGTTTGATATCCTCATCACTGGACGACTCCAGGTGGTCCGCACTTGCCGCCATATATTTTATCGCAAGCTCACTACCACCACTGGTAAACTGATCAGCATGTACGGTCACTTCAAATCCAGCTTGCCGGGCTTTAGATAAGTATTGGTCGGCTACCGCAAATGAGAAGGCTTCAGGCTCTACAAAGACATCAATCCGATTGGTCAACCCTTCTTTGGTCAGGGCAGGAAACAACTCGTTTGAAATGACCTTGAGGTATTCGGAGGGGTCGTCAAAATCCGGACCTAACACATGAGCTGCAAGGCAAGTAGCGACCAGGTCAATACGATGATCATCATTCACCTTCTTTATGACGCGTAGCTGCTTCAACTCCTGATCCACACTGAGACCATATCCACTTTTCACTTCACAGGTGGTTACCCCATAGCGCAATTGGGCATCAAGGCGCTCTTTTAAGAATGTTAACAACTCATCTTCAGTCGCTTCATTGGTCTTGCGTACCGTGTCATAGATTCCTCCCCCATGTTTTAGTATTTCCTGGTAAGACTTACATGATATGCGAGCAGCATAATCATGAGCTCGAGATCCGGCGAAGCAGAGGTGCGTATGGCTATCCACAAAAGCAGGCATCAGTACGTAGTGATTACCTAACTCCTTGACCTTAGCAGCTTTTTCCTTAAGTGCTACAAACTCTCCAATCTCTTTGATGGTACCATTCTCGACAATCACCCCTCCTTTGCTCTGTATTTGAAGCTGATCATCGGACAAAGGCCCTTTTAATGGTAGTCCGTCTAGTGTGACAATTTGTTCAAAAGGACCGTATAGTGTACCCGATAGCTGTGTTTTTAGATTTTTCACAGCCTCTAAAATATAAATATCCACCAACCTCCAACCTGATTATTATCAGATTTCAGAGTGCTAATCCAAATTTTTCAGCATAGTCGGTGGCCTTATCATATCCTGCATCATGATGTCTCATCACACCGAGTGCCGGGTCATTATGCAGTACCCGTTTGATATTATCGTCTGCGCGATCAGTACCATCAGCTAAGATCACCATCCCCGCATGCTGCGAGTAGCCCATACCAACCCCACCACCATGATGAAAGGACACCCAGGTAGCTCCTCCCGCAGTGTTAGACATCAGGTTGAGCAAAGGCCAGTCGGATACAGCGTCGGAACCATCTTTCATACCTTCTGTCTCTCTATTTGGTGAGGCTACTGACCCACAATCCAGGTGATCACGTCCTATTACGATAGGTGCCTTTACCTTACCACTTCGTACCAGGTCATTGAAGATCAATCCTGCTTTCTCTCTTTCACCCATTCCAAGCCAGCAGATGCGGCAAGGTATTCCTTGAAAGGCTACCTTCTTTTTAGCCTCCTGAAGCCAGTTGATCATATGATGATTTTCAGGGAATGCATCAATCAACGCCTGATCTGTTACATAAATATCCTCAGGGTCTCCAGACAGTGCTGCCCATCGAAACGGACCCTTACCTTCACAGAAAAGTGGTCGGATATATTCGGGTACAAAACCGTTAAAGTCAAACGCATGATCACAACCCCCTTGTTTTGCAAACTCTCTCAAGTTGTTGCCATAGTCAAAAGTCTTAGCACCACGTCGCTGCAATTCAAGCATCAAGTCAACATGCCTGGCCATACTCTCCAAAGAAAGTTTCTGGTATTCTTCGGCACTCTCATTACGCAGCGCATTGGCTTCTGGCATAGACAGTTGATGAGGAATGTAACCATACACCGGGTCATGCGCAGAGGTCTGGTCTGTGAGTACATCAGGGATGATATCATCTGCCAATAGCTTCTCCAGCATATCACCTGCATCACTTACAAGACCCACAGAAAGGTTCTCTCCTTTTGATTTGGCCTCCAATACCCAATCACGAGCCTCCTCGTAACTGTAGGACATCTTGTCGATATATCTGGTTTTGAGCCTTTTCTCTATACGTGATGGATCGATATCCGCTCCTAAGAATGTAGCCCCGGCCATAGTTGCGGCGAGTGGTTGAGCACCCCCCATACCTCCCAATCCGGCAGTTACGAGTAGCTTCCCTTTGAGACTACCGCCAAAATGCTTTTGAGCACAAGCCACAAAAGTCTCGTAAGTACCCTGCAATATTCCCTGGGAGCCGATGTATATCCAGCTACCAGCTGTCATCTGACCGTACATCATCAGCCCATTGTCTTTGAGCTGTTGAAAATGCTCCCAATCAGCCCACGCCGGCACGAGATTGGAATTTGCGATCAGTACTCTTGGTGCCTGTTCATGCGTCCGGACCACTCCTACAGGCTTTCCTGACTGCACGAGCAGGCTTTCGTCATTTTCAAGTCTCAGTAATATCTCGATGATCTTCTGCAGTGATGCTACATTTCGGGCAGCCTGCCCTGTTCCTCCATAGACAATCAAACCTGAGGGGTCTTCCGCCACCTCTTCATCCAGATTGTTGAGCAGCATCCTCAATGGTGCCTCAGTCTGCCAGCTTTTGGCATTGAGTTGATTACCGGTAGGTGCTGTATAATGCGGGTGGCTGGCGTATGTTTTAATGAAGTCTGTATAATTCATAATGTGGTCCTTTGAAGTCAATGTTTTCTTTTTTGGCAGTAGCATCCGCACAGGTCACTAATCTCCCTTTTTTTATCAGTTCGGCGGCTTTGGTAATATCATGTGCAAACACCCTGTCCTCCTCAGCATGATCGATAGCTTCGCGCACAAGTTCGTGACAAGCATCAAGGATAGGGCCTGATTTCATTGGTTTACGATAGTCAAACGCCTGGGCAGCTGAGACTAACTCTACCGCCAATATGTTTTCCAGATTGTCAAGCACCTGGTTGAGTTTACGGCCACTGATCGACCCCATACTCACATGGTCTTCCTGCCCGAGTGACGTAGGTATGGAATCGGCACTCGCCGGAAAACAAAGCGATTTGTTTTCACTCACCAATGCTGCCGAGGTGTATTGGGGTATCATGAAGCCGGAGTTAATGCCCGTATGGGTCATGAGTAATCGCGGCAGGCCCGCGTTACCCTCTATTAGCAGATAACTCCGTCTATCAGAGATATTGCCAAGCTCAGCTGCTGCCAGAGTCGCATAGTCAAGTGGCAATGCTAATAGCTGACCATGAAAGTTTCCACCACTGATTGTCTTCTCAGTGCTTAATATGACCGGATTGTCAGTAACTGCATTGAGTTCCGTTTCAAGCATCTCCACTAGATGCAACCATGCATGGCGAGAAGCTCCGTGTACCTGCGGCATACAGCGTATGGAGTATGGGTCTTGTACTCTACCACAGTCTTCATGTGAGGCCACCATTTCGGAGTGCTCTAAGAGTTTCTTCAATCGATGAGCTACGTGTTGTGCTCCTGAGAATGGTCTTAAGCTATGTAGATCAGGATCGAAAGGAGCTTCTGAGCCTAGTATCCCTTCCAAACTCATTGCCCCAATGATATCAGCTGCTTCTAGTAAGTTGTGCATTCGGCTGACTCCCATCGACGCATACGCTACGATAAACTGCGTACCATTGATAAGGGCGAGCCCTTCTTTGGCTTCTAACTTTAGAGGTTTAAGGCCTTCCTTCTGACATATCTCTGCAGTATCTACATAGTCCTGACCATTATTGAGTTTTCCCAAACCGATCAATGGCAAAAACAGATGAGCTAGTGGTGCCAAATCACCGGATGCCCCAACCGAACCCTGGATAGGTACAAATGGAGTATAATCATGATCAAACAGCCAAAGAATACGCTCAAGGACCTCTAGTGAAATACCTGAATATCCCTGACACAAAGCGTGCAGCTTTGTGATCATCATAGCTCTTGCCACCTCAACAGGCACGGCCTCTCCCACACCCACGCTGTGGCTTCTAAGTATGTTTTCCTGCAGTAGCTGAGTGTCTGAGGGTGAGATAATGGTCGTGCACAATGGGCCGAATCCTGTATTGATGCCATAAACTACTTTCTCAGCATTAACGATTTCGTCTACTTGAGACTTGCTCTTTTGAACCTTACTGACTGCAGCCTCATCGATCACTAAAGGCATATCCTTATTCAGTATCCTATTGAGTTGTCCAACAGTCAACCGATCTATTCCAAGCTTGAAGACAGTCATATCATTATGGGTTTAGATAAAATCTCAGAGATTGTGATGCTACCAATTGCATTGTAGTCATTACCCTCCAAAAGGGAGTTATCGCTCACTATTGACTCCTCATATTCAAAATTAGTAAGTAGCTTTAATAACTATAAATACCAATTCTATCATCAATTGATACTCACGGGTAATCAAATAGAGCTACGACATCTCAGGTACTTCATTGCGGTAGCTGAGGAGCTACATTTCAGAAAAGCTGCTGATCGACTTTTCATTTCTCAGCCTGGACTAAGTCGCCAAATCACGCAGTTGGAAGATATGCTTGGGGTCACTCTTTTTCAACGAACTAAGCGATCAGTAAAGCTAACTCCAGCCGGAGAATTCCTTAAGGATGAGGCTCGATCGATGATCAACCGGCTCAATGTGACTTTTGATCGGCTTAAAACCATTGAACGCGGTGAAGAAGGAGAAGTGAGAATAGGTTTTGTTGGGTCGGCAATGCAAAAAGTAATTCCCAATAGTTTGCTATCGCTTAATCAGCTAAACCCTGATATCCATACCAGCCTCAATGAAATGACCAATTGGGACCAGGTGGATGCCATCGCGCATGACAAACTGGATATTGGGTTTGTGCGACTAAATCATGCCCCTGAAGGATTTGAAATACGCACGGTCTATGAAGATACTTTTTCGCTTGTGCTACCAGCAGATCATCACTTGGATCAACGCAACTTCAAAAACCTCTCACAGCTTAAAGATGAAGTTTTCATTCTGTTTTCAAGTGACTACAGTTACGGCTATTATGAGCAAATCATTAGCCTATTCGAAGAGAGTGGTTTCTCACCCAGGGTATCACACCGCTCTGTCCATGCCAATACAATTTTCAGGTTGGTAGAAAACAAGTTGGGCATCAGTATTGTCCCGACCACCTTACAAGATGGCTTCTCGCTTAAGGTGAAATTTATCGAACTGACATCTATGAAAAGAAGGGCCCAACTCTCAGCTATCTGGAAGAGCAACAACCCAAATCCTGCGCTGAAGCGCTATTTAGAAGTCCTTTGAAGGCTCATCAAAAACACTGGCATCATCTCTATCAATAAGCTCCGTTTTGAGATCGTAGTACTCCCGTTCATAATCGGCAAACTCTTGCGGGCTCAGGAGGTCAATGAGCCTGATTATTGCTGACTCTGCATAGTCTTCATGCTTGATCTTAAGTGCCTGCACTACATAAGCCTTAATCAGTGCTACGGAGTACTTATTGAGATCGATGGCATTCAAGAGTATTTCATATCCTTTGTATTCTTCGTTCTGACCATTAAAATGGTCAACTGCTTGCATAACAGCTTCTTCGAAGAATGGATTAGCATAAGCCAGGTTTTCAAACAGCTGACCCGCCCTGTCGGTACTACCAGATTGCTTGGCCTCTACAGCCTTATATAATTTTTGCATGCTGTCCCACTGCTCGTTACCTCTAAACCTGCTAGAAGCGGACATATCCACATATCGTAGATCACCTTCCTTCAGATAAGCCAGGTTTTCCAGGAGCACTCTCTGAAGTTCTACATTGTCATCAAGATCTACTTCGATCTGGTTTAAGTAAAACCTTGCCTGATCAAGATCATTCTTCATCAAAAACCGCTTAGCAAGAAATAATTGAGCGTTAGCTTGATAAGCAGGTATCTGGAAGGAACTTATGATATCCTGAATAGTTAGTGAATCAAGTTCTGACACCCGATACCTTAACCCCAGATATTTGATGGGGTCTAATGCGCTGATAAGTTCAGAAGGTTGGATGGCAAGTGCGCTTAGCAGATCTGATCTCAGGTTACTCTCCCTTAGTCTCGTTAGAAGTGGCATGGCCTTGTCTTGTTGACCCGATTCAAGATAGGACAGCACGAGATTAGTACTGTCAGATGGTCGATAACGTATAGATCTCTCAAAGTAATCAACTGCCACACGAGGTGCCGCCTGATGCATAGCAAGTACACCAAGAGCATGCTGGTAGTAGCTCTGCTGTGGTGCAGTATTGTAGCTCACAACATCTATCTCACGTATAGCTTCCCCAATCTGTCCTGACTGGTACTTGATCCAAGCACTTAAGTAGGTCAGTTGATCATGATAAGCTCCATTGAAGGGATAACTTCCATACGCTTCCGCAATTCGACTTTGCTCTACCGTGAAGTTCTTTGGATCACTAGATGAGTTGATCAGATAGGAAAGCGTGTGGGCATTGAGGATTGAATCGCTCGCGAATACTCCATCGAAGCTACGTCCCAAACCGCCCAGATATTTGTTGGAGTATGCTCTTACATTGGCCTTGACGGGCAGTGGTAAGGATTCGTTGTAACCAGCAACTAGTGAGTCTCGATCCAGCGAAATTCCTTTTTTGATGTATACAGCCAGCACATTGCCTTGTGCCACCTTAGTACTTAATGGGTCACTCGAAATTTCTTGTAAAAAGTAGAGGGTTGAGTCTGTGATGTTCGTCCTTGAAAAGAGCATGCCCAGGTTGTTGCTCACAGCACCATCCTCAGGAAAATCAGCATATGCTTGTTGCATAGTGAACAGCGCATCAAAGTAGACGTCCTCAGTACGATAAACATTGCTCAGGTTGATGTAGGCATGTGGAGTCGGATGCTTAGCTATGGCCGTTTTGAAATTGATAATCGCTGAGGGTATCTTTTTTTCCGATAGGTCAAGTTGACCAAGCATGTAGTGTGAGCGATGATTTTGGTAGCCAAAATCTGCGCCTAATTCGTAGTACTGTCGCGCCACTTTCGGTTTGCTAGTCAGGTGCAGATCTCCTATAAGATTGTAGTAGCCGGAGATGGCTTGATTGAGTGGGGCCTGGTTGGCTATATAGTACAATGCTGCAACTATGATCATACCCCCAAGCATTGCGGTAGCGTATGGGAAATTATTGTCTTGATACACAATCCTATGAACAGCCATGTTCTTAAGCAATGGATTGACATAATTGGCGATCACATAGATGAAAAACATGCTGCCAAATGCCAAATGGCTAAAAACAATGGCATCTTCAAAGGTCTCTAGCAAGGGGTCGTTAGCGATCACCATCTGGTACCTCAAAGTAGCCAGACAGATGATACCCAAAGCCATATAGAGCAGCCCGGCGTAAGGGTAGAACGTGAGAATGCTTCGGTAAGCCTCTTCTCTGCGCTCAAAGGTCCAAAGGCCAATAAATGCTGATAGTAGCAATAAGATGAACGCATGTATGTAAAGGATGTCCCAGTCGATGTAGCTCGCATTTCTCGCGTAGACCAAGCCAACGTTTGCGATATAGATCAGAGTAAAAATGATAAAATGAGTTGAGTTGTGACCACCAGCGTCTCCTTTTGACTGGGTAACCAAATAAAGGATCAGAAATACCACTTCATGCCCGATCAGGAATATGAACAAGAGTGAAAGAACAAGGAATCCAGTGATGCCATAATTAGCCAAATAGAAAAATGGCTGACTTACTTCCGAAAATTGATAGATGATTATTGCGATCAATACATTTACTAGGAAAAACGCGACCAGTCTAAGCGCCATGCCCACTTGTGTCCGCAAGGACTGAAAAAAGAACCCAACAGAGAGGTATATTATCGCCGAACCTATGAGTGCCTCACGCCCTGTGGTACCAAAAAGTTGAAGTTGGTTGAGCTGAAATGCTATAAGGATCACTGTAAATATGCCCATCGACACAGTGAACCAGAAAGTACTAAAGTATGTAATTACCGTTAGGAGAAGGGCTATACCTATAGCTGCGAATAGTAGAAACCATACATGATCGGATGGATCAATCTTGATATCACTACCTTCAAAATACTGTTTGACAACATAGTTGTCATTGAGCAATTCCAGTTCAAACAAGCCTACATTGAAGTTCAGGAGTGGCACCTTTACCAATTCTGTTTCAGAGGTCACCAACCACTCGAGTGCATTATAGGGCCCGAGTAGAAAGGCCAAGAAGAACATTGCACTGCAAATGATGAATAACCCAAGGTGAATCCAAAAGATCATTCGGTAGGGTTGCTCCCAATCACGCTTTAGTAAAAATCCAAACATGGATATGTTGCTTTTATGATGCTCCCTTGACTCAGAAGGATAGCGAATTTAGATCAATTATGCACCAGCTTCAAACCGCTCAGGAAAACGCATCTTCAATTCATTTTCTATGACCCGAAAGCATTTTTCCTTAAGGTCCTGAACATCTGCTTCAGTCAAACCATCGGTCGGGATCGGCTCATGTATGATCATAGCACAACGTCTGATCTTAGGCAGGAATTGTCCATTGTCCGGTAGGATGATCCAGTTGTTGGGTATAGTTACAGGTACGATAGGTACGGCTTGACGAATGGCGGTTTTAAACGCCCCTTCTTTGAAGCGCACCATGTGAGGGCTTTTATCCGTAACTATTCCTCCCTCGGGAAAAATCACAAGATCCTTTCCTACATCTATTGCGTTGCTGCTCTTCTGATAAGTAGCGTAGCGATCCTTCAGGCTCTGACGATCTACCGTAATGTGTAGTTTCCTGAACATGTACCCAAAAAGTGGCACCTTACGTATCGACTCCTTGCCCACAAACACAAATGGGCGTGGCAAAAAACCCATAACAGCTATGTCGAGGTATGAGAAGTGGTTGGCGCAAAAAATCGCATTACCGCGAAGATGGCGTAGATATTGACGACCTTCCATCCGCACAGGCATGCCTATGAGTGGAAAATAGAGAATGGCCCAAAGTCTGGTAGTGTAGCAGCCTAGTTTCCAACAGCTTGGTACCCATATCGCTAATAGATAACCAGGGTAGATCAACAAAAACAATCCTACAAAGAGAATGAAGCAATAGATACTGTATATCCTTCTGATGAGATGCAATCGCTTATTAAATTATGAGTTGTTGAAGCACTCGCGCTAAAATATAAAAGCAAATCGAATTGATGAGCTGTTGTTCCTCACCTGCCGCAATGATCAGTATATTCGATAAATCCCAAAAAAGCTGAGAGATATTGTCCTCTCCATGCTTCTCCATTCGTCTTAGACTAAAATATGAGAGAAGAACAACTACGATTTGAAGAGCTGAGAGATCAATTGACGGCCAAAGATCAGTCGCTTGCTGCCGGTAGGATGATGAGCTCACCCGCGATCATCCATCAGGATAAAGTATTCTGCTTTCTTAGCAGAAAGTACAAAATGGTTTTTAAGTTGGGAAAAGGTTATGACCTAAACCAACTTCCACATCCCGCTTCAGAATTCTCGCCCTTTAAAAGCAAAAAACCGCTCTCAGGATGGTACGAAGTAGATTTCGCTTACTCTAACTACTGGCCTACTTTGGCTTCAAAAGCACTCTTACAGCTTAAATCCGAACTATTATGATTTCAAAAGCCTATTCCGACTTCTTCAGTTCTCTTGAGGGGAACAACAACAAAGAATGGTTTAACGACAACAAAAAGGTCTATGAAAAGGAAGTTAAAATTCCTTTCTTGAAACTGGTAACAGAACTGATTGATGCGATCGGTCAATGGGACCAGCGTATAGATCTTGACCCAAAAAAAACACTTTTTCGAATCAATAGGGACATAAGATTTTCAAAAGACAAGTCACCTTACAACACTATCATGAAGGCTGCCATCGCTCCGGGAGGACGTAAATCTGGACTACCTGGCTACTACCTGGGCATAAGTGCCGACACAATCCATATAGGTGGGGGCCAGTTTGATTTGGATAGTGCTACTCTGGCAAAGCTCAGGAACTACCTGGCGGAAAACTATGATGAACTCATAAGTATTCTTGACAGTGCTGATTTCAAAAAACACTATTCCGGCTTGCAAGGGGATAAAGTGACTCGATTATCGGGTGACCTGAAGGAGAAAGCTCAAGAGATGCCTCTATTGCTTCACAAGCAGTACTACGCTATGGAAAAGATTACAGATAGCAAAAAATATTCTGATAAGCACCTGGTAAATGCCATCAGATCTGTCAAACCGATGGTGGCACTATTAGAACGAGGAATTAAATCCTGACCTCCTGATTAGAGTATTTGTATTCAATAAGACAACTTTCAAACATACGTCACAATTTAGTTCATGCTGTGACCTTTATTAAAAGCCTTTAGTGCTGATCTTTACCTTGGTAAAATCATTTAGGTATGGAATACAAACTTCTCGGAAAGACAGGCTTACAAGTATCCAGCATTTCACTTGGTACCTGGCAAGTAGGTGGTGGTTGGGGTCAGCGATTTGACAAAAGACAAGCAAAGGAAATCCTGCACCAGGCATTAGATCGGGGGACTAACTTCTTTGATACGGCGGATGTCTATGATGATCAGCAAAGTGAAAAAGCGGTCGGCCAGCTTGTAAAAGAAAACAGGAATAGTATACACATCGCTACAAAGATCGGCCGTAGAATAAACCCACATATAGCGGAAGGTTATACTCCTGATATACTAGAGAGATATGTAGACGAAGCACTCTTCAACACCGGCTTAGATGAGCTGGACTTAGTGCAACTGCACTGTCCCCCTACCCCTGTATACGATAATGAAAAAGTCTTCGAGCGACTCGCAGCAATAGTCAAAAAAGGTAAAGTGCTGAACTTTGGAGTGAGCGTTGAGACTGTAGAAGAAGCTGAAAAGGCTAGTGCGCATGATGTAGTAAGTACAGTGCAGATCATCTTCAACATGTTTCGACAAAAGCCTATTGAGACCTGTTTTCCGACGCTTAAAGAGAAGAATATTGGTGTACTAGCTCGGGTACCACTGGCAAGTGGCCTACTTTCGGGGAAATACAAGAGAGATACACAGTTCAAAAAAGATGATCATCGACAGTTTAACCGAAATGGGGAGGCATTTGATAAAGGCGAAACCTTCTCAGGTGTTGATTTTGAAGAAGGCCTTAAAGCCGTTGAAGAATTGAAGTCATTGTTCGACCAGACTGATCATCTCTTTCAGTATGCTATTAGATGGATACTCATACATGATGTGGTCAGCACGGTGATACCAGGGGCCAGTCGGCCTGATCAAGTGACCAGTAATATCAAAAGCCTTGAATTGCCCACATTCACATTAGAGCAAATGGAGGCAGTCAAGGATATTTATAACCGGTACTTCAAAGAAAAAATCCATCAACTCTGGTAAGGTCATTTCAGCGCAGGCCGATGGATCTCATTTCCTGCTCATTTCATCCTGGTTAAAATCAATACTAATATTTCCTGTGCCTGATGTGGCTCTGAGATAGACACGACCCATGACTTTGCGGTAACTGTCATCTGCAATATGCTCACCAAACCAACTGAGTCTTCCATTACTCATAAGATCAGTACTAAAAAAAGATTCCGGCTGATTGATTGACAAATTGATTGCTCCATTTTGGGTCTTGAAGTAGCTATTGCGGTCTAGAATTAGCTTCGTCCCCTCTATACTACCGGAAGTCGTACTTAGATCTAGGCCTCCCGAGCAGTTAATTACCTGAATTGTCCCTCCGTCTGCTGCAATTTGAGCTTCGCCATCAAAGGCGTTGATCAATACATCCGCCCCATCTGTTTTGATGTTGACCGTCCCTGTACTCTTAAGCACCTCGACCAAGCCCGATTTACTCTGTACTTCTATGCTATCTGACCGATAATCGACAATGTGAACTTTGCCAGTAGTAGAGATGATCAGCACTTTTACCTGAGGAGGTATTCCGATCATAAGCTGCGCTCCTACATCGTTACGCACTGTCAAAGGAGAGACAGCTTCTATGGTTAGCACCTTATTCTCAAGAGAAGTGTCGAACCGATAAAGACGTGAGGTACTATTCCCCCAGATCCGACCCTTGACATGGGTGATATGGTCATTGCTCCGCGTAAGTGTCAGCTCAGCAAAACCGCTCTTAACTTCAATTACATCTACCCCTCTTCTATTGATATCTATCTCATCCATCAATGGCTGAGAATGGCCAGAATACACAAACATCAGCATTGCTATAAGAAAAAAACAAACCAGAGGTCGGGGCATAAAAAATGTCTGTTATACCGCTAATAACAGACATTTTTCAATATCCCCTCATTTGGGTGATGATTATTGTGCATTCGGAGGAAGCGGTCTGGGAATGACCATTAGTTCTTTCTGGCGTCCATCAATGTAACGAAAGCCAGTTTCATCAAAATAGCCGTCCTCCTCAAGCATGATCCTGATTTCCTTGCCCCAGTCATCAATAAACACTCCGGCATTGAGCTCGATAGAGTACGCAGTGTTATGATATAAGGGGTAGTCACCCCTGCCGGGAACTCCGCCCTGCTGATCCCAAAGGCCAATAGTGGGTCCCGCCGCATGACCGTGAAAACCAATAGGGTGGGTATAGATCACTCCCTTAAGCCCTTCTGCTTTACACCGTTCCAATGCTGCTTTCAGTATTTCATTACCTGTACGGCCTAACTTGTAGTTATCTGTCAATGCATCCTGCACGGCATTGCCTTTGGCAAAAGCATCGACCAGATATTTCGGCGGCTCTGTCTCTTCCGACCTGAGAATGTAAGCATGCTGCTGGGTATCAGTGTTTAATCTCAAATAGCTGATACCAAAATCGGTATGAATCAGATCGCCTGGCATGATGATCGCGTCCTCGGGTCGTTCAGAAAAGGAACGCAGATGCTCAAAAGACTCTGGATCTTTCCGCTGAATAGATACAGAAGGATGAAACCAAGTAGTCAAACCCAACTCACGAATGCGATCCCGATACCACCAAACCACATCATTGGTAGTAGTGATGCCAGGCTGTATCACCTTATCAGAAAATCCTTCAGCAATGATCTGGTGGGCTATCCTTACGATCTGCTGGTAAACCGCCATTTCACTTTCTGTGCGAGTCTCCAACCAACCCACTGCTAGGTTCTCAGCAGTCACCACTTTATTCTGTAAGCTTTTAGGTAGGGCCTCCATCAGTTTTTCATAGTGACTGGCAGAGATGCCATCAGCCAACGCAAATATTCCAGATTTGTTGATACCAATGGTCTTGGGGTTCTTTTCCTGGATCAGTCTTGAAAGTGCCTGCCATTGATCCGGTTGTTGAGAAGGGTTCCAGGCTTTTTGGAAAATCTTGCCAACGTTGTAGCGAGCAATGGCGTAGGTCTCAAGGTCCTGGCCTTGACCGGGATCATACATTACCAACATGGTAGTCCTTCTGGCGGATAGCCATGTAGCCGGCAGCATAGTTTTGATGACAGGGTCTTCATTGTATTCACTTCCAATTACAAGCCACATGTCAATTCCTTCTCTACGCATGAGATCCGGCAATACAGTGGCCACACGCTCTTCCAGCCAACTATTGATCACTCTGGCCCTGTCTTCCATTTGTAGGATCTTCGGCACATAGCTATTCTGAGCATATGTGCATATAGAAAATGAAACCAAGCCGACCATCAACGTCAATATCCGATTCATATCACTTTTTTGATGCCAAGATAATTATCTAATGAGTACCTTACACGTAGCTAGGAATGGATATTAGCCGCCTGTAAAATCTAACGTCCGCGAGGACCACTGATTAAGGGGTCTGAGATTAAGCTTTGTTCAAACATAATGACTCGCCTACTTCCATTTCGATTATCCGCACTTTTCTTCTCAATGTCAATCCTGCTAGGATGTGGTAATGATGATGATGGGCCGGTTAGTTTTGAGGAGGAAGTATCTATCACTACTACCGCAGGTGAGATTTTCGGCACGTTACTTCGACCTAATACCAGTACTCAGGTACCTGTGGTGCTAATCATATCCGGTTCTGGTCCTACTGATCGTGATGGCAATAGCGCATCCTTACCAGGAAAAAACAACTCACTGAGAATGGTTGCTGACGAACTGCTTTTATCTAATGTGGCAAGTCTCAGATACGATAAAAGAGGGGTAGGTGCTAGTAGAGAAGCAGGCAACACTGAAGCAGGTCTTATATTCAATGATTATGTAACAGATGCGATCAGTTGGGTTAAAGAGTTGAAGAAAAGTGACCACTATTCAAGTATAGGGATCATTGGGCACAGTGAAGGATCACTAATTGGAATGTTGGCAGCCTCGTCTTCTGAGGTCGATTTCTTTATTTCACTGGCTGGGGCTGGTGTACCAGCCGACGAGCTATTGCTGGCACAACTGAAAGGCTTTGATCAAGGTGTAATAGAGTACTCGGAGTTTGTTCTTGCTGAGCTCAGAAAAGGAAATAGTGTCTCAGATGTTCCCAGTTCGCTGGAGTTTATATTCAGAGAATCAGCACAGCCCTACCTCATTAGTTGGATACAGTTTGATCCCAGCATTGAGATTTCTGGTTTGAATATGCCAGTGGCGGTAATACATGGCACCAGAGACATTCAAATACCCACCGAGCAAGCCAATATACTTGCCGAGAGTAATGCCAATGCCGACCTTCTAATCATAGATGGGATGAACCATGTATTAAAGGATGCTCCCGAAGATCGCAATCAGAACTTACTCACGTATATCGACGAAGATTTACCTCTGACCATAGAGCTTTCTACATTTTTAAAGGATTACATTGACCAATTGCGGTAGCTTCTAAAGACTCACACGAATTCCTGGGCCTATCATCACAAACCAGGCCGCATTAGAAAGCAGATAGCCTCCGCCAAGAAAAAGTGGAAAGGTCAGCTTAGACTTACTACGTGGATACAAGCTACCAAGCACCACGACTCCAATATCCCGATTATCATTGTCATTGGAGAAGTTGAAAGCATTGAGGGCGATAAAACCCGCACCAATTTTATAAGGTCGTTCGATGGCGATCTTTTCAGGGTGGTAAAACGTGAATTGGGCCATCATCGCCAAACTGATACCGCCCAGGTTATCAAAGTCATCGTCCTGATCCGCCCCAAAGCGCTTGGTCAACAGACCTGCCGGAAACGATACATCAATGTCAAAGCTGGTTAGCCGTTTCTGGATGATCTCAAGGCGCTCCTCCTGTGCGTTACCTCCATATTTGCTTTTGCTATGTCGGGCCGTGATCAAGACTTTAGACCACTCATTGAGTTCATAGGTCTTTTTGTTGAGGTATCGATTGAGCGCAAGCTTTTCATCACTACACCTTTGCTCTCTATACTGACCAAATCGAGGCGAATTCGAGCTCGGACACACTGCTATATCTTCTAACTCTTTGAAATCAATCAGATCATTTTTTTCTGAACGGAGCTCCACCTTGAGGTCCAGGTATTGAACACCGTGCATCGCTCCTGGTCTGTCGATCATATCAGTATCGAATTCGATTACAACATCGTTCACTACACTCTCGTAAAGTATCGGTCTGTTCTGGTCGACAATAGATATTGGTGTTTCTCCATAATTGACCTTGACAAATGATAGAGGAGCACGATTATCATATTCAGCAATCTGTAGGGACGTATTCAAAGGTTCTCCATTCTGAAAAATCCTAATTGTCTTTCTCTTTATGTCCATCGGAATGTCGATGCGGTAGTAGCTTACCGAATTAGTCCCAGCGAGCGAATCAAAATCAATAGTTTGTACCCCTTCGAAGATGAGCGGCGCATTGTTCATCCCGTATCCTTCGATCTTAAGATCAACAGATTGTCCTGGATTGACCTGCCTGGTAGACCTCCACTCACCCTGGGGAGTCAGCATACTGATATTGGTGATTTCTGTCCGGTGGATGATATTGAAGTTAGTAATGAACTTCGGATCATCTCCATCTTTCATATACAGATAACCATCAGATTTGTCATGGAAGTTGTAAACTCTGAGTGATGATAGCACCTGGTTATTGCTCAGCCTACTTCGGGTATGGATCTCTGCGATTATGGCTCCACCTGGTTCGGATTGTCTCTCCAGACGATAGGTTTTGCCAAGTTCCAGGTTACGATGATCCTGAAGCTGTATTTCCACGCCTTCCAGACCTATGGTTTCGTTCTTAATTACTTCATTGAGGTTAACATCCAAAAATGCCAGGCGGCTGGCCTTAATGAAAAACATTTGCTCAATCTCAGGCAGCTCATAAACTGGCTGACCGCTATCACCAAGATTTGGTCTAAGGGTAGTCAACTTCACCTTGAGCTCAACTGGCCCAAGCTTGTTGGGGACAATATGGATTTTGGGCTTCCCTGCCTGTAAGCTGATTCGATATTCAAGTCCGTCTATACTCTGCCATTGGTTGTCAACAACCAGGTTTTGGGCGTCATTGGTCAATAAGTCAAACACTTTTTCCTCCCCGATATACATCTCAGTGTTCTGCGGTCGGAACTGGACTTCTGTATTCCGATAGGGAAACAGCGGGATGGAAATAGCTGTTTGGTTATCTTCATCATCAATCAAAAAAGTGAATGACAGATATCTCGACTCAATGAGATTATTGAATTGTGCTTTAAATCGATAATGATCTCCAAACCACAGCAGACTATCTATGATGCGGTAGTCAGAAGATGGTGCCAGCATCAATCCTGGCACTAAGCTGCCAGTATGTAGTTTGACCTGAGCTACAGGCTGAACATCCCTAAACTCAAAAGTTAAGGTCGGCTGATCACCAACCAAAATCGTATCCCTACTCCAATAGTGAACAGTTGTATCAACCTGCATCTCTACTCCCCGGAAAGGGGAAATGGACTGGGCTTCAACAGTGGTCAACAATGCCATCCATACCATGATCATACTAGTAACGCGGACCATCACTTGTAACGCGGCTGGGTTTAGAGGTATGGAAAGAATCGTGATCAAACGGCTAAGTTTGCTGCAATATGCCAAATACGTATTTCGATTTCAAGCAATTTAGGGTGGATCAGGGCCAAAGTGGAATGAAGGTCACTACAGAGGGTTGCATATTGGGTGCCTGGGCACATCATTCAGCTCCTTCCAGGATTCTTGATATCGGAACCGGGACTGGGCTCTTAAGCCTAATGCTGGCTCAACGGTACCCCAAGACACAAATCGAGGCTGTAGAGTTAGATACCGAAACATCCAGACAAGCAGCGTCCAACTTCAATAACAGCCCATGGGTTGCAAGACTTAACTTGCGCAACTGTGCCGTCCAGGAGTATACACCTGATTCTGGAGAGCTGTTCGATTTGATGATCTGCAATCCACCCTTCTATCAAAACGATCTCAAGTCAGCCGATAACCAAAAGGCTATGGCCACCCACAACGATCATTTGACGTCTCGTATGGTTATCAACACTATTCAGAGACTATTGAAAGATGATGGTTCGGCCTTTGTCCTTTATCCGGTTTTTGAGTCTAAAGATTTTGAAAAAAGAATGGGTGAAAGTGAGTTATCCTTAATAGACATGTTATGTATTCGTGATAAGATCGATAAGCCCATTTTCAGGAGAATTTTGAGAATTGGCAAAGAATATATCTCGACTCCAAAACAATACGAATTGGTTATAAAGGACCAAGCGGGCAATTACACACCGGACTTCATCGACCTCCTCAGAGCCTACTATCTCTATCTTTAAACCTTAGCAGCAAGCTCTATAGCCCGCTCTTCGAAGCGTATACCCATGGCCTCCAGCTCCGTCAGCACAGGCTGATAGATTGACTTCTCCGTTGGGATATGAATTCCAGATAGCTTGATCGTGCCTTCCAACCAGAGCTTTGCCGTCACTCCGAGCGGCAATCCTACCGTCCTTGACATACCGGTGTTAAGGTCATCTGTACCCGTGACTACCATATGAGACTGTATTTGGTGCGGATCGCCAGTTCCATCGAGATAGTCAAACTTATGCCACATGACTATCATATCCTTATCCTCAGGCTGCAGACTCCACTTCTTCTTAAGGATGTGTTCTAATATCTGGGCTGGTGTACCTCTATCCAGACCTACCGGAATCTCCTCGAAGAGATCGAGCCATCTCAAACGATACATGATTTCTGATTCAAGCTCGATGTTCAGGTAATGAGCAAGCTTGAGTTCTACAGAATCATGTGGATTATAGGACAAGAAACTATTGATAAACTGTCGGTGCGTCATTGCGGGCACATCATGCATCTCATAACTGTCATTAGTCGCACCCAACTGGATAAACACGTCCCAGGCCTTGCAGAAACCTGGCCTTCTCAGTGTCCCACGATAAAGTGTACGAATACCATGAAGATCATAAGAATCCAGGTATTTCAATGAGTCACGATTGGCATAGCCTTCGAAATAACCATGACCGGGAATATGTATGATCTCGGTTCGCTTGAACAACCGGTGATATGGGATGTATTTGTACCGACCTTCCTGAATAAACTTCACATACCCCTGTCCGGCCATTACAACATTACGAGGGTTCCAGGTAAACTTGTACTCCCACGGGTTGTCCTCATCAGAAGGTGCCAGAAGCCCACCCGTGAAGGTCTCAAAACCGGTTAGCGTATAACCATCAGCCTTGATCCTATCAAGCACCAGCATAGCTGACATATGATCTATACCAGGATCCAAACCCATCTCCATGATGAGAGTACCGCCGTTTTTCTCAAACTCCGGAGCTAAGGCCTGAATATCCGGAGTGACATAAGATGCAGTGAGCATCGACTTACCTAAACCAGCACATACGGCAGCCACATGAATATGAAATGCAGCCGGCAGCATACTTATGACCAAGTCAGCTTTGTGTATAAGCTCAAATCGCTCAGTCTCATCAAAAACATCAAACTTGGTGGCTGAGGCATAAGAGACACCTATCACCTTCATCTCGGCCATCTCAAGGTCCTGATCAGCGACAATCACTTTCAGCGGCATTGTTTTGCCAACTTCTACAAGATAGTTGATCAGTGATGTACACGACCTGCCAGCTCCTAATACCAATACGGTTTGCATCTCAAAAAATGGGTTAATTACTCTGGCCAAATTATACGATTTGACAGGAGTCATCAAACCTTTTGATCAGTTATTCAGTATTATATTGCTCCCATAAACATTGACCCATGCCGGAAAAGAAAACGCTTACCATCGACTATACTATTTATGATCGGGATGAGCTTTCGGATCATGTAAAGCACCTCATGGAAGCCGCCGAAAAGGCCATAGATTCAGCATACGCTCCCTATTCTAATTTTCATGTTGGTTCTGCCGTGCGACTGTCAGATGGTACTATCGTGAAAGGCAACAACCAGGAAAATGCGGCCTACCCTTCAGGGCTTTGTGCAGAGCGGGTGGCCCTGTTTTCCGCCAACTCGTCCTACCCCGATCTCACCATTGATACACTAGCCATTGTGGCCATGCCTAAAGGAGGTGATGACTATGTCTCTGCCGGGTCCTGCGGCAACTGCCGCCAGGTGATGATAGAGTATGAGCACAAACAAAAGAAGCCGTACGACATCTACCTTCGCCTACCGAAAAACAAAGTGTTAAAGATCAACTCCGCTTCTGATTACTTGCCCTTTTCCTTCAATTCTACCTCACTGCTGAGTCACTAGTGACGATTGACCACTGTAGCGCTCGCCTGGTCTGTCGGAAACAAGGTCAAATCTCCTACCATTACATGTGCGGGACGGGAAATTACATATGCCACAGCGTCAGCCACATCATCGCCTGTAAGGGCAGTAATGTCTGCATAGACTTTCTTAGCCCTCTCTTCATCACCTTTGAATCTTACCAGTGAAAACTCAGTTTCCACTAGCCCGGGGTTGATTGAGCAAACACGGATGCCGTGTGGATTCATATCCAGCCTCATCCCTTGGGTAATGGCATCTACAGCATATTTGGAAGCACAATACACATTCCCATTAGGGTAGACTTCCTTACCGGCAATAGAGCTGATGTTGACAACAAAACCGGACTTGCGGTCCACCATACCCGGCAGCACTGCTTTAGAGACATAGAGCAATCCTTTAGCATTGATATCGATCATGGCGTCCCAGTCATCCACAGATCCTTCGTGCACAGGTGCCAAGCCATGGGCATTACCTGCGTTATTGATCAATACATCTATGTTTCGCCATTTTTCCGGTAGGGAATCAATCTCAGTGAAGACGGCAGCTCTGTCCCGAACATCAAACGAAAGTGTATGGACGTCAGTGTGTTCTGAAAGCTGTGTTTTTAGTTGCCCAAGGCGTTCTTGCCTTCTACCGCAAATGATCAGGGCATAATCAGTAGATAACCTTCGTGCGGTAGCTTCTCCTATACCTGCGGTGGCACCAGTGATCAAGGCGATTTTCTTCATCGGAATAATAGTTTAATGAGCAATTAAAGTAAGTGCAAAGCTAACAAGCTAAGCTGGGCTAGGAAGGCCCTCCTTCGAAAGTTATAAAAATGCCAATGTTGTGTGGGCTGAGCCGCTGTAAACCTGCATTGAAAGAGTTGACCTCAGGTTCTAATGCGTTGAGCAATCCAAAAGAATATCGAAGTTCAGGAGAAAACTTGAACAAAGGGAAAAACAGATCGAAACCTACTCCGGCCTCAAGCGATAGGTTGAAATTACGGGTCTGCAGCTTTTCTCGCTCCTCCTCATCCTCACCTTTGGCGGAGGCTTCAAACGCAGGATTGATACCACCAATCAAGTACATACCAATATTCCCTCGCCTTACAGATTTGTACTTGAGCAAAAGAGGAAATTCCACGATAGTGGCATCTCTGAATTCCGTCAATTCTGATCCATCGGTATATCTATATATAGTTTGAAACTCGTAAAACCCTACTTGGATCAAGGCTCTAAAGTCAAGGTATTGCCAAAGTCTAAAGTTAGAGATGAAGCCAAGTTTGAAACCGCCAAGATTTTTCGGTACAATAGAGTGTACACTATCCATGGCTGGTGACACAAAAAAATCGTTGTATTGAAGTCGATATGAGGATGAGTGCAATCCAATCAGGAAGCCATAGTGCAACCACTTCTCATCGTAGTTGGGCAGATTGATCCTGACAGAACTCTGAGCCTTGGCCGTATGACCGACAAGAGCACACAATAATAAACCTAAGACTAAGCCTTTATGCCAGTGTAGATGGAGCTTATGCCAAAGGTGAGTGGCTTGCATGATGTGTTTTGAAAACCTGATTCTTGTAGTATATCTAAAAATTGTTGCCCATATGGAAAGGCGTTAACCGACTCTGGCAGATAAGTATAAGCTGCATTGTCGCTTGATACGATCTTTCCGATCAATGGCAAGATGTAGCGAAAATAGAAATTATACAATTGCTTAAATGGGAAAACGCTTGGCTTTGAAAACTCTAAAATCACCACCTTACCTCCGGGTTTTAATACCCTGAACATATCGGTAAGTCCTTTTTTGAGGTTCTCAAAATTCCTTACACCGAAGCTAACGATCACCGCGTCGAACTTATTGTCGTCAAACAAGAGGCCTTCGGAATCTCCCATTTGCATATCGATGATATGGTCGATCTTTTTACGTTTCATCTTTTCTCTTCCTACCTCAAGCATTCCCTCAGAAATGTCCACACCTACGATCTTTTCAGGTTTAAGCACTAATGCTTCAATAGCAAAGTCCCCGGTACCAGTAGCAATATCTAGGATCAGCTTAGGTTGGTCCTCCTTAAGCATACCGACAGCCTTCTTTCGCCACAGTATGTCGATACCCAAACTTAAAAAGTGATTGAGAAAATCATAGCTCTTACTGATATTGTTAAACATATCAGCCACCTGACGCTTCTTGGTGGTATCTTTATCTTTGTAGGGAACTACAGCCATTAGCCTTGCTTCATTAAGAAAGAGTACAAAATTGCAACAATTAATCGTAAACAGGTCGTGTCACGCAATTGTTAATCCCGCTGGCGTTTTTACTGCCTATTGGCACTTGCCTTTATCTACCGCAATTTGTTCATGAAGATCAATACTGCGCAATTCGTCATCAGCAATACGGACTATCAGAAATGCCCATCCAGCAAAAAGCCTGAGTATGCATTCATTGGCAGATCCAACGTAGGTAAGTCTTCATTGATCAATATGCTTACCAATCACTCCAAATTGGCCAAAACTTCCGGGAAACCCGGTAAGACACAACTGATCAATCATTTCATTATCAACGATGAGTGGTATCTCGTAGATCTTCCCGGATACGGGTGGGCACAAGTATCTAAAAAGGAGCGAAGCAAATGGGACAAGATGGTGAAAGACTACCTGATCTATCGATCTAATCTCTTCCTGGTTTTTGTATTGGTAGACTCACGCCTACCACCACAGAAAATTGACCTTGAGTTTATCAACTGGATCGGTGAACAACAAATACCCCTCGCTATTATCTTGACAAAGACTGACAAACTCTCTAAAAATCAAGTCGCTAAGAACCAAGCTGGCCTTGTCAAATCCCTCAAAGCAAAATGGGACGAGGTACCTCCGGTTTTCAAATCATCTTCTGTTGATAAAAATGGCAAAGAGGATATTCTCAATTATATCGATCAGATCAATCGAGGGAATTCCTAAAAATTTTATGTTTGCCCGAAGATTAATTCAGCTATGATAGAATTTAAGGACATTGCAACAGTAAGTGGGAAGGGCGGTCTCTTCAAGGTAGTCAACCCAACGAGGACAGGTGTTATCCTGGAGTCACTCGATAATAAAAAGAAGAAACTGGTAGTCAACGGACACACCAAAGTATCCATTTTGGCAGAGATATCCGTCTACACGACTGATGAGGACGGTGTAGTCCCTCTCGAAGAAGTCTTCCAGAAAATACATGCAGAGTTTGACGGAGATACCGGGCTTTCTAGTGCCTCAGACCCTGATGAGTTACGTGCTTTTCTCAAGTTCATCCTACCAGCATTTGATCAGGACCGTGTCTACGTGAGCGATATTAAAAAAATGGTAAGCTGGTACGGCATCCTGGTTAGAGAAGCTCCAGAACTACTCACCGCCCAGGTGGGAGAAAAGGCCGAAGAGTCAGAGTAGTAAATGGCCAGCCAGGAGATTTTACGCCTTGGCTCACAGCTGATCACCAAAGACCTTGGTCTTGCACCGTCTGAGTTGGACGACACTTCTAACCTATCGGAACTCGAGGCTAAATTGACAAAGGTAGTCCAATACCTGCTTGATCGTGATTTTCAGAGGTTGGTCAACGCGATGTATCGCATAGACCTATCGGAATCGCAGTTCAAGGAAATATTGGCAACAGCAGAACCTGAATTGGTGGCCTCATCTTTAGCTAAAGCCATCCTTAACCGAGAACTCGAAAAAGCTGAGTTAAGACGAAAATATAGTTGAGACCTTATTTGACAAAGCTCTCCATTTTGTCGACCATTGATTTAGAGCCGATGTACAAAGGAGACCTTTGATGAAGTGCCTTAGGCTCAATATCAAGTATCCTTTGATGGCCATCCGTAGCACGACCACCTGCCTGCTCTGCGATTAGTGCCAGGGCATTGCACTCATAAAGCAACCTTAGTTTTCCTTCTGGTGCCTTAGCGGTTTTGGGATACATATATATACCACCCTTTAGCATGTTACGATGAAAATCAGCTACTAATGACCCTATGTAACGGGCGGAATAGTGCTGTCCTCTGCAATACTCAATGTAATCCATCACGTGCTGATCAAAGAGATTGTAAGACCCTTCATTGACAGAATATATTTTGCCATCTACAGGACATTTCATGATATCATGCGAGAGTAAATACTCTCCCAAACTGGGCTCATAGGTAAAGCCATGCACACCATGACCAGTAGTATACACCATCATAGTAGACGAACCATACAATATATATCCCGCTGCTACCTGTTCAGAACCTTTCTGAAGGATGTCCTCCATTTGTACCGGTCCTCCTGACGGAGATTTTCTACGGTAGATTGAGAATATAGTACCAATGGAAACATTTACGTCGATATTGCTAGAGCCATCAAGCGGATCCATACATACTACATATCTGCTTTGCGGGTTTAGATTGATCACCTCTTCGTCCTCTTCTGATACTATCGCGCAAACTTCCCCTCCATTGGTCAATGCCCTGATAAATCTAATGTTCGCGATGACGTCAAGCTTTTGTTGGTCCTCTCCCTGCACATTCTTCTCTCCAAACCCTCCGGATATGTCCAGAAGCCCAGACTGATTCACTTCTCGGTTTATTATTTTGCCAGCCAAGGCGATATCTCTTACGAGCTGAGAGAGTTCACCTGTGGCATAGGGGAATTCATCTTGATTTCTCTTAATAAATCGGTCTAAGGTTGTTCCGATAGGAAGGCCTAAATTGCTTTTGTTCATCAGCGTATTGTTAAAAAAACAAAGTTAGAGATAACTCTAAATAATGCTTCTGGATTCATTTAAAACGTTTGCATAATGAAGGTATTTAAATTCGGTGGAGCCTCTGTCAAAGACGCTCCAGCTATTAAAAACCTCGCCGCAATATTGTCACAGTATAGTGGGCAGGAACTGATCATCGTCATATCTGCAATGGGAAAAACCACGAATAAGCTGGAAGAAATCATTAATACCTTCAACATTGGCGATACGAACTATAGTCAACTCGTAGAAACGTTAAAAAATCAGCATCTAAATATTATCAAGGCACTTGGCTTAAAAGCTTTGACTCACCTCAACATTGAAGTCGATTCACTCTTTGATCAGCTGGCTAGCCAGTTAGAACTCCTATCGGCCAATAAATTCCAGCAGTATGATGCGGTTGTTTCAATCGGGGAATTACTTTCAACCAAGATCATAGCGAATTATTTGACGCATGAGGGGTACGACACTCAGTGGGTCGATGCGAGGCAGCTTATCAAAACAAATGACGCTTTCACGGAAGCAAAGATCGACTGGCCGCTTACACAGCATTTGATGCGTCAGCAATTCATTGAAAACGGGTCGTACTGGCCCGTAACACAAGGTTTCATAGGTTCTACCATAGATGGTAAAACGGTGACTTTGGGCAGGGAAGGTTCTGACTTTACGGCCGCTGTTATTGCCCATTGCATAGATGCAAGTGAGGTAGTCATATGGAAAGATGTACCTGGTATCCTTAACGCAGATCCAAAACGCATCGTTGACGCCCAGCTGATCGATCAGATGAGTTACGAAGAAGCGGGTGAGATGACCTACTATGGAGCTAAGGTTATTCACCCCAAAACCATGAGACCATTGGCGCACAAGTCAATTCCGCTACGTGTACGTTCATTTGAAGACACCAGTCTTATAGGTACCATAATTTCAGCTGAGAAAAGCCAGACACCTTATTCTTCTGTCATTTTCAACACAGAGCAATTACTTATCTCATTTCGTCAGCGGGAGTTCACCTTCATGGATGAAAAGACCTTGGGTATCATATTTCATAGCCTGGACAAGCTCAATGTCAAAATTAACCTCATGCAAAACTCTGCTACTACATTCTCCATCTGCATGGACTACAATAAGTACAAATTAAAAAAGCTGTTTGATGCTTTGAGCAATCAATTCGAAATACAGTATAATGAAGGTCTGGTCTTGCTCACACTTAATAACTACGATCAAATGACCATAGATAGGCTCATTGTTGATAAGGAGCTAATCCTTGAACAGAAGTCCCGGAAAACAGCTCACTTTGTCTATCGATAGTCATCAAATATACTGTCTCAAAGTACGATCAATTCCTGAAAGATAAGAAGTGCCAAATAGATTGACGTGCACTAAAAGTGGGTATAGATTATATAGATCCGCCCTTTGGGTAAACCCCGGCATCAATGGAAATACTTCATTGTAAGTGAGATAGAACTGTTTGTCGAATCCGCCAAAAAGTCGAGTAAAAGCCAGCTCCATCTCTCGATGGCCGTAGTAGACAGCAGGGTCAAATATGGTTGGGTGGCCATGATGTCCCGGCATTACATTTCCACTCCAGAGATCACCATGTATAAGCGCAGGTTTTTCTTGTGGTAATTGTTCTGGTAAAACAGAATACAACAGTCGAAATCGGTCAGCGTATGTTTTGTCAATATGACCATTGTAAAGGGCTAATCCCAATTGAACCTCGAGCCTGTGCTCAATAAAGAAGTCAATCCAATTGCTAGTAGCAGCGTTTCGTTGATGCAATCGACCAATATAGTTGTCATGACCGAAACCGAAAGTGGCCTGGGTATGCGCATGAATGTGGGCAAGACCTCTACCTAGCTCTTCCCAGTAGTCTGAAGACTGTCTGTGTACACGTAAATACTCAAGCAATAAGTATGTTTTTTGTTCATACTCACCAAATTGAATTGGCTTTGGAACGGCAAGTCCGTCGGTTTTAATGAGTTGTTGGAGTCCTTTATACTCCTTCTCAAACATATCCTGGTCAGCAGCCTCATTCCACTTTAGAAAAAAAGGACCATCGGCTGTATCCAATCTCACGGCGTTGTTAATACAGCCACCGGATACGTACTGGTATCCTTTCAGCTCTGCTTCCAGGCCTAGTGCATTAAATAGGATATTCTCGAAAAAGCCTTCCAGTCCATTACTTGCCCAACCCATGATCTTCCTTAATCTTTTGAAGCAGTCCATCACATGACCGATCCAGCATTTGGAATACTTCTTCAAAGCCTCTTGGTCCTCCGAAGTAAGGATCGGGGACGTCTTCTCCCAAACCGAGACTATCAAAATCTCGCATTTTATGGATATGATCCTTGGTACTGGATGCCAAAACCTCAATGTTCCTGATGTTCTGATCGTCCATTCCTATGACATAATCGAAGTATTCTAAATCGTGCTCCGTTAGCTGACGAGCTTTATGCGAAATAGGTATCTGATGAGCTCTGGCTACATCTACTGACCGTGGATCCGGTTGTTCTCCGATATGATATGCTCCTGTACCACATGAGTCGCTCATTATTTTTTTGTTAAGCCCGGTTAGCTTTAGCTTGTGCTCAAAAACGGCTTCTGCTAACGGAGAGCGACAAATATTGCCAAGGCAAACAAATAGGACATTTATTTCTGACATATGAGGAAAATGCTCGTCTACGGATAATTGTATTTTAACTACAAAGATGTTGGATTAATCGATTTATCATGATTACTTCGAATTATATTACTTCCTTAGAGGTGTGAATGACACACCTACCACATGTTAATAGAGATGATAAGCCAAAAAAGTTTTCTGGTTAAGATCAGTGTGCTCCTTTTATTGCTATTACTAGGCAAGGGACTTAAGGATCAAAACCCACAAGAAGAGTTCACTGCAGACCTTACACAATTTCAAGAGGCGAAAAACCCACTTGTGCTTACTGGTTCTCGCGCCGTAAGTATCTTTCCTTCTGCAGGTATCACTTCTGAGATTAATTAAAAAAATTCCATACAGGTGGTTACCTTTTGTGATTGTGCTGTATTAACAGACACATAACACAAATTTTATTCATACACCTGTTTAAAATTAAAGAAAGTCCGCTGCTGGCGGACTTTCTATTTGTAGAGACTCGACCAGTCTAACTCTCCCTCAATCAATTCATGCCGTCAAATCTTTTTGCTTGATTGAGTATTCTATATTTGCCGGAATGCTTCTGATCTACAATCTGGTGACCTGGTTCTACTACCTATTCATCCGAACAGTCTCACCATTTCATCATAAAGCCGAAAAACTATATAAAGGGCAGAAATCTTCAACTACTCAGCTGAGGTCTTTCTTTGATGAGGCAGATACGAAAGTGGTGATTTGGATTCACACAGCATCTCTTGGTGAGTTTGAGCAGGGTCGCCCACTGATCGAGATGTTAAGAATAAAATACCCCCAAGCTAGCATCCTACTCACCTTCTTCTCACCCAGTGGCTATGAGGTACAGAAGAATTATGACAAAGCAGATATTGTTACTTACTTACCTTTTGATACTGCCAGTAATGCTCGAACTCTGGTCGAAATAGTCAAGCCATCACTGGCAATTTTTGTAAAGTATGAGTTCTGGTATCACTACTCTCGGGCATTATTCGAAAGAAACATTCCACTTTTATCAATTAGTACTATTTTCAAGCCTGACCAGCCGTTTTTTAAATGGTATGGATCACTGCATAGAGCCATGCTTCGTAGGTTCAGCTACTTTTTTGTGCAAAACGAGGCTTCTCTCCAACTGCTTAAATCTATTAATATCAATGCTGCAAAAATATCTGGTGACACTCGATACGATAGAGTAAAGGACGTTGCTAACAAGCCTCCCTTAATAGCCGTAGTTGAAAAGTTTCTGAATGGGGCAAAGCCAATAGTGATCGGTAGTAGTTGGCCCTCTGACATGAGTCTTATTCTGAATGGACTGACCAAATTGATTGAGTCCCACAAGCTGATCATTGCTCCTCATAACATTGATGAAAAATCGATCAATGAATTGCTCGGGATTTTTCCTCAGGCAAGACTTTTTAGCAAATCCGATGAATCCAGTATCAGCCTGGCTGATGCAAATGTCTTGATCATTGACAATATCGGGATGCTTTCACAGCTCTATGGGTATGCTTCAGTGGTCTATGTAGGTGGAGGCGCTCGTGGTGCTCTTCATAATACTCTTGAGCCAGCCACCTGGGGCAAACCTGTATTATTTGCCAAACACGGCAAGAATCGAAAATTTCAGGAAGCGATGGACCTGGTTGAGAATAAGGCAGCATTTGAGATATCAAACGGTGAAGAATTCAACAAGCGATTGACCGAACTGATAAAAAATGATGAACTGAGAACAACGACTGGACGGAATGCCAGAAAGCAGGTCGAAGAGAATGCCGGAGCTACCGAGATCATCATACGTCATATTCAACCGATGTTAGATGATTGAAGGCAGGGTTACAAAATCAACCGGATCTTGGTACACCGTCATGGACAATGTGGGTACTCGCTTCGAATGTCGTCTCAGAGGTAAGTTTAAACTGATCGATAAGAAGATCACTAACCCCATTGCGGTAGGTGACAGAGTAAATATCACTGAAGATGAGGCTCATCCTGGCACCTGGATCATCAAGGATATTCTGTCTCGCTCAAATTATATTATCCGGAAGTCTCCAAAAAAAACAGGTCATGGTCATTTGTTGGCTGCCAATATTGATCAAGCCATTTTGATAGCTACCATCGCTCAACCCGCTACCTCTACCGGTTTCATTGATAGATTTCTTGTCACAGCAGAGTCGTTTAGAATACCCGCGAGCATTATCATCAATAAAAAAGACCTCTTTACGGATAGGGACCAACTACAGCTATCAGAACTAACGAATATCTATGAGCAAATCGGGTATCCTATCCGCATGATTAGCGCCCTGGAAAGGAAGGATGTCAACCAGCTCAAATCGAGTCTCAAAGACCAATTCACCTTACTCTCAGGCCACTCGGGAGTAGGTAAGTCCACGATCATCAACGCATTGGTGCCTAGTGCAGGACAGAAGGTCAGTGAAGTATCTTCATTTGCCAATAAAGGTGTTCACACTACAACATTTGCGGAGGTATTCGAGCTATCGACTAACTCTTACATCATCGATACACCAGGCATTAAAGAGTTGGGACTACTCGAAATAGAAAAAGACGAACTGAGTCACTATTTTCCCGAAATGAGACAATTCCTTGGGGAATGCAAATTCAATAATTGCCAACATCTGGAAGAACCAGGATGCCGGATACTTCAGGGGATCGAGGAAGGTGATATTCACCCATCACGGTACTTAAGCTATCTCAGCATGCTCGAAGATCACGACAATCGTCGCTAACCAGGCATTTGCTTAGCTTTCAGCTTTACCAATCCAATCAATTCGCTATAATCTCGCGCAAGTTGTAGGTTTCCATTGATCACAGCGTGCTTTCTTTCATACTTCAACCTCCTGACAAGAGCATTATGTTCATCTAATGACACGTTGAGGTCAAATGCTTTTTTACACACACGATAAGTGCTCCGATCATGCTGACTCGCAAAACGAAACTGCTGATTAGATAGCGACTTTTCGAGTCTCCTCTTTTGTACAAGAACTTCATCAGAAAACAGATACTTCCATTTTCTGGATGACCTGACCCAAAAATCAAAATCTTCATAGCTCAAAGATTCATCATATCCACCAAGTTCTACTAGTACTTCCTTCCTGATCATCATAGTAGGTGCACTTATAAAATATTGCTCCAGGACATCAGCGTATATATCACCCGAAGGCACATCTTCTTTTATATCACCTAAGTCATTCCGCTTATAGTGGTACCCCAATGATTTGCCGGACTTATCAATCCACTCATGATCGGTAAAATGGACACCATATGCCTGTCCAGCAGGTTGAAATTCCTTTACACCACAGCTCACTCTTTGCGGTAGCAAGATGTCATCTGTAGACAGGTCAATGATGTACTCTCCACTTGATAAAGCAAAAGCCCGATTAAAGGTGGCGCAGTTACCCAGGTTCTTACCATTAATGATCAATCGAAAGCCCAATGACTCACTAAGCTTTCTCAGTAATTCCTGGCTACCATCAGTGCTTCCATCATCAGCAACTATGACTTCCACGTTATCATATTCCTGCCGAAGTGCAGACCTTATTGACACTTCGAGATAGGGCAGATGATTGTAACAAATACAAATGATGGTTACTTTCGGCAATGACACTTTTTCATCCAGGATGTCTACCACTAATTTAACTGGCCTTTGCCCAATCACACTCTCTCAGCAACCATTAAATACAAGACGATGAGGGTATTTGTAATCCCATCGTGGTATCCATCAGACTCTAATCCAATCTATGGCACATTCATGCGGGAGCAGATTGAGATGATGGGTAGAGAATCGGATAATCTCCAATTTGGTGTTTCGCTTTGGGGACAAGGTGATGATCCTTATCTCCTATATGCTCAGCAGCCATTACAAAGCTTTGTCAAATGGCTATCGAAATCTTACAAAACCTCGCGGTATCATAAACGACAGGTCAGTCACTATTTTTCACCCGCTTACACATGGACAACCAGACTGAGCAACGGTAATCTCGACGGCATCATATCCGCTAATCGTGAGAATATGAATGCCTTTATTGATGATTTTGGCAGGCCGGACATAATTCATGTTCAGGCCTCTTATCCAGGTGCTTGGATAGGACATCAGTTATCGCAAGAATTTGGCATTCCTTACATCGTCACACTTAGAATGAGTCCTTTCCCATTCGGGCAGTTTCTAAAGAAAAATGGTCAATTAAAGCCTGGTGTTTTCAAGGTGCTTGAACAATCATCCAAGCTTATCGCTACTAGCGAATCACTACAAACCCGCGTCAATGAACTTGGTTTGTATCATACACAAGTGGTTCACAACCCTGTAGATCTTAACTTCTTTGTTCCAAAAACTAAAGCAAGACCTGATGCGCCTGTTAAGCTCTTGGCAGTGGGAAGGCTTGAGCCTCAAAAAGGTTTTGACATACTGATCAAAGCGATAGCTATATTTGATCACAACAATGTTGAGCTAACAATCATTGGTCAAGGAACTGAGTCGGATGGTCTTGAGGACTTGACCAAACGTCTGGACCTGACTGGTAGAATCACATTTTTCGGTGAAGGCAGCCGACAAGAAGTGCGCAAAGCAATGCAGAACTGTGACTTGTATATACTTTCAAGTAGACATGAGACTTTCGGAAATGTGGTATTAGAAGCAATGGCTTGTGGCAAGCCTGTGGTCGCAACCAAATGTGGTGGACCTGAGAGCATCGTCACATCCGACTCAGGGCTACTGTGCGAGCCAGAGAGCCCGGAGTTACTGGCTAAAGCAATTTCTCAAGCGCTAGACAAGACTTGGTCTTCTGACGTGATCAGAGCATATGTAGAGCAAAATTTCTCATCAAGAAAATTTACAGACCATATGATGGGCATCTATAAGGAAGTTGCCGACAAATAGCAAGAACGGCGTGGCGAGTGTGTCAATCATTCAAGAGCATACACGTATCTGGTAGTACGTTGAGCCCCCATAGCCTCCTTAAAATCAGCAAGGCCTTTTTGTATATGACCATCAATAGAAGTAAGCCCCCAGTCCAGGATACTGTAACCTTTGATTTTCAGCTCTTCATATAGCTGTATCATGAGCATCACCATAGGGCTTAGATGATTATATCCTTTATCCGATGCAGGTAGATAATTGTAAACGATCTTAGAAGTAACTCTAACAGTCACTGCAGCAGCTATTATTTCACCATCAAGCTTGATAACGTAAGTTTCATAGTGTGCTGGCATGGCTTTAACTGACTTCAGTAAGTCATCTTCTGAAATATTGATTTCCAACCCCTGCTGCTGCCTGCATCGTCCAATGAACTGATGGACCATTGGAGTGTTTTCAGTAGTCATTGGCACAACAGAGAACGTACACCCAGCTTTGACGGCCTTATTCTTTCGCCTAAGTTCCATCCCATGAATTGGCACTTCAGCGCTCAAGTCTACATGGTGATTGATATCCTCTATAGATTTTACAAACCCTGCAGAGTTCAGCGCATCCGCCAGGTCATCATTATGGATCTCAGAGACCTTTATAAATGCTGGTCCCTCTGTTCCAAGTTGATCTGATATGAATCTAAAGAATGTCATTGCTTCAAACCCATCAACCATTTCCAATCCCCCGTATGGTGCTAATGGCAGACTTTCCCAA
Source organism: Flammeovirgaceae bacterium UBA6059 (assembly GCA_002435755.1). Taxonomy (GTDB): domain Bacteria; phylum Bacteroidota; class Bacteroidia; order Cytophagales; family Cyclobacteriaceae; genus UBA6059. Next base: position 234,972 of record DIYH01000027.1, read on the forward strand.
TTTGATGATCCAGACCTCTTTGCAAACCTTATCCTTGCTACGATCAAGCCTGACTCAGCACGAGCTATGAATGTCTTCATCCTGACGTAATCTTTACACTCGACGTACACCTGTTGATTATAAAGCATGGGTTCAAAACCCAGCTGCTCTGACAGATCTTCACATCCATCAATCAACTCAAAAGAAGCCTTAATAGACATACTTTGAGTAAGTTAAAACAATTATGTTTGTCTGATTCTGTTATTCTATTGGACGAATTCATGTATTTCGTTCAGCTTGAAATACATAGTATTGATTTCCAATTTCTTGTTAAGAGCCCTATCTATCTTATTACTCCTGTCTTTGGCCCACCAAGGGTATGGACAACCCTCTCTGTTTGATAATGAGGATTATATTGCTTTGATCAAAAAAGCTGCAGCTCATATCTACAATCAACAACCAGATTCTGCTGCTATTTTCATCGATCAGACAGAGCAGGTGCTACCAGGTCATCCGGTGATATACATGATGCGGGCCTTATCACTGAGTTGGTCTGTCTTCCCTATGAAAGTTGGCCTACCGGAATTCCAAGCCCATGAGAAACTACTTCGTCAATGCGTAAGTGCAGCTGAAAAGCGACTTGATAAGGATGATGAAGATGTCGAGGGCGTTTTCTTTGAAATGACAGCCAGAGGCCTACTCGCGGAGTACTACGCTGATGATGGTAACTACCTGAAAGCACTAGGTGAGGCTCGTAAAGCCTATGGGCATATGAAATCCGGATTTGACCTTACTGAAGAGTATCCTGAATTTTATCTTACCACCGGCATCTACAATTATTTTAGGGAGAAATACCCTCAAAAACATCCAATTTACAAGCCATTTCTTTGGTTCTTCCGGTCGGGAGACATTGAGCTGGGACTTGAGCAAATCGACAAGGCCACTCAGACTGCCATTTTCTCAAATGTTGAAGCCCATCTTTACTTAAGCTACATTTACCTTAGATACGAAATGCAGCCGCAGCGGGCCCAGGAATATCTCAAGTCGTTGACAGAGAATTATCCGAATAATCAATACTTCAAGGCCAAACTGCTGGAATGCTACATAATGTACGATCAATTTGAATTAGCAGAACCCATTGTCGAAGGGTTCTTGGAAGCTCAAGATCCGTATTACAAACTGCTAGGTGAAAGTATGAAAGGCTACCAGTTGGAAAAATGGACAAAAGCTGATAAGCCTGCAGCTAAGTTTTACAATCAGGCATTGGCTACAGGAAAAGAAATAAAGAAAGGGTCATATTATAAAGCACTGGCCTACTTAGGTCTTGGACGAATCGACTTAAGAAACAACCACAAAGAAGCTGCCCGACGAAATTTTGAAATTGCCATGTCTCTTAATGATAACGAAGGAGTACAGGCGGAAGCCAAAAAGAACCTCAAGCGCTTATAGTTGGATAGCTATTTGACCATATCTAAAGCTGGGGAGGGCTTTTATAAAGAAAAGGGTAGTAAGTTCATTGCGATAGCAAACTATGCTGAGTCTGAGGTAACCGTACAATCGAATCTTGATGGGCTGAGGAAGCAATATTATGATGCCAGGCACCACTGCTATGCTTATAGCCTTGGTATAGAAAATGTCAGAACCAGGGCCAACGATGACGGTGAGCCAGGTCACTCAGCAGGTGATCCGATACTCGGCCAGATCAGGTCGCTGGATTTGCACAATTGTCTGGTCGTTGTGATACGCTATTTTGGTGGTACTAAGCTCGGAGTAGGGGGATTGATCCACGCTTATAAAACAGCTGCTGCATCTGCCTTAGAGGACGCCACTATTGTCAAAAAAAAGATCACTCAATCGCTCGAGGTGAGATTTCCATATACCGAAACGAATGAGGTCATGCGCAAGCTCAATGAATTAGAGGTAGAAATTGTCAATCAGGAGTTCACTATGGACTGTTTGATCCAAGGAGAAATATTAAAAAGTCAGGCCCTCCGCCTGCCGGAGGCCTTCAAGCTCAATAGTCTCATTCAGTTCACTCTGCAATAAAACCCTGCTTGAGCAGTTTATTATAGATTTCAAGACATATCCAGGCATCAGTGGCCGCATAGACCTGCTGCTTTGGATGAAGCACATCATTTTCCCAGTTGGAAGTTTGTTGGCTCTTGGAGATCCTTGAGCCAAATATGATGGCGGTAAGGTTACGCACTCCTTGATTTTGAATGCCTATGTTGGCGGCAGCATCATTGATCTCAAATACATTCTTAGGTGAGAAGTGATTCATTTTTTGAAGATCGATCACGTCATCACGAATGCTTATACCTACTTTTCGAATCTCAGGGTCTTCAAAAATCCTTGTAATCCCATCACGCAGGCCGAGCTTGTTTAGCCTGATCAGAAACACTATTTCAGGTATGGCTAGCTGCAATAGAGCGACATCAAAATATTGTCCTTTGACAAAGGCCGGTTTCTTCTCCGTATCAAAACCAATGACCTTGGCCTTTCTTATTTCTTTAAGTGCTTTTTTATAGTCTTCCTCAGAGTCGATCAAGGCGATCGGACCCTCATATCTTAGCAAAGGGAGTTGGTTGACCTCCGCTTTGGTAATGCGCTCAGGATACATCAAGCAGCAACTTTTTCTGCGCTTCTCAGATGCCTGATCTTAAGGCCGAGATAAGCAAAGAGCATCGTCATGAAGGGACTGATAATATTGAAAAAACAGTAAGGAGCGTAGGCTAGCGTACTTACACCAAGTACCGTGGAATGATAAGCACCACAGGTGTTCCAGGGGATCAGCACCGAAGTGACAGTACCACTATCCTCCAAAGTACGGCTCAGGTTCTCAGGGGCAAGTTCTCTATCTCGGTAGATATCGGCATACATCCTACCGGGAACAACTATAGCCAGATACTGGTCAGAAGCTGTAATATTGAAGAACACGCAAGTACCAACTGTGGAGGCTACCAAAGACCCTGTGCTGTTGACTAGTGAAATCACCGCAGATGCGATGCGCTTAAGTAGACCGGCCTTTTCCATCACACCTCCAAAACTCATAGCTGATAAGATCAACCATATAGTGCCTAGCATGCCATACATACCACCGGAGCTAAGTAGCTCGTTGACCATGTCGTTATCAGTCGAAACAGCTACCGAACCATAAAGCGCTTTCATGACTCCTACGAACATTACATCGAGTGTGCTACCGCTAATGCCAGCTACCTCTCTAACTACCTCGGGTTGAAAAATGATAGCAAACACCCCTCCAAGTAGGGTCCCTATCAAAAGTGCGGGGATCGCGGGAACTTTTCTCACAATCAATACAACCACCGTGATAGGTACTATGAATAGTAGCCCATTGATGTTGAATTTTGAACTAATGGCATCCAACATCACCTGAGTGTTGCTGATGGTGCCTTCTCCACCGGAAGAGAACCCAATGATTAGGAATAGGATCAATGAGATGGTTATCGATGGAAAGGTTGTATAGGCCATGTACCGAATATGTGTGAACAGATCAGTACCTGCCATGGCTGGGGCCAGGTTAGTAGTATCAGAAAGAGGGGACATTTTGTCCCCGAAATAAGCACCACTCAATATAGCTCCGGCAATCAGACCTTCTGATATCCCTAAGGCCTTTCCTATTCCGATCAATGCAATGCCGATTGTAGCTGCTGTAGTCCAGGAACTACCGGTCGCAATACTGACAATGGCACAGACCACACACGCAGCAAAAAGGAAGATACCAGGACTGAGTATTTGCAATCCATAATAGATCATTGCGGGTACGATACCACTGATAAGCCATGTGCCTGCGAGGGACCCTATCAATAGCAGGATCAACAAAGAAGTCATTGCAGAACTAATGCTCTTAACAATGCCCTCCTGCAACTCATTCCAGGAATAACCGAGTCTCCCGGCCACCACGGCAGCTACAGCAGTAGAAAGTATAAGCACAATCTGATTGCTACCGGACAATGCATCATCTCCGAAAATACTCACATTAAAAGACAGCAGTATGATCAGGAAAATAATCGGAATAAAGGCCTCTATTAGAGAAGGCTGGCGTTTCTCTTTATCCATCAAAGATGTTTTGTAATCCAGGTCGAAACGCGAAAGGTAATAAAAAAATGCTCTATTGTGGTTTTAGCATCATTTCTGCCAACTGCTGCCCAATCAGGCTCCCAAGTGCTACACCCATGCCTCCTAATCTAACTCCGGCCACAGTGTGCTGATCTATTCGCTTTACAACAGGCCTCTTGTCTTCACCAAATGCCATGATCCCTGACCAGACATGATCGATCTCAAACCTGTCATGCCCAAGTATGATGTTCTTAAGCCGATGTTGGAGTTGGTCTAATATCTTTTGATTGATGCCAAATTGGTCGGTAGCCTCCTCCTCAAATACTATGTCGCGGCAGCCTCCATAGATGATCCTACCGTAATAATCACGGAAATAATCATAGCCTTGATTCATGTGAAACGTGCCTTCGAATGGCAGATCGGTAAGAGGTTTGGTGACAAGTACCAGTCCTCGCCCCGGATTGAGTTCCAGTTGCGGCATCAGCGCTTTGGTGAAAGCATTGGTACAGATCGCCACCTGATCAGCTTTTATCTCCAGGTTGTGCCCATGCTCTTGTGAGATTTGAATCCTGCTGTTTTCAATATGTTCAACCTTCGTATTCAGGATGATTTCTACACCACATTCCTGGGCTTTAGCCTGAAGTGTCCTCATCATGCGACCCGTATCAAGCTGCCCCTCAAACTGATTGTAAATCAAATGACTAACCTGAGAAATGTTAAACCCAAATGAATGGATCAACTCATCCTTTAGCTCGAAAACTGGAGTGTTAAAGTAGGTTGACAATAGATCATTTACATGATGCAATTGCCCAACACATCCAACATTGTGGCTAGAGATCAATTCATAACCTCCCTTGACTTGCAGATCAATGGTCCGGTCTCCCAGACGTGCCCGTAGTAGTTCCAGGCCCTGCCATCGAGATTCAACAAGGCTTAACATCGCCTCCTCTCCCATGGCTTCTACGTCCGCCAACAGCTCCGTTAAACTACCAAAGCATGCAAAGCCAGCATTTTTAGTACTTGCCCCCGTAGGTATCACACTGCGCTCAATGACCACTACCTTTGATTGAGAGCTCCTTTCCATTAAAGAAATAGCCGTAGAGAGGCCTGTGATACCCGCACCTATCACCGCATAATCATAGTCCAGGTAGGATTGCTTTTCCCAAAAACTCAACATACCTATTGGCTATTTGAGCTCAGCGTAGATTTCCTTGACTTGCTCACCTACCAACTTCCAGTTCAGCCGCTTGACTTCCTTCATTACACGATCTGCAAGCTGGGTGGCTTTTGAGGGTCTTTCCAGCAGCACAGTCGCTTCTTTCACCCAGGTATGGGTATCCCAATAGGGTATAGTTTTCAGCGATCTTACTAATTCTGACACACCGGCTTCTCTTGATATGATCATAGGCAATCCGGTCAGCGCAGCTTCGAGCGACACAAGATTGAAAGGTTCGGTAATAGATGGAATGAGTAGTAGGTCGTGCGTACTCATCAGCTTAAGTGTCTTAGCATGTGAAAGAAAACCTGTGAAGTCTACCTCATCTGCCAATTGTAAATCTTTAACTTTTTGTTCCAGTTCACCTCTCAGATATCCATCACCTGTGATTGTAAAGCTTGTTCCAGGTACGGCATGAGATAGTTCAAAAGCAATGTCTATAAACCTGGAAGGTCCTTTTTGATCTGTAAGTCGACCAACAAAGAGTACTTTGGGTTTTTGCTTGACAGTCCTTGGTTTAACTCTATGCTTTACGTCAGTCGCGGCAACAGCATTGTGCACAACATGTATTTGGGATGATTTCAGCCCGTAGTTTTTGACGAGTGTCTTTTTGACCCTATCGGAAACGGCTATTACACAATCTGCCTGCTGTAGCCCTTTTTGCTCTAATTCAAAAATCGCCGGATCGATATGATAAGTGCTACGATCAAACTCTGTAGAATGGACATGCAGAACGAGCCCAGCTCCACTGGCTGCTTTGGCCATGACTCCAGCCTCGAAGGTCATCCAATCATGAGCGTGAATGATATCATAGCGGCGGCCCTGACAAGCATTGGTCACAGCTAGAGCGTATTTTGCTATCTCTTGTAACAAGTCCGGCCCATACCCTCCCTTGAGATTGAATTTCTTGAGTACTACTTCCTCTGCCAATTCAGTCTTGATAGGTTTTTTAACCGTTTTCCTTGCGACTTGCTCAAACTCCTCGGTCGTCAGATATGGCATCAGTTGCGTACCGATTTTCAACATACTTATATCCTGGGAGATCTCTTCGAGCACTTCCTTGATCTTGATTCCCTTAGCAGGAAAATCATTGGCGTTCAATAGCTGTAGTCGCTTTGTTGATTTGAGTCCTTTGGTTTGCGGTAGCACAAAATCAATACTGACACCTGACTGTGTTAAGCCACTTGCCACTCCATGACTCGCTATCCCCAATCCTCCGGAAATCTGGGGAGGGTACTCCCAGCCTAGCATCAATACTTTCATACAGGACCAATTATGTCACAAAATTAGATATTATCTAAGGTCTTAATTAGACGAGTAGATTATTTCTCGTACATGACGCTTAGCGTTGCTGGCAACATAGTGCTGATTGACAACTATTTTGCATCCCCTGCCTTCTTCCAAAAAATGTAAAGCAAAGTAAATAGCATCATCAAATAGGCCGCCTGAAACACTACTATCGCGATTGACACGCCATTGAAGATACTGGTGATCAGTGATACCAATCCAAGTATGATCAAAACGACAATAAGACCTATTAGCCACTTCATACACTACTCAACGGGTCCTTAATATGTCAACGTTGATATCCTGATCTTCAAAAAAGTCTATCCAAAACAATTGTTGTGGGGATAGGTGGTCGTTAGGAGACTTTACTTCATAAAATGAGTATTCAGACTCATTGTAGACAAAAAGGTCCGGAAAACCAGTACAGTTTTCCTTGGGATTCTTAGCCATTTCAAGAACTACCTGCTTTACCTGATCGGCATTTAACCACGTCATGAACCCTTGAATGTATTCCATCATATTGTCATGCCAGAACACAAAAGGATTACTTTCTCCTTCCACGGCAGCATATCTATCCTGCACCCATCGACTTAACGCTTCCATAGTATCGAATTGACCCAGGTGATCCTCTAGTTCATAACGATGCTCATTATAAAAACCAGAATATATGTCAGACGGGAGCCGCTGCAAAGGCTGGTTCATCACTGCGTCTTCTGCATAGAGTTGGTCCCAAAAGATCAAACCAAACAAGCTCCTCCAAATGAAATTCTCTGAAAAAAAACCTGAATAGCCCTTTTCTGACAAATGATTCATGACCAGTGTCTCAATACGCTCTTCATAAGAGTATTGAACATCTATCAATTGGGCCTGACTAATACGCTCTGTAGTACTTCGTCGTATCCGACCATCACCATGCTTTCTTAAGTAGTCCCTGCCCAGGAGTTTAAGGCTGGCGTTGACTCCATTTGAGGATAGTTCGGAGGCATATTCGTAAGCCTGATCCGTTTCTCCCAGCTTGACTAGTGACCTCAGTTTCCTCTCAAAAGCTTCGGGGCGTTTTGACCACCCATAGACCAGTGTCGCTTCGTTCAGCATTTCTTCACGTTCCAGTTGCTGTCCGACCCTTAGCAGGAATTTATCCGCCACCACTCTGCTGGTATCATATACCTGAGCCAAGATGGATTGTTTATCCTCCAACCACTGCCAAACCTCCTCTGCTACATATTCCTCTTCCTGCATCAGCTTAAACTCCCGATACCATTGTAGTACCTGCCAGAGCTCATCCATTTGGTCTCGACAGTCGAAAATAGGCTTGAAGTTTTCTTGTTTACGGTGAGGTATTCTGACATTGCCAACATCACGCACTACAAACTGATTAAGATCGCCATAGGGGTCTCCAAAGAACATTATCTTGATCATCTCCATATGGGCCACCTGCTCTTGGACGATCACCTGGTCGTAGGCCTGTACAGCAGAAACATCAAAATGATTACAGGCCAAGGATTCTATAGTAGCTCTCGGCGAATTTTTGACATGCAAGCCTTCTAACCCTTGTAGTTGGAGCCATTGATAGAGTTCCGGTTTGGTAAAGATCGATGTGATCAATTCCGGCAGGTCCTCCTCGCCAGCCAGTCGTATGAACTGCTGATCGAGTAACTCATCCACGGTTATGGACCTATCGGGAATCTCATCATAGTTGAGCTTCGAAGGTCTGAAATAATGTCCCTTACGTCCGTTAAGGCGGAGATATAGGCATTGTGCCTGTTCGCTCAGCTGTTCGAATTGTTCGAAAAACTCCTCCTGAGGGCCAAGCATAGTAGGGTACATATCCCTTATAAAGGAAACAACATACCTGAAATAGTCCAGGTAGTACTTCTCAGGTAATATGATTTTCTCACTATTACTAGGCTTGGACATGTTATGCAATGTGTGATCAGACTTCTATGCTGATTGCGGAAAACAAATTAACATTTTTATCAGTGTGCGTGCAACGAGTTGGGGTTAGTTGGCATCATATAGGTGTTGTGAAATCACGTTTTAAAAATCAACTATTCATTTACCTACTCCTGATCTTCGGGATTGGCACCTCTATCTATCTTGAGTTCCGCCAACTGACCCAGCCAGACTCTCCGATCATGAAACGTCACACCAAAGGTGTTTTCGAAGAAATCATTATGGCTGTACCTGGAACAGTCTATTTTATCGATTCGCCTGATTCTATGATAACCATAGAAGGTCCTGAAAAAGTGATCAAGGGAATTGAACTACAGTTAGCCAGTAACACTTTACATATCAAGTCTGATGCCTATACTCTTAGTCGGTGCTGGAAGCAACTATTTTTCACTGATGCATACCAAGTCAACATTTATATACCAGTGCATCATGTTGATGAATATGAAGTTTCAGGGTTGGGTGAGTTCATCGGCCGAATAACGAGAAGTGATGATAAGCTGCTCATCCGCTCCCTCGGTTTAATGAATGTACACGTTTACCATAATCCTCCTATCGAACAATATGTCGAGTTTGGACTGTCCAGTAGACTTATCAGTCTTTGGTAAAAAAACTCTGGTCCTATTCACTATTTCTTAGTTTTATCGTTAGTACTACATTGCTACCTATCGGTAAATCACTTTGGTCGACTATTATCAGCTACTAGGAATTCATCGCTCGGCTTCTGACGAAGAGATCAAGAAGGCTTACAAGAAAAAGGCCGTTCACTTTCATCCGGACAAAAATCCCGAGACCGAGGAATTATTCAAGGAGATTAACAATGCTTATCAGACGCTTTCTGATCCCTATGCCAGAGCTCGATACGACCTCAAGCTCAAGTATGGAGAAGCCCGCTTCACCGAACCTACTTATCAACGTCCGCCACATCCAGGCAAAGGTTTTCATCAGCGGCCTAAATACCGACCACCTGACTACAACAAGCAAGTCTTATCCAAAGAAAACCTTCGGGCTACATTGTTCGCATTCATTTTTGCGGTAACCGTAGGTTCGATAGTGATGATCGTCATCACAGTCAATGACTGGTATAAAGAGCAGATGTATCAGGAGCAGATGGCTGAGCGCCGGTCTACATTTGAGTCTGCTAAAGCAGCCTTTGGCCGAGGCAACTATTCACTCACTTTAACCCTGATCAACAGTCTTGGCAGTTTAAGAAAAGGAGAAAAGGACATTGATGAGTATCGCTCCAAGATCATTGAAGATATCTACGCCGAAGGTTTACAGTATTTTGAAGCTCAGCAGTATGATCGTGCTTTAACTAACTTCGGATTGGTTGACGGTTATTCTGTAACGCGTACTGTTCAACACCAAAAGCTCTTGGCGGAGACATACCTTGGCGCTGGTAAGACGCAAAAGGCGCTTCAGCATCTGCGCAATATTCTAAATAGTGGTGTGCGTGATATTGACATACTACTACGTATTGCTCGCATATTCACAGATAAGCTTGGTGACTATGGTAGAGCACTTACCTACTATGAATGGGGCAATCGCATAGCGATCAATGACTATGAGGCCATTTATGGTAAGGCTTATCCCTTGTTGATCAATGCCAGGGTCATCCCCAAAAAACATTACGACCTGTACTGCGGACTTGCAGATGCCTACTATAAAACAGGTGAATATCAGCGTGCCATTGATGCCACTAGTTGGTCTGTACAGATCTGGCCTGACAGTGTGTTCAATTACAGGATACTGGCGGAAAGCGCCATGGCATTAGATAAAACAAGTATGGCTTGCGAAAATTT